>JAIKWU010000089.1 GCA_024684455.1 Bacteroidaceae bacterium | reverse complement strand
CGAGTATGTAGATTTCCATCTCGAGAATGCCGACGGCACGGATGCCGTCACGGATTTCCTTCCAGTGGAACTCCTCGCTGTGACGCTTCTTGTATTCCTCGATGAGTTTCGGGTCGTCGCGCAGGTCCATCGTGCGAACGTGGCGCTGTGTGTTCTTATTCTCCACTACGTTTGTTTTTTGGGACTACGAATTTCGCTAATTTGACGAATTCATATTTTAACTTTTAACTCTTAACTTTTTACTCTCTGACATTCCCTTTTCCGTCATGGACGCCCCACGGGTCGTCCCTACAAGAGGAAGTGATGTCCCCATAAATTAACTTTTATCTTTTCACTTCACGAAATGCCCTTAAGCCGTAGATTCCAATGAGGATGAAGCAAGCGAGGGGCAGGAGGAAGGAGACGTTGACGGCGGGATGGCCGAGTATCTCTTGCTGGTCGATGATGAGTCCCTGCAGCGGCGGCATGAGTGCGCCACCGACGATGGCCATGACGAGAAAGGCTGCGCCGAGGGTGGTGTCGCGGCTATCGACGTCTTCAAGGGCGATGCCGTAGATGGTGGGGAACATGAGCGACATGAAGAAACTGATGCCGACGAGGCAGTACAGTCCCACCATACCTACGACACACACGGCGCCAAGTGCGCAAAGCATGGCTCCTATGGCGAAAAAGGCGAGCAACAGACGTGTGTTGACGTAGCGCATGAGGAAGGTGCTGATGAAGCGGCTGCAGAGGAAAAGCGACATGGCGACGATGTTGTACATCTGGGCCGTGGCCTTGTCGATGCCGAGGTGGTCGGCGTACTGGATGATGAAGGTCCAGGTCATGATCTGCGCAGCGACGTAGAACACCTGTGCGAGGACTCCTTCGCGATAGACGGTGTTGTGCCAGAGGTTGGAGAGCGTCTGGCGCGTGGTGTGCGTCTCGCCCTGCGCCTTGCGTTCCTCACTCTCGGTGCGGGGCATCTTGGTCAGGGCAATGACGACGAGGATGACGACGACCACAATGCCGATGGTGACATAGGGATTGCGGATGACAGCCAGGTCGTGCAGTCGGATGTCGGCCTTTTCGGCTTCGCTGAGGGTGTGGAAGAAGGTCTGTCCGAGGGCATCACGCCGGTCGGAAATCAGTTGGGGCAGCACGATGAGCGAGGCGACGGCCATGCCGCAGAGCGAACCCATGGGGTTGAAGGCCTGGGCGAGGTTCAGACGGCGTGTGCTGGTCGATTTGTCGCCGAGCGAAAGGATGAAGGGGTTGGCAGTCGTCTCGAGAAATGCCAGTCCGAAGGTGAGGATGTAGAGCGACACACAGAAGAAGGCAAAACTCTGCATCGAAGCGGCAGGAATGAAGAGGAAGGCTCCGATGGCGTAGAGTGCCAAACCGAGCAGAATGCCGCTTTTGTAACTGTACTTGCGGATGAACAGGGCTGCAGGCACAGCCATCGTCGCATAGCCGCCGTAGAAGGCGAACTGGACCATCGAGGCTTTGGCAGCGGTGAGTTCCATGAGCGTCTGAAACGCTGCGACCATGGGGTTCGTGATGTCGTTGGCAAAGCCCCAGAGGGCAAAGAGCGACGTGACGAGAATGAAGGTGAGCAGGTACTTGCGAGGTACCAGGGGTGTATGTGTCATACTACAATTGAACTAAAATGCGGAACACTTTTGAGGGGGCATCGGCCCAGGCTGCGAGCGCATCGGCTGCGCCATCCATCGGCACGATGCGTGTGATGAGTTCGTCGGTGGGGAAGTCGGGATGGCTCTGCAGGAAGTGGATGACGGCGCGGAAGTCTGACGGCTTGGCATTGCGCGAGCCACGGATGTCGAGTTCCTTCTGCACAAAGAGTTTGGTGAGGAAGGTCGTCTCTGTGGGTGCATAACCGATGAAGACGACACGGCCTGTGAAGGCGATCTCGTCGATGGCCTGACGCTGTGTGACGGCATTTCCGACAGCCTCGATGACCACATCGGCACCCAGTCCGTCGGTCAGTTCGGTGAGGCGCTGGTGCAGGTTCTCGGTCTTGGAGTTGATGGTGTAAGACGCACCGATGCGACGTGCTACGTCGAGTTTTGCGTCGTCCACATCGACCGCCACGACCGTCGCACCACGCATGGCGGCACGGACAATGGCTCCCACGCCAATCATGCCGCAACCGATGACCATGACAACATCCGTATCAATGACTTCTGCACGGTTCACAGCATGGAATCCGACGCTCATCGGTTCGACCAGCGCAATGTTCTTCTGCTCCAGACCTTCGGCAGGAATGACTTTCTGCCAGGGCACGACGAGCAGTTGCTGCATGGCTCCGTCGCGCTGCACGCCCAGCGTCTGATTGTGTTCACAGGCATTGCTGCGTTCACGTCGGCAGGCAGCACACGAGCCACATCCTGTGTAGGGATCGACGGTCACAGCCATGCCGAGACGCAGTGTGTCGGGCACACGTTCGCCCTTGGCATCAATCGTGGCACTCACCTCATGTCCAGGCACCACAGGGCTTTTGGCCAGCGCATTGCGACCGAGGTAGGTGTTGAGGTCGCTGCCGCAAAAACCGACGTACTGAATCTTCAACAGCACATCGTCGGGGCCAAGATGCAGTTCGTCGCGCTGCACGATGCGCACTTGGCATGTTCCCTGTATTTCTATTGCTTTCATTCTGACATATTTTTGATGTAAGGTAATTCAACCAAGTTCTCAAAGCCATACAGCCGACGAGCATTCTCGCCGAGGAAGAGGCGTTTCTCTTCGTCGGTCAGTTCGTTCGACTTCAGCACAAAATCGTACGACATACGGTAGGTGATGGCGGTGATGGTGCGCGGATAGTCGGAGCCCCACATGAGTTTGTCGATACCGACAAGGTCGATGGCCTCGCGAATCTTCTTCACCGCCGTGGGGAACGGATAAAACTCGGGGTTGTAGAGCCACGTGATGCCGCCCGATTCGACATAGACGTTCCGATGGCGTGCCAGCAGCAACTGACTGTGCCACCCTTCATCGGTAGGCATGCAGAAGTGTCCGATGGAAATCTTCAGTTCGGGACATTCGGCAATGACCGTCTTCAACTCGTCCACTTGCTCGTCGCCGTCGGCCAAGGTCAACGACAGCAACACGCCACGTCGCTCCATCTCGTGGAACATCTGCATCATTTCGTCGCAGTCGAGGCGGATGCGCTGCGTGTCGGTGATGAGACGGTGACCAGGGATGGCAATGCCACGAAAACCTTCGTCCAAGAGACGTTTTGCCTCTGCCGCAAAGCCTGGCTGGAAATAGTTCGCCATACCGAAGCAGAAGAAACGGTCGGGATACTGGCGCTGCACCTCGGCGAGGTAGTCGTTCTGGATTCCGTCGATATATTCCTGAACGACACAGGCTGCGCTGACCTGTGCATAATCCATGTTGGCGAGGAAAACCTCGGCGGTGTTCCGTCCGTCAATCATAAACGGAGGCAGCATCTGCCGTTCCTCGCCCAGGAACAAGGAACGTCCGCGGTCGGTAGTACGGATTTCCAAGCCGTTCCATTTTGTGTCTTGTCTAAGCCACAAGTGGCTGTGAGCATCTATAATACTCTTCATCTCTGTTTGGTGGTTCATGTGGTTTCGTCAGTAATAGCCTTCATTTTTCAGAGTGCTTTTCCTGTCACGCCAAGTGCTTGGAGAAAAAACGCCAAGTGCTTAGCGTTCGAGCGCCAAGTGCTTAGCGTGAAATTTCCAAGCACTTAGAGGCACGTTTGAAGTTCAACTGTTGGCCCAGCGCACACCCATCTGTTCGCCGATGATGCGCTGTACCTCTTCGACGAGACTTTCGTCCATGGGTTCATTGGCCCAACGGATGTTTTTCTCGACATTGGCTGGATTGGCCGACGAGAACAGCGTGGTGGCAATCTGGGGATTCCACGACGTAGCAAACTGCACAGCGAGTTTTTCGATGGGATAGCCCTGACGGTCGCAGAAGAGTGCGGCCTGGTGGCAGGCCTCGCGCAGGGCTGGTGTGGCTGGATGCCAGTCGGGAGCACCACGCATCGAGAGCAGTCCCATCGACAGGGGCGATGCATTGATGACACCGATGCCACGTTCGGCGAAGAAGGGTTGCTCGGTCCGCATCATCACGTCGTTCAGACTGTAGTGGCAGAAGCAGAGCACGCTCTCGACCGTTCCTGCAGGCACATGGTCAATCACCCATTCGAGGTTCTCGGGCTGGAGGTCGGTAATGCCGACATGTCCGACAACACCCTTCTCACGCAGCGCCACAAGGGCTGGCAGGGTCTCGTCGCACACTTTCTGCAGTCCGCCTGGCAGGTCCTTCTGAAACTCGATGTCATGGACGTTGATGAGGTCGATATAGTCAACACCCAGACGTTCCATGCTCTCATAGACGCTGCGGGTGACACGTTCGGCCGAGTAGTTCCACGTGTTCACACCGTCCTTGCCGTAGCGCCCCACCTTCGTCGAGAGAAAATAACAGTCGCGCCGTATCTCACGCAGTGCCTTGCCCAGCACGATTTCGGCCTTCAAATGGCCGTAGTAGGGCGACACATCGATGAAGTTGATACCACCGTCGATGGCTGTGTGGACGGCACGGATTCCCTCCGCCTCACGGATGTCGTGGAAGACACCTCCGAGCGACGAGGCGCCGAAACTCAGGTTCGACACCTTCATGCCCGTCTTTCCTAAATCGTTGTATTGCATTGATTTTTACTTAATGCGAACTTTCTGACCGTTGATGATGTAGAGGCCTGGTGTCACTTTGCCACTGACACGACGTCCCTGCAGGTCGTACACTGTTCCTTGAACCTTGTACCTTGCTCCTTCTACTTCACGGATGCCCGTCTCTTCCTGGTTTTCGAAGAGTTGAAGGCAGGCGAGTTGGACATTCTTGACACGGATTTCCTTCGTACGGCTGCCCAGGTCGAGATTGACCTGCCAACCGAGATAGACATCGGCGGGTTCGTCAAGCGTGAAGGTGAAGTAGTACTTCTCGTCGCGGTCGTTCTTATCGACCACGGGAATGGTGTTCAGACGGAGACTGGCCAGCGTAGTTGGTGCCGTTGGAATGTCGGCGGTCACTTCGGGAACGTCCGTGGCCGCAAAGACATAGGCGGCATCGGGCATGCTGTAAACGGTCTGATAGGCCGAACCGAAGTAGTATTCTCCCGCCTCAAGGTGGACGCAGCGATAGATGCGGGCGCAGGTGTTGTCGCCCTGATTCTGACCGAGGTCATTCCAAATGCCAATGGAGAGGCAGTTGTAGCCTGGGTATTTGTCGATGCCGGCACGGATGCCGTCGGTCGAGGGAATAGCGTAGTTCTCGACGGTCCAGTACATGGGACGTCCGTAGCGATTGCCTGCGTCGCCACTGGCATTGTTGATGGTAAAGTCGGAGGTTTGAATGAGTTTTTCCTCCGTCATGTCAATGTAGTTGTCGTAGCGGCGCAGGGTGAGCGTCTGGGCACGAAACTCCTGGGTGCTCCAGCCTTGTGTGAGGTCAACTTGCCAGCCGAGATAAACGTCCTGCGTCTCAGTGAGGGTAAAATTGAGTCCGTACCAGGTCGTCTTCTGCCCGTCGGGCACGGTGTTGAGTTGGTAGCAGGCGATGGCCTGTGTGGGGATGTCGGCGGTAGCACAGAGTTCGGACGAGACAAAGAGGTAGGCTGCGGGGTTGGACGACATGCCGTAGGTGTCTTCGTACTGCGCACCGAAGTAGTAGGTACCTGGCTCGAGCGTCACGCGCTGATAGATGCGGGCTGCGGTATTGTCGCCTTGGTTCTGGCCGAGGTCGTTCCAAATGCCGATGGAGAGACAGTCGTAGCCAGGATAGTGGTCGATGCCCTGGCGGTTGTTGCCAATGTTATAGTTCTCGACAGTCCAGTTAACGGGCTTTCCGTAGCGACTGCTGTTGGAGGTTTTGGCAAACTGACGGTCTTCCTTCAGTTTGCCAATCGTAAAATCCAGATAGGCACGGTCGCTGGGCTGGCTGGCGTCTTGCAGAATGTCGGCCTCGGCATCACGGCGAATGAGACGGACACCCTGCACACGGAACTCTTGGGTGCGGCTTCCACGGGTGAGGTCGGCCTGCCAGCCGAGGTAGATGTCCTGCTCGGCGTCGAGGGTGAACTCGATGCCGTAGAAGATGCCGTCTTTCTCGCCAGATTTGTTCACGGGATAGTAGGCGATGGACTGGGCAGGCAACTGGTCGGTAGTGGTCAACTCGGCGGTGGCGAAAATGTAGGCGCGTTCGCTGAGTTGGTAGGCTGCGTCGTAGGTAGCAGCGAAGAAATACTGCCCAGGCTCAAGATGCACACGCTGATAGATGCGGGCATTCTGAAGGTCGCTCGTTGTGGCTGCGTCTTCACTTTCCCACACGCCGAGCATGAGGCAGTTGGTGCCGGGATAGCGGTCGATGCCCTGCTTGTTGCCGTTGCTGTTGGTCTGGGGAATATCAAAATTATCAACGGTCCAGTTGAGCGGACGTCCAAAGCGTGTGGTCGAGGCGTCGGTGCGACTGAAGTTGGTGGATTCGAGCAGGAGGTCCTGTGTCAGGTTCTTGCCTTCGGTGCCGAGATTTCCGCCGGGCACCCGGCCGTTCTCAAAAAAATCGTTGTAGGCGGCACGGAGGTTGTCGATGGCTGCTTGGAGGGTCTCGTCGGTGGCGTCGGCAGAAATGCTGCGTGCGGCATTGGCTACCTCGGTGAGTGCATCGACCGAGGCTTGTGTGTATTTGCCAGAACCTGTGCCAACAAAGGCTGCGTAGCGTTCGGGGGTTGCCAATTCGATGAGTTGCTGGAGAGTGTCGTAGAGGCTGACATTCTCGTCAAACGTAATCTCAAAGACGGGTGCAATTTCGTTGGCATGTGTGGCGGGCACGGTGACGGTAAGTCCTTCGGCATCGTGGGTGAAGGTGACGTCGCCATAGCCGAGCAGTTTCACATTCTTCACCTTCCCGCTGTAGGAAGCCGCTGTGATACCAAAGGCTTTGAAGGTGAAATCGCCTGCAGCCGGCCAGCGCATGACGGTGGCAAAGACGGTGCCTTGCTTCTCAACGTAGCGAACATCCTCGGCAGTGTAGTTGAAGCCTTCGTTGAAACCCTGTGCGTTGAGCGGGTTAACAGCCTCAGCCAACGGCCCTTCGCCGAAGGTTTTCCACGGACGTGTGCCGTAGATGCTCTCCTTGTTGATGTCCATCCATGCCTTGATGTCGAGGACGACGGTGCGTTCCTTCTCGTCGATGGTGCCGTTGCCACGAACGGGAATGCTGAGCAAGAGGTTACCGTTCTTCGACACGACATCGACCAGCATACGGATCACCGTAGCCGCCGACTTGTAGCCGTTGCGGTCGTAAACGCCACGATCGTAGTGCCACGAACCGATACACGTACAGGTCTGCCAAGGCAGGTCCTGACAGCGATCAGGAATACCACGTTCCACGTCCCAGAGCAGACGCTGCTTCTGGTCATCGTTGAGGATTTTGCCCATCACGACAACGTCCTGCTGACCGTCGTTTCGCGATGCACTCTCGTTGTAGTAGTGTGCCAGGATGTTGTAGCCAATCTGGTTGTCGCAGTAGTAGAACGGTAGGACGGAGTCGTCAAAGTAGATGGCACGGGGATGATACTTGTTGATGCATTGCAGCACGCGGTTCTGGAACTTCTTCTTGTAGGCTTCCGAAGGCAGTGAAGCCCCGTTACCCCAGTTCCACTGGCTGTGAATCGTACCGACGTTCTGCCAGTTGGTGCTGTGTGCATGACGTTGTGCATAGAGTTCCTGCGGGTCAAAACCGTCCCACCACTGCCCCACTCCTTCTTCCTTGGTGAGGTTGCCGTCGTAGGCCTGAGCACCTTCGTACCATGTCCAGGCATGGCTGGCATGAATCGAAACGCCGAGCGACAGGCCGTACTTTTCACAAGCCGCAGCCCATTCGCCCACAATGTCACGCTTCGGACCGATGTTCACAGAGTTCCACTCCTGATAGGGGCTGTCCCACAGGTCCATATTGTCGTGGTGGTTGCCCAACGTCATGAAATACTTGGCTCCGGCACTGGCATAGAGTTGAATCAGTTCTTCGGGGTTCCACTGTTCGGCCTTCCAGTCACGAATCATTTCCTTGAAGCCATAGACCGAGGGGTCGCCGAAATGGCTGACGTGGTAGTTGTACTGACCTTCGCCCGGGAAATACATGTGGCGGGCATACCAGTCGCCAGCCTCGGCCTGGCACTGCGGTCCCCAGTGGGCCCAAAGGCCGAACTTGGCATCGCGGAACCATTCGGGACACTGCCATCCCGCCAGGCTCTCCCAGTTAGCCTCGAAAGGACCTTCGGCGATTGTTTCGTCACTCAGTGTTTGTGCATGGGCCGAAAGCGAGCAGGCTGCGACCAGCACAAGGATTGTTCTTTTCAGAGTTTTCATTTTCATTTATTTTTAACGAAGAATACTACTAATTTATTTTTCTAAGGTAAGATACAGAAACATTCCGTGTATTTCAGTTATTCCGTTTTTCAAGTATTTCCAATGCAAAGAAACATCTTTTTGCTTACGCCACAAAATTCTCATTCAATAAAATTTGGAAAAAGGGCAAATAGTGCGACAAGAAGTCGATATTGTGCGAGTGCGGAAGCATTATTACCGACAGTCCAAAGTAGTTGGTGTTTTATTCCAAATGCTTGGACTACATTTACATAGGTAAATATCAGGCATTGTGATAAAAGACTATAAAATGCGAGACTTACTCAAAAAAAATGATGAAAAATGTCGCTCAAGTGATAAATAAACCTTACATTTGCAGCAGACAGCCCAAGGTCGGCTGATAACTTATGACTACGAATTCCGCTAATTACACGAATTATAATTTTCACTTATAACTTTTAACTTCCCAATGGCCACTTTCGACTTTGCCCTCCTCAATCTGGGATATGTAGAACATAACAGCGACTGGAACTTCGGTCCTGTCTGCAGCAGTTTCAGCCGAATTTACTGGATTGAACAAGGTTATGCCCACATGACCTTCGGAGGACGTAAACACAAACTGACTGCGGGCCACCTCTACCTCATACCTGCACTGACGACTCACTACGACCACTGCAACAGCGAGTTCCATCAGTACTACATCCACTTCATGGACCGCACCAAGCACATCATTGACTACTACCACCGCTACCACATGCCTTTCGAACTGGAGGGGACGAACGAAGACAAGCAACTTGTGCTGCGACTGCTGCGTCTCTGTCCCAACATCCGCCTACAGAACCCTCATCCCGACACCTACGACAATTCGGTTGGGACGCTGGATGCTGCCCGACGGTTTCAGACACAGCCGCTGGCTCTGCGAATGGAAGTCAACGGACTGGTGCTGCAACTGCTGTCACGCTTTTTCCAGAAGGCCACTCCCCGTCAGAAGGTAAACGACGACCGCATCGTCCACACCCTCTACACGATTGAGCAGAACTTAGCAGAAATTCACGACATCAACCATCTCGCAGCCGATGTCAATCTGGGAAAGGACCGTTTTATCCGCCTGTTCCGACAGCAGACCGGCTACACGCCTACCGACTACATCATCCGCCACCGCATCCAGCAGGCACAGATGCTCTTCATTGATGGGCAGCACAGCGTGAAGGAGGTGGCTCTTTCCCTTGGCTACGACAACATCTCCTACTTCGGACGCCTCTTCAAGAAAGTCACCGACCTCACACCGTCGGAGTTTATCCGACAGAATCGCTAAAAAAAAGAAACTCCCTGACCGAGGGAGTTTCTTTTTTATGTATAGAGGAAGCGTTTGATGTTGCGTTTGGGAGTCTTCTCAAATTCCTCGTCACGCGGTTCGAGGCGTGACAGGTGGTAGAAGACAGGCAGCATCTTATTGATGTGGCGTCGGTAGCGCTCCAGCGAGTCGTTGAAGTCCTGGCGCGACATGCCGTGACGTTGCAGAGTGTCGTCGGAGGTATAGACCAGTCCGACTAGTTTGTCGTCGCGCTGCACGACGACACATTCGTCGATGAGCACGTGGCCCGTCAGTTTCTCCTCGATTTCCTCGGGATAGATGTTCTGCCCGTTCGAACTGAGCAACATGTTCTTCGCACGTCCGCGGATGAACACATTGCCCTGGGCGTCCATCGTACCGAGGTCACCCGTATGGAGCCAGCCGTCCTTGTCGATGGCCTCGGCGGTGGCTTCGGGATTGTGGAAATAGCCGAGCATGACATTCATGCCGCGCGTCACGATTTCGCCTGGAACGTTCTGCGGATCGTCCGACAGCACCTTCAGTTCCATACGAGGCACTTCACGGCCGCAGGAGCCTTTGGCAAACGTCTTCCAGTCGCTATAGGAGATGATGGGCGCACATTCGGTCATGCCGTAGCCTACGGTGTAGGGGAACTTGATCTTCTTCAGGAAGTCCTCGACCTCGCTGTTGAAAGCGGCTCCGCCAACGATGATTTCGTAAACGTTGCCTCCAAAAGCCTCTTCCAGACCCTTCCGTATCTTGCGGTAGATGAGGTTGCGCACGAGGGGCAGCATGAGCAGGCTGCGCATCTGGACGGCGCGCACCACGGGGAACACTTTGTTCTGAACGATTTTCTCGATAATCAGGGGCACGGCGATGACGATCTTCGGCTTGACGTCGGCAAAGGCCTTGAGCACGACGCTCGGGCTCGGTGCCTTCGTGAGATAGAACATGTGGCTGCCGATGCAGAAGGCGTACATGAACTCGAATGCGAATCCGTACATGTGGGCCAGCGGCAGCAGCGACACGAAGCGTTCACGCGGCTTCAGTCCGAGACGCTCGTCGGCAAAGGAGGTATTCGACCATATCGCGCGGTAGGGCACCATGACACCTTTGGAATGGCCCGTCGAGCCACTCGTGTAACTGAGCAGCGCCAAATCGTCGGGCTGGTCGTCGAAGTAGTGGACGTCGGCTTGTGCAAAGACACCTTCAAAAGGCACCTTGCCTATCGTGTTGAGGTCGATGCGCTGTCCTTTATAGTCTGTTTTCTTGAACGTCCCGTCGCTGCAAATCAGCAGTTTCGTTTCGCTGTGTTCAAGAATGTTGCTGATCTGTTCGCCATTGAAGTCATGCAGAATGGGTACGACGACGGCTCCGTAGGTGAACGCTGCAAAAAACGCTACGCCCCAACGGCTGCATCCCTTGTCACACAGCGCAATCCTGTCACCCGCGACGATGCCCATTTCACGGAAAACGTTGTGCAGGCGGGCTATCTCTTGTGCCACTTCACGATAGGTGAAATGCACGTCTGTACCATAGTCTGTAAATGCCGGCTGATCCCAGTTTTCGCGGATGGTGCACTCAATCACACGCATCATCGACTGAGTCTGGTGAAGATAGTCAACAATCATACTGCCTTTGCTCAAATTCATTGATTTTGTGCAAAGGTAAGTATTTTTAACATAAATGCAACAAAAAACACAGCGTTTTTTGCACTATTAGGCAGAAAATGTGCAAAAACCAAGCAGTTAGGCACTCATCGCAATGCAAATGGCATCGTTTTCCACGCCACTCTGACACCGCGTCTGAGTACTTGAAAAATTCACGCCAAGCACTTGGAGAAAAAACGCCAAGCACTTGGAGAAAATTTTCCAAGTGCTTGGACGTAGTTCTCTGGTACAGACGAAAGAGAGGTTCAGAACATCTCCGTGCGATGCGTGATGGCTCCGTCGGTATTGGCTTTCGCATCGTCATCGAAGAGTTTCTGCAGACGTTCGCTCAGGAAGGGCATCATCCGGCCGACAGGCACGATGAAACTGGGTGTTCCACAGGAGTAGGAAGCAATTTCATACTCCGTGTAGTAGAACTCTATGCCCTTTTCACGCACGCACGGCTCCATGTGGGGCAGCGGAAGGTTGTAAACCGTGTGGTCGTCGTTGAGGAAGAGTTGCTCGGCCAGTTCTTCGTCTGTTTCGACGCCTAAGTAACTCTTCAGGCCCTCGCGCAGGATGGCCTGGAAGTCGTCGGAATCCGCGTTCGTGATGTCGGCCCAAGTCACACGCGAGCCGTCCTGCTTGAGGAACGACGTGCCGAAGTTGCCTTCAAGTCCGTGAGCAGCACCTGTATAGTAGGTGAAGAATTCCTGGTCGTAAGTCACGAACTGGTCGTTCTGCCAAGCCAACTTCAGGGCTGTGTGGTCCTCGCTGGGGATGTCGAACAGACTACCCTCGTCGTCCTCATCGACTTCCATCTCGGCACGGATTTCCTCCCACTCGCTCTTAAATTCGTCGTCGGCAAGTTGCTGGTAGAAATCGACCATGGCTTGTCCGTCTTCCAGACGGCTGAACGAACCGCCGAGCGTTTCGTTCATCCAGTGGCGAACGGAATCGACAAGCACTTGAGGGCCTGCCACTGGATAGTCCAGTTCAATCTCTGTCACGGCATACTGTGTCGAGTCCTGTGCCGAAAAGGTCTTCACTTCGAAAGGATCATTGCTGCCCTTCGTACAGCCGGCCAGCAGCAAACCAATGACTGCCACGGCAGCCAGCATCATTTTCTTGTTCATTTTCTTTTTGTTTTGATGGTGAATTAACTATATTTCAGCGCAAAGTTAAAATTTTTCGCTTGCTTGCACAATTTTTTACGACATTATTTTTAACTTTGCCCTATTCAAATGAAGAAACATGAAACGTCTCAGCCTTCTCCCCCTCCTTTTCCTCTTCTTTACGCCTATATGCGCGCAGGAAGGACTTGATGTCAACGGCGTGCGCGACGTCACGCTCGACTCGCTCGAAAAAGCCAACCAAGTGCGCCCCGTGAGCGGAAGCAGCCGACACGGCTCAAATCCCGTGCTCTTTCTCGTGGGAAACTCGACGATGCGAAACGGTACCCTCGGCAATGGCAACAACGGTCAGTGGGGCTGGGGATATTTCTGCCATGAATGGTTCGACAAAAGCAGCATCACTGTCGAGAATCATGCACTTGGCGGCACCTCGCCTCGCACCTTCTATCGCCGCCTCTGGCCCGATGTGCTGAAAGGCGTGCAGCCAGGCGATTTCGTCGTCCTCGAACTGGGACACAACGACAACGGCCCCATTGACGAAGGCCGCGCACGCAGCAGTCTGAAACCCGCTCTGGCACACGATTCGCTCCTTGTCACCATCAAGGAAACGGGACTGCAGGAGATGGTCTATACCTTCGGAGGCTACATCCGCCGCTTCGTCAGTGAAATTCGTGCGAAAGGAGCCACCCCCATCCTGCTCACCCTGACACCCCGCAATGCCTATACCGATGAAGCCCAGACCGTCATCGACCGCAAACTGACGACGTTTACGCCGTGGATCAAGGCACTGGCAGACGAACTTCATGCCCCGCTGATTGACCTCAACGACATCAGTGCAACGAAGTTGGAGAAGTACGGCACTTGGAAAGCCGACTATCACTTCTTCGGCGACAAAATCCACTCGTCGGCTTTCGGTGCCCACATGAACGCAGCCTCCTTTGCCGAGGGGCTCGAACGGTGCAACGACCCTCAGGTGTTTCGTCTGCAGCAGGCTTTGCTCAAAGACAAGTTGCACCCCAACTCCCTGAAACCAGCAACCGCACCATCCAAGAAGAAAAAGCCCACCGTCTTCCTCACGGGCGACTCAACCGTAAAGAACAATGACTCAGACGAAAGCGGCATGTGGGGCTGGGGCGCCGTCGCCTATACAGTATTCGATTCGACGAAATGCACAGTCGTCAACGCAGCAAAAGCCGGCCGCAGCACTCGCACTTACCTCGACGAAGGCCGCTGGGATGCGGTTTACAACTCCATCGATCCTGGCGACTACGTGCTCATACAGTTCGGCCACAACGATATCGGTCCGATTGACACGCAGAAGGAGCGCGGCACGATTGCCACGGCAGCCGACACCTGCCACGTCTATCATCTGCAGTCGAACGGGCAATACCGCGTCATATACAGTTTTGGCTGGTATTTGAAAAAATTCATTGGCGATGTCCGCGAGCGTGGAGGCATCCCCATCCTCGTCAGTCTAACACCTCGCAACGAGTGGACTGGTGGACACATCGAGCGCCGCAACGACAGTTACGGCCGTTGGTACAGGCAGGTGGCCGAAGAGACGGGCGTAGAGTTTGTCGATCTGCACAACATCGCTGCCGACGCTTTGGACAAGATGGGAAAGGAGAAAGCCGCAGCCATGTTTAACCACGACCACACGCACACCTCCCTTGCAGGGGCCCGCTTCAATGCCCAATGCGTGGCTAAAGGTCTGAAAAAGAACAAGTCGCCATTGCGAAAACTATTAAAATAACTCATCAACTCTAAACATTGACACACATGAAAAAGAACCTGTTTATCCTGTTCGCCGCAGCCATGTTCTGCGCCTGCAACAACGCTAATTCTCAGACAGAGAAGACCACCACCCCCGTGACTGACACCGACTCCATCGTCGATGACTGCGAAGAAGAAGGCGAAGACTGCACCTGCGGCGAAGGCGACGATTATGTCATCGTCAATTTCTCCGGCACACAGCCCACCATCCTCGACTTTGCCCACGCCCTCCTCAGCTTCGAAGGCATGGGCGAAGGCTACGGCAACTTTCGCGAAGCCATCGAGGCATACGACAAAGGCAAGAAGCCCGAAAACGGCGAACTCGTCGTCGACAAGCAGAATGGCTATATCAACTACACGGCCAAATGGAGTGAGGACGACCCAGGCTTAACCCATGTCACCACCAACGAGATGTGCTACTGGAACTGCAAGGACGGACAACACAAAATCATCGCCAGCAACATCAAGGTAAAACAAGGAAATCGTCACATCGACACCGAAGTGACTGGCATCACCTACCTATGCTACGACGGCGAGACAAAGACGATGGAATGGAACAGTGCCGACCAACTCGGCGCACTCGTCCTGCCCGAAGACTTGTGCTGGCCGGTCCAGGACTACGAGAACTCCCAATTGGGCAACGACTATTTCCGCTACATGCCCACCTATACCCTGCCTCGTGTCGGCAAGAACATCAAGGTTGAGATTGCCGACACTTCCATCCCAGCCTCGAAACATCGCACCTGCGAACTCGTATGGGACGGCACAGCGTTTCAAAAGAAGTTCAGCAAGTGAACAAACTTATCTGCACTGCAGTTGAAACTCAAAATCCACCACAGTCTTATGAACTTCAGACTGCACTTTCATCGTCTTTGCACAGCCTTCATACTGACGTTGCTGTGCAGTCTTTGCGCTTCCGCACAACAGTTTGGACAGCACGTCGCTTGGGACGACCTGAGCCTCCTGTGCGACGGACAGCGTGTGTGTCCCGTAATGGGCGAAATCCACTATTCGCGCCTGCCGCAGAGCGAATGGGCCACGGAGGTGAGGAAGATGCGGATGGGCGGTGTCACACTCGTCGCCACGTATGTGTTCTGGAACCATGTCGAAGAACAGGAAGGACGGTTCGACTGGTCGGGACAGCGCAATCTGCGGGCTTTTCTGGAGGTGTGCCGTCGAGAGAACATGCCTGTGGTCCTGCGTCTCGGACCCTTCTGCCATGGCGAAGTACGTTGTGGGGGCATCCCTGACTGGTTGTTCTCGAAAGGTTGCCGTATGCGCAGCGAAGATCCCGTCTTCCTGCACTACACCGAACGGCTCTACACCGAAATCTTCCGACAGGTGAAAGGGTTGCAGTGGAAGGATGGCGGTCCTGTACTAGCCTGTCAATTTGACAACGAGTATCGCGGGCGCGGTTCCTACTTAATGGCTCTGAAACAGATGGCTCAACGAATCGGCTTCGACCTTCCGTTCTACACCCGCACGGGCTGGCCCGAACTGGCCACACCTGTACCATACGGTGAGATGCTACCGCTGTATGGCGACTATGCCGATGGATTCTGGGACCGCAGCACGCAGGAGCGTGCCGGCGACTACTGGCGTGCTTTCCATTTCCGTCCTTCTCGCACGACAACCACCATTGCCAGCGAGCAAATCAGTTATACCGACAGAGGAAGTGCCACGAAGTCAGAGAGTTACCCTTACTTTACCTGCGAACTGGGGGGAGGGATGATGACGAGTTACCACCGCCGCGTCTATCTCTACCCCGACGATGCCTACTCAATGGCGTTGGTCAAACTCGGCAGCGGCTCCAACCTGTTGGGCTACTACATGTATCACGGCGGCACGAATCCAGAAGGTCTGACTTGGCTCAACGAAACCCAACGCACACCGGCGACGAATTACAACGACCTGCCTGTTAAGACTTATGATTTTCAGGCACCGCTGGGTGAGTTCGGGCAGGTGAGGCCACACTTCTATTCGCTGCGTCTCCTGCATCTGTTCATGCACGACTACGGTGATGTGCTCGCACCGATGAAGCCTGTCTTTCCCTGCGACACAAATCCCAAGAAAGACGACGACAGCCATCTCCGATGGGCCTACCGCACCGATGGCAAGAGTACCTTTGTGTTCATCAACAACTACGCCCGTCTGGAGCAACTTTCGGCGAAGCGCGACGTGCAGTTAAGCGTACCAGGGTTCGACCTTCCGCACCTCACGATTCCAGCAGGTGTCATGGCCATTTTCCCCGTCAACGTGGATGGGATTGACTTTGCCACAGCGCAGATTGTGGCAAAGCGCGACGGACGTATCTACATGATGCCCATCGACGGCATCCCTACCACGATTTGCTACCAGGGGAAGACCCTCCGTCGCGTGAAGCCGCAGGGTATGAAGCGACCTGTCATCGGAAACATATATTTGCTCCGTCGCAGCGAGGCCGAACGCCTGTTCCTGCCCGACGACTTCGAGGACTTGGAACTGATGCATGATGAACAGAGTTTGGCTGTAAAAAAGGTGAAGAATGCGGCTGTCCTGCCTCGTGTCATCACGCTTGGCGTTCAGAAAGTGGCCGAAGAACCGACCGACAGCGACTTCCTTTCGGCTGCGGTTTACGACATTCCGCTGCCCGCACAGCAAGATGGCCTGCTGCGCATCCGTTATCACGGCGATGTGGCCCGTCTCTATGCCGGCAACACCCTCCTCGACGACAATTTCTACAACGGCCGTCCGTTCGATTTTGCCCTGTGGCGCCTGCCCGACAGCGTGCGCACTCTCCAACTGCGCATCTTGCCCATGCAGACAGCAATGCCAGTCTATTTTCCCCGTGAAGCAGACACAACGGCAGGAGAGCGTGTGGAAAGCGTGACTGTGCTCCGTCCGACCCGAAGGCACCGTGTCATCGACCTTTCAGGACAGTGGGACTTTAGCACCGCTGCACCCACCTACACCGACCGTATCCTTCTGCCTGCATCCATGCCAGAGCGTGACAAAGGCGACATTCCCTCAATCGACACACGCTGGATCTGTTCGATTTACGACAGTTCGTACTTCTTCAATCCGGCTATGGAAGCCTACCGCCGCGCCGACAATTTCAAACTGCCGTTCTGTCTGACCCCGCGCCGCCACTATGTCGGAGAGGCATGGTATCGTCGCCACATTGCCGTCGATAAGAAAGCAGACCAGCGTTGGATTCTCTCGCTGGAGCGGCCGCACATCCAGACCACCCTCCTCGTTAACGGACAGCAGGTGGGCAGTCAGCGAAGCCTTTGTGTGCCTCACGAATACGATGTCACCGACTATCTACAAACTGGAGACAACGTGCTGGAACTGTGCATCGACAATCGCCCCGAAACAGTTGGCGTGGGCATCGACTCGCACTCCATCACCGACCAGACACAGGGCGACTGGAACGGTGTCGTCGGACGGATGGAACTGCGCTGTCGGCCGCTGACCGACGTGGCTGAAGTACAGGTATTCCCCGACATCGACACCCATTCCGCCCGTCTGCAAATCATTCTTCAGGGCAAGAAAGGAGCGTCGCTGCCTTTGCACATCTTTGCCGAAGCCTATAACAGCGGACGTGAACAGCACATCTCGTTGCCCCCCACCACTCACACGCTTCAGGCTGATACCGACACGTTGACCCTCCGTCTCGACATGGGCAATGCCATGCAGTTGTGGGACGAGAACCACCCCGTGCTCTACCGTCTGCATGTCAACGACCGAACTACCACCTTCGGTATGCGGCGCATGGAAATCCGCGGCCGTATGTTCTACGTCAACGGGCAGAAAGTCCAACTGCGCGGCACGGTCGAGAACTGCTGTTTCCCGCTGACAGGCTATCCTCCTACCGACCTCGACTCTTGGCTGCACGTCATGCGCCGCTGCAAGGAATTCGGGCTCAACCACATCCGTTTCCACTCCTACTGTCCGCCCGAGGCAGCCTTCGAAGCCGCCGACCTCGTGGGCATGTACCTACAGCCCGAAGGCCCCAGTTGGCCTAATCACGGCGTGAAACTGGGCTACGGTGCCGACATCGACACCTTCCTCATGGAAGAGACACAAGCCATGAACCATGCCTATGGCAACCATCCGTCCTTCTGTATGCTGGCAAGCGGCAACGAGCCTGCAGGCCGCTGGGTGGAATGGGTCGGACACTTCGTTGATTACTGGAAGCAAGCCGACCCACGCCATGTCTATACCGGAGCCAGCGTTGGTGGAGGATGGGCATGGCAGCCACGCAGCCAGTACCACGTCAAAGCCGGTGCCCGAGGCTTGGCTGAGTGGGCCAACACAGCCCCTGAGTCAACGGTTGACTTCCGCGAAAAGATACGCCATTACAGCGGCCGTGACCTCACCTGCGACATCAACGAGCCATACGTCAGCCACGAGACAGGACAGTGGTGCGCCTTCCCCAATTTCGATGAAATCAGAAAATACACTGGCGTGAACCGCGCCGGCAACTTCGAGATTTTCCGTGACCTGTTAAACAAGAACGGCATGGGAAGCATGGCGAATAAGTTTCTCCTTGCCAGCGGCTACCTCCAGACACTCTGCTACAAGCACGAAATCGAGCGAACCCTGCGCACACCCGATTACGCCGGATTCCAGTTGCTCGGCATAAACGACTACAGCGGACAGGGGACAGCATTGGTAGGCGTGACCGACGTATTCTACGACGACAAGGGCTACTGCTCCGCCGACGACTTCCACGAGTTCTGCTCCCCCATCGTCCCCCTGGCTCGCCTGCCAAAGTTCACCTATCAGACCGACGAGACGCTCCATGCCACGCTCGACGTTTCGCAATTCTCCAGCAAGACTCTTTCTGATGCCATCCTCCACTGTACCCTCACAGGCGGTGGACAGGACATCACACGCAACATCCCAGTCGGCTCCCTTCCCGTCGGTCTTAGCGAAGGCATCGCCACACTCGACATCCCCCTCAGCAACGTTCAGGCTCCCGCCAAACTGACACTCAGCGTCAGCATCCCTGGCACCGAGGCCCGCAACCACTGGGATGTGTGGGTATATCCCAACAGCATCAGCCAGCCAAAGAACACACCGCTCATCACCACCACCTTCGACGAGCGTACCTTGAAAACGCTGCAGCAAGGCGGCGACGTTCTGCTGCTGGCAGCAGGCAAGGTGAGTTACGGAGCAGGCATCGTACAGCATTTCACACCCGTGTTCTGGAACACGTCATGGTTCAAGATGCGTCCGCCGCACACCACTGGCCTCTACATCGATGCCCAGCACCCCGTGTTCCGCGATTTCCCCACCGATGAACACAGCGACCTGCAGTGGTGGGAATTGGTGAACAAGGCGCAGGTGATGCTGCTCTCCGATTTTCCAGCCGACTTCCAGCCCACCGTCCAGAGCATCGACACCTGGTTCCTCTCACGCAAAATCGGAATGCTCTTTGAATGCCGCGTAGGCAAAGGACGCCTTATTGTTACCTCCATCGACCTTTCGAGCGACCTCGACCGCCGCATCGTGGCACGTCAGTTGCGCCACAGCATCCTCCGCTACATGCAGTCGGCCGACTTCCAGCCCACCTTCACCCTTGCGCCTGCACTCATCCAGCGGCTCTTCACACAGCCCACCCCACCCGTCAACATGTTCACCAACGAATCGCCCGACGAACTCAAGCCTGTTATCAAATAAGCATCTTCTTTGCCATTTCGCAACCTAAATTGGCTGCTCGTTTGAAAAGCTGAATCGCTTCCTTCTTGTTCTTCCTGATGCCATTACCATAATAATAACAGCACCCCAGTTGGTAAATGGCCGTCACATACCCTTTTGAAGCCGAGCGTTTATACCATTTCACGGCTTCTTTTTTGTCTTCGTCAACACCGCGGCCAAAATCATAGCCTAATCCCACTTTGTATTGTGCATAACTCTCCCCTTGTTCTGCCGCTTTTTGCCACCATCTGTTGGCTTCGTTTATATCAACGAGCAATCCCATCTCTCCGTAGTAATACCCATCTCCCAAAATACACATAGCCTCAGTATTTCCCATCTCGGATGCTTTTCTATAAGCAGCCACAATCTCTTCATTGCTGGCATTTGTCTCTTGCAGACATCTGGCTACATGAAGCTGTGCATCGGCATCACCTTGATCCGCAGCTTTTGCAAACCAATATATCGCTTTGGAATAGTCTTTTCCAATGCCTTCGCCCTTATAATAACTTAAGCCAAGATTGAACTGTGCCTTATCATTACCTTGTTCAGCAGACTTTTCATACCACTTATTGGCTTCTACTCTGTCTTCATCAACACCTAATCCATAAAAACAGCAGCATCCCAAGTTACATTGCCAATCTCTATAACCTTCTTCTGCGGCTTTCTGAATCCAACTGATGGGCCGTCCATGCACTCTGTATTCCTCACCCATAAAGCCTCTGTTCCATTTTGTAGTAGCTACGTTCCACGAAATGCAATTCAAAGCACCTTTCTTTCTGACAGCCTCCAAAGCAGGCACCCCTATCACCTTACAATCTGGCATAGCTTCTGCAATTTGCTGTAGTGCCTGCTGATCTTCTGGTATTTCCAATTGAGGCACAAGCACCAACTTGCCAATCTGCAAGAAGTTGATGTAAGCCCAACTGCGTTCATGTTTCCGCTTCACCTTGTATGTTAGTGGAATAACCTCCATATTTTTTTCAAGAATCTTGGAGAATTTCTGAGCATAATTAGCATCAAAGTCTGCATAATTAGTCATCAACACGCGGTTGTCACCAGCATAATGCACAATGCCGTCGCTATGTCCGAAATCCTCCTCTCTGTCCCACGGAAGGAAAATAATGTCGCATTCAAACGTCTCCTCTAATAGCCGTTGAATCTCGTTACGCGACTTATCTTTGTTCTCAAAGAACACTTTTTCTGTCATCACAATTTTGTCGTCGCATCTCACCACGTTACCTCCGTCGATGACTAGGTCCAAGTCAACAACTTCACCGTCTCGCCGCAGGCATTCAACGTTCCCGACGCGATTCACATCTGTTATCGTTCTCCGGTAGTATTTCGTTTGCAGATAGTCGGGGTTGTATTTGTAAAAGACAAAGCATTTCTCGCTTGTCTGAATCGGCATATAGTCACGGCACCAGATATCATTTGTGTTTTTCAGTAGCCGATGGTCAATATCATTGTCTTTCAAAATCTTATCAAGACTATTGTACAGAATCGGGCACCTCTCTGGTAACAGGTCAGAGAAGAATACCGTATCCGTCAGGCTGTCAACCATGTGATTGCCGTTGTAAATGCCGTAAAGGATGTTCCAGTTGGTGGTCTTGTTGGTAGTCATATCAGAAGTCTATTATTTTTCAACAATATTCTCTCTCTTAAATTGCCAAGATCTCTTATCTTGTTTATAATACACCCCATTTACTTTAATATATCTGCTGGTATTAACTTTATATTCTTCGTCAGTAATTGTTGAGACTGCCTTAACAATCTTATTCTGTCCATTAATACAATACTCGGCAACATTCCTTCGTGGACAACGAACTATTCGCCCACCTTTATTATATGACACCCACTTTATTCTTGAAATGTTTTGTTCTGATATGCCTCCATAAAACATATCATCAAACAGATGTGTTGAACAGATATCATAAGGTTTTTGACTATCTTTTGGGCTTTCTCCATTTTTCAGAACTCTGTATGAGCGAATCAAGAAGGATGCTCTATATTTCTCTTCTTCGTTTTCGAAAGTGACATCAATGCCTGACTGATGTAGATTAAAACTACCAAACTCGAAATACGGATATCCACCTTCTATATTAAATACCCTAGATTTGGAAGGATGTTCATTAGTATGATACATAATATAGTCCTTTATTTCTCCCTCTTCTTCATGGTAGTATAATTCTATGGAACCTAAGTCAATAATGTATTTTTTATCTATCAAGAAATATCCTCCAAGTAGTATTTCCTTAGCACAAGAGTGAAAACAATCTGCCACGACACTTTCATTCCATAATTCGTCATTTTTCAATTCATTTCTTTTTGAGTCGAATTGTTCCAAAATAGCTTTAAGATCTTTCATTATTCAATTGTTTTTATGTTTCAGCTGCAAAGATATGAAGGAAAAGCCCATTGACCCAAAATTTTTTGTTAAAACTTACAAAGATTTCCGAAATGATGAAAAAGCTCCGTTTGCGGATGGTTAATGCTGTTTGTCTGATGGTTGAGAGACTAATCTTTGCCATTTCGCTCACATCTTTTTTCGTACTGCGGTGCGAATGAGTGCACGCTGTGGTTTGAATGAATGCATGGTGCACTCTGAATTTCTTGGGAGTGCACTCGCGTGTATGTTCGTGGTGCACGCCCAAGAAATCCAGAGTGCACAGCCAGAAAGTCCGATGTGCACTCTCATGGCTTCCACTTTCTGTCGAATGAACTTGTTTATGCAATGTTTCCTGCCACGCTGTCACACTTTTCTGCCAAAAACACAGGTAGAGTGTGTCAGTACTCCGTAACTTTCCTCATTGGCACAACTTTTGCCCTTTTACAATCGACGGGCTCGGCATGAGCCCAGTTGCTACTTAATCATTCAAAAAAATCAAAAACTTAAAACAATACACAATTATGGGAAAGATTATTGGAATTGACCTCGGAACCACCAACTCGTGTGTATCCGTATTCGAAGGCAACGAACCCGTTGTCATCGCTAACAGTGAAGGTAAGCGCACTACCCCGTCGATCGTCGGATTCGTCGATGGCGGCGAGCGCAAAGTAGGCGACCCTGCCAAGCGTCAGGCTATCACCAACCCAAAGCGTACGGTCTTCTCGATCAAGCGTTTCATGGGTGAGACCTACGAGCAGGTGCAGCAAGAAATCGCACGCGTACCGTATGAAGTGAAGCGCGGCGACAACAACACCCCGCGTGTTGACATCGACGGACGCCTGTACACTCCGCAGGAAATCAGCGCCATGATTCTTCAGAAAATGAAGAAGACCGCTGAGGACTATCTCGGACAGGAAGTCAGCGAGGCTGTCATCACTGTACCTGCCTACTTCAGCGACTCGCAGCGTCAGGCTACGAAGGAAGCCGGACAGATTGCCGGTCTGGACGTGAAGCGTATCGTGAACGAGCCAACCGCAGCTGCTCTGGCCTACGGTATCGACAAGGCTCAGAAGGATATGAAGATTGCCGTGTTCGACCTCGGTGGCGGTACGTTCGATATCTCCATCCTGGAATTTGGCGGCGGCGTATTCGAAGTGCTCTCGACCAACGGTAACACCCACCTCGGTGGTGATGACTTCGACCAGGTCATCATCGACTGGCTGGCTGGCGACTTCAAGGCTGAAGAAGGCATCGACCTCACCCTTGACCCGATGGCTATGCAGCGTCTGAAGGAAGCTGCCGAGAAAGCAAAGATTGAACTGTCAAGCTCCAGCTCGACAGAAATCAACCTGCCGTACATCACCGTCGCAAGCGGTATGCCGAAGCACCTCGTCAAGACCCTCACACGCGCCAAGTTTGAAGCACTGGCACACAACCTCATCCAGGCATGTCTCGAACCCTGCCAGAACGCCATGCGCGACGCTGGCCTTCAGAAGTCGGACATCGACGAAGTCATCCTCGTAGGCGGTTCGACCCGTATTCCTGCCGTTCAGCAACTCGTCGAGCAGTACTTCGGCAAGGCTCCTTCGAAGGGCGTCAACCCCGATGAAGTCGTAGCCGTTGGTGCAGCCATCCAGGGTGCCATCCTCAACAAGGAAGAAGGCGTGGGCGACATCGTCCTGCTCGACGTGACGCCTCTGTCGATGGGTATCGAAACCCTCGGCGGCGTGATGACCAAGATGATTGAGGCCAACACGACCATTCCTTGCAAGAAGAGCGAAGTGTTCTCGACCGCAGCCGACAACCAGACCGAAGTGACCATCCACGTGCTCCAGGGCGAACGTCCTATGGCTGCCCAGAACAAGAGCATCGGTCACTTCAACCTCACAGGCATCGCACCTGCACGTCGTGGCGTTCCACAGATTGAAGTATCGTTTGACATCGACGCCAACGGTATCCTCAACGTCACCGCCAAGGACAAAGCAACCGGCAAGGAACAGGCCATCCGCATCGAAGCATCTTCCGGCCTGTCGAAGGAAGAAATCGACCGCATGAAGGCCGAAGCCGAAGCCAACGCCGATGCCGACAAGAAGGAACGCGAGAAGATTGACAAACTCAACCAAGCCGACTCGATGATTTTCCAGACGGAGAACTTCCTGAAGGACAACGGCGACAAACTCGGCAGCGACCGCGGCAACGTCGAAGCCGCCTTGCAAAAACTCCGTGACGCCCACAAGGCTCAGGACCTCGCCGCCATCGACGCCGCCACCGCTGAACTGAACAACGTCATGCAGACCGCCTCTGCCAAGATGTACCAGCAGGCAGGTGCAGCCGGTGCTCAAGCCGGCCCAGGCTTCAACCCTGGCGACGCAGGTCAGCAAGCCGGTCCGCAGCAAGGCCCCACCACCGAAGACGTCCAAGATGCCGACTTCGAGGAGGTGAAGTAAAGACCGATAAAAATCGATAGAAAAACCATAAGAAAATCCGTGTAAACCAAGTGTTTACGCGGATTTTTAATTTTAGTTAATTTTAGAATTTTGCTTGTTTTATTGATATTTTTATCGTAATTTTGCACCATATTTGTACCGCGATAAAAAAGTAGATGACATTCGATAAAAAATAAAGATAGATTTGATACTCAATGATATGATATGGTAGCAGCAAAATTTCAAATTAAGAGGAAGTGCAGAATCTGCGGAAAGGAGTTCATGGCAAAGACCATTGAATCATG
>JAIKWU010000069.1 GCA_024684455.1 Bacteroidaceae bacterium | reverse complement strand
CGGCACCACAATGCCCAGTGACCCCGGCCAATATACCGCCAGCATCACCGTCAACGCAGGAGGCACTGGTTACACACTGACAAAGACTTACAACGTATATTCCTACGCTCAAATTAACAACATCTATCCGCAACTCAACATTAGCACTGATAAATACGCAAGCACAACTGCTGCCGGAGCAAATGAAACCGTCACCATCACCTTTACACCAAAGTTTGGTGAGACGCTGACGAGCCTAACCGTGACGGGCGCAACGACAAACTACAGCATCGGCAGTGGCATTACCGACAACGGCAGCAACACCTATACGTTCACCATGCCAGCCGAGAATGTCACCATCGGCGCCACGTACGACGTGACACTCTCAGGTCGCACCCTCTACAAGGACGGAGCATGGAACACGTTGTGCTTGCCCTTTGACGTGACGCTCGAAGGCAGCCCGCTCGAAGGAGCCGTTGCCAAGACGCTCGACCTGACAAATACCGTGATGAGTGGCACAAACGTCCATATCGCTTTCGGCGAGCCTGTCGAGGTGCTCACGGCTGGCGTACCGTATATCATCAAGTGGGAGAGCGGTAACAGCATTGCGAATCCTACATTTGAAGACGTGGCAATCACAGCACCTACAGCACAGGTGCTCACCTCGACCGACGAATGTACGCGCTTCATCGGCTACTACGATGCTTTTGACATCGATGCGTCGGACACTGACATCTTCTATATGACGGCGGACAACACGCTGAAGTACACGGCGAAGCCCCGCACGCTGAAAGCCTTCCGCGCCTACTTCCAGTTCTCAGCCAACGGCGGCAGCGACGTCAAAGCCCTGACCTTCGACATGGACTTCGGCGATGGCGATGCCACGGGAATTGAGTTAGTTGAAAGTGGAGAGTTGAGAGATGAGTATGAAATCTATGACCTTGCCGGGCGGCGCGTCAGCACACCGACGAAGGGACTCTACATCATTAACGGTAAAAAGGTGTTTATTAAATAACTTAGCACCACGAATTTCACGGATTACACGAATGATTTTTTATGAAACATATCGCGTCGCGATAATTAAACGAATTAAACAAATTAAATTCGATAAATTCGTTCAATTTGCCCTTCAGGGCGATGTTAAAAAACAAATTAAATCCGTGTCATTTGTGAAATTCGTGGTTAAATTGTTTTGATTATGAAGAGAAAATATATACAGCCAGTGAGTGAGCAGGAAGTATTGACGCCCCTGCTCCTGCAAGAGTTTACAGGTAGTAGTGACGATGTTGATGTCGGCGGCAGCGATGACAGCGACGACGATAACCGCATCAAAGCACTCGAAGACGAAACCGAATGGGGCACCCTCTGGTGATGCCAGGCAACGCCGCAGCGGAAAGACTGTTCTGCTGCGGCGTTTTTTTCTGCACTTTCTTTGTTTATCTCACATATCTTTCCGATATTTGCAGAAAGAACTCTAAAAACTACTCAAATGATGAATGCAAAGAAAGCCATGCTCCTGTTCGCCGTGCTGACAACAGGACTGTGCGCTCACGCCCAACTGACCCAAGGTCAGCGTATGGAACAGCGTGCAAGAGAACTCATTGATCAGATGACGGTTGACGAAAAAATCGGACAACTCATGAACGACGCCCCTGGCATCCCCCGACTCGGACTGAAACCCTACAATTGGTGGGGCGAGGCCCTGCATGGCGTGGGACGCACCGGCCGTGCCACCGTCTTTCCAGAGCCCATCGGACTCGGAGCCACTTTCGACACAGACCTGCTGCACGCCATCGGCGATGCCATTTCGACCGAGGCACGCGCCAAGTTCAACATCGCCCAGCAGATGCAAAACTACGGACAGTACGCAGGTCTGACGTTCTGGGCTCCCAATGTCAACATCTTCCGCGACCCACGCTGGGGACGCGGCATGGAAACTTACGGCGAAGACCCCTTCCTCACAGGCACCCTCGGCGTCGCCTATGTCCGTGGTATGCAGGGCGACGACCCATTCTACCTCAAGGCAGCCGCCTGTGGCAAACACTTTGCTGTTCACTCCGGACCTGAATCGACTCGCCACTCGGCCAACGTCGCTCCCTCGCGCCGCGACCTCTACGCCACCTACCTGCCAGCATTCAAGATGCTGGTCCAGCAGGGCAAAGTCGAAATCATCATGGGTGCCTACAATGCCCTCTACGGAGAGAGTTGCTCAGGCTCGAAACTCCTGCTCACCGACATCCTGCGCCGTGACTGGGGATTCCGCGGACACATCGTCAGCGACTGTGGTGCTGTCGATGACATCTATCAAGGCCATGGCATAGCCAAGACAGCTGCCGAAGCCGCTGCCATCGCCATCAAGTCGGGCCTCAACCTCGAATGTGGCTCGACCCTACGTGCCCTGCGTCAGGCCCTTGACCAAGGGCTGCTCACCGAGGCCGACCTGGACCGTGCACTCCTGCCGCTGATGATGACACGCTTGAAACTCGGCATTGCCTTCAACGACCCCGACTGCCCCTACAACACGTTCGGTGAAGAGGTCATCGGCCAGCAAAGCCATATCGACCTGGCCCGCCGTGCTGCCCAAGAAAGTATGGTGCTGCTGAAGAACGACGGAGTGTTACCGCTGTCGAAGCAGATTCGCAACCTCTTTGTCGCAGGTCCTGGAGCCACCGACATCTACTATCTCATGGGCAACTACTACGGCGTCAGCGACCACTACAGCACGTTCCTACAAGGCATCGTCTCGAAAGTCAGTGCCGGCACAAGCATCAACTACAAACAAGGTTTCATGCCGATGACGCACAATCTCAACGCCGTTGACTGGTCGATTGACGAATGCCGCAGCGCCGATGTCACCGTGCTCGTCATGGGCAACAATGGCAATACCGAAGGCGAGGAGGGCGACGCCATCGCTTCCGATAATACAGGCGACCGCTCCAGCCTCACGCTGTCCGACCCACAGATGACGTATCTGCGCAAAATCGGCCGCAACCACACGAACAAACTCGTCGTCGTGCTCACAGGTGGCAGTCCTATCGACCTGCACGAGATTTCGGAACTTGCCGATGCCGTCATCATGGCATGGTATCCTGGTCAGGAAGGCGGTCTGGCATTGGGCGACCTGCTCTTCGGCGACGCCAACTTCAGTGGACGCCTGCCCATCACCTTCCCCGTCGATGCAGCCCTGCTGCCTCCCTTCGATGAGTACTCGATGCAGGGTCGCACCTATCGCTACACCGATGCCAACACACTCTACCCCTTTGGCTACGGACTTTCGTACGGAACGGTCGAATACAGCGACCTGACCCTCATCGGCAAGCCTGATAAAAAGCAAGGCATCAGCGCCAGCGTCGTTCTGAAAAATACAGGCAACAAAGACCTCACCGAGACAGCACAGGTCTATCTGAGCGTGCCTACGGCTGGTGGTGAAATACCCCTCCGACAACTCATCGACTTCCAGCGTGTGTCGCTGAAAGCCGGCGAATCGCGCACAGTCACCTTCACCATTCCTGCCGAACGTCTCGCGACCATCCAAGCCGATGGCACCGCCAAACTCCTGAAGGGCACCTACACCCTCACCATCGGTGGAGCCGCACCCTGTCCTCGCTCGGCACAACTCGGTGTGAGCAGCGCCTGTGCACAATTCAGAATGTAACTTTCTTTTAACACTAAACGATAAACGACTGCCTTTCCATGAACATCAAACCAAACATTTCAAAGATTACGGGCGTAGAAAACTCCTCAATGAGGCATTTCCTGCTGTCGCTCATTGCCACAACCGTTTCCATCGCCCTCACGTTCGGAACGGCTGCAATCATCGACTACAACAAGAAACAGCAGGAGAAGCACGAGATTGTGATGATGGTGATGTACGACATGTACAACACGCTGCAATCGGTGGCACATGCCGACTCCATGATTCGTCTGTCGATGGACCTTCAGCGGCAAATAGCAGAAGACACGACCCTGTTCAACGTGTTGAAGTACCAGTTCACTATCAATATCCCGAGAATAGATTACACGGAGACGACTGAACACATCTTCTCGTCGAACATTGAGACCATCAACACGGTGGGCAACGTGCTCTTCACCGAAAATGTGGCTGAATTCTATCAGCAGCGCCACTTTTACAAAACCAATGTTTGCGACACGATGATGCTAAATTTCCAACGAGAGGCACCCTACGAGTCTGTACAGCGTTTGCTCGACTACTACGACTATTTCTATACTGCCATCGTGAGCCGTCAAATACTGCTCGGCATGCAGAACCTATTTATGCAGTGTCAGCAGATGATGAACATCTCAGACGAGGAGATAGAAGCCTACCGCGAAGAAAGGAATGAACTGAACAAGAGTATGATAGACGAAGATTCAGTAGAGACTACCATCATCGACGAAGTGAAGGAACTTCAGCAGAAAATCGACGATGCCCGAAAGAAGAACAACCTGTAGTCTGTTATTGAGGTTCAGAAAGAACAACAAAGGGGGATGCACCACAAAAGATGCATCCCCCTTTCGTATGAAGGATATTCAAACTCCTTATTTCAGCCGCGCAAGCACGTTCTTGATGCGGTGCATGGCCTCGACGATATTCTCGTCGCTCGTCGCATAGGACATGCGGAAGCAGTCGGGTGAGCCGAAGGCATCGCCGCCGACCGTGGCGACATGGCCGACTTCGAGCAGATACATGGCGAAATCCGTGGAGTTGTTAATCACGCGGTCGCCGTCGCGCTTTCCGAAATAACTGGAACAGCGAGGGAAAAGGTAGAAGGCACCTTGCGGGTCGTTGACCTCGAGACCTGGAATTTCGCGTGCGAGGCGAACGATGAGATTCTTGCGGCGCTCAAATGCCTGACGCATCTCTTCGACGCACTCCTGCGGTCCGTTCCAAGCGGCTTCGGCGGCTTTCTGACTGACGGAGCAGGGACCGCTGGTGTACTGGCCTTGCAGTTTGTTACAACCCTTGACAATCCACTCGGGTGCAGCAATGAAACCAATGCGCCAACCCGTCATGGCGTATGCCTTCGAGACACCGTTGATGATGACCACGCGGTCACGGATATCCTCGAACTCGGCCATCGAGGCGTGACGGCCGACGTAGTTGATGTGCTCGTAGATTTCGTCGGCGACAACGATAATGCGCTCATGGTGCAGCAGCACGTTCTTCAAGGCCTCGAGTTCTTCGCGGCTATAGACAGAGCCTGTGGGGTTGCTGGGCGAGCAGAGAATGAGGGCACGAGTCTTGGGTGTGATAGCGGCTTCGAGTTGTTCGGGCGTCATCTTGAAGTCCTGCTCGATGGAGGCTTCGACAGTGACAGGTGTACCTTCAGCCAGCAGCACCATCTGCGGATAACTGACCCAGTAGGGTGCAGGGATGATGACTTCGTCACCAGAATTCACAATCGCCATAAGGGTGTTGCACACCGACTGCTTGGCACCGTTGGAAACGAGAATCTGCGAGGGCTTGTAGTCGAGTCCGTTCTCACGCGAGAGTTTGCCGACAATGGCCTCCTTCAGCGAAGGATAGCCAGGCACAGGGCTGTAGCGCGACCAGTTGTCCTCGACAGCCTTGATGGCAGCCGCCTTGATGTGGTCGGGCGTGTTGAAATCGGGCTCACCGACACTCATGTTGATCACATCGACGCCCTGCGCCTTGAGTTCGCTGCTTTTCTGCGACATGGCCAGCGTAGCCGATGGGGCCAGACGCTGAAGTCGTTCACTTAAAGACTCACCTCCTTGCCCCTCCCTGTGAGGGAGGGAAGTAGTTACTTGAGTACTCATAATATTTTATTTTATTGTATTGTATGATCCATTGACCATTGTGACCACTCCCCTCCCTCACAGGGAGGGGCAGGGGGGAGGGTCTGCTTTTAACTGCGACCACGTCCGAAGAAGCGGAGCAGGTAGAGGAACAAGTTGATAAAGTCGAGGTAGAGCGAGAGGGCACCGATGACGGCGAGTTTCTGCGTCTCGTCGTTCACATCCTCCGCAGCCATCATCATCTGCTTGATTTTCTGTGCATCGTAGGCCGTGAGGCCGATGAAGATGATAATACCGATGATGGAGATGACAATGTCGGCAATGCCATTACCCACAAACAGGTTGATGACCGATGCGATGATGATGCCGATGAGGCCCATCAGTGCAAAACTGCCGATGCGCGTCAGGTCTTTCTTCGTCACACTTCCGATGACAGCCATTACGCCGAACGTGCCTGCTGTGACAAAGAACGTCGTGGCGATGGACGACATCGTGTAGGCAAGGAAAACACTGCTAAGCACGACGCCGTTGACGATGGAATAGACCAGGAACATCAACGCGGCAACAGGGAAGGATAGTTTGCGTATCGCAGCGGTGAGTCCGATGACAAGTCCCAGTTCGAGAATGATGAGCACCCACATCATCCAACTGTTGCCATAGACGGCCATCAGCAACTGGGGCGATGTGGCGACGTAGTAGGCGGCAAGTCCGCTGACAGCCAGTGCAGAGGCCATCCACAGATAAACTTTCCGCATGAGCGAGGCGAAAGCCGTCGTGGTGGCCATTTCGCCCGACATGTCTTGGTAGTTCTTAACGTAGTTATCCATAATTGTATGTGTTTGAATTAAATGATGTACAGTCTTTATAATGAGAGAGTTGACAGTACCAAATCTATCACGCTGTGTTGGTACAGTTGTTCCAGCGCGGTGAAACAAAAGTTTCAGCCCAGTGGTACAAGAGTTTCAACGCAGTGGTACAAAAGTTTCGGCGCAGAGAAACTTTTTGTGCGCTACTACTTGGTGAAATGCAACTGATGTCCCATGCGCTCCTGCTTGGTGTGCAGGTAACGTTCGTTGTATTTATTGGGCGGAATTTCGATGGGCACGTTCTCGACAATTTCAAGGCCGTAACCCTCAAGTCCGACACGCTTCACAGGATTGTTGGTAATGAGGCGGATTTTGCCCACACCCAGGTCACGCAGAATTTGTGCACCTACGCCATAGTCGCGAAGGTCGGGGTCGAAACCGAGGTGGATGTTCGCATCGACAGTGTCGAGACCCTGCTCCTGCAACTTATACGCGGCGATTTTGTTCATCAGCCCGATGCCGCGTCCTTCCTGAATGAGATAGACGATGAGTCCCTTGCCCTCTTTCTCAATCAACTCCATCGAACGGTGAAGCTGCTCACCGCAGTCGCAACGCTGGCTGCCGAAGATGTCGCCCGTGACGCACGAAGAATGCATCCGCACGAGCACGGGCTCATCCTTGGTCCATGTGCCTTTGATGAGTGCAACGTGTTCGAGACCATTGCTCTTCTGACGG
>JAIKWU010000077.1 GCA_024684455.1 Bacteroidaceae bacterium | reverse complement strand
ACCACAATCTCGTAGGCGGTCTGTACGACGTTGCGCTGGTCGCTCTCGAGTTGCCAACTGAATCGCGGCGTCTGTGTGTCAATACCGAGTGGGCTGCGCAAGCCCTCCACTTTCAGTTCGGTGACGGTCAATGCTGCCTGGCTCACCATAGCGGTCATCCACAGGCACAGCAACAGGATGTTTCTACGTGTCATAAGTGCAATGATTAGGTTTTCAGATGCAAAGATACGAAAAAATGCACAAAACACAGTGTCACTTTTGTTGCAATTATCATTACAAATGTTGCAAACTTCCCTACGGTTCAGTTTCAGCGTATGAAAACTTTGTGTCCACCGACGATGTAGATGCCAGGGGATAATTGAGAATGTTCTGTCACACGCCGACCGAGCAGGTCGTATATCGTGTCATTTCCCATTTTCAATGTTCTATTTTCGATTTCCCCGACAGAGGTGGGAGTACTGTCGTCGAGACGTTCAAAGTCGGTGCGCAGGATGCCGTAGAGCAGGAAGTGGCCCACGTCGTTGCCCTTCTTGTTGGCGGCCAGCGTGCTGCCGTCGGAGTATTCCTGTGGAACCCAGGGACCGAGGAAACCGTAGTCTTCGGAGTTCATGTCGTTCAGACCTATCGATGCACAGGCATTGGCACGAGGATAGACGCCGTTCTGCAGCGTCCAGAAGTCACCCTCGACATCGTAGGAGGGTATGATGGCAGTCCAGCCGATGGGTGTCGGCTGGTCGTGTGTACGGTAGTGCCAGGGGCAGGCCCATTCGGTCTGCATATAGAGCGAAGGGTAACTGAGGTTGCGCAGCGAGTAGCAGGTCGTACCGTCGTTCCAGTCCCAGCCCTGTGTGCGTGTGATCTCCCACACCTTTGTGTGGTCGCCGGAGGGTACGGCGGGGTACTGATAGTGCATGCTCTTGGTGGCAACGTCGTTGTAGGTATAGACATCGGGAGCCAGACCGAGCATGAGCGGACGTTCCTTGTCGGTGAAGACAAAATACCAGTCGCCCACATTGTCGGGAATCTCTGTCAGAAGCGTCCAGCCTTGCAGTGCCGTCTCCTTGTCGAGCGACGTGGCAGGAATCTTCAGCAGCCGTGTATTGGCCATGGCCGTCCAGGTGCAGTCGTTGCCAGGCTGTGCCTTGATGCCGATTTTCACGTCTTCGCGAGGTGAGTCGAGGGTAAATACGACGCTGACATCGTTGTAGAGTTCGGTGTTGACAGGTGCACCATCTACTTCGTCGGCCGAGAAGGTGAAGCGTGGCGGATAGGTACCTTTCCACGCGCCGTTCACGTCGGTGCCCCATCCGAAGCAGGACGCAGTGGCTTTGTATGTTCCAGCGGGCAACATGCCTGTGCGCTGGTATATCTCGAATCCGCTCGTGGACGGGGTAGGGCTGATGAGTCCGTAGGCCGCAGAGAATCCGCCCGAAGGTTCGGCCGTCGTGGTCCACTGCACTTTGTTGTTGATGACAAAGTGGAACGTGCCAGCCTTCGTGTTATCGGTAAACCATGCATCGGGCACAGGCGCGCCTATTTTTTTGTAGGAAACGTCGGGGGAGTTAAGCAGGAAAGTCAGGTCGAACACACCTCGGCCAATGGGTTCGGCATCGGCAATATATTGCAGGACCGCCGTGTGAAGTTGCGCCTTGATGTCTTCCAATGTCTCCACGGTCGTGGCAGCAGCGATGTCGGCCTCGGTCTGTTGCAGCACTTGCTCGAGTGCAGCATGAGCACCAGCCGTATTCTCTTTGTAAGGCTGTTGGGAAATGTCTTGCACCTTATTATAATATATATAGTAAGGCTCGCGCTGCTGTTCCAGAAACTCTTCCTCCATGCCCAGCACCTTCAGTTCCTCGGCTGCAAAGCGACGGCCGAGGAGACGATAGCCACGAGCGGTGAAATGGATGTAGTCGGACGATGTCTCGCAGCCCTCGGCACTGATGACATGAGCGGTGGGGATGACGCTGGGCAGAAGGTCGATGTTCTGTGCATTGGTGTTGGTAAAGAGCGTACCGTTGTAGAGCGTCTCGCCAGCCAGCAGCGGCACGTCATTGGCATCGAGGCCGAGATCGGCTAACAGGTCGTTATACACCTGCTTCACATAGCCAGTCCAGGCTGCATCGCCTGTGTCGGCCTCGCCTTGCAGCATGAGAATGCCCTTGATGACGCCGTCTTGCTGTGCACGTTTGCCCAACTCGACCAGTGTGCCATAAAGATAGTTGTTGTAGCCCTTCCAAATCCCGAAAGCATCATCGCCGAAGAATGTCTGACAGTAAGGATCGCTGATGTTTTTGTCCTTTATGAATCCCTTGATGCTGATGCCGCCCACAGCCACCATAGCCACGCCGACACGGCATGGCTCGGGCAGACGACCGACCATCGTGCGGCCGAAATAGTCGGCAGGTGTGAGATAGCAGTCGGGACGGCAGAGCGGCGGTGTGGCTGTGCACCACTGGCCTCGTACCCGTCCGCGAGCAGTGTCGTCGGTGGCTGGCAGCAGGCGGAAACGTGGGTCAACGTCTGTGAGGTCTTCAGTTTCGAAACGTATCTGGTTCCAGAAGCCCTCCATGTTCGACTGCCCGAAGCAGAGATAGACATAGAAGTCAGGGTCGGGGTTTTGTGCCTGCGCGAAGCGTGCGAACAGGAACAAACCGACAATCAAGGCTGATTTGAACAATGATGTTTTCATGCTAAGTTAGTTTTTGTATGAAGTTGATGTTTCCGTTTGCAAAGTTAGTAAAACCAATGCAAATTGGATTTCAATAATTATTCAAATAATATTAAATATAGGTCAAAAATAGCAATGTGTCTGATGATTTCTTTCTGCTACGCCATGCGCTTGGAAAAAATACTCCAAGTGCTTAGCGTTCTCACTCCAAGTGCTTGGCGTGAAAATTCCAAGTACTTGGAGCGGGAAAAAAACGACGCTTCGTTTTGCATTGTGGCTAAGTTGTCGTAAATTTGCAGAAAGAATCAAAAATAACCGCATCATCATGACCAAGCAGGAACTTCGCATCGTCTATATGGGCACACCCGAGTTTGCCGTCGAGAGCCTCCGTGCCCTCGTCGAAGGCGGATACAACGTCGTCGGCGTCATCACCATGCCCGACAAACCGATGGGCCGCCACGGCAGTGTGCTCCAGCCCAGTCCCGTCAAGCAGTATGCCGTAGAGCACGGGTTGCCCGTGTTGCAACCCGAACGGCTGAAGGACGAGACGTTTCTTGAGCAGTTAAGGGCATGGCGTGCCGACCTGCAAATTGTCGTGGCCTTCCGGATGCTGCCCGAAGTCGTGTGGGCCATGCCGCCCCTGGGCACTTTCAACCTCCATGCCTCGCTGCTGCCGCAATACCGTGGTGCTGCCCCCATCAACTGGGCCGTCATCAACGGCGAGACGGAGACGGGCATCACGACCTTCTTCCTGCAACATGAGATTGACATGGGACGTATCATCCAGCAAGTGCGCGTGCCGATTGCCGAGACCGACTGCGTGGGCGACGTGCATGACCGCCTGATGCTGCTTGGCGGAAAACTGGTCACGGAGACGGTCGACAACATCCTGTCTGGAACCATTCACCCCATCGACCAGAGCGAGTTGTTCCAGACGGAGGACGAACTGAAGCCAGCGCCCAAAATCTTCCGTGAGACTTGCCGCATCGATTGGAGCCAACCGACGAAACGTGTTTATGACTTCATCAGAGGCCTTTCGCCTTATCCTGGCGCATGGACCGAACTCAAGACGGACGACGGACAGCCCACTACATTGAAAATCTTCAAGGCACACTACACCCTCTCATCCACTGGTGAGGAGCCCGGCCGCTGTCTGACCGATGGCAAAACCTGTCTGCGCCTCGCCTGCAACGACGGATGGGTGGACGTCAAGGAACTGCAAATCGCAGGCAAACGCCGCATGGACATTGCCGACTTCCTGCGCGGTTTCAACTTCGACAAAAACTCCCGCGTGGTTTGACCGCTTTTCTCCTTTATTGTGCGCAATCTGTTAAAAAATCATCCTGAAAAGCAAAAAATATGTTAAAGAATTTGGCACTTCCATAGATATTCTGTTACTTTGTGCCCGAATTTCAACGCAAGCCCCAACTGCTCAGCCGCGATTTTCTATCTGTTAAAACTAAATTCAAATATAAAATAAATTGTTATTGCCTATCGAAGGAACATTACGCTAAGAATCAAAATTAAAAAAAGCCTAATGGTTTCTAATCAAGTTGTCAGCAGCACAACAAACAAGAAACTCTCTGCCAAGGAGACCGACGAACAGTTGATTGCTGCATATATCAATGGTAATAACAATGCTTTTGACCGTTTGCTTAAACGTTACGAAAGCAAAGTGTTCACGTACATCCTTTATTCCGTTCAAGATGAAGAGCTCGCGCAAGACCTCTTCCAAGACTGCTTTATTAAAATCATCACCAAACTGCAGAGCGGACAGTACACCGAAAACGGCAAATTCGCGTCATGGGTCATGCGAATTGCGCATAATCTGGTTATTGACCACCACCGTCAGCGCCAGAACACCCAACTCCTGTCGAACGATGAGAGTGACGTCGATCTCTTCAATAATGCATCCATTGCTGTTGACGACAACCGTGAACGTGAGATGATCGACACACAGACGATGAACGAAGTCAAGGCTCTCATCCGTCTGCTGCCCGAGAGCCAGCGCGAGGTTGTCCTAATGCGATTCTATAAGGATATGAGTTTCAAAGAAATCGCAGAGGTGACCAACGTTAGCATCAACACAGCCCTGGGCCGTATGCGCTACGCTCTTATCAATATGCGCAAACTGGCCAAACAGTACGACATCAGTCTGGCCGTGTAAAGCCTCTATATTTCTATCTCCTCTGGAGAGTTTTTAAGAATACAAAAAAACCTGCGTGGCTCGCGCCCTGCAGGTTCCAATTCTCTCGTTGGGCTTGTGCCCAAAGGAATTTGTTCGCTGTGTTGTCTTAGAAATTACTGAGCAACTTCTTCTACAACAGAATCAGCAGCAGCAGCCAGGCTGTCAACAACAGAGTCAACAGTTTCAACAACTTCCTCAACGGCAACAGTGTCGCTGTCAACAACTTCTGTGTTCTTAGTTGTACCAGTGCAAGATGCGAAAGATACTGCTACGATTGCTGCGAATGCAAATACCAACTTTTTCATTTTACTTTTACTTTTTTAATGTTAAACAATCAGTTGCTTCTTAAAAACGGTGCAAAGTTACGGACTTTTCAGATACGTTGTTCTCGAAAACACGTTTTTTTTTCATTTTTGTGTGTTTTTTTTGGTTTTTTTATGTAACTTTTCTGTTTTGATGATAAAAATTGTGTAAAAGTGTACACCAATTTTGGTGCTGTTATCGCGCACATTCTATTTTCATCAAGTCCGACATGATGTCATCGCTGACGAAAATTCCTGTTCGCGACAAGCGGATGTTTTGGCCTGAGTCGGTGATAAGTCGGTGGCCCTGGAGGTGAGGTCGGGCACAGGTGAGGAAATGCAGATGGAGGTCAGGGCCGAACCGCTGGAGCAGTGTGGGCAGGTGCAGTCCTTCACGGGTGCGCAGTCGTGTCATGACGTATTCGTTGTAGTGTTCGTCGGGAGTCAGTGATTCGGTGACAAGGTTGAGAGGATTCTTGAGATAGGCTTCGAGGTCGTCGGGATGGAAGTGCCTACGGGCACCGTCGTAGGAATGTGCTCCGGCGCCGAGCCCAACGTAGGGGACATCGTTCCAATAGGCACTGTTGTGACGCGAGCGGTAGCCTTTGCGTGCGAAGTTGCTGATTTCGTAGTGCTCGAAGCCAGCCTCTGCGGTGCGGTCGAGGAGCATTTCGTACAAGGCGAGTGAGGTCTCTTCGTCGCGCTCTTGAACCTTGCCGCTGTCGCGCAGATGGGTCAGCGGTGTGCCTTCTTCGTACATGAGGCTGTAGGCCGACAGGTGCTGGATGCCGAGGCTGAGGGCTGTCGTGAGGTCGGAGGCAAAGGCGGGTAGAGCGGGCGTCTGGGACGCCTGGTCGTGAGGCAGAATCGGAAATCCGAACATGAGGTCGATACTGATGTTCTGGAAGCCAGTGTCCTGTGCGTCGCGAACTGCTTGAATGGCTTGTGCAGCGTTGTGCCTGCGGCGTAGAAAGCCGAGCATACGGTCGTCGAAGGTTTGTATGCCGAGGCTGAGACGATTGACGCCAAGCGAGTGAAGGTGTTGCAGTTGTGCGGTCGAACAGTCATCGGGATTGCATTCCACTGTGATTTCAGCGTCGGGCTCCACCTTATTATATAGGTGAATGGCGGCGAAGAGGCGGTCGAGTTGTCTGGGAGTGAGTTGCGAAGGAGTTCCTCCGCCGAGATAGACGGTCGAAAACGTGCCGCTACGGTGGCGCATTTCTTCGCACAGTGCATCGACATAGCGGTCGCGCAGCGTGTGTCGTGTGGTCGAGTAAAAGTCGCAGTAGAGGCAGCGCGACTGGCAAAAGGGAATGTGGATGTAGAGCCCAGACATGGTGCGAAAGGTCGGTCGTGAGTGTGAGACGAACCACTTGGATGGTCAATTTTCCGTTGTGTTGTCGTCGCGTGTGAGCAGTTCTCGATAGGCTTCGACGGCTTGTTTGGCAATCTCAACCGCCTCGTCCATCGGGCAGAAGAGCCTGCCGCCAGCAGCGTTGAAGTGGCCGCCGCCGTTGAAGAAGCGTTCTGCCATCTCGTTGGCGGGGAAGTCGTCATACGAACGGATGGAAACGCAAATCTGTGGCTTCTCTGTATCTTCGCGCAGGGCTATGCTGAGTTTCTGCCCGCGGATTTCGAGGGGCATGTTGACGATGCCCTCGGCGTCGCCTTTTAGATAGTGGAACTGTTGCAACTCGTCTTTGGTGACGGAGAAAATAGACGCATGCAGGTCATGCATGACGATTAACTTTTCATAGAGGATGTATCCCATGAGACGATAACGACCCTCGGTATTCTGGTTGTAGATGTTGCGGATGATGCGGTCCTTGTCGATGCCTTTGCGCATTAGTTCGGCGATGATGTTGAAGATTTCGGGATTGTTCGAGTTGTAGGTGAAACGTCCCGTGTCCGTACACATACCGGCATACAAGTCCTCGGCAGCATGACGGTTGACGTTGCCGAGGTCGTCAAGAGCGACGAAGATGCGGAAGAGCAGTTCGCAGGTGCTCGACATTTCGGGGCGTGAGAGGGTCAGGTCGCATAACGACGTGTCGGGATTCTCGTGATGGTCAATCATCAGTTTGTGTCCGCGAATGAAACGGAAGGGTGTCTGCATCTCGTCGATGCGCGAGGGCTCGTTGAAGTCCATACAGACGACGAGGTCGGCATTGGCAATCAGTGTCTTCGCAAGCGTATAGTTGCGGTTGTACTGTATGATTTTGTCGGCACCGTTCATCCAACGCAGGAAGTCTGGGAAGTAGTTGGGCACAATCACCGTGGCCTGTTTGCCGCGTCGCACCAGATATTCCTGCATGGCGAGACACGAGCCGATGGCATCGCCGTCGGGCGAGGTATGGCAGGTCAGGACGACATTCTTTGCCTCGCTGAGCATCTTCTTCAACGCTTTCACCTCGGCTGGTGATAGAGTGGGTTTTAGCATGGCTGTATGTTTTTTTCAGTATTACTGTTGCAAAGTTACGGAAAAGTTCGTAATTTTGCGGTAGAATTTTAACAGAACATTTGAAAATGGACGAATTACTCCCTCGACCTCAGCGAAAGTTCTCTCCGTGGCTCATTGTGCTGGCTATCGTCGCTGCCGTGCTTGCCATTGGCTGTTCGTGGCTCTACGGATTGTGGAACGAACAGAAACAGGAGAATGTCGAACTGACTGAACTCGCCGAACTCGATAAGAAGGAAATGGAGGACCAGTATAGGCAGTTCGACATGCAGTATGGTGAACTCCAGCGACAGATCCGCAACGACTCCCTCCTGCAACTGGTGGATAAAGAGCGTGAGCGTACGCAACAACTGCTGAAGGAACTGGAACAGACCAAGGCCACCGATGCCAGGGAAATTGCACGTCTGAAGAAAGAGATTACGTCGTTGCGTGCCGTACTCCAGTCGTACATTGTGCAGGTCGATTCGCTCAATCGTGCCAATGCTTCATTGCGTGCCGAGAACACCGAAATCAAGCAGCAAATCACAGAGGTGACGGCCAAGGCCGAGCAGGTCAGTGCCGAACGGAATGTGTTACGCGACAAGGTGGACCGTGCTGCCCAACTCGATGCCACAGGCTTTTGGGTGACGGCACAGAATAAGCGCGGCAAGAATGTGCAGAAGGCGAAGGATGTGAAGCGCTTCTCCATTGGCTTTACCATTGTCAAGAACGTCACAGCCCAAAACGGACAGCGCATCATCTATGTCCGCGTCCTCAAGCCCGACAACTCTGTGTATAAGCCGCAGGGAACGTTCGAATATGAAGGCACCACCGTCCAGTATTCCGAGAAGAAGTACATTGAGTACGACGGCGAGGAACAGAATGTGACCATCTACAGCGACGTGGACGAATTCCTTGATGCAGGCAACTATAGCCTCTTCGTCTTTGCTGACAAGCAGATGATAGGCTCAGCCTCGTTTACGCTGAAATAACACCATTCGTCAATTCAAAAGACTGTTTCCAATGATAGTTTCCCCATCCCTTTTGGCAGCCGACTTCGGTAATCTGGAGCGCGAGATGCAGTGGTTCAACCAGAGCGAGGCAGACTGGCTGCATCTGGACGTCATGGACGGCGTGTTTGTGCCGAACATCAGTTTCGGCTTCCCTGTGATGCAGGCCGTGGCACGCTTGTGTTCCAAACCGCTCGATGTACACTTGATGATCGAGCGTCCTGAAAAGTTCGTGAATCAGGTTAAGGCACTCGGCGCGATGATGATGAACGTCCATTATGAGGCCTGCACACATCTCCACCGCACGATACAGGAAATCCATGCTGCCGGCATGAAGGCTGGTGCGACCCTGAATCCGTCGTCGCCCGTGTCACTCCTTACCGACATCATTCAGGATGTGGACATGGTGCTGCTGATGACTGTGAATCCAGGCTTTGGCGGACAGGCTTTCATCGAACACAGCCTCCAGAAGGTTCGTCAGTTAAAAGGGCTAATCGACGAAACCGGTTCGTCTGCCCTCATTGAGGTCGATGGCGGTGTGAACGCAGAGACGGCACCTCGGCTTGCCGAGGCTGGTGTTGACGTGCTTGTGGCTGGCAGTTACGTGTTCGGAGCGCCAAACCCCGAAGAACGCATAGCCGGACTGCGCCGACTCTGACAGTTACCTGCCAACCACGTATTACAGGGCTCTGACGATGATGTGGCAGAAGTTCCCCCTCGTACGCCTCGCTGTGCCTTTCCTACTAGGCATGTGCGGGGCGTCTGCGTTGATAGGCTACGTTGATTGGCGGCTCGACATGCTCTTTGTCATCATGGCGAGCCTGCTGATGATGCTTGTGGTGTGCCACAATGGATGGGTACGCACACCGCTCTGCAGCCACGTCTTCACTGCCGCACTTTTCTTGCTGTTCGTTCTCTTCGGTGCCTTCTTATATATAATAAGGTATAGGGACGTCGCCACAGCCGTCGATGTCAGCCAGACCACCCTGCGAGGTGTGGTTGAGACACCTCCCTGGCGCACAGCCCGTAGCGTGGCGCTCGACATGACGACGCCCGACGGAGCCCATCTGCGCATTTACCTGCAGCCATCCGATGACCACAACCCGCAGCAACTCCAGCGTGGCGACACACTGCTCATCCGTCCACTCCACCTCAACGCCACCTGTCCTCTCCAACAGAACGACACCTCCTGCTACACTGCCTACAACCGTTATCTATTCTTTCAGGGAATCTCTGCTACGTGCTACGCCCTCTCCCGTCAGTGGCAGCACCAGCCGACAGCCCGACGCGACACCACTTGGAACGAGCGTCTGCATCAATACTATGTGCAGTCGCCGCTCGATACCACCACACTTTCCATGGTAGAGGCCCTTACCATCGGGCGTCGCGAAGATTTGTCACCGCAGTTGCGCCGTCAGTATTCGGCGGCAGGCGTCGCCCATGTGCTTGCCCTTTCGGGGATGCACCTTGCCCTGCTGATTGGATTGCTGAATGATCTTATTTTCCGTTTCTTTCTCTACGAACAGCGTCGCTGGCTCATGCTTAGCGTGATTCCCATGCTGTGGGTCTATACCTTCGTGGCAGGAATGCCGCCGTCACTGGTTCGTGCCGCTGTGATGGCTTCTTTCTTGCAGTTCGGTTTTACTATCAGACGTGAATACTCTATGCTCAATGCACTCGCACTGGCTGCCCTCGTCATGCTCTGTTGGAATCCATTGCAACTGCAGAATGTCGGTTTCCAACTCTCCTTTCTGTCAATGCTGGGCGTTGGCGTAGTTTTCAAGCCATTGTACCTTTACGCAAGTCCTTCTGCAAAAGACATAATTCCACATATCTCTTTTGGGCTTAAAAGTACCAGCCCGTTCATCAGATTTACTATGATGACGCTCTCCTGCACTCTCTTCACAGCGCCCATTGTAGCCTACCATTTCGGTCAACTGCCTGTCTATAGTCTGGTGACGAACATCGTTGTGCCGTTCTTGGTGACGTTGCTCTTGTACACCTCCGTTGCATGGTTGCTGCTTTTTTGGTGGCCTGCGGCACAATCTCTGCTGGGACACGGCCTCGACGTACTTGTCAGTGTGCAGAATACGGTGGTTGAGATCATTGCTTCCTGGCCTGCAGCCACGATAGAGGTGCGTCCCACATTCCTTGTCGTTCTGCTCTACTATTTCCTCCTTTTCTTCGCCATACGCCGCTTTCTATACCGCAGTTGAAACTTCACTCACTTCGGTGTGCCGATGTTTGCACTGCGTTGCTGAAGTAGCTGAACAATGGATGATTGAGGTACGAAAGGTATTAATGTGTAAAAAATGTGCCTTTTTGAGAGATTTCTCTTGCAAATTGAGAAAAATGCTGTAACTTTGTAACATAATTGAAAGGCAAGATGAAGAAAATTACAGATTTGTTCCGACGTGGTGGCTATGGCGACTATCGCAGTTCGCAACATAAAGATGTGTACGAGAAGATTGCAAATAAGCACAAATGCAATCCCCAGCGTGTCTATGAGATAGCCCACGGTCGTCGGGTTAAAGGTTTTGACGACCGTTTGGTGCGTGAGGATCTGATTACCGAGGGTATTTTAATGCAGAAGGCGCAGCCGTAGGTTACAGACGGAGTAGAACGGTGCGGATGCAGTCCTTTAAGACGCCTCCGTAGCGGTTTTGCGAGTCCGAAATCAGAATCACCACACGCCGACCATCTTGCAGCCTTGGTCCGAGGCACATCCCCTCGTAGTTGGCCCATGAGCGAACCGTGAGGTTCAGCCGTGTCCGCCACGTTGCAACGAGATGTTTGTCAGACATCGTTTCTGGATTGACAGCATATAGTTTGTTGCAGCACCAGGCACCTATTTTTTTCTGAGGCACAAAAGCCTCGCGTTCGAGAATGAGCAGCCGTTCGTCGTCAGTGGCGCAGATGGCAGAGATGCCGTATGCGTATGCCAAGCCTTTGTGTCGAACCATGGGTGGGTCGAGCGTGTAGGTAAACTCGTCGCATGGAGTTAGTTGGGTGCTGATGGCCTTTATCAGGCAGTGGCCTGTTCCGTCATTCTCTTCGGCTGCCCACAGGCACTGGCGGTGTGCATCGTAGGATAGACCTTCGAGACCACTGTTTTGCGGCTTTCGGGATAGCAAAGCCTCGCTTTTTTCTGGCTTTAGTGTCCCGTCGGACGTGTAGGTATAGATGCGGCTGTCGGCCTCGCTCGCCATGAAGACAGTCTGCAAATCAGGTATATAGGCGATACCTTCAAGGTCGCTGCCGACGGTGTTTTTGCTGCCTCGAAAACCGAGGTTTGCCACTCGCCGCACTTTGCCGCTGACAGGGTCGATGTCTATCTCCCAGACGTAGAATCCACCCAGACTCTTGTCGTCGCATACGGCATAGCGATTGCCGCCGATGTGCGTGATGCCGCTGTAGTTGCCAGCGGGTATGCCATAGCGTTTCAGCGACTGCTGGCGCACGACCTTGACATCCTGCGCCGTAGCCATAGTCAGCGTTATAAAGAAGAGTAGAAAGGAGTGAATCGTTCTGTTCATGCTGCAAAGTTACGATTAAGCGAGAGGAAAACAAAACGAGAAATCAAGTTTTTCAGTTTTTTATTCCCGAGCGCTAGTAACTTCGGCGAAGCCAAAGTTACGATTAAGCGAGAGGAAAACAAAACGAGAAACCAAGTTTTTCAGTTTTTATTCCCGAGCGCCAGTAACTTCGGCAAAGCCAAAGTTACGATTAAGCGAGTGGAAAACAAAATAGAGAAGTGCTTTTTTCTCTTTGTTATCCAGCGTGAAAGTAACTTCAACGGCGTCAAATTCAGTGTTTTCTTCTGAAAAATTTTATCTTTTCCTTTTTAACTTATAACTTTGTACTCGGATATGTTGGACACAAGTGTTTTGCAGGGCAAGAAAGCCGCCTATTTCACGCTAGGATGCAAGTTGAATTTTGCCGAGACTTCGACCATCGGCGAACAACTGCGCAGTTATGGTGTGCGCACGGTGGAGCGTGGTGAAGTGGCTGATATAGTCGTTGTCAACACGTGTAGCGTCACTGAAGTGGCCGACCACAAGTGCCGACAGGCCATCAGCAGGTTGGTGAAGCAGCATCCTGGCGCATTTGTCGTTGTCACAGGATGCTACGCCCAACTCCAGCCTGCACGCATCGGGCAGATAGAAGGCGTTGACCTCGTCGTCGGAGCACAGCAGAAGCATCAGGTCGTACCCCTGCTGATGCACCAATTGTTAGGTGCCGACATGCCCGACTCGACTTCTGACGGTGAGGGATGGGCAGAAGCGTGCTCACATGGCGACCGTACCCGCTATTTTCTAAAGGTTCAGGACGGCTGCAACTACTTCTGCACGTATTGCACCATACCGTTTGCACGCGGACGAAGCCGCAATGGAAGCATCGCCTCGCTGGTGAAGCAGGCGGAGCGTGTGGCAGCAGAGGGTGGAAAGGAAATCGTCATTACCGGTGTGAACATAGGAGACTTCGGGCGTTCGACAGGCGAAAACTTCTTCGACCTCATCCGTGCTTTGGATGCGGTCGAAGGCATCTCCCGTTACCGCATTTCTTCGATAGAACCGAATCTGCTCACCGACGACATCATCGACTATGTTAGCCATTCGCGTGCCTTCATGCCACATTTCCACATCCCGCTCCAGAGTGGCTGCGACGAGGTGTTGCGACTCATGCACCGCCGCTATACTACTGACCTCTTCCGTCAGCGCATAGAGCACATCAAGGCGGTGATGCCCCATGCCTTCATCGGCGTGGACGTCATCGTCGGAACCCGTGGCGAGCGTCCTGAACTGTTTGAGCAAGCCTTTCGTTTCGTCGAATCGCTACCCATCTCGCAACTCCACGTGTTCAGTTACTCGGAGCGTCCTGGCACGAAGGCTCTCGAAATCCCCTATGTCGTGGACCCCAAAGAGAAGCATGAGCGGAGCCAACGGCTTTTGGCCCTGTCCGAGGCCAAGACACGTGCTTTCTACAACGCCTTTATCGGCACGGTTCGTCCCGTCCTGCTCGAACACGCACCGAAAGGCCGTCCCATGCACGGATTTACCGACAACTACATTCGCGTCGAAGTGAATAATACACCGTCGCTCGACAATACGCTCTGTAATGTACTTTTGGGCGAGCACAACCGCCAGGGCGACGCGCTCAAAGGAACGATAATGAATGACTGAACTATGCAGAAACTTTCTGTTGTGATCCTGAACTGGAATGGTGCGGACATGTTGCGCCGCTACTTGCCTTCCGTCATCTGCCATTCGCAGATGGAAGGTGTGGAGATTGTGGTGGCCGACAATGCCAGCCAGGACGAGTCGCTCACGGTGATGCGCGAGGAATTTCCTGGCATCCGAGTAGTCCGACTCGACCAGAATTATGGCTTTGCAGAGGGATACAACCGTGCCTTGCAGCAGGTCGAAGCCGAGTATTACCTCCTCCTCAACAACGATGTTGAGATACGACAGGACGACTGGCTCCAGTCCATGCTTCAGTACATGGACACACATACAGATGTGGCAGCCTGTCAGCCGAAGATACGCTGGCTCGTCGAACCACAGAAGTTTGAATATAGCGGTGCGTCGGGCGGCTATCTCGACTGCTATGGCTTCCCCTTCTGCCGTGGACGCATCCTCAGTGCGCTCGAGACAGACATGGGACAGTATGATACCGTTGTCGATGTCCACTGGGCGACAGGCTGCTCTCTGCTCATCCGCTCGAAAGACTATTGGGCCGCAGGCGGACTGGACGGCCGCTTCTTTGCCCACATGGAAGAAATCGACCTCTGCTGGCGGCTCCGCATCATGGGTCGCAGGCTGGTCTGCATCCCCCAAACCACAGTTTGGCATCTCGGTGGAGCCACGCTGGCTGTCGGAAGTCCGCGCAAGACCTATCTCAACTTCCGCAACAACCTGCTGATGCTCTTCAAGAACCTGCCTGAAGACGACCTGAAGCGCGTGCTCTGTTGGCGCCGCCCGCTCGACATCTTGGCTGCCCTCCATTTCCTGGTCACTGGCGACTGGAAGAACTTCAAAGCCGTCTTCCAAGCCTATCGCGCTTTCCATCGCATGAAGGCCGACTTCGTCGCCGACCGTCAGCGCATTCAGCAGGGTAGGGTGAAGGCTCAGCCCGACCGCACCGACTACTGCATCCTCTGGCGTTATTATCTTCGTGGCGTCCGCCGATATGCCGACTTGTAACCCTTCCAATCCCTTATTGAGGGGCAAAAAGTTGACTTTTTCACGAAAGAATTTTGTGTTTTGACCGACTTGTGTTATCTTTGCAGAAACACCACGGACACAATCCCCAAACATGATGTTTATGAAACGCAAGACTTTTTTCTTCCTCGCCATGGCTGGGCTGATGGCGATGTCTTCGGCCTTTATCACTGAAAAGGACACTCCGAACTGCAACGTCAGGACGCCCGAAGTGGATGCGTTGACGGCTCCCACTGATATTTCTCCCAACCGTAATCATACGAACTTAAATACGAATGACATGAAGACTGTTTATGATTTCAACGTCCTTGACAAGAAAGGTCAGGAAGTGTCCCTCCGCCAGTTTGAGGGAAAGGTTTTACTCATTGTGAATACGGCCAGCCGCTGCGGTTTTACCCCACAGTATGAAGCGCTCGAAGGCATGTACGAACGTCTGAAGGAACGTGGTTTGGAAATCCTTGATTTTCCCTGCAACCAGTTCGGTCAGCAGGCTCCTGAAAGCGATGAGGAGTACACACAGTTCTGCTCGCTGAACTACGGAACGAAGTTCCCGCAGTTCAAGAAAATCGAAGTGAACGGCGAGAACGAGTCGCCCTTGTTTACCTGGCTGAAGGAGCAGAAGGGCTTCGAAGGCTTTGACGAAGGCGACAAGTTGGCCGGTCTGCTCGACGGTATGCTGCGCAAGGCCGACCCTGACTACGACAAGAAACCCTCAATCAAGTGGAATTTCACGAAGTTCCTCGTCAACCGCAAGGGTGAAGTCGTTGCTCGTTTCGAACCGACGCACGACATGGTAGATGTGGAGAAACAAATTGAAGCCCTGCTCTGAAACCTATGAGAAAGTATTTGACACTGGCGGTTGCCCTGCTGATGGCAGGCAGTTCCGTGGCACAGGACGACATAAAGTTGCCTGCTCCGAACAAGGATGTGAAAATGACGCTGATGGATGCACTACAGCAGCGCACGTCCGTCCGCGAGTATTCAGACAAGGCAGTCGACGACGCCACGCTCTCCCAGGTGCTGTGGGCTGCCTGCGGCATCAACCGCCCCGAAAGCAAGAAAATCACTGCCGCCTCAGCCATCAACGCACAGGATATTTTGGTGTATGTCGTCCGTGCCGAAGGCGCCTGGCTCTTTATGCCCGAAACCAACGTACTGCACAAGGTGTGCGACAAGGACCTGCGTGACGATGTGGCTGGATTTCAGAAGTTTGCCGCTACAGCACCCGTTTCTCTGGTGCTCGTGAGCGACAAGGCAAAGTTCGGCAATCGCAGCCGTGGTTCCGACCAACTCGCAGCGATGGATTCGGGCTATGTGTCTGAAAACATCTACTTGGTCTGCACGGCACTGGGACTGGGCACGGTGGCACGCGCCACGATGAATCACGAAGTGCTGAGCCGCGAACTGGGCCTCACTGATCAGCAGGTGCCGCTGCTCAACCATCCCATCGGTTGGCTGAAATAAACGACACGATATACCATAACGACAAAGGCTGGCTTGCATGATGCAAACCAGCCTTTGCTTTTGTCGTCAGTCTGACGTTGTTGCTTATTCAGCAGCAGCCTCTTCCATGGCTGCTTCTTCGGCTTCGATTTCGTCTTCGAGGTCTTCAGCCGATTCCTTGACAGGCTCTTCAGCCTTGGGCTCTTCGGCCTTAGGTTCCTGAACAGGTGCGTTCTCGGCGATGACTTCGAAGGGAACTTCGACACTCACTTCCTTGTGCAACTGAACGACAGCCGTGTAACTGCCCAGTTCCTTCACGGCCTTGAGCACGACCTTCTTGGCTTCGGTCTCGATGCCTTTGGCGGTGAGTGCTTCAGCAACCTGTGCTGCGCCTACGCTGCCGTAGATGTTCTTGCCTTCGCTGACTTTGGCGGCGATGACGAGCGAGACGCCTTCGTACTTCTTGGCGGCCTCTTCTGCATCAGCCTTGATCTTAGCGAGTTTGTGAGCGCGCTGCTTCAACTCTTCGTTGAGCATCTTGACTGCCTTCTCTGTAGCAATCACTGCATATCCCTGGGGAAGCAGATAGTTGCGGCCATAACCGTCCTTCACTGTGAGGACATCATCCTTGAAGCCGAGGCCCTGGATGTCTTTCTTCAATATAATCTTCATACTTTGTGTCCTCCTTTAGTTTATTTCATCAAGTCGGTTACAAATGGGAGCAGCGCAATCTGGCGGGCACGCTTGACGGCTTGTGCGACGCGGCGCTGATACTTGAGCGAAGTGCCGGTGATGCGGCGGGGAAGAATCTTACCCTGCTCGTTGAGGAACTTCTTCAGGAACTCGGGATCTTTGTAGTCAATGTACTTGATGCCGCTTTTCTTGAAACGGCAGTACTTCTTTTTCTTCTTATCGACTGCGTGAGGAGTCAGATAACGGATTTCTGATGTCTGTGCTGCCATGATTATGCCTCCTTGTTTTGGTATTTGAGACGACGCTTCTCAGCATACTGAGCGGCATACTTCTCGTTCTTCACTGTGATGTAGCGGAGCACACGCTCGTCGCGGCGCAACTGCAACTCAAAATTCTTAATCACTGTCGGTTCGGCCTTGTACTCGAGCATTCCGTAGAAGCCGGTTGATTTCTTGTCGATGTTGTAGGCCAGTTTCTTCAGACCCCAGTTCTCCTCGCTGAACACCTCGGCGCCAGCTTCGGTCAGGAGACCCTTGATCTTTTCGACCGTTTCCTTTACCTGAGCATCAGATAAAACGGGAGTAAGAATGAAAACGGTTTCGTACTGATTCATACTTTTTGAAAGTTAATAATTAAATGTAAATAATAAAATGTATTAAGCCCACAAAAATCTGTCCGTCGGACTGTTCCGGCGGCCTTCATTTCGCAAAGCGTCTGCAAAGGTACGAAAAATTGAGCGCACTGCAAAATAAATAGATAATTTTTTTGTTTTTTCAGTGCCGAAATGGTGCCCCTTGGGCAAAGCCAGAGGTACGACTTTTTTCGCGAATTTGTATATCGAACGACTAAAAAATTAACGGAAAATAAAAAAAACACCTGATTTATTTCGTTTTCTGCTGCTTTTTTCGTTATTTTGCACTCGAATATGGAATCTTAACAATCAAAACAAAGCATACAATGAAAAATTCTCAGAAAAAGAACCTCGGCATTGGCCTCGTCGTTCTCGGCGCAGTCCTGCTGATTCTCGCCACCGTCATTCCACCGCTGGGCAACCTGCTCGACATCAACATCTACACGGCTGGAAGTGCGTTCCTCGTGATTGTCGGCTTGATCGTCCACATCTGGATGAACAAGAAACTGCCGCTTGACGAAGAGCCGGAAGACGAGGATTGATCTCGTGCCGAGAGGAAAGTGAAGCGGGCACGGAACGACTGCGTTCCGTGCCCGCTTTTTCTATGCTCTGACAACGCCTCCAAGTGCTTGGCGTCATCACGCCAAGTGCTTAGCGTGAAATCTCCAAGCACTTGGCGTGAAATCTCCAAGCACTTAGCGTGAAATCTCCAAGCACTTAGCGTGAAAATTCCAAGTACTTGGAGACAGTTGTTGGGTGTGTCGGGCAAATGTGCCGGCTACTGTGGTTGTTCGCTGACGACGAGTTTGTATCCCTTGCCGTGCACGTTGAGGATCTCGACGTTCGGGTCACCCTTCAGGTGTTTGCGGAGTTTCGTAATATAAACGTCCATCGAGCGGGCATTGAAGTAGTTGTCGTCGATCCAGATGCTCTTGAGGGCAAAGTCGCGCGGCAGCAGTTCATTGGGCTTGTTGCTCAGCAGTGTGAGCAGTTCGGCCTCCTTGGTCGTGAGTTTTATGATCTTGTCGCCAGCGGTGAGAAGTTGTTTCTGGGTGTCGAAGGTGTAGATGCCGATGGGGCGGATGGTTTCAGCCTTGTTCGACTTGCCGCGGACACGGCGCAGGATGGCTTCGATGCGCAGGACGACGACGTCCATGCGGAAGGGCTTGGTAATGTAGTCGTCGGCACCGATTTCGAATCCGGCGCGGACGTCTTCGATGAGGGTCTTGGCGGTGAGGAAGATGAAGGGGATGTCCTGGTCCATCTCGCGGATGCGCTTGGCCAGTGTGAATCCGTCCATCTTGGGCATCATCACGTCGAGGATACAGAGGTCGTAATGGCCGTCGCGGAAGGCGTTGAAGCCTTCTTCGCCATCGACGCAGAGGTCGGCGTTGTAGCCTTTTGCCTCGAGGTACTCGCGGAGGAGCATTCCGAGGTTTTCGTCGTCTTCACAAAGGAGGATGTTGACGTTCTCAATTTTTTCTTCCATAGTGTTGTGGGTTTTATGGGGTTAATGGGGTTGATGAATTCTATGGGGTGTCTTCGCCGTAGATGGGCAGGCGGATGATGAATTTCGTGCCGATGCCCAGTTCGCTTTCGGCGTGGACGGAACCGCGGTGGTCGGTGATGATTTTCTTGACGTAGGCAAGGCCGAGGCCGAATCCCTTGACGTCGTGTACGTTGCCTGTGTGAACTCGGTAGAACTTCTCAAAGATTTTCTTCAGGTCGTCACGCTTGATGCCGATACCGTTGTCCTGCAGCGAGATGCAAAGCCAGTGGGGCTCGTTCCACGTCGAGATGGTCAATTCGAGTTGGGTATCCTGGCGACGGTATTTCACGGCGTTGTCCATGAGGTTGAAGATGACGTTGGTGAGGTGCATCTCGTCCACCATCACGTTGGGCCGTTCGGCCTTCAGGTGTGAGACGATCTTGCCACCGTTCTTCTCGACCTTCAGCGCGAAGGTATGGACGACGCCCGAAATGAGTTCGTTGATGTTCACCTCGGTCATCTGCAGGTTCGCACGCTGGTTTTCATACATGCTGAGTTGGAGCACCTTCTCGACTTGGAAACGCAGTCGCTTCGACTCGTCGTTGATGGTCGTGGCAAGGCGGTGCAGCATCTGCGGCGTTTTGGGTACGGAGTCGTCGTTTAGCATCTGCGATGCCAGCGAAATGGACGAGAGCGGCGTCTTGAACTCGTGTGTCATGTTGTTGATGAAGTCGTTCTTTACCTCCGAAAGTTTCTTCTGGCGGAAGACGAGAATCATCGTGATGACGAACGTGACGAGTAGGATGACCGTGAAGATGACGGCGGGAATGGTAAAGGCCAGCGAGCGGTAGATGTACTTGCCGAATTCGGGGAAGTGGACCTTCAGCACGCCCATCTTCTGCACGGGGTCGTTGCGGAAGAGCGTCTGTGTGAACGTATGGTTCTCACCCTTCGGGTCGTAGTCAGAGCACTGGAACACACATTGCCCGTTGTTCGTATGCACGGCAAAATGATACTGAAGGTCGATGCCGTGGGTGCTGAACTCCGACTTCAGCAACTGATCCAGTTCGCGGAAGTCGATGCGGTCCTGCAGCGGGCGGTCGCTCGCGGTGTAGAGGATGCTGTACACTACCTCATCGACCAGGTCGCGCTGGTAGTTGTACCGCTCACGCATAATTTCCTGCAGCGAGCGCGACTTGTCCATGAGACTCGAACTCTTGCGCTTGGTGAAGTAATTGTCGTTCAGCCGTGTCGTCGCCTCCGTTGACATGAGGCGGAAGGTGCTGCCGTCCTTGGCATGAGCCACGCTCGTCCGCTGGATGATTGCCGAGTCCTGACTGACGAAGATGGTGTCAACCGCCGTGCTGATGCCGTCGGCTGCCGCCGAGCCTTGTTCCAGGTAACGCGCCGTCTCGCTCAGTTCCAGTTGGTGCGACACATTCGTCAGCGCCCTGTTCACCGACTCCTCGAAATGCTGACGGCGCATGTTGAGCACCTCGTCCACATAGCGCATCTGCATCACCAGCAGTGTGATGAACGACAGTCCCATGATGAGAGCCAGGATGAGTATGGTGCGTTTGTTCATTGAGTGTGATGCGTCGTTGTCTCTTGTTTGCACCTGCAAATTTCGCCCAATCTCTCCAAAGTGCAAACAAAATAAAGATTTTTTTGATAAATTAAACAGAAAAAGTCGGCAAAATTAACATTTGCCGACTTTTTAGTTGTGGTTTTGTGAAGTTTGTTAGTCTTCTTCCTTGCTCTGTTCCTCGAACTCCTTGACGAGTTTAGCCTGAACGTCGGTCGGAACGAGTTCGTACGAGGAGAACTTCATGGTGAAGGATGCGCGGCCACCGGTGATGCTGGAGAGCGAGGTGGAGTAGTTGGAGAGTTCCTTCAGAGGTACTTTGGCGATGAGTTTGTCATAGCCGCTTTCGCTTTCGGAACCCATGATCATGCCGCGGCGGCCTTGCAGGTCGCTCATGACGTCACCCATGCGGTCGCTCGGTGTGAGGACTTCGACGTCGTAGATAGGCTCGAGCAGTTTCGGACCAGCCTCCTTGAAGGCTTCGGCGAAGGCGTGACGTCCGGCAAGGATGAACGCTATTTCTTTGGAGTCAACCGGGTGCATCTTACCGTCATAGACGATGACGCGGACATCGCGGGCATAACTGCCTGTCAGCGGTCCCTGCTCCATGCGTTGCATCACACCCTTGAGGATGGCGGGCATGAAACTAACGTCGATGGCACCGCCGACTACGGAGTTGATGAACACGAGTTTGCCGCCCCATTCGAGGTCGATGACTTCTTCGCCCTTGGGCGTAATCTTGAATTCTTGGTTGCCGAACTTATAGACGGACTTTGCGGGTTCGCCTTCTACGTACGGCTCGACAATCAGATGCACTTCACCGAACTGGCCTGCGCCACCCGACTGTTTCTTGTGACGATAGTCGGCGCGTGCGGACTTTGTGATGGTTTCGCGGTAAGGAATTTTCGGTTCGCCGAACACAACCTTGATCTTGGCATTGTTTTCGAGACGCCACTTCAGGGTGCGCAGGTGGAATTCGCCTTGTCCCTTGATGAGAGTCTGTCTCAGTTCCTTCGACTGCTCGAGTACCCATGTCGGGTCTTCCTGGCTCATCTTCTGGATGGCTGCCATCATCTTTTCCGAATCGCTTTCATTTTCGGCCTTGATGCTGCGGATGTATTTCGGGTCGGGGTATTTGACGAAGTCAAAGCGCCAGTCGCAGTCTTTGCCTACGAGTGTGTTGCCTGTGCGTACGTCCTTGAGTTTTAAGGTGCAACCGATGTCGCCTGCCGAGAGTTCTTCCACTTTGATGCGGTTTTGTCCTGCGCAGACGTAGAGTTGTGTCAGGCGTTCCTTCGAGCCGCGGTCTGTGTTGGTCATGTCGTCACCTTCGTGCACTTTTCCGCTCATTACCTTGAAGTACTGCACGTCGCCGATGTGTGGTTCGGTTGCTGTCTTGAAGAAGTAGAGTGCTGTGGGACCGTTGGCATCGACAGCGATTTCATCGCCGGCTGTGTTCTTGACTTTCGGCATTTCGTCGACGAAAGGAACGACGTTGCCGAGGAATTCCATCATGCGGCGTACGCCCATGTCCTTGACGGCGCAGACGCAGAAGACGGGATAGATCGAGCGTGTGATGAGGCCCTTGCGGATGCCTTCGCGCATTTCGTCCTCGGTAAGGCTTTCGCTTTCGAAGAATTTCTCCATCAGGTTTTCATCGTTCTCGGCAGCGGCTTCGACAAGTGCGTGGTGCATTTCCATGGCCTTGTCCATTTCGCTGGCGGGGATGTCCTCGATGATAGGAGCGCCGCCTTCGGGCTTCCACGAGTATTTCTTCATGAGGAGCACGTCGATCATGGCGTTAAAGTCGGGGCCTTCGTTCAGGGGATACTGCACGGGCACGACTTTCTGTCCGTAGAGTTCCTTCAGGCGTTCAATCGACTGTTCGAAGTTGCACTTCTCGGAGTCGAGTTGATTGATGAGGAAGATGACGGGCTTGCCCAGTTTGTCGGTCATGCGGAAGTGGTTTTGTGTAGCCACTTCGGGACCGTACTGTCCGTTGATGAGGATGACTGCCGTGTCAGTCACGTGGAGTGCTGTGAGGGCTGCTCCGACGAAGTCGTCCGACCCTGGGCAGTCGATAAAGTTCAGTTTCTTGCCATTCCATTCAGTGTGGAACACTGTCGAGAACACTGAGTAGCCGTATTCCTGCTCCACGGGGAAGTAGTCGCTGACTGTGTTCTTTAGACTGATGCGACCGCGGCGCTGGATGATGCCAGCTTCATAGAGCAAGGCTTCGGTCAGAGTAGTCTTGCCCGCACCGTCATTGCCAAGCAGGGCAATGTTCTTAATCTCACGAGATTGATAATTTTTCATAATGTTTTTGGGTGTTATAAATTAGGTAAATAATGGTTCTGTTGGTTTCTACACAATTCGCTTGCAAATTTCGCATTTTTTTATGAGATAGTGGCTTGTTCAAAGTGTGTTGTAGAACATATTTTTGCTTTTTTTGACGCACTGCAAATTTACCTCCAAGTGCTTAGCGTGATGACGCCAAGTGCTTAGCGTGAAATCTCCAAGTGCTTAGCGTGATTTTTCCAAGTACTTGGATAATCATGACGGATGCGGTAGAAATGCGACGAAAAAGTTGGCTGTCTGCGCCGAAATCGTTATATTTGCACATCATAATCGCAGTATTATTATGAAGAAGTTATGGTTCTTTCTGCTGGCGGCTATGCCAGCCATGCTGTCTGCCCAGAATTGGCAGGTGGCAAGTCCCGACGACCGGCTGGTCGTCAGTGTGAATGTGGGTGGACAAGCCACCTATTCCGTCTCGTATGACGGTCAGACCGTGCTCAATGCCTCGCCTCTTGGGCTTGTTGCCGACGTCGGTGACTTCACGACGGGGCTTGAGCGGCTTGACGCCAAGCAGCAGCACATCGACTGTGAGTACGACATCAGTCGCACGAAAACGGGTCATGTCCATTACGTCGCGAACGAATTGCGCTTTGGTGTCCGCAACCAGCGCGGACAGACGCTGTCGGTGGTGTTTCGCGTCAGCAACAACGACATTGCCTTTCGTTACGAACTGCCTCGCATGAACAGAGGCGAAACGGGGGCTGTTCGCATCTTTAGCGAAGCATCGGGCTTTGCCTTCCCCGACGGAACGACCACGTTCCTCACGCCGCAGAGCGACGCGATGATTGGTTGGAAACGCTCGAAACCCAGTTACGAAGAAGTCTATAAGGCTGATGCCGCCATGACCGAACCGTCGCAGTACGGACACGGCTACACGTTCCCCTGCTTGTTCAAGACTCCCGACACATGGGTCTTGGTCAGTGAGACAGGCGTCGATAGTCGCTACTGTGGCTCGCACCTCAGCGAATACAAGGGCAACGGACTCTACACCATTGACTTCCCGATGGCAGCCGAGAACAACGGCAACGGTACGCCCGAACCCGCCTTTGCCCTGCCTGGCGTGACGCCGTGGCGCACCATTACCGTGGGCAAGACCCTTGCCCCGATTGTCGAGACCACGGCTCCGTTTGACAACGTCGAGCCGCGCTATGAAACACGGCACCAATACCGCTTTGGCAAGAGTACTTGGAGTTGGATTGTCTGGCAGGATGCCTCGATGAACTACGACGACCAGGTCGCCTTCATCGACCTTGCAGCCGAGTTAGGCTACGACTACATCCTCATCGATGCCGGCTGGGACAAGGAAATCGGCAAGGAACGCATGGAGACGCTCATGGCCTATGCACGATCGAAAGGTGTCGATGTGTTCCTCTGGTTCTCGTCGAGCGGCTATTGGAACGACATCGTACAGAGTCCCATCAATGCAATGGACAACAGCATTGCCCGCAAGGAATGGATGCGCTGGATGGAGAAGAACAAGGTGCGCGGCATCAAAGTCGATTTCTGGGGAGGCGACAAGCAGGAAACCATGCGGCTGTACGAGGAAGTGCTGAGCGATGCCGACGACCACGGACTCATGGTAATCTTCCACGGCTGCACGCTGCCGCGCGGCTGGGAGCGCATGTACCCCAATTATGTAGGCAGCGAGGCCGTGCTGGCCAGCGAAAACATGGTGTTCGGACAGTCGTTCTGTGACAATGAAGCCTACAATGCCTGTCTGCATCCCTTCATCCGCAACACGGTCGGGTCGATGGAGTGGGGTGGCAGTTTCCTGAACCGACGCCTGTCGCGAGGTAACCAGCGTGGCACCACACGCCGCTCGACCGACTGTCTCGAACTCGCCACTGCCGTGCTTTATCAGAATGCCATCCAGAACTTCGCCGTCACACCCGAAAACCTGCGTCCGCAGGCTGAAGGCGGTGCGCCCAAGGAGAGTATCGACTTCATGAAGCAGGTACCTACGACATGGGACGAGACCCGTTTCATCGACGGCTATCCTGGCCGTTACGTTGTCCTCGCCCGACGTCATGGACAGACGTGGTACATTGCCGGTGTGAATGCGGAGAAAACTCCTAAGAAACTCACGCTCGACCTCTCTCGCTTTGTCAGGAAAGGCGATGCTGTAAGCCTCTACACCGACAACCTGAAGAATCAGGACCCTGTGCTGAACACGGCCTACAAGGTGAAGAATCCTCAGAAAGTGCAGGTGACAATGGACACCAACGGCGGTTTTGTCATCGTGAAGTAGCCCACTCATAAAAGCAAGGGGCCACAGCAAACTGTTTGCTGTGGCCCCTTGCTCTTAATGTGCTTATGTGGATTAATGTCCTTTCCAGAAGTTCTCCAGTTTCTGCTGTTTCTCCAGTTGTGCCTTGTACTCAGCGTTGGCTTTGTTGTACTCAGCCTGACGAGCCTGAGCATCAATGATACGTGTTTTCAGGCGTGAAACCGTACCAGTGATGGAAGCGTCTTCCTGCGCAGCCTTCGTGGCGAGGGCAAGGGCATTGTTGTAATCCTTCTTCATGGCTGCATTCTGAGCACGGAAGAGGTCGCAGCGGCCAGCCATACTGGAGTCGTACTGCTCAGCCTTGCGCAGATAGGCTTCTGTGCTGCCCGTCTGTCCGCTGTTGGCAAGTGCATAGACCACTTTCATAGCGATGCGAGCCTTCTGCTTGTCGCTCGTACACAGTTCGATAGCCTTATCGTAGTACTGCACAGCCTCGGCATTCTTTCCCTGCTTCTGTGTCCACTGAGCCATACCGATGGCAGAGTTGTAACTCGGCTCAAGGTCGTAGGCATACTTCGACGCCTTGAAATAGACATCAGTATCGTCACAATCGTTGTTCTGCAGGATGTTGATGACCGAACGCAGATAGGCCAAGTCCGTCTTGCGGGCCTCAACCTTCGGCGTGAAGATGGCGATGAGTTGGTCGCGGTCGGCAGCCTTTGATTCTGCAAACTGGTGCTCAACGGCCATCAACGTCGGGTCGTATTGAGCGACAATTTTTTGCTGCTGAGCCTCGTCGGTTGTCTGATTGGCTTTTTCCAGCATCTTCTCACACACTTCCTTGCAAAGCAGATAGTCCTTCAGGAACTGCTCACGGAAACCATCCTGGTCGGCTTTGTACTTAGCGTAAGAAGTCTTGAAATACTGGTCAAGCACGAAACCTTCCACTTCGTGTGTCGGATCCTCGTTCACTTCGGCAATGCCTTCGGAGAACATGTCGTAAGCGTTGTCAAGCGAGTAGTTGTCGAGGACATTGGGTGCGAAGATGGAGTAGTAGTAGGCCTTACGTGCCAGCACGGCACCATGGCTCGTCTGGTTCTGCGGCTTGGAGAACGAGTTGAGAGCCTGCACGTGCTTCATGCGTGTGTCTTCCAGGAACAGCAGGTCGGTCAAATACTTCTGACGCTCCCCCTTATCCATAGTGCCCAGAAGCAACTGGTAGATGACGTATTCACCGCGTGTATAGGTGGTCACCTGTGCCAGCGGAGCCTTTTGCAGCAAAGGCATGACACAGTCGTAGGCGTCCTTCCAATTCTGCATCTTATAATAGTCGCCCAACATGCTCAGATTGCCCAGAGCCTCGATACTGTCATTACCGTGTCCTACGCGGTCGTAAACAGTGGTTCCCTCGTACTGAGCCATCGCTGTGGCTGAGACTATCGTGACAGCCATCACAGCAAACATTCTTTTCATCGTCTTCATCGTCAATACTGTTTAAGCGTTAATACTCTAGTTTTTGTTTTCTCAACCGACTTTTTCGGTTTTCGCCCGCAAATTTACGTATATTTTCCGATACACCGATGAAAATGCAACGTTAATTAACACTTTTCATTCATTCTTGTCGCTTAATGACCAATTCAGGTTGCATTTAGGCAAATAAAATCCTGCATACTTCTGTATTTTATACCATTTGCTTTTGGCTTTTTTGTGAAAATGCTTAACTTTGCAGCCAACATGTCCATCACATCGTCACAGAAGTCATTCATTCGTTTCACAATATGAACAAAAGCAACCTTTTTATTCTCGCAGGCATTTTCTTGTTCTCCACTCTCTGCTCCTGTCAAGGCAGAGTGACAGTACAAGGCGAAAATGGTACGACCGACACCATCGAGTTCAATACCGATACGATTCGCCATCTCAACATCTCCATTCAAGTGGGCGATGCTGCCCAACAGGACGCCGCATCTTCTGATGTGGAATCTGTGCAGCCATCTGATTCCTTATAGATAATGATGTAAAAAAACGCATTCAGGGTCGAAACATAGAAACGTTTCGACCCTGAATGCGTTGTAGTGTAAGATATAATCTATGATTTATCCAATGTGCAATAAACAGAATTCTGGCTCTTGTATTCCGGTACGATTTCTTTCATCTTCTGCACCGTCTGCATGTTGTCAAACTTCTGACTGATGGCAGACAAGTCTTCCATCCAACTCTGTACTTCGTTGTAATTGTACTCGCGCACTTGGGCAATTTTGATTTTGCTGTTGAAAGTCGGCTTGGTGATTTCTTCGTCGTTCAACACTTCCTCATATAGTTTTTCTCCGTCACGCAAACCGGTGAATTTGATTTCCACACCTGTTGCACCGCTTAACATAATCATACGTTTGGCGAGGTCTGCTATCTTCACAGGTTTGCCCATGTCGAAGACGAAGATTTCGCCGCCATTACCCATCGTTCCTGCTTCAAGTACCAGTTTGCAGGCCTCGGGGATAAGCATGAAGAAACGGATGATGTCAGGGTGTGTAACCGTGACAGGACCGCCATTCTTGATTTGCTCCTTAAAGAGAGGGATGACACTGCCGTTCGACCCCAGCACATTACCAAAACGGGTTGTAACAAACTGTGTCTCACCTTTTATCTTACCCTCCTTGATGGCCTTGTCCAGTGCCTGCACATAAATCTCGCAGATTCGTTTTGAACATCCCATGACATTGGTAGGATTCACAGCCTTATCTGTCGAAATCATCACGAACTTCTTGACACCGTATTTGACGCTTAAGTCTGCAATGACACGCGTCCCGTCAATGTTGTTCTGTACGGCCTGACTCGGATTGTCCTCCATCATAGGTACATGCTTGTAGGCTGCGGCATGGAAAACGTATTCAGGACGGAACTTGGCAAAGATAGTTTCCATGTGTCGCTGGTTGGCAATGCTCGTAACAATAACCTCTGCCTTGATGTTCGGAAAATCATGCGACATCATCAGGCGGATGTCATGCTGAGGAGTTTCTGCCTGGTCAATCAGAATGAGTTGCGCAGGATTCCATTGGGCAATCTGACGTACCATTTCGCTGCCAATGCTGCCTGCTGAGCCCGTAATCATGATACGTTTGTCCATAAGCAGGTTCTTGACGGCTTCCAGATCTATCTGAATCTCATCTCGTGGCAGTAAGTCTTCAATCTCCACCTCGTGCAAGTGTTGAGCGCTGAGGTCACTCTGACCGTCCCACTGTTCCACTTTGCCCATCGTGAAAATTTTGATGCCGGCATCGAGCAGTCGTCCGCTCATGGCCTCATTGTTCATAAAACGCTCAGCCTTCAAAGGAGAAACCAGCAGAGTATTGGCATGCATCCGTTTCATGTTATCCACAAGTTGTGCATCGTTGGGGTATACCTCAACCCCCTGCAATGTGTGTCCAGGCATATCCTTGGAGTCACTGATGAAGCCGCACAGGACGAAACGTGCTGGATGCTCCACACGAATGCTCTTCGCCAGAGCAATGCCACCTGCCTTCGTGCCATAGATGAACACGCGGCGTGCCATGCCCTCTGTGCGGAAGGTATCATAGGCATATTTCACAAAAATACGTACCCCAAACATGATGATGGTGGACAGCAACCATGCAAAGAGTAAGCCGATAATGCCAATAGGAACAAGATAGTTGTCCGCGTGTAAAAACTTGCGCGCTACCCAAATCAATGCAATACCAATCAGATTGGCAAAACCTATACGCAACAAGTCTGCAAATGACGAATAGCGTAAAACTCCCGTATATGTCTTCAAGATGCGAAAGCCAATCAGATACGGAATGAGATAACATCCCAATGTCAGTAGGAGTTGCCATCCATGATCAAGTGCACTGTCAGGCCCTCTTTTGAGTGTATAAACCAGTAGGTTGCTACACGAAACTACTAAGCAATCAAAAACAAGCACTACCCAGTAGGGCACAGCCTGCTTGGAGAAGTACCAATTCGCTAATTTATTGAATATCTTCATGATGTTATGTTTTTGTCTAATGATTCAAACCTTTGACGAGTCGCCATGTATATAAATATATGTTGAAAAACGGTTGCCATAACACTTCTTGCGGATAATGCAATACGAAGTGAGTGTCACGGTGTATATTGTACAAGAAACGGGAAAAAGGTGTTTTCAACGAACCCCAGTGACGTTCATCGTAATGCCCCATGTTACCAGTATGACAAATCTCTTCGAGCAGAAAACGGCCTTCTTTTTCGTTGGGAGCAAGAAGCAGATACTCATCTTCTAAACCAAAGACTTCCTTCATAACCCACATCATGGCGGCAGCAAAGGTCGTCAAATGAAGTTTTTTGAGCCATACCAGTGTTTCTGACTTTTCTTGTTCAGTAAAACCTTGTTTCAGAACATAGTAGTAGTCCATAACCTGTCGCAAGCCCACACCATGACCAGTAAGGTGGTCGAAGCAATGCAGTAAGATAAATACACGGTTGAATGCCATAGAAGGCGTCATGGAGTCATTAACAGGAGGATACTGCTTACAGAATTGGTGAAGGCGATGGTTTAGGAATGGATTATTCATGTAAGACGGATAGATATGCACTTCAACCTCAACGTCTTCAAACAAATGGAGATGAACATGGTGGTAGTTGACGCCATAAAGTTTTCCGTCTTTGTCAAATTGTCTTGCAAACTCATAGATACGTTTACGTCCTCCATCTAACCAAACGTCAATGTCGCCGCTGATACGTCGTTCGGGAACAGGATACAGTTGTCCTATTCCTTGACCTTTTAAGACGACGGCCTTGAAACCCTTATTCCGAAAAAAGTTCACAGCCTCCTGTGTTCTTTGATTCATGACATGGTTGCGCTTTTCTATCCGATTCGTTAGAGCAAACCATGTGAGAATGATGTCTTTGGGAGGACGTTGATGAATAGGCAACTGTTCTATGGCAGAAAAGCAAATACCTATCAGAGTCTGTTTTTTTGCTAAATATAAAAGTTGGCTCCATTCATCGTCAGAAGGAGCCTTTGACAACTCTTTTTGATTGCCAACAGCAATTTTGATCAGTTCAAAGAATAATTTGATAGTATTATCTGCCATTACAGCACATTGTCTTTAATGGTACGAATGATTCGTTCCACATCCTCATCAGTAACCATCGGTCCGCTCGGCAGACAGAGTCCTCGTTTGAACAGGCTTTCAGACACTCCGTTTACGTATACTGGAACATTCTGATAAACAGGCTGTTTATGCATCGGTTTCCAAAGCGGACGGCTCTCAATACCTTCTTTGTCTAAGTTCAATCGCATAGCCTCGACATTTCGGTTGGGCTCGCAGTCTGTATGGACACTTCCTCCACCATGAACTACACCGGCAGCACCACCAACAGCACCTTGCACAGCCTCTGCATACGCAAGATCTTCGTTTTTAACTTTCAACTGTTCGTCAAGAAGGATTGTGTTCAGCCAATAGTTGCTCGCCGTACCTTCCATCTCCTTGTGGAACTCAATGCCGTCAAAGTCCTTGAAGGCCTCTTCATACATAGCAGCAATCTGACGGTGACGTGCTATATGCTTGTCAACAACCTTCATCTGGCCGCGACCAATGCCAGCACACACATTCGACAGACGGTAGTTGTAGCCGATGGACTCATGCTGATAATATGGATATGCCTCACGGGCCTGAGTGGCATACCACATTATCTTGCTCTTCGCTGCCTCGGATGGACAAATGAGGGCCCCGCCGCCTGATGTCGTTATCATCTTGTTGCCGTTGAACGAAAGCACACCATACTCGCCGAAAGTACCGCACACCTGGCCGTGATAACTTGAGCCGAAACCCTCGGCAGCATCCTCCACTACAGGAATCTCATATTTATTAGCAACAGCCATAATTTCATCAATCTTGGCAGGCATACCATATAAATAGACAGGAACAATGGCCTTAGGCTTCTTACCCGTCTTCACAATCCTATCCTTGATAGCCTCTTCCAGCAAATGCGGGTCTATGTTCCATGTCTCTGGTTCGGAATCCACCATTACAGGCGTGGCCCCCAAATACGTAATCGGGTGTGTCGATGCACAGAATGTGAAACTTTGCACTAACACTTCATCGCCAGGACCCACGCCACAGGCCAGCAGTCCAAGATGAACCGCAGCCGTACCAGAACTCAGGGCAACGACCTGCTTCTCCACTAAACCGTTCTTACCTTTTAACTTTTCACCTTTAACTTTTATGACGAAGTCACGCAAATCTTCCTCGAACGCATTCACGTTCGGACCGAGCGGCACCACCCAGTTCGTGTCGAAAGCCTCCTTCACATACTTCTGTTCCCAACCTGCTTCACTCATGTGAGCAAGGCAAAGGTAAATTCTGTTTGCCATATATCTGTTTGATTACTGGAATTTCAACATCGTTCCGCCCCAACTTAGTCCCACGCCAAAACCTGTCACCATCACATTCATACCCTTTTGTAAGGTTCCGTTGGCGAGACAATCTTTCAGTGCTATCAATACGGTTGAACTTACCGTATTTCCTGTATTCTCGAGATTGATATAAAACTTATCTTTGGGCAGGGCACATACCTTTCTTATTGTGTTGAGCATAAACTTATTGGCCTGATGGAAAATGTAGTAGTCAACAGCATCCTTATCAATCTGATTTTTGGCAAGAATGTTCTCCATCATAACTGGCACGGAGTCGAGTGTAAAATTGAAGATGGCCGAACCATCCATGTATAGATAGTCCTCACGACGAACATGTCCATCATCATCTGTACTTTCTCGTCCTGTCCTTTCCTTTTGACGTGAAGCACCTGTTTCGACAATCAAATGTCGATAACCACTGCCATCTGTTCCAAAATCAAACTTACCTATCTCGGCAAAACCTTCTGTCGATATAAGACATGCAGCAGCACCATCACCAAAGATGGAACGATTGCTCTTGTCCGATGGGTGCAGATACTTCTGATACGTTTCCGAAGTCAACAATAGTATATTCTTTGCGATTCCAGCAACAATCAAGCCTTTGGCAACCGCCATGCCATATACACATCCCGAACAGCCAAGGTTGTAGTCAAATGCACCAGCAGTTGTCGGTATTCCCAACCGATCTTGTAGGACACAAGCGGTGGAGGGCAGGAAATAGTCTGGGCTTTGTGTGCAAAGCAGTACGAAATCAATTGTTGAGGGGTCAACGTGATACTCCACAAATAGTTTGCGTGCAGCCTTCTCTGCCATGTCACCCGCTGTCTCATTTGACGCAGTCAGATGTCTGGTGTTTACACCCACTTTAGCAGCCACCTTCTCGACACTCCATTCTGGAAATTCCTCGACCAACGCTTCATTGGTAAGAATCGTCTCTGGAAGGTAATATGAAATTGCTTTGATGTATGCCATAATAAAATTAATTAGTTTGATCCACCAGTAATTTTGACATTGCTTCCAGTCATCCATACGGATGCGTCGGAGAGAAGATACACTGTAAGGTTTGCAATATCTTCGGGCCTGCCATAACGCTTTAATGGGTATTTTTGTTCGTCTTCGTGTAATTCGTCTTCTGTAAGTCCACCTTTGAAGATTAAATCGGTCCATACCATTGCTGGGCTGATACAGTTGACACGAATTTGACGAGGAGCCAGTTCCAATTGCAAGCAATTGGCGTATGCTATAACAGCACCTTTTGAAGCTGCATATAGCGCGTTACCCACACTTGGGGATTCATTTGAGATGGACGCAATGAAAACAATGCTTCCGCCTTTGTTTAGTTTCTTTTGTCGGAGTATTTCTGTTTGTAAGAGAACAGGAGCTTTGAAATTTGTGTTGAAAACTTCGTCAATATCTGTTTCCGCTACATTTCGACATAATACCCGAGTACCAATGCCGGCACAATGGACTATACCGTCAAGTTTGGGCAAGTCCCCTACAAGCTGAATAATGGCTTCGGCATCTGTCAAATCTCCCACGGCAAGAAGGTGCTCTCTACCATCCATCATCCCAAGCGTTTCTTTAACTCTCTGTTCGTTGCGGCCGTTAATAACAACCATGGCACCCATCTTGGCACAAGTAACCGCAATGCCTCGACCAATACCAGCCGAAGCACCCGTTACCAACACGGTCTTTCCTTCAAGTGAGAAAGGATTGAACGTTTCCATTACTTGGCAGCAATCATATTGAAGATATCTTCGACAGTTTCACAGTCACGGATTTCGCGACCTGTCACAGCCTTATCATACTTGGTTCTTACCATGGCTATTATGCCCATTGCTGTGAGTGAACTCCACTCCTCCAAATCGTGGAAACGCGTATCTGCCTGAATCTCTGAAGCATCAGTTTCATCAAACTGATCTGCAAAATTTGCAATAAAATCGTTAAGTTCCATAATGTAATGCATTTTGAGTTTATAAAATATCCGTAGGAGGGCATACGTAGGTGTTGTCATCCTTTGTCTTACGAATAATAAGGCTATTTGCCCCAATCCTTGTTCTGTTTCCTATATTAATATGTTGAATGACCACGGCATCTACTCCAAAAAAATTCTCATTTCCTACATTTACCTCGCCAGATATTCTCACGGCAGGCATTAAGGAATTGAAGTCTCCAAACGTAGAATCATGTCCAACTGTTATGTAGCCATTGAATGTGTTAAAGTCACCAATCCGTACATTTGTAGAAAACAGACAGCGTGAACACACAATATTACCGCGACCGAAAGTAATGTTCTTTCTATCAAGAAATATTGTATCTGGCGCAATAAGATTGGGATAATCAATCTGTGCATTATTGACATTTTCTACAATATGCTTTACGCTGTGTGGGTCACCTATTGCAATAACGAGTGCAAGAGGTTTCTCCCACTCATTCACTACGTCAATGCCACCTAGTATTTCACCATATTCATTACGTGTCCCAATCTCCTTGACTTCATCAAAGAAACCAATCAAATTCCATGTGGGCTCACATCCATTTATTATATTTATCAGACAGGCTACCTCACGACCAAAACCACCTGCCCCGAAGATTGCAATGTCTTTCATGCCGCCTTCCTCCTTTCACTGTATGAGAAACGCGCGGCAAACTCTATGCCTGTATTATCTCGTTCCCATAAATTGTTGCTACTCAATATGTTATATTGTATTACCCTTGCCACTCTGCATGAGTTGCCGTATGCAAGTACACTATCTGGAATATCTTCAACCACGACACAGCCAGCACTAATGAGGTTCCATGCCCCGATACGAATACTAGGAATGACTGTGGCTCCTGCACCAACCCATAAACTCTCACCGACAGAAACTCCTGCCGCTTCAACGATTCCTCTCACAACCTTACTATGTCCACTCGCTCCATAGAGATTCATACGTTATCTGTTTTGTATTTTATAAACCACTTTATCAACAGCTTCAACTATGCTTTTTCGATTATCCGAATGGTCAGCATCTGTCCATAACAGGATTTCATTCCAACGACGACGTACTTTCTCAACTTCTTCGCCAAGGTCAATCTTGTGGGCATTAGCATCAACACCAGGCACACCTTTGAACGTGCGTGAAAGGATGACCGACGAAGAACCGAGACGCACATGTTCACCGAGAATATAGTCCGACGGTAAATCTCCTTCGCCAATACGAGCGATACCACCAAAACCGAAAGGCATACCTGCACGATGACATTTCTCGGCAATATATTCCACCAATCCTCCACTGAGAAGTTCAAACATAAACGTTAGCCCCATGCTGATATGTAAGTCGTTGAGACCAATAAAAAGTTCATCCACGCCCTTAACAGCAAGAATTTTATCAAGTCGAGCCATAGCAGCAGCGGTCTCAATCATGATACACACACGAGCACGTCCCGCCACCATGTCCACATATTGTTCCACATCATGCTGATCAAGAACCATTGGAAGCATAAGAACGTCTGCCCCGTATGCGATAGCCTTCTCCACTTCATCATGAGTGTAAGCATGAATAGGGTTGGTACGCACAAGCAATTCCGATGTTGTCAGCACTTTGCGTACAGCAGGAATGTCATCAATTTTGTTATTTGATTTTACGGTATTGCGTCCATGCTGCCGTTCGGACTTGCCTATGAACTCAAGATCATAGAACACGCGGTCTATGCCTGCTTGTTGAGCCGCGATAGCCGATTGAGGATCGGCTGCGAGTATCATTAGTTTGAAATGCCCCATCACCTTAATCAATATCTCGTAGTACTTCAAAAGCTTCTGCACGCATTGCAGACACATTCGATCCCCTATACTTACCCAACGCTTCAACAGCTTCGAGAGAGCGGGCTGCAGGGAATTCATATAGTTGAGTCTTGAAACATTCCATAGCATGTAATTTTGCTTCAAATTCCTCTACAGAAAACGTATGATACTTAGTCGGGATAAAAGCGTTGGCTGCTGTAGGCTCACCCCATTCCGTCTCGGAAAGCGCCTCATAGGCATAAGCATGTTTTACCGTATTGTTGGCCAAGGGACGACAAGCCACCATAGCACAATCGTGTATCACCGTATGGTCAACATGTCGGTCTCCTCTATGCGGCATATAAACAGTATCAATGTTTAGCTGACGTATCACTTTCACGATTTCTTTTGTAATTCTGAATTGAGGTACCTGATCAAGCATGGGGGCAGGAAATTCCTGAAAAAATGTCTCCTTTACCCCAAGAGATTGATGGGCGATTCTTGCCTCGTTCCTTACTTGAACCATCAGATCTTTGCTAAACAATTCAGGAGCTCCATTGTTGGCATTGGTACAAATCAATACATAAACGTTGTGGCCATCTTTGGCAGCTTTAGCCATCGTGGCACCACAGCCAAGCACCTCGTCATCAGCATGTGGGGCAATAAAAAGGATATTCATACTATTTGAGTTTTAGAATTAGCTCGTTCCACATTCAGTGCGTCTCTCACATAATTACCATAATCGGTTTCTGTACGTTTGAAAATAGTCTTAAAAACACTGACAAGGATTTTTACATCAAGAGTCAGACTTACATTATTGGCATAGTCTGCCTCGTATTTGAGTTGTTGGTTCCATGTGATAAAAGAGTCGAAGTACATTGACTCTGGTGGTATCAATCCACCCCTCACCTTAAAGCGACTTGTTTCATATTCAGAAAAGTAGTCGTTATAAAGTGGAGGCAGGGGACGGGGACCGATCACTGCCATATCACCACGAATAATATTGAACAATTCGGGTATTTCATCGAGAGAAGTTGAACGAAGCCACCGTCCTAATGCCGTGAATCTTTGTTCATCAGGCAGCAGAATTCCTTCTTCATCTGTAGCATTGGTCATGGTACGAAATTTCATAATGTGGAAGGTTCGTCCACCTTTTCCGCTACGTTCCTGTTTGAAGAGAATAGGACTCCCCAATTGAGTTCTCACCAGTATTGCAAGTACAGCGAACAGAGGACTAATCACAATGAATAGACACACCGCGGCAATACAATCAAAAAAACGCTTAAAATAAAGATACATATCTTAACATGATTACGCTTGTATAACCGATTTGATGTATTTCAAATCTTCACGTCCATAACGCTGATCAATCGTAATGGGTATCATGTAGCGTGACAACCAATGCTCAAACGTGTCAACCGGTAGTTCGTCGGTGATATATTTCCACCAATGGCCTTGGAAGTGCTTTGCTGCAAGCAACTTATCTACTAACGCATCATCTTCAACAACGAGTGGATATACCATCGGTATGGTATCCTCATCCATAAACCTTGTTGGATCTATTAAGTTCATGTCGGCAAACAATTCGCATGCCGTCGCAAAGTTTTCCTTTCGTTTCCTAATATTGCGCTCATAGTCTGTCCCATCCAAAAGTGCATGTGTCAGAGACGACATACGCATTGCATCCTCGTGGTCTATGCGGTTCTCGTTGATGCAGCGAGCTTTATACCCTTTTCCTTCACAACCATATTCTATACGCTTGAAAAGAAAGTCAGCCGTATCGCTTGAATAACCTTGTGGAAATTCCTCTGTAAATCGTTGGGCATCTTTGCCAATAACGTATGCTCCATCAGGCACACCCACAAACTTTCGAGCGGAATAGATATTATATACATTGGGAAGAGGTTGGCAAAAAAACGCTTGGCTATTGTCGATAATTACGTGAGGCAATCCTGTCGAAAGAATTCTCATTCGCTCGCTCGACATCATACCATAGTAATTGACTAGAAGTACAGCATCATCTTGTGTTGGAGATAAATCTGTCGGGTTGAAGTTATAGTCTTGATGGTAATACTTAATAGTACATCCTTTGAAAGTTAGGAATTCACGTACGGACTCACATTGATAATAAGGAATCCATATCACACTTGCTCTCGTCAATCGGAAGGCATGCCAAATAGCGGCTCGCCCAGTGTTCAATCGTGCCACATCGACCTCACCCTTATACCACTCACGACCTGTCGGGAGTTCTAACTCTATAAAACTACCAATTTCCTTCATTGAGTCTCTTAACCTCTTGAATTACAAAGTCGAAATCGTAACCACAATTAAAGATAAAATCGATGACCGACATACATGGTTCGAAACCCTTCCACACCTGTGGATAGGTAATAGGCTTATAATCCAGATAGGTCAGTTCCACACCTCTTGTAGTGAAATGTTCCTCTTCTTGATAAACACGAGCCCCATTCCCACTGATATAACGTGTACCACCCACAGCTACACACAGGTCTATCACTCGTTCCTCACGCTTAGATGTCATCTGGAAATCAGATGACTTCACAAACTTGGGCTTGATGCCAAACTGTCCTGCTATATATTCATTGATGGCAATGTTCAACGCTGCCACATTTGGATAATCAACCATGAACACATCACGGAATTCAGGATATACATCTTTGAAATATCTGGCCTTGGCATAATTCATCTCAATAGTACGAAGATGTTTTTCTCGCCATTTCAATTCGTACTTCGGTCGCACTTCATTGATTAGATCCCCCATGTGCTGTTCGACTGGGAACTTTAGCCGAAGCGGCCCATTTGAAGTCTTGATGGTATTGAAATTGTGAGCAGCCTCGTTAGAGTATTGTGCATCATCCAGATGGATGAACACATCCGACAGATACATCTTATAGAATAAGCCTAACCATGGGATGTAGTCGGGTTGATGGATTCCTACATTCATATTACTTTATTCATCATTTTCATACGATTCTCATATGTCAATTCAAGCATGTGCTGACGCTCGAACTTCTCTTTGACTCGCTTAAGACCTGCTTCAGAGAAACATTGACGTAAATCCTTATCCTCTTTCAAACGATTCATGGCTTCAGCAAGTTCATTAACTGTATGGTCGGGTACCAATAAACCTGACACACCTTCTTCTATGACTTCAGAAGGACCAGGCACGTCTGTGGTAATAATTGCGCATCCCATCGCCATCCCTTGCTGAATCACCATACTGAATCCCTCTCGGTAAGTCGGATGTACCAGCACATCCATAGCAGACATATATTTGGGAACCTCACGACTGAAGCCGTGGAAGATAATGTCTTCCCGAGCTTTGGCTTCCTGCAGAGTGGCAGAATCGATATCGCTACGCAATTCGTCAAAAGGGCCTATCAGCAAAAGAGCTGTAGTATGCCTTCCCATCTTAAGATAAGCTTTAAGCAGTTCTTCCACACCTTTATCAGTCTCTATGCGTCCAACATAGCCAAATACCGTTTTGTTCACCAGTTGAGGATATTCATGACATACCTGTTCCTTGTATTCTTCACGCTTGGCATGGTCGAACACATGTAAGTCAACACCAATGGTTCCACCATCGCCGATGACTGATGAGTTCTTGGTAGAAATAAGCCCTTCGGCCACAGCATATTCCAAATTCTTCTTACTGGCTACCGTGACATGAGTTGCATGGATGCACAACCATTTCTCCACCCATTTATACACTGTGCGTTTCAGTCCTGTAAATCCAATGTACAACAATCCCCACTGGCAATAGACGCGAGTCTTGATGCCGCAAAGACGTGCTGGCAGACAAGCATAGAACGATGCATTGGTCGTAGCATACTGTACATAATCGAACTTTTCTCGACAGAAGATGCTAATAAATTCAAATGGCTTTAGCAAGATATCTGAAAGACTAATGCCACGCTTCATCTGCACATTGATACAATGAAATTCACCTGCATATTTCCGCAGAAATTCATCCGACATCGTGCATATCAGCGTCACCTCGTCACCTCGCTCTTGGAACACGCGCATAGCTGGAATCACAAATGATTCCATCGTTTGCTCTATTGTCGATATTGCACAAATTTTCTTTTTCATCTAATCTACGCTTTCTATTTCATCGCTGCCAATAATATGTCGGGTGTCACGAAATTGGATATAAAGTAAACCATTATCACTGTTATCGATAGTTTTAAGCATTCTTTCCTTAATTTCAGGTGTCATTTTAAACCCGTCATAATTTGTGTCTTTTTTTTGAAAGTGAACAGCCTTGTTTATGTTTTCTGATTGACGGGCAATATAGTCTTCTGTTTTACAAATAACTTTCGCTGGCACTCCGGCTACAACATATCCATCAGGAATGTCTTTATTAACAAGACTTCCTGCACCTATAATTACATCATTTCCAACTTTTACATTGAAAAGTATCGTTGAGTTTGCACCAATAAATACCCTATTCCCAATTTTAACACACCCAAAACGAGCATAGCCTGTATGATGCATCAATGAAAAATCATGAGCAATGATTTGAGATTTATTTCCCATTATGACATCATCACCAATTTCAATAAGCCAGCAATTGGTCGGGTCCAAACGAGTACCTGACTGGCGGTTGAAATTCTTCCCCACTTTCATTCCTCTTTTAATGAAATAAGAAGTAGGCAAGTCGCCATATTGAATAAAACCTTTTATATCATGAATCCATTGTCTTAATGATATCATGCTAAACTATTTTGTTAAGAAGATTTTTATTTTCTTTAAGGTTATCCCAGTTCCGCAGCAACAGGGCATGCAACCTCTCCATACTTTCCTCTGAAGCTGCAGTAACACCAGGTAACACTAATACATTAGACAAACGCCGGTATGGATTTGTGATAGGATTTGGAATCTTTTCCAACATATCCAGAACAGCAACAGCATTTGAGTGCTTTTTCAGAAAATACAGGAAATCCTCGTCACAGATTACTTTGGGGCGTGCCACATTTATAATGGTAATAGATTCTTTCATTAACGAAAACCAACTATTATTGAGTAATCTTTCAGTTGATTTCATCAACGGAAGACAACAAACTAGATAGTCACATTGTGGCACGAACTGTTCTTTCTCATCTAATCCAAAAATATGCTTAAAGAATGGCTTAGGATCGGTCTTTGCATCATATCCTATTACATTCATGTCAAAAGCGGCAAGTCGCTTCGCTATCTGGCAACCGATGTTACCACAGCCCATGATACCGACTGTTTTTCCGTAAAGTTCAGATAGGTAATGATAGTTGCGGAGAATACGTATAGAATGGTTCTTGATACTTCTGTTATACCTTTTGGCCCTCATTAACATGGCATAAACAACAAATTCTGCCATACAAATGTTATAAACATTGGAGGCATTGCACAATGTGATGCCTTTGTGCTTGACTTGTTCCAAATCTATACCATCATAACCAGCACTAAAGAGTTGAATAACTCTTAGGTTAGGGAAGTTCAATCCTAATACAATTTTGGCCATTCCACGGGAGCAGAATGCTGCAATCACATCAGGATTGCCATCAAAACCCTCAATTGTTTTGTTGTTGACAAGCGTTCTTTCTGGAAACTTAGGACAGTACTTCAACGAGTCTGTTAAGACAATAGCCATGTTTAAGATTGATTACGTGATACATTCATCATGGACTCAATAAAACGCTGATCCACTTTAGACTTCTCATGATTACGAATAGCGCAATCATAGGCTTTCTTGCTATACTTTGCTATCACAGATGGATTATTAATCAAATATGTGAGTTGTTCCAAGATTTGACTTTCATTTGTAGCAACAACAGCAGAGTCATTACGAACAAAATAATCTATTGGTGCAATGTAATCACGACCAACAGCAAAGATACATTTCCCATTAGAAAGATAATCCGTTATTTTCGTTGAAAATGACAATTTTGCTATGTTCGCAGCTTTACCTTCCAAAGCCTCAGCAAAAACCACCACATCTGCTTGACTTTGAACTCTATTCACCTCACTTCTGGGGATAAAACCTCGATGGTGTGATGCTCCTCGGTTCAGACGTGACATGACAGATGCTTCTGGTTCGTCTTTAGAAAATATCTCCAATTCTGCCTTTATGCCATTCTTGTTAATTTCATTGATTGCGTCTGCAATCATAGCCAATGTCTTGTCACGTCCGATGACAAGACTTCCTGTATATACAAACTTGATTGGATTGCTTAATGGATGAGGTGCGAATGGCCGATTGGAGAAGTCTATACTCTTAGTTAAAATAATGCTATTAGTGCCAAACTGTTTGTCTGTATCTTCCTTCTCCTTTTCAACTATTACATACATTTGGCTGCAATGAGTGGCCAGCCACTTCACATTCTTTCTCAACCAAAAACGGTGAATATAAGATAATAAACCTGTACACGAGTCATAAGAATAGTTGTCGTCTGCCAGATAACAGGCAAATGGCTTCTTTGTTTTTTTGATAATATATCGTTGGATCCATCCCATATATACCGTGGGGTAAATAGGGATAAAAAGCATGTCTGGGTTAAAGTCTTTAAGGAAGTTCTTCAGGGCTTTCCCACGCCAATGTCCCAAGAGCCAAACGATTTCACGGCATAACGTTAACAACATTGAATGATGCTTATGTGCCTTTGCATAACGTGCATCTTCTTCAGCTGTAAGACTTTTGTCAACATCTTTGGTACTCTGGACTTCTTGCCCAATCTTTTTCCATGGCTTCAGAAGGTTCTTCAATATCAAGTTTTCGCTGATCTGAAAAAAACGTGAGGCCACGTTCGTATATGGAAGTCCCGACTTTGTATATACCAGCGCCACACGGGACGAATCCCAGCAGGAGAATATTTCTTTCAATGTGTGGGCCGTTCCATCTTCACGCCAAGGGTTTATACCCACAACCAGGACTTTGGGCAGTGATAAATTCTCCATAATTATTTAATGAACATCTTTCTAAATTTTAGTAACAAAATAGTCCCTCTCAAACCGACCCATCGGTTCAGTTTCCTAAAGGTCCTGACTCTTGGATTATTACTATATTGAAGGAGGTAATTATGGCATTTCAGCCGAGGAAAAAACTCTTTTGCGTTATTCAATGAACTATAGCCAATAATAGCATGACAGTATTGCTTAGCCAAACTATTGCGAATTACTTCTTTATTTCCTGTGAATTCACCTTCATTCACATATTTTGTCCACTTCTCAATAATCCATAGCAGGTGTTCCATGTTCTTCTTTGTATAAGTTTTAGTGATGGAACCGGCACGCTGACGATAGACATATAATGGTTCATTGATGAGTTCAAGCGAACTGAGATGGCTTATTACTTTGTAATACCAATCATTATCTTCACCCAACAAACCCTTTTCAAATTCCACGTGATTGTTAGTCAAAACAGAACGTTTGATTACTTTACTCCAAGCACTGTTGGAATAAGTGTCTTTATCTATCAGTTCTAGATATTTCTCATAAGGAAGCAGGTTGTTACTGCTGACACTAAGGTCATCTGTGTTTACTCCCATCTTCCCCGTCGATTCAAACCATTTGACGGATTTAAAGGCCACTACATCTGGTTTATCTGTCAATTTATTGGCAATGCGCTGGAGTACTGTATTATCTATTAAAAAATCATCACTATCGATAAAGAAAACATATTCTCCCCTTGCTGAATTAAGTCCAACATTACGAGCATCAGATAGTCCGCCATTGTGTTTATGAATTACGTGAATACATGAATGTTGACCCGCGTACTGGTCGCAGATCTGAGGTGAAGTGTCTGTACTGCCATCATCAACAAGAATGATTTCATAATCACTGTATGTTTGCGCCAGAATACTGTCAATACAGGCTGACAGGTATTTTTCCACGTTATAGATTGGGAGGATAATGCTGAAAGTCATAGTAAATTAATTATTCGCCAATTTGTCATGTATTATGATTTTCGAGTCAGATACATTCGTGATATAATAATGAATTCCATAGATACAGACAGGTAATATAAAAAACAAGAACAACATTCCTTGTCCGCTGAAAAGTCCCTTTTCATAGAGGAACACAAAAATAATAAGGATTCCACTTAAATAGAAGAACTTGGTACCTTTATCTGGCATTAAACGAAACCAGGTTTTGACATTATACACAAGCATCAAGACAAAAGGAATGAACCCCAATAACCCCATACTTCCTAAACGATCTATTAGACTACTATGCCCACCAACATCAAGTGACCCACCAATCAATGGATTAAGTGCAAAACAATCTAAGGATCTCTCTCGAAGCATTTCTCGAATTTGGACATTGTCACTTTCTCCCTCTCCCATCAAAGTTCCTCGAAACTCTATGAGTTTGACTTGTGCTACAGTCCCCTCATAAGCGCGAACGAGATAGTCCACAAAAGTTAGAATGACTCCAAACTCATACAGTAACCAAAGTAAAATAACAGATCCAATAAATGCTAAAACATTTTTATCTCTTCCTCCTTTTTGATATACTAACATGAAAAAAACAACAAAAATCGTCGCAAGAAGACTTGTTGTAATCTCGGATTTATATATATAATAAATAAATAATAAGAAAAAAAAGAAAAAAAGCCATCTCAATCTTTTTTGAGAATGTTTAACACCATAACCTATGACAGGAATAAAATATGAATAACAACTCATAACGGTATAACTTGGTAGGCCCCAAATACCGTCTTCACCTCCTTCTGTCTGTCGAATGTTTTCACGCAAGATACCAGCATTTGTCCATACAATAGGAAATACTAACAATAATGACGCGACCAATATAATTATAGTTCCCATAGCCAGTTTTTGAAACACTTTCGGATTATTTAATTTCATGATGATGGAGCATAACATGATATTAGGTAGTATCCACGCAGTTTCAATCAAAAGTTTGCGATAAAGATTCATGCTGCGTCCAATACCATTAATATGGAACGGATGCTCAAACAAACAATATACAAATAATACAACGATATAAACTAAGAACCACTTAAAATAGTTCTGAGTGAAAGCCTTTGGGTACAGGAGCACAAGGAAAACTGATACTGCAATGCTGACAAAAGCGACAGGCAATAGCACAGTCACATATGGAAACATCATGTAAGCTATATAGAAAAGTGCAATCCAAATAAATCTTTTTTCTTTAACAGTCATTCTATCAAGTATTTGTTTATCATTAAATAGCATCTATTTTCCACAATGGAACATAATTTAGTTCTTTGTTCCGAACGACAGGACGTAGGGGCTGAGTATTTTTGTTATAAAAAGTCTTATGGATAGATGGAAAAAAATATATAACCAATAATGGGGCTTTATTACAGGTGATAGCGATTTCTTTTGTTACTTTGGCTACCACTTTATAGCAAAAAGGACGAGGATACTTTCTGACTAAATAATAATTCCCATTCCGTTTCATGTATTTAATATCAGGCCGGCCTTTAACCCACCAATTAAAATAAGTCTCATCCATCATGTCTGGGTGTTCGGTATCGTACTGTTTGGAAGAACGGAAAAAACGTAAATAGTATTGCTTTATGTTGACCCATCCCATTTTGATATAGCCTGGAAAACTATTCGGGTTTGGGAAATTATATAGAATCACATCCTTCGGGAGCAGTTCGACTGCTCTTTTCGTCATTTCTGTAAAAACACCGTGACCTCTGCATTCTTTCATAACACAGGTTTGCCCAGGCTGATAAGCAGGCTTTCCATCGATATCGTTTCTCCATAATCCACGTGCAGCCACGGGCTTCCCCTCCAGATACACAACTACCAGTACTGACGGACCGTAAGGATTATCTAAATACTGACGTTGAAAGCGTTCACGTGTGTGGGGCCCGCGAAACACTTGGTCCTGCACGAAATTGTAGTCGTCTATAAATTTCTCATCACAATCGCCAGACCAGCGACAATCATATACAAAAACTACTCTTGTCATTGTACTAACGAAGTAAATATGTTAAAGTAACCTTTCACTTTATTCTTGAAAACACAAAAGGCATCATCGTTTGAAATCCCATTTCGCCCCATAACAACGACCTTTCCCATCGGATAAGAATACGACATGGTCGAAAGATAGATTCGCCTGTAATTTGACTTAGTTGCCAGTTGTTGTATGGATTCCTTTGTGAAACGTCCGTAGGGATAGCAAAAGTCCTTGGGTGTGTAGCCCAATTCCTTTTCAAATAGGGCATCAGCCCTTTCCACTTCTTCTGCAAAAATAGCCACGTCAATATGCGATAAGTCTGTGTGTGAATAAGTATGTGTACCAAAACCGCACAGCCCCGACTCATGCATCTCCCGAATCAAGTCCCAGGTTAAATATCGTTCATCATTCCCGATGAGGCCGACCGCTAAGAACACATTATACTTCAGGCCACGCTCCTTCATCCAGTCAAATATTTCGGCGTGATTTGACAGCCATCCGTCATCGAATGCGATGCATACACGTTTATTTCGGTAACGAAAAAGATCATCATCTTCAAAGTCGTCGAACCGTAGAGTTTCGTATCCTTGTTCGATGAGATATTGCATCTGTTGCTGAAAAAGCAAGAGGTTGGTCTGCATGTAAGAATGACCACCTTCACGAACAATGTCATGATAATAAATCACATTACAGTACTTGTTCTTGCAGACGAACAAATGACCTAATGCCGGAATACCATATTGATAAATGATTTTTTTTATAGAATTCATGATTGTTCTTATTTCTTTTTCTTAATATCGGCTTCCATCTCCCGATAAAGCGCTAAATATTGCTGTGCGATTGCTTGAGGTTGGTATTTCTTGACATTCTCCAGACCATTGGCAATACATTGATCCCTTAATGTTTCATCGTATAGGAGTTGCTGAAATCCATTGCGAATAGTATCCGTGTCTTCTGGATCAACTAATACTGCTGCTCCAGCTGCAACAGATTTCATAGGTTCCCGATTAGAAGTTAAGACAGGACGGCCTGTGGCTTGGGCTTCAATGATTGGCATTCCAAAACCCTCAAATAACGAGGGAAAAGACACAATATCGCATTTTTCGTATTCTTGTATGATTTCCTCGTCGGTGAGGTTGGATACACATGAATAGTCGATGTTGTTTTCGCTCAAGGCTGTTTCATGCTCTTTCGAGAGTTTGCCCACAATCCGGAGGTGGCAGGTAAGGCCTTTCAGTGCCGCTGCCACCCTGACGAGATTCTTGTTGGCCTTCGTGCCGATGTGGAGAACTACAGGACAATCGGCGTTAAAATCTTTCTGCTTGTATGAAAATGCAGGGTCGATGGGGTTTGTTATGACGCGGAGTTTCCTTTCTGCCCAGGGAAAATAGGAAACAAGTTCGCGCTTGGTTGCCTCGGAAATACATGTGAGGTATTTCAGACGGCGCATCGGAAGGTAGAACTGAATCCAGTAGGCATACTTGCGAGCATACCATGGTGCATTCGGGTTGCGCAGTGACATGGTGTCGTGTGTTGTCATGACAGTGTGTTTCCTGTCCATGAAAATGCCACAATAGCGCACCTCGCAGGTAATGTGGCATATACCTCCCTCGCGGCTCAGGCGGGTATATTTTTTTATGTTGGCGAGAAGCGTCCTGAAGCCCCCTTTGCGTACTTCTGCATACGAGTCTTCTGCATGAAAGTCTTCGGAGCGGTTTACCTCAGACATGATAGGGAAAAACACGCGCTCTATGCTGAAGGCCTTACCTTTTGGACGAAAAATGTATGTTACCTTCATTGTTTAGAGATTTTGGGAAACAGCAAAAAAAACACATAGAGTGAACACCCAGAGGGGTCTTTGGCCAGATATTTTATTAAGCGGTAGCGTTTGTCTGCAGGGGAATAGTATTTTGCAAATTCCGACAGCGGAGAAAGCATCTCTTTCATTTCCGCTCTCGAAATCTTGTCCTGAAATGCCATCCTCACTGCTCCGATTTTAGGCGAGAGTGCGAAAGTGGCAATTTTTTTGAAATAACTGTCCGAAAGGTGAAAACGTGTCCCGATGGTTCTCAGTTCCTTCATCATGCGCTGTCCGGCACGGACCTGGTTCTTGCAGGGATGGCGGCGTTTTGACAGTGAGGATGCATTGTGCCCACAGCGGTAATTGTATCCGCAGGCATCTACGGTAACAATGCTTTTTGAATGTGAAAGGAACTCAAGGGTAAAGATATGATCTTCATGGTATGCGATTTTCTCGTCAAAGAGAATACCGAAGTCTTTTATTACCGACATCTTAAAGCACTTACAAACAGTCACTCCAAATGAAAGTACGTCATATCGTGCCAGTTTGCCTTCATCATCGGGGGCGGTTATCATGTCGCTGCCGAAGCGGCGCTCACGTTTTACGCTTTCGCTGGCATGGTCGATGAATTTCAGTCCCTGACAGATGACATCGGCATCGGGATTAAGACTAATGCAGAAATTTTCCAAGAAATCTTCGTCCACCCAGTCATCGGAGTCTATAAACGTAACCCAAGTGCCTGTTGCAGACGCCAGACCTTTGTTGCGGGCGGTGCTGACGCCCGAATTATCCTGATGGATAACTTTGACGCGGATGTCTTTACTGGCGTAATCCTGGCAGATGACAAGGGAAGAGTCTTTGCTACCGTCATCAACGAGGATTAGTTCAAAGTCGGTGAATGTCTGCGACAGCACGCTATCGATGCACTGCGGAAGATAGGCTTCCACATTATAGACGGGGATTATGACTGAAATTTTTGTCATGGAGTCAAAGGTCGCTTTTCTTTTCTTCAATGACAACGCACATGCCACCGTGGACCGTGATGGCTTGAATGCTATATTTTTTTGATAGAGCCTCAACTATGTCCTGACGCGTTCTAGGAATCATGAAGATAACTTTGCCCTGACTGGAATACTGCATACGTTCATGGACAAACCACAGGGAGGAATGGATTCCACGAATGCCAGACTGAGGCTTATAATTGAGTGCAATAGCCACATCCGACTTAAACCTGTCTTCGGGAAAACGTCCGCGTATCAGCAGGCCACCTTCTGAAATCTGGTAGTAGGTACACGTCACTGCCAACTGCTGTTCGTTAACGGCTTTGTAGATAGACTCCGACATATATTCGTTTTCATGAACGGCAATCATTTCACTGACAGAGGTCTTATCCAATATGCTTGACAGCAGGGATGGTGAGTTACATTCGAATATAGTTGCAGAATGAGCAGAGACGTATGTATTTATTACCTGAACGATGTCTTGATTGAATTCTGAAGATTGCGTAACCGAGGATACTGGAGAAAGGTGCATTTTCTGAATCTGGGATTTCATGCAGTTCATCGAACACTGTCGCTGACTTTTGATGGGTTTCAGGAAGTTTATGGTTTTCTTTGCCGAAAGGACAAGCTCTTTATACAGATTTGAACGGTTTTTCAACTTGTTCCGTATGTTGTCAAAGCTTGTCGTTGCAAAGGCATGAAGCGTCCCCCTGAGTCCGTAGATGCGTTCAATCATACCTGGACAAAGTCGCCAGATAGGATTTTTGAACAAATGGTAGTCTCTGAGATTAAACTCCACACCAGGCGTCATGGAGCGCTTTGCTATCTGCCCTGCACCCTTATGCCAGATGTCCAGAATATAATAGTATGAGCGCAGGAACGACAGGTATGGCCTCCATGCAGAAGAGCCTTCTTCGCATAAAATGAAAGAACCCAGGTCCACGTACATTGGTCTACCATATTTGAACATTACATTCAATTTGTGGCAGTCAATCATATTATAGCCGTATCTCTTCGCGATTTTTGCTATATCAAGCACCAAAACTGCTGCATCACGCAGCATTGAGAAATTCCAGTCGGTGGAGTAGAGTTGAGGTTTCATCATTTCGTGTTCAATGATAAATGCAAACTCTTCATTCTCAAAATCTGAAATCCATGTTTTAGGAAATAATCCCTTACCACATATTTCATCAATGAAACCGGAATCAAAATACTGTTGTGCTATCTCAACGGATTCTGGTAGTATTCCACGTAAAAAATGTCCTTTCCACTGAAATGTAAATCCAAGCAAATCAGAATGGTATCCATTCGGATGTTTAATCTCAGATGAGGGAATATATTTTTTCTGACGTTTAACTTGAACCATTTACTTGGAGTTATTTCTTTTTCCTTTGTAAACGACGAAAATATGAAACTATCTGCTGATTTACCTTGACCCGCATGGCCTGATTAATACAAAAAAAATAAGTAAGGAGGGCCAGGGTCATCCCAAAAATTCCAAAGACAAGAACTACCCTCACAAAACTACTTTCCATCAAAACTAAAATAGGAATGACAGGAAGAACAGAAACCATTAACACGATGACAGGTTCAACCACACCTTTCAGATAATGAAAAGGATTAAGTTGGGGAACCTGTTTCTTTAGTATAATAACATTCGAGAGGACAACAATACCCATAGAGCCGATGACTACAATATAAGCTGCTGATGGAGAAACATCAAATAACTTAAAAACAACATAAATAACAGGTAGTGCTAGAAGATAAATACTGCCTGTTATTAAACTAATTCTTTTCATGTAACCTGTAGCAGATATGCTAATAGTTAGAATTTTGTTAATTAAATTAAACAGGCTGGCTATCAGCATTAATCGACAAAAAACAGCAGCAAAATCTGGCACAATGCCCAACCATAACTCAAGTATTTTTTGAACTTCAAAGGTCATCGGAACCATAAACAATATGAATAACAATAAAGAAAACTTCAAACCATTATACATCAAACTCTCCATCCGTTCGTAGTGGCCACTAGCATAGTTTTTAACAATTTGTGGACGAAACGCCTGAATGACATTAGCGGAAAGCGTTTCAAGTATCCCTTTTACACTGGTTGCCACCGAACTTGCTGCGTTATAAACGACTCCAAAAAACATGTTGATAAGTACATTGATGCCTTGATGATTCAACGTACTTGACATGTTGCCAAATAAATCCCAACCGGAAAATGACAACATAGGTATGACTTTTTTTCTATTGATTGTCCAATGGAATCTACATGTCGTAAATTTTCTGTGACAATAGAATCTATAGATTAGTGTTATTATTACATTTACGACCACAACTAATACGGCATACATAATTAGTTTATCGAAGTTCCCAATGAGCAGTAGATAAACGATTCCCAATTTCAGAAAAACGTCTAGCAATTCAACATAGGCATAGACATCCATTTTCTCGTAAGCAATAATAGAGGCATTATATGGTACTTGAGTAATACGTACCAACATTGCCAGAATGCTGAGTTGATAAACAATTCGGGCTGCCATCATTCGCCCCTCCGGAATAACCAACTTATATTCTAAGAACCATAACCCAATCGTCTCGGACAAGCAAAATACCACCAAGGCAATACCTAACTGCACAATGATAGCAGATGAAAAGGTTGCTGAAACATCATCTTCATCATTTTTGCCCAATGCATAGGTGATGAAGCGACTGGTGGCACCGCTCATTGTGGAATTCAAAAAGTTAAACATCATCACAACACCACCTACGATACCATATAAACCATAATCCTCAACGCCTAGTGTGTTCAGTACTACCCGCGAAGAGTACAAACTGACGCCAATATATAACAACATTCTCAAATACAAGAAGAATGTGTTTTTTGCAATGGTCTTATTGTTGGTCTGGGGAATGGATGACATGCCAGTTACTTTCTTTTTCCTAAAATGGCCGGAAAGTATTTTTGTGCTAATAGGATAAATGGGTAGAGGGCGGCCATCGTTAAGAGGGCAATGGCTATACCACCAATGTTGGATGTGCCCAAGAATGGGAGTATTTCCCGAATAATAGATGACAGATTGCTACTAAAACCAATTATTAAAGTTGCGCCCACTACTAGTGTGTTTATTGGTCCAGTTGCTTGATAGAACCTGGAAATTATTTGGGATAATGTGAAAATACAGATAGAACCTGTAAACCCACCTAAATAATATAGAACAATATAATTCCCAAAAATACAGTTGTTTGTATCAACGTCACCATTTATAAGATAGATGATATAAGTTCCGATTCCTGTAAATAGAAAGAATAACAATAACAGTAGTGTACTTATTTTTTTTGACTCTGTTAAGAATGAATTACGAATCATTTTGCCAATAGCGAAAAAGGGAAAAGCAAAAAAAGCCGAATCTATTGCAAAAGGGAGAACCATGTTAAAATGATGCAACAACAAAATGATAATAATACATACAATAGAAAAGATTATTAGAAGTTTGTGATTTTTGATGAAGACTGCTATAAATTTTATTTCTGCCAATGCCAAGAGAAACCATAATGGTTGTTTGAGTGTATGCAATGAGCCGAGCGTTTTTCCTGGAGATATAAAGGATCCTAATATATAGTTCGACCAATAACAAAGGTCAATGATACCGTTTTTTATCCAAAGCCCCATATAAATAATGCACCAAACAGAGGCAATTAACAAAAACGGTAACAGTAATTTTTCATATAATTTCTTTCCTGTTTCTGTTGGATTATTAGTCTCTTTGGTAAACATTCCCGATAGTATAAAAAACAAAGGCATATGGAATGTATAAATAAAAGCACTAGTATTAGAATCAACCAACTGCATATGTCCTAATACCATCAAATAGAGACCCAAAAACTTTGCAAGGGTTACCCAAGAGATCTTATTAGATATTTGCTGTTCCATTCTCAAATTTCATAATGATTATGGGAACTCCAACTGCCACACTTTCTGATAGAACATCTGTTGACAATAGCAAGTGCTCCAATTTTAGCATTTTCTCAATCTGTTGGCATTCAGTATGTAGAAATCGATAACACTATTTTAACTATCCATCAATGACATTCCTATTCAGAATTCTTTTCACATCATACACATTTCCACATTGCTCTTGTGTCGGATAATACGGATAAGGAAGTCCTGATGAAGTGATTGATAAAAATGTTAGTTTAGATGTGTTCCTCAACACCACGGAAATGGACGTTAAGTTCATGAAGGTGCTCAAGAAGAGTTCCGAGGGGCGTTCCTTCGGTCATCTTTGCAAAGGCATTGACATCCTTTGGAAAACACTTTCCACCATATCCAAACTTGCCATCAGGACCAGGTACATAGGTATGGGTGTCGTTGATATAACCAGAGAGAAGAACACCCGTATGAACCTTGCGCCAGTCAGCACCCATCTGCTCACAGTACTCACGGCAAGCATTAAAGTATGTAACTTTATAAGCACCGAAAACATTATGCATGTATTTGGTCAATTCGGCCTCCAAAGGTGTCATAACGGTAAATTTTTTCCCTACAAAAATTTTCGTAAGCAACTCATGAGCACCAGTGAAGACCATTGTCTGCTTTTTGAAATCCTCAATATGTGTGCGCTCGGTGAGAAACTCTGGCATATAGTGTACCCGATGACCTGTTTCACGGGAAAGTCTTTCACTGGTTCCAGGAAGTATAGTAGTACGGACAAATACAGGTACATCGGGAAGATTCTTTATCAACTCTGTCATAAGACGTAAGTCCTGTGTTCCATCATCCTCCGTAGGTACATGAATCTGCAGAAATGCAATATCTATATTGCTCAAATCATCATGATAACCTTTCGGAGGGTCACTAATAAACAACTTACACTCTGGATTATTATGCTCCAACCAATCTTTTAGAGCACCACCAACGAAACCGCATCCGATAATTCCAACATTAATCATTTTGTATCTATTTATTTATTAATAATTCTTTATACAGATCAATATATTTAGCAGCATTCGTATGATAATCATAATTATCACGAACATACTGAAGCATCTCATCTTTATTTTCTTTCAGTTCGTCAAGGTGTGACAATGATTTTACAATAGCATCTATATCATGAGGAGCCACCACGATGCCGTAAGGACCAGGAATCTCGCCACAAGCCGTACTGTCGAACGTGATGGGGACTGTTCCACAGCACATAGCCTCTGCAATCACTTTTCCGAAGGTATCTTCAACCGACAAGTGAACATAGGAATCCGCCATTGAATAGGCGGTTGATAATTCCTCGTTTCCTTCTATGTAAGGAATATGAAGGATTGGAGCAGGAATTTCTGTTCCTCTTGCTGTTCCACCAATAAGTATCAGTTTGTAATTGTCTGGCAATGCTTTGGCCAGTGCCTGAGCGTCCCTAAATCTACTACTGTTCTTGTCCCATCCTTGACTCACTGAAATTAAATACTTCTTTTCTGGTGACAATTTGTATTTCTTATAAAAAAGAGAAATCTGTTCGTCTGATGACCGATGAAACTTATTGTAATCAATCCAGTTATAAATATAAGTTATCCGATGACCATTGCCCGCAAGAATAGATTGTTCTGCTTCATGCATTAACCACTTGGAAACTGCAACAACCGTCATCTTTGGGATATTGCTATAAAAACTTTTTTTCTCCCTGAATATCTTTCGTGAATGGTCAAAAAACCAACTTGGAGCCGTTGTATGAATAAGAGGGCAGTTGTAACATTCTTTTTGCCATTTGTAACATCCTTTTGCCGTATAGTGTGAGCACTTTCCTGTGAAATTAAAACAGTCGTGTAAGGTAAACACTACAGGAATCTTGTTCTTGATGATGCAGCGAAAAAGCATCGGATAGTTGAGATAATTGGCATGAAGATTACGAAGGTGGATAATGTCTGGCCTATTTTGCTCAATCCATTTAATCAATCGTTTTGTACCGCAATGAGTTCCATATCCATGAAGACCTAAAATACGGGTGTAAAAAAGATTGTGAAAATGGTTCTCGTATTTGCCGCCAATCTTAAAACTGAATGGATATGTAGAGGTTCCTTGACCGTAGGCAACATAGCACTCGTGCCCCTCATTTAATAAAACATCGGCCAACTCGCGGGTAGTTCTACCTGTACTTCCCCTGTCACAAACAGAATTTATCTGTAGGATCTTCATTTTTTAGAACTTTCGCCAGACCATCTTGTTGACGATGCCCGTGTACGACTGGATAATCTTGACAACCTTTGTCGATACGTTTTCCTCAACGTAGTCGGGAACGGGAATGCCGTGGTCGCTATTTCTGTTCATCTCAACGGCGGTATCAACGGCCTGGAGGAGTGATTTTTCATCAATGCCTGCGATGAAGAAACATGCTTTGTCGAGAGCCTCAGGACGTTCTGTCGATGTACGGATACAGATGGCAGGGAACGGATGACCTACGCTGGTGAAGAAACTGCTTTCCTCTGGTAGGGTGCCTGAGTCGCTTACCACGCAGAAGGCATTCATCTGCAGGCAGTTGTAGTCATGGAATCCAAGCGGTTCGTGCTGGATGACACGCTTGTCAAGTCGGAATCCGCTTTGTTCCAGACGTTTGCGGCTGCGAGGATGGCATGAATAAAGGATGGGCATATCGTACTTCTCAGCCATTCGGTTGATAGCCGTAAAGAGACTGAGAAAGTTCTTCTCCGTGTCGATATTCTCCTCCCGATGAGCAGAGAGCAGGATATACTTGCCTTTTTCCAATCCGAGTCGCTGGTGGATGTCCGAAGCCTCTATCTCAGCAAGGTTTTCATGTAGCACTTCTGCCATTGGACTACCGGTCACGTAGGTGCGTTCCTTAGGTAGCCCACAATCAGCCAAGTAGCGACGGGCGTGTTCCGAATATGCGAGGTTCACGTCGGATATGATATCGACAATGCGACGATTGGTTTCCTCTGGAAGGCATTCGTCTTTGCAGCGGTTACCGGCCTCCATGTGGAAGATGGGGATATGCAAGCGCTTGGCACCGATGACACTCAGGCAGGAGTTTGTATCGCCCAGTACCAATACAGCATCTGGCTTTACCTCTACCATGAGTTGATACGACTTAGCAATGATGTTGCCCATCGTTTCGCCGAGGTCATTGCCTACAGCCTCCATATAGATGTCGGGATCGGCCAGTTTCAGATCTTTGAAAAAGACACCGTTGAGGTTGTAATCATAGTTCTGGCCTGTATGAGCCAACAGCGTGTCGAAGTACTTGCGGCATTTGTTGATGACCGCAGCCAAGCGGATAATTTCGGGACGTGTGCCCACGATAATAAGAAGTTTCAGTTTCCCGTTATTCTTAAAAACACTCATATACTTTTATTGTTACATCCTTTTATAGTCACATCGAAATACTCGAAAAACACTAATACCGAACGATGCGTTCGGGTGTTATCCTTTTTGCGTTAAAGTTCACCAACAGTCCCAGTTGATAACCTGTGATTGCAAGGTAACGCCATTATTTTTTCGTTTCTTGCGTGTTTTTAGATGTTATACTTTCTCAAAGAATGTATCTGGCTTATTGGGATTGAAGATTTCATTGCAGTACATGACCGTGACCAGATTATCAGTGTCTGAAAGGTTGATAATGTTATGGGTATAGCCTGGTAGCATGTGAACTGCTTCAATTTTATCACCGCTTACCTCAAACTCCATTACTTCGTCTGTCCCAATTTTACGTTCCTGAATAAGACCATGTCCTGCAACAACGATGAAGAATTCCCATTTGGTGTGATGCCAGTGTTGTCCTTTCGTAATGCCTGGTTTACTGATATTGATGCTTACCTGCCCACTGTTGAGTGTGTGAAGAAGTTCTGTAAATGAACCACGGTCATCTACATTCATTTTCAGCGGAAAGGCCACTTTTTCTTTGGGTAGATAACTGAGATAAGTGGAGTAAAGTTTCTTCTCAAATGACCCTTCTGGTATGTCAGGGATTGTGAGTGTTAATGGCTGTGCAGCAAATAAATGAATAAGTTCCACGATTCTGCCCAATGTCACTTTGTGGGTGATGGGAGCATAACAATATCGGCCTTTTTTATCTTCAATTACCTCTAATCCTTCAAATTCACAGCGATGCTCGTTGCCCTCAAGAGCATCCAGCATTTCCTGAACTAGATCGTCTATATAAAGCAATTCAAGTTCTACAGCAGGGTCGTTGACTTGTATGGGAAGGTCATTGGCTATGTTGTTGCAGAATGTGGCTACAGCACTGTTATAATTGGGTCGGCACCATTTGCCAAACAAATTCGGGAAGCGGTAGATGAGCACTTTTGCATTTGTATCCTCTGCATACTTTAAGAAAAGGTCTTCACCAGCCTTCTTGCTACGGCCGTATTCGCTATTTCCAAAACGGCCTGTAAGAGATGCCTGCTGAGAGGAACTCAGCATGACAGGACAATGGTTTCCATGCTTCTTCAGCGTGTCAAGTAGCAAAGAGGCAAAACCGAAGTTCCCCTGCATAAACTCCTCCTGTGTTTGTGGACGATTGACGCCTGCGAGATTGAAGACGAAGTCACAGTCACTGCAATACGAATCCAAGTCGTCAGAGGTGGAATCAATGTCGTACTCATAGACAGCATCAATCTGCAGATTGGGTCGAGTACGGTCCTTTCCGTTCATTATATTATATAAAGAAATGCAAAGGTTTTTTCCTACAAATCCCTTTGCACCTGTCACTAATATCTTCATTTTGCAATGTTTTCAATGCCTTTCAACTCGTTTTGTATGTACTCAAGGCTGGCAATCTTTGCCTTGGTCTCTTCAAGATTCAAGCGACGGGTGTTGTCGCTGTTGAACTCTGTAAGTGTCACACGTTTCTCATCGCCTTCCTTGAAGTATTTGTCGTAGTTGAGACCACGATTGTCGGCTGGTACACGGTAGAAGTCACCCATGTCTTCTGCCTTAGCACATTCCTCATTGGTGAGCAAGGTTTCATACATCTTTTCACCGTGGCGAATACCGATAACCTTGATGTCTTCCTTACGACCTCCAAACAGTTCGCATACCGCTTCAGCCTGTGTCTGGATGGTACATGCAGGGGCTTTCTGTACGAGAATGTCTCCATTCTGGCCATGCTCGAACGCAAAGAGGACAAGGTCAACCGCCTCTTCCAATGACATGATGAAGCGGGTCATCTTCGGTTCGGTGAGCGTGATAGGATTACCTTGACGAATTTGGTCAATCCAAAGTGGAATAACACTGCCGCGTGAACACATCACATTTCCGTAGCGCGTACAACAGATCTTTGTGTTGTCACTGTAACGCGATTTGGCTACGGCTATTTTTTCCTCAATGGCTTTGGTAATGCCCATGGCATTGATAGGGTAGGCTGCCTTGTCAGTAGAAAGGCAGATAACAGCACCCACCTTGGCCTCGATGGCTGCCGTCAGTACGTTGTCCGTACCGATAACGTTGGTCTTCACGGCTTCCATCGGGAAGAACTCACAAGATGGAACCTGCTTCAAGGCGGCTGCATGGAAGATGTAATCGACTCCAGGCATCGCATCACGGCACGACTGAAGATTACGGACATCACCAATATAGAATTTAATTTTATGAGCCACATCAGGGTATTTAGCCTGATACTCGTGGCGCATGTCGTCCTGTTTCTTCTCGTCACGCGAGAAGATGCGGATTTCACTGATATCGGTACGCAGGAAACGGTTGAGTACAGCATTGCCGAAACTACCTGTACCACCTGTAATCATTAGGGTTTTATCTTGGAAAATGCTCATCTTAATAACTGATTAATAAATCTCTGGTTTACATCTTTGTATGATATAATCTGGCATAAGGCATAAACACAGGAGGTATAATGAAGGCAATAGTGAACTACCAAGAACAACAATAGTGACGTGAATTACTTATCAACTGTTCATTTAACGTTCAGATGCATTCCTTACTTAGAAAACTCGGGACAACTTGTTCTGTTCTTATTCATCGCAAAACACTGTAGTGTCAGCGGACAATAAGGATGTCTTTGTCCTTGTCAACAATGGTTACGTTTTTGCCGTTTTGTTTGATGTTGCCATCGGCAGCACGGGCTTTGTACTGCTGGCCGTCAACTTCAATAGTACCTTGTGCGTTCATGTTGTCAATCGTCTTGACGACAAGGGCGACGCGGCCACGGAGTTCAAAGGTGGGTGTCTGGGCATGCATCCGTTTGGCATTCGACTTCTGAATCATCAAAGGAAGGAACGATGCCATGAAAATGAAAGTTGAGATGCAGAAGACGAGGACTTGGGTAAGTAACCCCTGATAGCCCATCAGGAAGGCTGCAAGGGTGATGGCGGCTCCGATGCCGACACTTAATGAATAATAGTCGCGAGTAAAGACGTGAATGCCGAATGCAATGATTGTAAGTCCAAACCAAACAAGGGCTATTTTTGCGAAGAGTAATGTGAATAATAACATGTGTATTGAAAGTGTTTAGATGTCGATGGTATAGAAGTGTGGATTTGTCTTACTCGTTGATGTTTTCGAGCCAGGCCGAAGGTACGAACGTGATGGCAACGGCTGCGATGCCTTCTACCTGAACGACCACGCACTGGCGTTTCTTGATGCGCTTGATGACTCCTTCTGCTCCTTTGAACTGACCGTCGGTAATGCGAACACGCTTCCCTGGCTTGAGCAGATAATCCGTCAATTCGAGGTATTCCACCTGCTCGTTCTGCATGGAGGCTACACGGATGAAATTCTCCATTTCGTGGTCGGGAACACGCAGGATACCTTCTGTAGGGTCTTGTGAGAGTCGGTTGGGAGTGTAGCGCAGCGGCTCAAATTCCGGTCGGGTCATCTTGAGCCAAGTCAGTTGCTGCTGGGTGGAGTGGACGAAAATCAGCCCATGAATGGCGGGAACCAAATTGCGACGGACGTTCCAGTCGTCAGTCTTCTCGAATTCGTAGCGCATGGGAAGGAAATTCTCGATGCCTTCTCCGTCGAGGTTCTTCTTGATTTTCACCTCTCTACAGTATGTGACGCGCATAGGAAACCATGCTTTTTCACTTGTATTCTTCATGCGTCTGATTTGGGATGAGAATAAAGGAGGGGGACACCGCCTTTTTGCATTGGCAGCGTCTCGAAAGCAGGAAAATCCGTTGATAACGCATCATTTTCTGCACTGACATTCAGCAACATCGATGAGTTGTGTATCACACTAATACAATTTGCTCAATGGAAAGAGCAAACTTCAAGTTTGCAAAGTTACGGATTTTATGCCATTCTGCCAAATAAAACGGCAAAAAACGAGGCGGATGTGGTGCTTTTTGCCAAGTTTTTCGCTAAGTGCTCTGGGGTATGACTTAGCAAAACTTTTGTACTGTGGTTCGAAACGATTTGAAGTGCGATACATTCCGAATGCAACCACAGTTCAAAAAGTGGTGAACTGCGGCGTGTGTTGGGGGAGATTCGCAGTAAGGGATTAGTTTCGCTTTACCCTTGTCTCCCGACGGGTTTCTTGCAAAAGGGAACAACTTGTCGCAAGCGACTTTGTCTGTTTTTTTGTATGCCCATCCCCAGCAAGTAAACTTGTGTTGAGGACATACAAAAAAAACAGCCAGAAGTATTCACTTCAAGCTGCTTCCTTTTGCGGAAAGTGAGGGAGTGTCTTTGGAAGACATCCCTCTTGTTTTCCTTGGCGGAAAGTGAGGGATTCGAACCCCCGGACCAGTTACCCGGTCACCGCATTTCGAGTGCGGCCCGTTCGACCACTCCGGCAACTTTCCTGAATCACACGCTGTGGTGTGCTTTGCTTTGGTCGTAATGAAGGAGGCAGTGGCGGCTGCCTCCTTATATAAAAAGCAGGGAGGAGATGTGATGAAACTCCGAGTAGATAAGATTTGAGTGCTCGCATATCTTTGTAATCCACCGACTCGAGGTTACCTCTGCGAGAGAGGCGTGGCCCGCCATTGATGATGCGAAACGTTCTCGGTTTTCGAATGTAATTTGATGAGTATCCCGATCGATCCTTTATCCCTGCTATAGGATTTGAACGTCTTTACTGTCGTGGCGCAACCGCTGTTGCACGTTGTATCGACACTGCAAAGATACAACAAAAATCATTAACTACAAATAATCTGTCAATTTTTTTCGGAAAATGTGTAAAAAACACGTTTTATTTCATCAGATACTTGCGTCCTTGTCGGATGTAGATGCCTGGTGTCGGGTTCTTGACGGGACGGCCTTGCAGGTCGTACAGTGTGTCGTCGTTGACCTTCTGTTCGGGTGTGGCAAATGTTGTGATGCTCGTGGGCTCTGGTTCTTGTCCGCCTGGGCAGTAGTCGAGTTCGACGGTTCCATCAGCGTTTTCGACGATATGGCGCAGGGGCTGGTTGAGTGTTTCTGTATAGGCGACGGGGTATTTTGCCGTAACAAGTGAGTCGGTGCTGCTGACGGGTTTCCATGCTTTGGGTTTCCAATAGGGCATGGCGATGCTGTCGGTGCCTTCCCAGTCGGTGACGTTATAATAGCCTGGGAAGGGGTCGCCGAGTACGGAGGGGTAGAAGACATTGAGGTCGGCCGCTCCGCTTACGTTCATGTAGGAATCGAGAATGCCGTCGGCTGCGATGATGGTACAGCGTTGGGGCGAACTGGGGTCGTACATGGTGTTGAGTCTGTTGCTGGTCCAACTGCTCTGCACATAGTTGATGTGTGTGATGATCATGCCGTGTATCTTGGTTTTCTCGGTGCCTTTTCCGATATAGGTATCCCAACTTCCTGTCTGACGGTTTTCAAGTACGTAGTATTCGTTGGCATTGTGGGGGTTGACCATCTTGTAGGCTTGTCCGCCGGCGTGCATGGGTTGGAGCACAAGGTGCTTCGGTTCGTCGATGCTGAGCGTGGTAAGGGGCTTCCATCCCATGAAGTCTTTCTCGTAGGCACTGTAGCCGCAGGGGGTGTAACCGTTGTCGCAGTAGCATCCGCTGTCCATGATGTCCCAGTAGTCCATGCCATAGGCATAGTAGTTATAGTCGTAGAGGTCGGGCAGTCCCATGGCGTGGCTGAGTTCGTGGACAAAGACGCCGATGCCGTCGGGCTTGTCCTTGTAGGTCTCGTTGCAGCAGGCATAGCATCCGTACGTCACACCGCCCAGTTTGCCGCCGGTGGGTCGTTCCTGCGGCCAGATGTAATCCTTTGCTTCGGGATACTTGTTGAGGTTGAAGGCGTTTTCGCCTGGGCCTGCAAAGATGAAGAAGGCCATATCGACGGTGTTGTCGTTGTTGTTGTCGAAGATGCTCCAGTCCGAGTAGATCTGCTGTGCCTTCGTGATGGCGTCGCTGTAGAACTTGCTGAGGTTGGTGTCGTGCGACGAGCCGTTGTCTTTGCCGTAGTAGGCATAGCCGTTGTCGAGGGTGACGGGGCCGATGACATGGAATTCGGGGGTGAACTGTCCTTCGCTCTGGTCGCGGAAGTATTCGCGGATGGCGCCCATGCTACCACCTTCGGTCCAGTAGCCGGTGTCGTCGCGCAGTCCGTTACAGAACAGGTCGTAGTAGTCGCCGACGAGGTCGATGTCTTCATCCGTCTCGCACTGTTTGCCGTCGGGAAGTCCTGCCGTGAACTTCAGGTCGGGAAACTGCACGAGGATGACGGGCACGCGGGGAGAGCCCAATGACGTGAGGGGCGCGTTGCTGTGCAGTCCCACACGACGCGGACCGTGCATCGGCTGGTCGCTCATGTCGCTGGCGGGAATCATCCCTGGAGTCGCGTCGGCACGCCATCCCTGGTAGCGTGGCTTGACGGTGGCAAACGATATCGTACAGAATGCCGTGAACAGCAGGAGGATGTAGTAACGTTTCATATTACAAGCGTTGTCTTATATACCTTATTATTATATATATGTGCGTAAGAGGCACATCTCTGCTGCAAAGTTACGCTACTTTTTCCAATTTGCCAATTTTCTGCGTCAGAAATGCTGATTTTCTGCAAAATAACCCCTAACTTTGCACAAAAATTAACCAAACTACTATTGATGATGCATACAAGAGAAGAGAAACTGGAAGCGTTCGGACGGCTGCTCGACGTGCTCGACACGCTGCGCGAACGTTGCCCGTGGGACCGTAAGCAGACGAACGAGAGCCTGCGTCCCAATACAATCGAAGAAACCTATGAACTATGCGATGCCCTCATGAAAGACGATCCGAGGGGCATCTGCGAGGAACTGGGCGATGTCGTCATGCATACGATTTTCTATGCACGCATCGGCGAGGAGCAGCAACGTTTCGACATGGCCGATGTCTGCAACCGCGAGTGCGACAAACTCATCTTCCGCCATCCCCATGTCTATGGCGATGCCGTTGCCAACGACGCGGCCGAGGTGCTCAAGTCGTGGGAGCAACTGAAACTGAAGGAGAAGCTGGGAAAGGGTACGCTCAGCGGTGTGCCCGACGCATTGCCGTCGCTCGTCAAGGCCTACCGCATTCAGGACAAGGCACGCAATGTCGGCTTCGACTGGGAAGACCGTCGTGACGTGTGGAAGAAGGTGAAGGAGGAGATTGCCGAGTTTGAGGCAGAGGTGGAACAGATGGACGAAGAGCGTGCCACCAACGAGTTCGGCGACGTCCTCTTCTCTCTCATCAATGCTGCACGCCTCTATCACATCAACCCCGACAATGCCCTCGAGCGCACCAACCAGAAGTTCATCCGCCGCTTCAACTATGTGGAGCGCCGTGCCCAGGAGCAGGGCCGCCATCTGCGCGACATGACACTGGCCGAAATGGATGCTCTCTGGGATGAGGCAAAAAGACAGTCGTAAATCCACGCTAAGTGCTTAGCGTAATATCTCCAAGTGCTTAGCGCGATACCTCCAAGTGCTTAGCGTGAAATTTCCAAGTACTTCCTCCAACCTATGAAACATTGTCCGAAGGTCCTTTCGCTCGGCAATAAAAATAAATAATGTTAATTTATTTTGTATTGCTCTCGCTTAATCGTACCTTTGCAGGGTATATCGGACAGAAAACTTTTATACACCCAAAAAGATATGAAGAAGAATCTCATTGTGGCCATGACGCTGATAGTGGCATGGCTGTGTGCATCGACAGCCAGCGCTCAGTTGTTGATGAAGAAGAATTACGAGGGCCGTCAGGATGCCACGTACTATCTGAAGGGGGCTGTGCCTGAACAGGGAGGCAAGGTAGTCTTTACAAAAGTCATCAGTGTGCCAGGCAAGTCGAAGCGCGATATTTTCTTTGCCGTCGGACAGTGGGCGGAACTGCGTTATCAGGCCAACACCACTCGTGGTGAATGGTACGAACCGAACGCTTTCCGCAATCTTGACTACTCCAACGTGCAGACTGCCGACATCGACGAAGGCCTCATCACGTGCCAGGGCGACGAGGAGATTGTCTTCACCAACAAAGTGCTTAACCGCGATGCCACACGTCTTCAGTACGTGCTGCGCCTGCAGGTCAGCGACGGTGAGGTAAAGGCCGAGATGTCGCAGATTGTCTATACCTACACCCTGGTCGAGGAGGCCGAACGCATTCCCGCTGAAGACTGGATTACCGACCGCGAGGCTATCAACAAGAAAGGGCGTCTGCTCAAGGCTGCGGCTCGTTTCCGCGTGAGAACCATCGACCTGAAGGACGAACTGTTTAAGGAAATAGAAGAGGCTGTGCGATGAAGCAGGACGAGATAGACCAAATCATTGCCGAGGCTCTTGAGAAGGACAAGGGGAAAAGTCGCTGGCACCGCCCGTCGCGACGTCGCGAACGGGTGATGCTGGCACGCAACGTTCTCAACATCCTCTTCATGCTCGGCTTCGTTGCGGCAATCCTGATCTATTTCCTGCTGCCCGAACAGCGCGGGCTCTATTTCACTGTGGGTATCACAGCCCTGCTGCTCAAAATCGCCGAGTTTGTTCTGCGCTTCATGTTCTAAGACCACGAATCACGAATGACACGCACTACCTCCCGCATCCTCTTCTTTGTACTGTCGGCATTGTCAGTCTCAACCGTTTCTGCCCAGCGCATCATCGGCGAACTTGAGAGCAATGCCGGCTATGACGGTTATAACGTAGCCGACTCCATGCGCCGCCAAGACGCCGCTGACGAAGATAAGAAGAAAAAGAAGGTCGTGCCTGTCGATGTGCGTTCATGGACCATTGACCCTATCTACGGGCATCGCACTGAGGTCGATGTCGATACGCTCCACCATCTCTTTCAGAACGACGACCACAGTGAAGGACGTGAAGGTCAGTACAACACCCTCAGCAACCTCGGTTCGCCACGTCTCAACCGCCTTTACATGGAGCGAGCCTCCGAGCCTGACTTCATCTTTACTGCACCTTTCGACCAGTTCATCACTACGGCAGACCAGTTCCGCTACTTCAACACCAAGTCGCCGTACATGAACCTCACCTACACGTGGAGCGGTGACAAGAAGACGGGTCACGACCGCTTCCGTGCCCTTTATGCCAACAATGTCGGCAAGCGCTTCAACTTCGGCGGTATGTTCGACTACTTCTATGGTCAAGGCAACTACGACCACCAATCGACGTCGTTTATGAACGCCACAGGCTTTGCCTCCTATACAGGCGAACGCTACGACCTGCATTTCCACTACACGCACAACTACATGAAGTGGGGCGAGAACGGCGGCATTGAGGACGACGGCTATATTACCAACCCTGAGGACCAGCCACAGTCCTACGAGTCGAACGAGATTCCTGTTCGGCTGACAGAGACGTGGAACCGTATGGAGAACGATGAAGTGTTCCTCAACCACCGCTACCATGTGGGTTTCATGCGCGTCGATAGTGACAGCATCCGCACTTGGGAAACCTTCGTCCCCGTCACCACCTTCTTCCATACGGTTCACATAGGCAAATACAGCAAGGCCTACATCGAGCAGAATAACCCTGTCGGCACTTACCACACATACGACTTTCTGCCTAACCTCGCCGAGAGCAACGACCGTTATAAATTCCTGCAGATCTACACTGCTGCCGGCGTTTCTCTCCGTGAGGGCTTCAACCGCTATGCCGTTGCTGGACTGAATGCCTTTGTCGGCTACCGTTATCGTCGCTACAACACGCCTGACTATGCCACCGTCGGCACTACCACCGACGAGTTGCGCACTTTCCCCACCGAAGGCGACATCATGGTCGGCGGTCAACTCATCCGCACCCAGGGCCGCCTGCTTCACTACAACCTCTCAGCCGACTTCGTGGTGGCTGGTACCAATATCGGCGAGTTTAATGTCGATGGTCGTGGCGAACTCAACATACCTCTGCTGGGCGACACGGCTCAGGTGGCTGTCAACCTCATGGCCAGCCATGCTATTCCTTCCTACTATCTCGAACACTATCACTCTAAGCACGCCTGGTGGGACCATACCTTCGAAAAAGTCCTGCGCACCCGCCTCGGAGCCACTGTCACCCTGCCTCACACTCGCACCGTCCTCTCCTTTGCCATTGAGAACCTCAAAAACTATGCATGGCTTGCCGACGAAGGAATCGACGTCACCACCAGCGGTACTACATGGCGGACGCACAACGTCGTCTGCCATCAGACCGCCTTGCCCATCCAAGTCCTTTCCGCCTCGCTGCGCCAAAACCTCAAGTTCGGTCCAGTCCACCTCGACAACGTCATCACCTGGCAGAACTCCACGCAGAAGGACATCCTGCCCCTGCCTGCTCTCAACACTTATAGCAACCTTTATCTCGCCTTCATCGTTGCCAAGGTCATGAAGTGCGAAGTCGGCGGCGACATGACCTTCTTCACCCGTTACTACGCACCCGACTATTCGCCTGTCTTCGGCATGTACACTACGCAGAATGCTGCCCATCGCCTCCGCATCGGTGGCTATCCCCTCATCAGCGTCTATGCCAACATACTGCTGAAGAAATGCCGCTTCTATGTGCAATACTACCACGTCAACCAGGGAGCCGGCAACAGTTTCTGGGCACCGCATTATCCCATGAACCCCTCTGGGCTCCGCTTTGGTATCAGTTGGAACTTCTACGACTGATTTCCTCCGAAAAAACTACTTAAAAGGAATTTATAGGGAACTCATAGGGTAGTTATAGGGTTTGAAGCCCCTTGATAAGGGGCTGGCGTAAGCCAGGAATACTCCTGTAGGGACGACCCATGGGGCGTCCCGATTGGTGTTAGTTCCCTTTTCGTCATGGACGCCCCACGGGTCGTCCCTACAGAATTCTCCCTAACTTCCCTTCAATTATAAAGGAATTATAGGGAACTCATAGAGTAGTTATAGGGTAGTTATAGGGTTTGAAGCCCCTTGATAAAGGGTTGGCGTAAGCCCAGGGATACTCCTTTGGGGAGAGAATCTCGTCGTCGCAAACCGCGCTACGATTTCGCGCGGTCTCCATAAATTCTCTATAACTACTCCATAAATTCCTTTCAAGTTAATTCCAACATAAGTTGTTTACTTTTTCTCCTGGTAATACTTCAGTCCCTGACGGACATTTTCAATGACGGCTTTGGAGGTGAAGGTAGCGCCTGTGACGGCATCGACCTTGGCGGCTTGCGCATCTTTGACTTTCTTGCCGTTCCATTTGTCGAGCAGTGGCTTTACCATGTCCATATACTTGGGAGTCTCGTTGTTGCGCAGGGCTTCGACTTTTGTGACTTTACCCTTGGCGATGGTAATCTCGACGGGTGTCATGTCGCGGTAGCCGCGCACGTCCTTGCAGAGCGCCGAGGTGTTGATGACGACGCTGCCGTCTGCCTGTTTGATCAGGATGGGAGCATCGGTGGGGATGACATAGCGTGGACGACGCTGACGCTGCTGCTCCTGGCCGCTGGCACAGAGGACGCAGAGCAGGGTAAGGGTGCAAAATAGAATGCGTTTCATCTTGTGATTTATGGTTTTACGTTTTTTTTAGTTGAATGTGGCGGTCGATGAGAAATAGTCCGTCGTGTCCGTTTTCTTGGCACGCTCGGCGGCTTCGGCCTGTTCGGCAGCAAGTCGCTGAGCCTCGGCTGCGGCACGCTGTGCTTCGGCCTGTTCTGCTGCTTCGGCACGTGCACGGAGTTCTGCATCCTCTGCCTGCTGCTTGCGGCTTTCGGCCTGTGTCTGCTGCCAGGTGGCGTAGGCTGTATCGGCAGCCTCAAGGAACTGGAGGGTGGCGGGCTTGTTAAGCAGGGTGTTGTGCGTGGCACGGAGTTTGAGCAACTCGACATCGCCAGTCTGACGTTCGGAGGCGTCAGTTCCGATGTACATGTACTCGATGCGGTTTTTCTTGCTGCTTGCGGCTTCGCGTTTGCGGAGGATATTGTGAACGTTGGCGAAGGGGATGGTCTTGCTCTCAGTCATCTCTTCGCGTGTATCCTTGAATTTGTAGAGGCTAATGCCGTCATGTCCGACGAACATGTCAGTTGCCTGTCGCCGGCACTTGAAGGGGATGTACTTCCACGCATATACCGTGAAGATGCAGAGCAGGAGGATGAGCAGCAGGAGTGTCACAAACGACATGATGATGGTCGATGTCGCCCACGTGCTGCGGTTGTCCCAAAGAAAGTAGGCGAGCAGGCCTACGACGAGGGCAGTGAGGGTGACGTAGAGTACGGTAAGTCCGACAAATTTGCTTTTCTCTTTCGTCGAGAGGAACGTGGGGACATAGTGGGTCGATGCGGCAAAGGTGAGCGGACCGATGTCAGAAGGCACGAAGCGGAAGTGCGAACGGCCTTGCTCGATGTCGCTGAGACGGTTTTCGTCGCGTAGCGGACGGAAAGCGTGGAGCATCCGACGGAGGAAATATAGTTCGACGAGTGCGATGACGACGCAGATGCCGCCGAGAATATAGGAAAGCGTGCTATTGTCCATGATTTGCAGAGATTTATTAAAAATTTCTGCAAAGTTACGACTTTATTTCGTAACTTTGCAACGAAGAAATACTAAAAAAGATGAAATGACGAACGAAATAAGTGCAAAACAAAGAAAAAGAATGCTTTGTTTTGCCTTATGATGAGGAATAACATAATTTTTAATAGAGTGAAAATCGGTATTATTGTTGCGATGGACAAGGAGTTGAAACAACTCCAGACGCTGTTTGCGGACGAGAATGTCCGTGTAGAGAAATGTGGTATCGGAAAGGTAAACGCCGCTTTGGGTGCCCAGCGGATGATCAATGAGTTTCATCCCGATGTGGTGATTTCGTCAGGTTGTGCCGGAGGCAACGGTCCCCAGGTACAGATTCAGGATGTGGTGGTGAGCGCCGAACTGGCTTACCACGACGTCTATTGCGGAGCGGCGATCGACAACGTGACCGTGTACGGACAGGTGCAAGGCTTGCCCGCTCGCTATGTGGCCGACCCTGTGTTGTTGGAGAAGGCACAGCGGTTGCCGAATGTCCATCCAGGACTGATTGTGACGGGCGACTGGTTCGTCGATTCCAAGGAGAAGATGCGCGAGATCATCGGCCATTTCCCCGAGGCCACAGCAGTCGATATGGAGTCGTGTGCCATTGCGCAGACGTGCTACCTGTCGGGCGTGCCGTTCATCTCGTTCCGCGTGGTGAGCGACAAGCCGCTCGACGACACCGATGCCTCGCAGTATCATGACTTCTGGAACACCGTGGCCGAAAGGTCGTTCCTGACGACGAAGTTGTTTGCCGAATCGCTGCTGAACGACTGACGCTTTTGCAGTTTTCAATTTACTCACATGGAAGTCATCCAGAGTTTTACTATCGACCATACCCACCTGAAGCCAGGCATCTACGTCTCGCGTCAGGACAAAGGATTTACGACGTTCGACCTTCGCATCACCGAGCCGAACAAGGAGCCAGCCGTCGCACCAGCAGCCATGCACAGCCTGGAGCACCTGATGGCGACGTGGTTCCGCAATTCCGCAGTCAAGGACGACGTCGTGTATGTCGGTCCCATGGGATGTCTGACGGGCATGTACATCGTCATGACAGGCACCTATACGCCCGAGGACATACGGACGCTGACCATAGCGTGTCTGCAGTGGATACTCACACAGGACGAGGTACCCGCCACGACGCCCGAGACCTGTGGCAACTACTTGCTGCACGACCTGCCCATGTGCAAATGGGAGGCAGAACGCTACCTGGACCGTCTGACGAACGATTTTCACTGCGAATACCACAAACTGTACGTCACGCTCGACGACGGACAGGTCTTTGCAGATGCCTAGAAGGTCAAGCATCGTCACAAAAGAAAATCTGCGCTACCTCGAATGAGGCAGCGCAGATTTTTTTATGAATCACGACGTTGAGTTATTTCACGAGAACCTTCTTTCCGTTGATGATGTAGAGGCCCTTCGGGAGAGTTGAGTGTTGAGCGTTGAGCGTTGAGAGACGACGGCCACAAAGGTCGTATAATTGACCATTGACCGATTGACCATTGACCGACTGGATGCCAGTGGGTATGGCCGTGATATCAACTTCAATCGTGTTGCTCCATTTTGACTCGTTGCCTTCTGCATCGATAGCCTTGACACGGAACATGTAATGGCCGCTTTCAAGGTCGGAGAAGTAGTAGTAACTGTCTGTGACGTCGGTAACGGTGCGGAGAACGGTGACGATGGGCTCCAATGTGGCACCATCGGCCGTCATATTGGCCATGTCGTTCTGGGTGTAAGTTCCGTCGGCTGTCTTGACGGTGTAAAGGTAGATGCGGTTGCCCTTCGGGGTTTCGAAAAGGAGGGTGTAGGGACCTTCGACGGATGCGGTGATGAGCATCGGACTGCTGGTGAAGGTCTGCTTGGCATTGACGCTTGTGCCGGTCAAGATGCTGACGGTGAAGTTCATGTCATCGTTGCCATAGGCTTTACCTTCAGCATAGAGGGTGACGTTGCCGCTGGTAGGTGCATCGAGTTGGGGAGAAGCCAGTTTGCCTGCAGCAGACCCACTGGCGAGTTTCACACCACCTGAACCTCCTGTGCCATAGCCAGAGAAGACTTTCGAACCTGTCCAGCCCGCCATGTGCATATACTTGTCCAGTTCGCTGGAGAGTTCGGAGTTGCCATTCGTCACGGCCTGGAAACCGCTGAAGTCCTCGCTGAAGAGGAGTGGACTCTCGTCGGGCTGGTCGGGCTGTTCAACCTGACTGAGTTCGATGGTGTAGGTCTCGGCATTCTCCACTTTGCTCCATGAGGCCACGAACCCACTTTCGTCGATGTCCTCGGGTTCTACATCATAGGCTGTGGGGGCTTCGATTTGAGTGCCGCCATCGACGAGGAAGGAGATGAGGCCGTTTTTCTCGGCAATCTCTGTGATGGGGTGGCTCATGTATTTTGTGCCGTCGCTATTTTTGACATAGAAACTGGCCGAAGGCGAGGAAGACTTGGACAGCGTGTTGTTTGTGCCGTAGGGGTAAGGGTCGCCGGAGAGGGAGGAACTGTTCAGACGGTTGTCGGCAGGAATGATGGTGCAGCGCTGGAACTGGTTGCCCGACGTTGTGTTGTAACCTGTGGTGTTCGGCTCGTTGGCCTGCCAGACGTCCTTGTCGTAGAAGATGTGCTGTACGAGCAATCCGTGGCCTGCTGCATACTTGTTCCAAGAGGTCTGCTGAATGTTCTGCAGCAAGTAGTATTCGTTGCGGTTGGCTTCGTTGTAGATGACGTAGCAGACGGGCTGGTCGGTGATGGCGGGCATGGCGGTCACCGTGGCTGGTCCGTCGAGTTCGATGGGCTCAAGCCATCCGCTGAACCAGCGCTCGTAGGCGGTGTAGGCGGCGGGTACGTTGCCGTCGTCGTTGTAGGAGCCCGAGTCCATGAGGTCCCATGCACCCATGCCGAAGTTGCCGCCATAGGAGACGTCGTAGAAGTCGGGAATGCCGAGGCAGTGGGTGAACTCGTGGCAGGCGGTGCCGATGCCGTCCATGGTCGTGCCGCTGGTGCCGTTCAGTTCGTTGGAGCAGGCGTATGTGTCGATTTGAACACCGTCAAGATGCAAGTCGGCAAAGGTGCTGAGGTCGGGATAGTCGGAGGGCATGCCTGTGTAGAGGGCTGCCATGGACAACTCATACTCGTGGGGCCAGATGGTGTTGGACGGTGCACCCTGTGCCTCGCCATAGCCTGCATAGATGACATAGACCTGATCGACCTTGCCGTCGTTGTCCCAGTCGTAGTCGGCAAAGTTGACCTCGGGGTCGGCAGCCTTACAGGCTTCGTATATCATCTCGAAGGCATTGACGTCGTCGCCATTGGTGCTCCAGTCATTGAACTTAATCATGCCTTGTGAAGTTTCTGTAAACGAGGCGTTGCGACCATAGTACTGCATGTCGTGGGCAAGCGTGTAGGGGCCGACGACGTCGAAGTCGATGGTCAGTTGCTCGTAACTCTGCTTATAGAAATAGTCGCGGACGGAGCCGATGTGTCCGTTCTTCGAGTAGCCTTTTTTGTTGAACTGGTCGTCGAATTCCTGGCGGGTGTGTTTCATCGACTTGCCGTTGAAGTTGACAAGGATGACGAGACCTCGCTTCTCGCCGACGATGCGTCCTGGCACACCGAACTCGCGGCGTGGTCCTGTGGATGTGCGCATTTGCTGGTGACGTGCCAGACGGAGTGAGTTGCGGTGGTTCAGACGCTTTTCCCACGTGGTGCGTAGGGTCTGTTCGTCGGCAAACTGGAAGGTGCCGTCGGGGCATTCGGTGAGTGCACGTCCGTCGTCGGTCACGTAATAGTGGAGGTTCTCGTCGCCACGAAGGGTGGCGGTGATGGTGGTGCCGTCGGCAAGCGTGAGAGTGCGTTTGATGGGCTTGGCAGGTATGGCTGCTGCGCTGAGGGCGACGAGCAGGGCTGCCGTTAGTGTGATGATTTTTTTCATATAGTTGTGATGTTATGGGCTAAATAGGGAAAGTGGGGCGATGTGGAATGGCCTATTCGTAGGCGGTCATCTGGGCTGCATCGCGGATGGTCTGAATCTGGTTTTTCACGATTGTGGAGCCGACGATGCCGAGGATGTGCTCTATCTTTTCGACACATACGCTTTCCTTGCCGTGGTCGAGCAGACGGTAGGTGCCGTCGCCAGGGACACGCAGGACGACGTCGCTGCGGGTGCTTTCCATCTGAGCCTCGCCCATCGAACGGATAGGACGTGTCGCATTGCGCAGCAGGGCGCGGACGGCCAGTTTGTATTGCAGTGAGTCGGGATTGCCGTCGATGAGCACCTCGCGGGCAACATCGTGTTCGATGCTGAAAGTGCAGGTCTCGGGGTCGAAGCCCACGCCTTTGCGCTCGAAGTAGCGGGCAATGTGCCCTTCGGCACAGAGGTCTTCGGGCATCCCTGTCGTAAGTCCTTTGTCGTGGTCAAGCAGCCACACCTGATCGCTGATTTGAAGGGCGTGCTCGAGGTCGTGGGTCGAGAGGAAGACGGTCTTCTTCAGTGCCTTGGCCAGACGGTGGAGCAGGAGCATCATCGCCACTTTCGAGGGATAGTCGAGGAAGGCTGTCGGTTCGTCCAGCAAGATGATGGGCGTCTCCTGTGCAATGGCCTTGGCAATCATCACTTTCTGACGTTCACCGTCTGACAGCGTGTGCATCTTACGGCTGCGGAGCGATTCGATGCCTACCCAGTTGAGACACTTGTCTATCATCTTTCGGTCACGTTCGCGCAGCCGTCCCCAGAAGCCTGTGTAGGGGCTGCGTCCGATGGCGAGAACTTCTTCGACCGTCAGGTTCTTGATGTCGTTGTTCTGGGTGAGCACCACACTGACAGCCTTTGCCAGTTCCTTCGGTGGATAGTTCTTGAGCGACTTTTTATTCACGACGACCTCGCCGCCAAGCGATGGCTGGAACCCCGCCATTGTTCGCAGCAGCGTTGACTTGCCTGCACCGTTCGGTCCGAGCAGGCAGGTCATCTCACCTGTATGAAGGGCTGCATTGAGCCGGTTGCTGATTTCCTTATATTTTCCCTTGACGCGGTAGCCGGTCGTGACATTCCGCAGTTGGATGGTTGCTTCTTTTTCCATGAGTGTGCAAAATTACGAAAAAAATAGTATTCTACCGCATTTTTTCACTTATTTAACTACTCATACTCCACAAGTTCGTCTCCGAGGTCACAAAACAGTGCCTCGAAACTACTTCCAAGTGCTTGGAGCAATCACGCCAAGTGCTTAGCGTGCGAACGCCAAGTGCTTAGCGTAAAAATTCCAAGTACTTAGACGATGGAAGAAAAGGTGAATCCCGTGGCTTTCATGACCGCCCAGACGTAGTAGGCGACGGCGACGAGCAAAAGGCAGATTCCCTCGTAGCGTTCGATGTAGTGGTATTTCTTGCCATAGGTGCAAAAAAACCAGAGCAGGACGACGCCGCCAGTCATGATGCTGAGGTCGAATTCCGTGATGTTGCCGAGGCTGAGTGGAGCCACCGTCGATGAGACGCCGAGAATCAGTAGGATGTTGAAGATGTTGGAGCCGAGGACGTTTCCCATCGCCATGTCGGTGTCGCCCTTCCGTGCAGCCATTACCGACGTGACGAGTTCGGGGAACGATGTGCCTGCAGCCACGATGGTCAGTGCGATGATGGACTGCGAGACGCCCAGCAGCGAAGCGATGCCGGAGGCTCCGTCAACCAGCCATTCGCCGCCGAAGAGGAGGCTGCCGAGCCCGACGAGAAAGAGGAGGATGGCTTTCCACATCGCCATCGCAGCGGGCTGGCCGTCGCCTTCGTCCCGTTTCTTCGACGAACGGGCGATGCGGAAGGTGTATGCCATGAAGACGAGAAAGAAACAGAGGAGGAGGATGCCGTCCAGACGGCTGATTTCGCCGCCGTGGAGTGCCATGACCATGAGCAGACCCGAGGCGAGTAGGCAGAAGGGAACGTCGTAGCGGATGTTGTTCTTGCTGCACGCCACAGGGAAGATGATGGCGGTCGTGCCCATGATGGCGAGGGTGTTGAAGAGGTTGCTGCCGACGACATTGCCGATGGCCATCTCCGTCTTACCCTCCACGGCAGAGAGAACGCTGACGACAAGTTCGGGCGCACTGGTGCCGAAGGCGACGATGGTGAGACCGATGACGAGGCTGGGGATGTTGAAGCGGTGGGCAATGGACGAGGCACCGTCGGTGAGCCAGTCGGCACCTTTGAGTATCAGCACGAGGCCGACGGTGAATTTGATGATCAATAGCAGTGTTTCCACAACAAGAGGTTTTCAATTGCACTGCAAAGGTACGATTAAGTGAGAGGAATACAAAATGAAAGAGGGTAAATCTTTTATTTTTATGTCCGAAATACGGGTAGGCGGAAAAGTGAAGATGCGTGTTTTAGACAGAAAGAGTGCTGCATACACGTGCAGCACTCTTTCTGTGAAATCCTTAGAGGATGGGGTTACTTCATCATCTTCACGCTCTTGATGCTGCCGTCGCTCATCACGTTGCGTACGATGGTGATGCCGCGCTGTGGCTGGGCAACTTCTGCTCCATCGGGCGTGTAGTACTTGCGGCTGACAACCTGTGTGGCTGCACCGGCGATTTCCTGCGTACTGATTGCGGTAGGAATGTCAGTCGATTCGTAGAATAGTTTGAAGTTGTCGAGTTTGAACCATCCGTCGGCAGGACGCTTGCGTGAAGTTCCGTCGGCAAAGACGTTGTTTGTTCGGAAGCCGATGTAGGCGAGTCCGTCTTCGCCTACACCGAAGGTCAGAGACATCGGGTAGGGGCAAAGGGTGGAAGCGACATCTTTGGCATCGTCATCGTAGCCGTCGGCTTCGTTCGACTGCCAACCTGCGTAGTTCATGCACTTTATAGTGGCTTCGGGGTCGAAAGCATCCTTCGCCTTGGCCATCTTCATGTCTTCCGTCTCGTTCAGTTCGGAATAGTGATTCTCGTTCGAGAACATCTGGACGTAGTGGTTGGCGAAGATGCGCTGTGTGGTAATGCTGTAGCCGCTCCAGTCGTTTGGAACAACCATGTCGCACGACAGGACATACGTGCCAGCAGGCAGACCTTCGATGGTTTGCGAAAGTTCAACATCCGGCATGTTGTCGGCCCAGATGCCCCACAGGTATTTGCCGTCGGTGTACTGGTGGTTCCAGAAACCGCCCAATTCGTCAGTTGCGCTGATGTCATCACCATCGTTGATGGCGCACCAGTTCAGGTTCGCACCGGCAGCACCGTATTCGCTCGAAGCCGTTACTGTCGTTCCGTTCAACTTGAGGGTCCAACCAGCAGGTGGATTCGCGGGACCTTCGCTCTGGGCATTGCCTTGCGCCGACATGTCTTCGAACGACGGGTTCTTGATGACGTTGATGTATTCACCGACTGCCACGCCAGCCTTGATGACCTCGTCGAGTTTCTCATTCAGTGCTACAATGATACTGTCGATATCTTCATTGGTGTAGTCGCCCTGCAGGTAGCCGCTCTCTGCCGTTTCAAGCATTTCTTCGTATTCGTCTGCACCTTTATTGAATTGATACTCTTCCAGTTGCAGATAGCCGTCTTCGATGGCATCCATCAGTCGCTCGTAAGCAGCGACGCTCGACTTCACCTGATCAATCAGGCCGAGTTGCTCGTTGAGCGAGATAATCATGGCGTTGATTTCTTCCTTCGGTGACTCGGCAGTCTTCTCAGTGTAGAGTTGAACAAGTGACTGAATCTGTGTGGTCAGTTCCTTGTACATATAGTCGCCCTGATAGGACTTGAAGAGTCCGAGGAAGGTGTTGGCAACATTGGCAGCCTCACTGCCGATATAGCCTTCTTTCTGGATGTGGAAGTTGTCGAGTTTGAACCATCCGTCACCCCCTGCACCGTTGTTCGTTTCACGGAGTGCAGCAGCGATGTTGCCGTCGGTGCGCAGGCCGAAGGTCAGTTTGCCGTCATAGACATAGGCACGTACCGACATTGCTTGGAGTGTGCGGTCGGTCACCATTTCATCTAGTTCGGCAAATTCGCGCACCTCGCCCAGGTCGAGCAGGGTAGCATCATATTCGTAGGGATGTCCGAAGTAGGCCGTATTGTAGTTGCCGAACAGGCGCTGAGTGGTGCGGCGTGAACCACTGCCATTGGCACCGACCATCACACCTGCTGACACGATGTAGGTACCGCATTCCAGTCCTTCAATCGTCTGTGAGATTTCATAGGCTGGCACTGCTCCTGTCCACAGGCCGAAGCCGTAGTTACCATCTTTGGCCTCACCATCGCAGTCGTCGTTGATGCCGTGCCAGTTCTGAATGCCTGCGCTTCTGACTTGGTCTGCTGTTGTCACCTGTACACCCTTCACATAGACGTTCCAGCCTGCAGGAGGTGCAGCCACGCCGCTGGTCTGACCGCCGCCTTGCGACGAGAGGTCTTCGAACGATGGGTTCTGGATGAGTCCTGTGTAGTCGCCCGTACCGCTCTCAAATTCGAAGATAGCCTCGTTCAAGGCGTTGAGGGCTGCCAGCACGTCATTTTTGGAGGTCTTTTGGTCGAAAGCGTCCTGAGCCGCTTGGATGGCTGCCGTCAGTTTGGCATCGGCTTCCATGTAGTAGGCTTCTTCCAGACGGGCATAGAGTTGGTTCTTTGCCTCAATCATGTCGATGATGTCCTGAGCGTCTGCTTCGGTGATGACACCGTTGTTGTACTGTGTCAGGGCAGCCGTGAGAGTGGCGTTGAAGCCGTCTTCATACTCTGTCAGGTCGATGGCTGCTTGCTGCAGGTCGGTCAATGCTTTGTAGGTTTGGTAGAAGAGTTGGAAGGTGGGGACGTCGGCCTTGGCGATGAAACCCCAGTTCTCGCTGGTGTGGTCGGCCATGACGTAACGGCCAGTCTCATCGATCAGGTACTCATCATCGGCTTCCTCGTCGGGGTTAATTACACGTCCGCCTGCAAAGTCGGGATAGAAGGGATAGCCTGGGCAACTGACAATCATATAGTCTGCATTGCCATTCAGGTGAACGTAGTACTGTTGCTGAGGTTCGCCGTTTCCTTCACCGGCTTTCAGACGTACAAATCCGTCGAAATCACCCGCTTCGACATACCATTTAGTCTGCTCTTCAGAATTCCAGCGGACGTTGCCATCGTTGTAGCGGGTAATCATGTAGTAGGTGCTTTCGCCATCCACGCGGGTGAACGACCATGTGCCGTCGCCGTTGTCAACGGCTGTGAACTCGAAGTCAATGTCTTCGGTCAGATACACGGCGTTGTCCCACGACGTGAGGTTGCTGTAGTGACGTTGAGGGCTGTAAATGTTGACCAGAACATACGTTCCGCCATCTACGGGTGCAGCCACCGGTACCGTCGGGCGCGGCAGTGTTTGTGCATGTGCCGACATGCCTATCATACAGGCTGTCAGCAAAGAAATCATGTAGATTTTCTTCATAATGAATAAAGTTAGATAGTGAATAATAATTAGTTTGGGTGATTGTTCACCGCATCTGTTGCAAAGTTAGACATTTTTTATAGGAATGACACGATATTGTTATAAAAATAGTTGAAAAATCAACATTTGTGCTAACGGTGTCAACATTTGTGCTATTTGCATCAATATATGTGCAAGTGATTGCGTTCATTTATGCTTGCGTAACAACAGCAATCCCATGTAGGTAAGCAGACCGTTGAGTAGTAGCAGTTCGTAGCCGAAGCGATAGGCATACAGGTGTTGTGCAGCCATGTCGATGAGCCAGCAGAGCAGGGGAGAGGCCACAGCGACGTAGGGCACCCATCGGTCGCGTACACCCCAGCCGGTGGTCATGCCGAAGGCGAACAGTCCCAGCAGCGGTCCGTATGTGTAGCCGACGAGCATGTAGATGAGGTCGAGCACACTGCCACTGCCGATGGCCTTGATGCCCAGCACACAGAATAGGAAGACGATGGCCATGCATACGTGGATGCGACGACGCATGGACTCGCCTCCCTGTTTAATGTCGATGCAGTAGCAAGTCGTCATGGCTGTCAGCGCAGAGTCGGCACTGCTGAAAGCCGAGGCGACGATGCCGATAACGAAGAGGAGGAGGGCAGACTGTCCGAGCACACCACGACTGATAACGTCGGTCAGCAATGCATCACCCTGCGTCGGCAATGCCATGCCCTTCTGGGCATAGAGCAGGAGCAGGAGCACACCCAAAGCGAGGAACAGAAAGTTGACAGGCAGGAACAGCACACCGTAACAGCACAAGTCCTTCTGTCCGTCGCGCAGCGAACGGCAGGTCAGGTTCTTCTGCATCATGTCCTGGTCCAGCCCCGTCATCACAATCACCACAAACACGCCGCTCAGAAACTGCTTCAGGAAGTGCTGTCGGCTCTGCCAGTCGCCGAACTCGAAGATACGGGCGTGCGGGTCATTCCACACAGCCGTCCACGCCTCGCTCATACTGAGGTCCAACCGCATCGTCACCTCCCCCAAAATCAGGCACAGCGCCATGAGCAGGCACAGCGTCTGCACGGCATCGGTCCACACGAGAGTCTTGATGCCTCCGCGCTGAGTATAAAGCCAGATGAGCAACATCGCACCGATTGTAATGACGACGAACGGCACCTGTAGGAATTGTTGGAGGACCAGGCAAACCAAGTACATCTTTGCTGCCGCCCCCGTCAGTTTCGACACGAGGAAAATCCATGCCCCTGTCTTGCGGCTTACGTGTCCGAAGCGTCGGCCCAGGTACGAATAGATGCTCGTCAGTCCGTACTTATCATATAAGGGCAGCAGTACGAACGCCACGACCGCATAGCCCACAATGAACCCCATGCACATCTGCAGATAAGTCATGTCGGCACCCATCACCATACCTGGCACACTCACGAACGTCACGCCCGAAATGCTCGCACCGACCATCCCGAACGCCACCAACGGCCATGGTGAGCGACGTCCAGCCCGAAAGAAGGCATCGTTGCCGCCCTTGCCCGTCAGCAGCGAAATACCGAACAGCAGGGCAAAATAGACAAGAATGACGAAAAGGACCATGTCGATGCAGTGAACGTAATTCGGGAAACAAAGGTACGATTAAGTGAGCGGAATACCAAATTTATTTGTGGATTTCCGAGCGTGAGTACCTTCGAACGCAGTTCAAAAGTACGAAAAATCTGTGTAAGCGAGTGTATAAACAAGTTTTTTTTGCACTCGCTGCTCCAAAATTTGCTTTTCCGCTCACTTAATCGTACCTTTGGCTTCGCCGAAGGTACTGCCGCTCGGGAATAAAAATGAAAGTTTTTGAGACTTTCATTTTGTTTTCCGCTCACTTAATCGTACCTTTGCACTCATAAATGTAAATCCGACCCACAAATGAAAGATATTGTACTAAGCGGCATTCGCCCTACGGGCAACCTGCACCTGGGCAACTACTACGGTGCGGTGCGCAGTTTCGTAAAGATGCAAAACGAGATGAACTGCTATTTCTTCATTGCTGACTGGCATTCGCTCACTACGCATCCTACGCCGGAGAACATCCAGCAGTCGGCTCGCACGATTCTGGCAGAGTATCTTGCCTGCGGACTTGACCCCGACAAGGCGACCATCTACATCCAGAGCGATGTGCCTGAAACGATTGAACTGTATCTCTACTTCAACATGAACACTTACATCGGTGAACTCGGCCGCGTGACGACATTTAAGGAGAAGGCGCGCCAGCAGCCCGACAACGTGAATGCGGGTCTGTTTACGTACCCGACGCTGATGGCTGCCGACATCCTGCAGCACCGTGCCAAGTGGGTGCCGGTGGGTAAGGACCAGGAGCAGAACATGGAGATGGCACGCAAGTGCGCACGCCGCTTCAACAACATTTACAAGACAGAATTCTTTCCCGAGCCGCAGAACTTCTACTTCGGCGGTGAGGCTGTGAAGGTGCCAGGTCTCGACGGCAGCGGAAAGATGGGCAAGAGCGACGGTAACTGCATCTATCTCTATGAGGACGAAAAAGTGGTGCGCAAGAAAGTGATGCGTGCCGTCACGGACAACGGTCCCCAAGCCCCCAATTCGGAGAAGCCCGAGGTGATTCAGAATCTTTTCACGCTCATGCACATTGTGAGCGACGAGGAGACCTACAAGTATTTCGATGAGAAATGGAACGACTGCACCCTCCGCTATGGCGACATGAAGAAGCAACTGGCTGAGGACATGGTGCGCACGCTGAATCCCATCCGTGAGCGCATCGAAGAGTATAAGGGCAATACGGAATTGCTCGACCGTATTGCCCGTCAGGGTGCCGAAAAGGCACGCGAAAGTGCTTCCACTACCTTGCGTGAGGTGCGGAAAATCATTGGATTCAAAGTCTATTGATTATTGAACATTGACCATTGACCATTGACCATTGACCATTGACCATTGAACATTGACCATTGAACATTATTGATTATTTCTTCCCGACAATCTCGAGAATTTTCTTGGCATCCTCGTCCCCTGCGTCACGATTCTTGCGCAGGTCGGCGAGGATTTCCTTTCCCTTCTTTTCGTTGCGGATGGCCTTGTTGAACCAGTACTTGGCCTTCGCTGCATCGGCCGTGGTGCCCTTGCCTTTCATGTAGCATTCGCCGAGGGCGAGTTGGGCTTCGCCATTGTCCTGCTTGGCAGAAAGAGTGAAGAGTTCGAAGGCTTTCTTATTATCCTTGGGCACGCCTTTGCCTTTGCGGTAGCAGCGTCCCAGTTCGTACTGGCCTTTGTGGTAGCCCTGGTCGGACGATTTCTTATACCACTGGAAGGCCAACTGGTCGTCTTCCTCGACGCCGTAGCCCTTGTCGTAGCATTTGCCAAGCCTGTACTGCGCCTTCTTGTGACCTTTCTCGGCAGCGGCACGGAGTTTGGGGATGGCTTCTTTGTACTGCTTCTTGTCGTACAGTTCTTTGCCTTGTTCATAAAGGCGGTCGGCACTTTGGGCCAACGCATTGGCTGGAAGTACCAAGCACAGAGTGCAAAGTACAACGAAATAGATGAGTCGTTTCATAGGTGTCAAGTGTTGAGAGTTAAAAATTAAAGTTATAAATTAAGGGTTTTAAGCCAAGTGTGCAGTTCGCTGAGCATCTCGTCGTGGTACTTGAAACTGCGGCGAAAGCCGAAGCCGTGTCCACCCGATGGCCAAAGGTGGAGCGTAGCAGGGATGCCTGCGTTTTTGAGCGCATTATGGTAGGCCACGCCATTGGGAATGACTGGCACGGCTGTGTCGTCGCTTGCAGCGAGAATAATGGCAGGAGCCGTCTTTCCGGCCACGACTTGCAACTCGTTGCTGTATCGGTTCACATATACGGCATCGTCGCGGTGCTGACCCAGAAATTCGCGGGCAGAACCTTCGTGAGTGCCATTCCGCTGCATGGTGACGACGGGATAGAAGAGTATCTGAAAGTCTGGACGTGCCTCTGTGGGTGCGTGACAGGCAACGGTCGTGGCGAGATGTCCGCCTGCCGATGATCCCATGATGCCTACCTGATGCGGGTCGATGCCCCATTCGGACGCATGGTCGCGTACGTACATCATGGCGTTGCTGGCGTCGTAGAAGGGTGTTTGCCAGTCACCTTTCGGCATACGGTAGGTCAGTACGAAGCAGGCGATGCCCTGGCGATTGAACCAGGGTGCCCAGTCGTAGCCTTCATGCGCCATTGCCAGGTGACTGTAACCTCCACCTGGCAGGATGACCACTGCACGGCCTGTTGGTTCGGCTGGCAGGAAGCCTTCCATGTGTGCGCTGCCGTCGGGTGTGATATAGACGCTTACTTGACGTTGTGCGTGTAGCGAAGCAGCGAGCAGTGAGAATAGTAGCATAAGGTATCGCATGGTTTTATGTTTCATTTTGTGCATTGCGATGTTTTCTGTCTGGCGGCGTTTTGATTCTATTTTTTCAGTGTGAAGAGGAAGCAAAGTCCGTGTGGATGAATGGCTTGTGCAGTGATGGTTCCGCCGTGGAGGACTACTGCATTCTTGACGACGGAAAGCCCCAGCCCTGTGCCTCCCATCTTGCGGCTTCGGCTCTTGTCCACGCGATAGAAGCGTTCGAAGAGTCGCGGCAGATGTTCCTCGGCAATGCCTACGCCGTTGTCCGAAAATGAGAACTGCCAGTCGTTGTCCTGTTCTGTGACGGAGACCTCGACGGTCGTGCCGTCGCCTGCATAGTTGATGGCATTGTCGAGCAGATTGCGAAAGATGCTGTAGATGAGCGACGGATTGCCTTCGACGACGACCTCGCCAGGCAGACAGTTGCGCAGTGTCATGTTGTGTTGGGCGAGGTTGGGTTGTGATTCCTGTACGATGTCGGAGAAGAGACGTGCTACGTCCACGCGCTCTTTCTGAATCATGTCGGGTGCATAGTCCATACGGTTGAGTGTGGCAATGTCCGACAGCAATGAGGTAAGGCGTTCGGCCTGATGGTGGGTGCGCTGGATGAACTGCTGGCGTGTAGCCTGGTCGATGTCGGGGTTATCCATCAGCGTTTCCGTATAGCCGAGGATGCTTGCCACGGGTGTCTTCAGTTCGTGGGCAATGTTCTGCGTCAGTTGGCGTCGCAAGACATTTTCCTTCTCAGCCTGTTCGCGGCTGATGCGCTCGTCCATCTGTCGGGAATAGCGGTGGAGGATGAATGCCAGCACGAGCAGCACCACGACGCCCACGCCCATCATATGCCAGTCCCACGAGTCGGAGAGTGGTGCCCACACACGGCGGTCGAAGTCGTCGAAGATGATGAAAAACGCTCCGTAGAAGATGTAGATGGCGAGCACGATGATGAACATCTTGCGCCCCTCGGTCAGTTTTTTCATACGTCAAAGTAGTATCCGTAGCCGATGCGCGTGGCGATGCACCGTGCATAGCGGCCAATTTTTTTGCGCATACGGGTGATGTTGACATCCACTGTGCGTCCGGTGACGACCACGTCATGCGGCCAGATGTTCTCGATGAGTTGCTGGCGTGAGAACACTTCGCCCCGATGGCTGAGTAGCAGGTTGAGCAGTTCGAACTCCGTGCGGGTGAATCCCACTTCCTCGCCGTCCACCTCGACGCACTTCCGTCCCAGATGGATGGTCAGGCCTTCGTAGGAAATCACGTCGGCCTGCGATGCTTCGTGGTTACCTGTCCGATGGAGTACGGCCTTGACACGTGCCTGCACTTCCTTGACCGAAAATGGCTTGGAGATATAGTCGTCGGCACCGATGCTGAAACCATGCAGCGTGTCGCGTTCCGTGTCGCGGGCGGTCAGGAAGATGATGGGCAGTCCGGCTGTCTCGGGCTGACCTTTCAGTTGCTGGGCGAGTGCGAAGCCGGACATTCCTGGCATCATCACGTCGAGCAGCAGCAAGTCGGTCTGCCCCAGGTCCTGTGCCAGGGCTTCCCTTGCAGAGTGGGCTACACTGACTTCGTAGCCTGCTGCCTGCAGGTTGAACTTTAAAATCTCGCACAGGTCGGGTTCGTCGTCCACGACCAGTATCCTTTTCTTCCTATCCATTCTGACACGTTATCTGTGTTTTGACTGCAAAATTACACTCTTTTTTTTATACCTCCAAGCACTTGGCGTAAAATCTCAAAGTGCTTAGTGTGATGTCGAAACTATGCCAGTCGTGCCTGAACGACGTTGACGACATAGTCGCCCAGACGCTCGCATTCGCTGATGAGGTCGGTGTAGAGCGTGCCGACGGCATAGTCGTAACGGTGTTCGGCCAGGGCCTGGAGATTTTCCTGCTTCAGACGGTCGCGCAGCGCGTTGATATCGTTTTCGATGCGGAAGGTTTCGTTGAGGCTGAACTGCTCCCTTCGGCCCTGCATCACGCGGTTCATCTGGGTGAGGCTCTCGTCGGTGAGTTTGAACATCTGGATGAGGTTGTATTCCTGCTCGTCGGTAAACTCCTTGCCGCTCTGCTTTTTGCGGTTGAGGGTGCGGGCAAGTTTGTAGCAGGAGTCGCCGATGCTCTCGATTTCGCCGATTTCGCGCATCATCTGACGAATCTTTCCCTTGGTCTCGTCGGAGAGATGTGCGTCGCTCACCTGCTCAAGGTAGTGTGCTATCTCCATTTCCATGTTGTCGGAGATGCCTTCGTACTTCTCAATGCGCGTAAACAGGCGTACAAAGTCTTTTTCGTCGGTATCTTCGCGGGTCATGCGGTGCAGGTCGGCAACCATGCCGTACATACGTTGGATGCGCTGGCCGAAAAGTTCGATTTCGCGCTGAGCCATATAAACGGAGATTTCGGGCGTCTTCATCAGTCCGCCGGAGATGTAGCGCAGACGTCCGTCCTCTTCCTCAGCGTCGGGCTTCGATTTGATGACGGCGCAGACGAGACGCTCGATGAGGGGAATGAACCAGATGAGGATGCCGGTGTTGATGAGGTTGAAGCAGGTGTGGAAGGCGGCGAGTACGAAACTGAGTTTGGCAGAGTTGGCTGCAAACACTTCTGCACCGACCACCTCCTTCTGCATCTCGAAGTCGTAGCCCACAAGTCCGCATACCATGTTGACAAAAGGTTTGAACACCATCAGAATCCATAGAACACCAAACACATTGAAAAACATGTGGGCAAAGGCGGCACGACGTGCCTGTGTGCCTGCCGACAGGGCTACGATGTTTGAGGTGACGGTCGTACCTATGTTTTCACCCATGACGAGGGCAATGCCCTGATAGATGGGCAGCACGCCACTGGAACAGAGAATCATCGTGATGGCCATGACGGCTGCAGACGATTGTACGCACATGGTCAGCACACCGCCCATCAGCAGAAAGAGCAGGGTGGTGAGGAAACTGTCGGCTTCGAATGATGAGAAGAAGCGCAGGACAGTCTCGTTCTCGCCCAGGTTCATGTCGATGCCTGTCTGACGCAGTGTGCCGAGGCCGAGGAACATGAAGGCGACACCGAAGAGGAAGTCACCCACAGTGCGACGTTTCTTGCTGTAAATCAAAATGATGCCGATGAGGAATGCTGGCCATACCATCGACGTGATATTGAACGAGAAGCCTGCCGACATAATCCATGCTGTGAGCGTCGTGCCGATGTTGGCACCCATGATGACGCTGATGGCTTGTGCCAGCGTGAGCAGTCCGGCGCTGACGAACGATACGGTCATCACGGTCGTGGCCGTAGAACTCTGTACGGCTGCCGTCACGCCGACGCCTGTGAGCATACCTGTAAAACGGTTGGTGGTCATCGCACCCAGTACGTGGCGCAGTTGTGGACCAGCCATCTTCTGCAGTGCATCACTCATCGTCTTCATACCAAACATCAGCAGGGCAAGCGAGCCGAGCAGGGTGAAAATGGTCAATACGTTCATAACAATTGAGAGTTGAATGTTAAATGATTTTGCAAAGTTAATGTATCCTTGCCATGACAGGAAATCCGCAGTGTTAAGTTTCCGTTACGTTCATACTACAACGGTATTGCAACAAAAAATGCCCTCTCCATGTAGAGTGGGCAGGGCATGGGTACAGTGTACTATTTGTTGGACTGTCCCGCTATGTTGATGTTCTCGAACGTCACTTGGTAGGGCCACTGTTCGTCGTTGTTGGCATTGTCGTCCCAAGGATGGCGCCAGTAGGTCTTCGGTGCACCCATGACGACGAAGAAGACGCGGCTGCATTTCTCAGGCAGCACAAGCGTGGCTGTGCCTTCTGTATCGCTGCATACGGTGCCATAGACACGCTGCTTGTCGGTGGTGTAGGCGACGAAGCCGTAGCGCCAGCCAGCCTGCGAGACGCTGATTTTGCGGTAGCCGTCGGCTCCTGCAATTCCCTTGAAATGGGCCTTCACCTCAAGACCTGCGGTGCGGGTGCTGTTCATGTTGATGATGTTGAAACCGAAATTCTGCGGGCAATAGGCCGAATCCACTTCCCAGGTGTTGGTGGTGCCTGTAGCCTTGTGCAGATCGGTGGGAAACCCTCCGATGCGGTGGGCTGCTGCTTCGCGCACACCGTCGATGTCCCACGTCGCCATGCGCATCACGCCTTCCATCTGCTCCTCTGTAAACTGTGCAAGAGTCAGGCCGCACATGCGCATATAGGCTTCAATGGGGTCTTCGGGTCTGATGCTTTCACGCCACATGCGCCCGATGAAGTCGGTGCCGTGCTTCATTACCCACCAGTCCTGCATGAAGCAGTTGGGGTAGCGGTTGTCCTCGTGCATGAAGTTAAGATGACACATGCTGATATACTGCTCAAAATACTCGCGATCGGTGAACTGACGGTCGGGGAACACCTTGTAGGCCTGCCAGTCGGCACACGATTCCCACCAGCCGTTGCCGCCCGAGGCATTGGTGCCGTAGCCGTAGTCGAAGCCGTGGTTATCGCCACAATCGACGTGGGTAAGGTACTGGTAGGTGTGGCCTACTTCGTGGGCAATGGTGTGCCCTCCACGTGCTGTGGCTGCCCAGGGGTTGAAGTGGCCGAGGCCGGTACGTTCGCCGTTGGTAGTCCAGTCGCCTGATGCGTCGGCACGCCATTCCGACTGATAAGGCACGTAGAGTTGAATCTTGTATTTGTTGAGGATGGTCGAACGAGGATTGATAAAACCCAGTTCGACATACTTGTTCCAGCACCGCTCAGCCACGTCGAGAATGCTGTAGGCACTGGCCACAGAGCCGTTGTCGGGGTGCTTGATGTAAGAGGGATCCTCTCCATAGCGGACATCCCAGAACACGGCATAGTGGTCGCTCTCCATCGAGTGCTTGAAGTTGTAGCCGCTGGTGGCAGCATCATTCATATAGTCGGTGCCGCTGTAGGTGTTTGGCTTAGCCAGCCAGGCTCCAGGGTTCTTTAACATCATGTCGCTGGCATTGAGGGGGATGAGGCTTGTATAGGTCTTAGACGTATAACCCAATGACTTGGTGGCGTCATAGATTCTCATCGTCGAAGTGCCTATTTCGATGGAATCGACATAGCCGAGTGGTATGGCTTCGTTGGCTTTGAAGCGGTCGTCGTAACGGACATAGAGAGTGTCCTGCTTGGTGTTTTGTGCTGTAATGGATGCACATGTCTGCAGCACGATTGCGGCTGCTATCATATATCTGTAGAGTCTCATGATTCTGATGATTTATTTGATGAAGACCTTTTTTCCATTCATGATGTAGATGCCTTGTGGCAGGTGGAGCGATTCGAAGCGTTCGTCGTCCTTCAGTGTGGCAACTTTTCTGCCTTGCAGGTCAAAGATGTCTCCACCGAGCGTGCGTGTTCCGACGAGTGCCGTGACGATGCCCGTGGGTGTGCCGTTCAGGTCGTCTTCCACACCGTTAATGACGAAGCGCAACTTCTTTGTCTCATCAACGTTTTGAATCCAGCAGCGGAAGGCTTGAATGAGTGTGGAGTCGGTGTTTTCGACGATGTAGCCTTCTTCGTCGAACGACCATGTGCCTGCCAGCAGTTTCTTGTTCACGATGGAACCTCTGGCGTTCAGCACCGTGTTGTCCAAGCGTGTATAGGTGCCGCGCATACGTGCCACTAGAGTCCGGTCAGACGTGCGGATATAGCCGATGCTGGGTGTCTGTTGGGCATTGAGAGTGATGTTGGGCAGCATGTAGAGCGGTCCGTGGATGCGGGTGGGCAGTACGCCTGAAATGCTACGGTTGGCATTGACGTCGGGTTCACGAGTAGGCCGTATCAGATAGCAGACGTTGGCACTGAGCGCATATTCGTCGACATCGAGGTCGATGGTGTCAAACTCAATGGTGAGTTCGTCGTCGCCTTCAGCCCCACGGACACGTGCCAGTTGCGTCTCGTTGCCGAACATTTCGCGCACCTGTGCGCCGGTCATGTTGAAGGGCAGCACCAGAGTGTTCCATCCGCCGACACGGAACGAGCGATGCAGCACCAGCAGTGCGTTTTCGACAGCATAATCTACACCGTGGGTCGTGCTGTCCTCGCTGAGGTACAGGCGAGGGATGGACTCGAAGCGCATGGACTGAATGTTGTTGCGATCGAACTGGTCGGGGCCGATGCCGATGACATCGTCGGGCAGAAACTTGATGATGGGGCTGTCTTCGCTCGACACCATATAGAAGAACTTCTTTTTAGGCTGTGCTGTCTTCACGGTCAGGTTCTTGGCCTTGAGCAGTACGTTGTAGCGTGACTGAGCCTGTGCTGTGAGGGGAAGCGCAAAGCACAATGTACAAAGTACAATGAGGTGAGTCAATGTTTGTTTCATGGTTGATGAATGTAAATTATTGAGTAGTGTGATGAGCAATTTCAGCGGAGTTGACGATGTTCTGCCAGAGCACGTAACAGCCTGCACCGATGCTTGCCACAGGGTTGAGGTACATGTACGACACCCAGATTGCCATGGCCGTGTTCTTTTGGAACATACCCTGTCCGCAGTTGATGGCTTCTTTCTGCCAGCGTCCCATGAGGCGTCCGATGACGAACTGTACGACGCAGACGGCTCCCGACAGTACGGCGATCCATAACAGCACCGACGCACTTGCTTCGCTGTGGCAGATGTTCTTCACCGTGATACCCGTGGTGATGGCGAGCGACAGTGACCAGCAGTAGAATCCGAGGTCGGGGTGGCGCATGATGTAGCGATAGACGCTGTGGACATAGTGGCGCACCATCCAGCCCAAGGCCAGCGGCAGGAGCATCACGACGGCGAGTTTTTCGAGAATGAGGAGTGCGGCCTCGGCAAACGTCACGTCGGCAGCCTTCTCTATCATCGGGAACACCATCGGGATGGTCACGGCACACAGCAGGCTCGACAGTAGCGTGTAGGTCGTCATGCCATTGATGTCGCCGCCCAGTTTGCCTGTCACGACTGGTGCGGCCGAGGCACATGGAGCAATGACGCACGTCAGCACAGCCTCCCACAGCAGCCTTTTCTCCGTGTCGTCTTTCTGCATAAGGACTAAGCCTACGCATAGCGCAACGAGCAGCAGTTGGACCAGTGCCAACCACAGATGCCACCACCGTGGCATCATCTTGTGGAAGTTGACCTTCGAGAATGTGACGAACAGTGTGGCAAACACACTCAGCGGAAAAACAACGTCGAATATGTGTCCGAGCCGTGTTCCCGCTTCGTCGAGTGCAGGAACGGAGGCAAATAGCGCGTAACTCAATCCTCCGACGACGATTGCCGAAGGCAGCGTCCAGCGCTTTACGAAGCCGATCAATCCCATGCGTGCGCGTACATTATTTATAAATCACCGCAAAGGTACGATTAAGTGAGCACAATTCCAAATTTATTTGAGAATTGTCGAGCAAGAGTACCTTCGAACGCAGTTCAGAGGTACGATTAAGTGAGCACAATTCCAAATTTATTTGAGAATTGTCGAGCAAGAATACCTTCGATGAAATCAAAGATACGACAAAAAGTGAAAAGTGAAAAAATCATCAATCCTCTTTCCCTTCTTCCACATACTTCGTCTCGTTGCGCAGTTCATCCAGCAGTTCGGGCTCTGGTGTGAAGAGCACGCGGGGATGGCTGATGTCTTCGGCCTTTACCTCGCTCCGCCTTTCCTTCGAAACCGAGTCGAACGACACGCGGAATGTTCCCAAGCCCATCAGCCGCACGGTATGGCCCATGAACAGATGGTTGCGAAACTCGTTGGCCACGGCATCGCACACGCTGAACACCTCTCCCTTCGTCAGTCCCGCATAGTTTCTCGCCACGCTGCACAGAATGTCGCGATCGCTGAGCCGTGCTGCATAGAACGGCCGTGCGACATAACGAAGATTCTTACCTCCCAGTCCGACTTTCTTCGGACCTACCTTAAACATCATTTTGTACATAGTCATTCGTTTTTAATTGAAACAATCAGTTGATTCTTGCTTTTCACGGTGCAAAGATACAACATTCATTTTTATTCGTCGGGAAATAGGGTACCCTCCGATGTGCTTCCCAAATACTTTAACATTCCGGCCCACCGCCGTACCCCCTCCAAGTGCTTAGCGTGCCGACGCCAAGTGCTTAGCGTGCCGACGCTAAGTGCTTAACGTGAAAAATCCAAGCACTTGCCGCCGTCAGCAAGATTTTGTCGAAACGACTGTCATAAATAATGTTAATTTCTTTGTAGTGTGCCTGACATACACTAACTTTGCACTGATTTTAGGGCGCACTTTGTACCCGACCGTTTAACCTAAAGAAGAAACAATGAAAAAACTGATTTTTACGATGGTGCTGGCTGCCGGCTTCTATGCAGGGCAGATGCAGGCACAGGATTTGTTTAAGACAGTACACGAACATGCCACGAAGGTGGTGAACAATCCTGAGTCGGACGACGAACAGACACAGGTAAGCCAGTTCGAGGTCACTGTGCTCAACTATATCACGACACAGGTTCAGAAGCGCGGTCTGAAGAAGGACGGCTACTTCTTCGACAGTCAGGCTGTGAACATGAAGTCGTTTGTCGATGATTTCCTCTTCCACATCAACAAGGCCCGTGCCGTCTCGCAGGCCAAGCGTCTGGAGGTCATCAAGTGCTACCGTGATGCTTCGATGCAGAATCCGCTGTTCAACGACCTTGACCGCGAGCGTGCCCACTGCTATGTGAACGACAAGCAGACGCTCACCCCCTTCTCGCTCGACACCGACTGGGACAAGGCCTACGAGCAGGCTTCGAAGAACATTAAGAAGATTCTCCCCTGATTATCCCTTAGAAGTGCGCACCATCCCTGCGCACTTCTTTTTTTATCATTCTCAACTCTCAAAAGTATTATGAAGAAGATTCTGCTTCTGGGCTCCGGCGAACTGGGCAAGGAATTTACCATTGCCTGCAAACGCAAAGGTGCCTATGTCGTTGCGTGCGACAAGTACGCCGGTGCGCCTGCTATGCAGGTGGCCGACGAGTGCGAAGTGTTCCCCATGCTCGACGGCGATGCGCTTGCGGCTGTCGTCGAAAAGCACAAGCCCGACATCATCGTCCCCGAAATCGAGGCCATCCGCACCGAACGCCTCTATGACTTCGAGCGTCAGGGCATTCAGGTCGTACCCTCGGCACGTGCCGTCAACTACACCATGAACCGCAAGGCCATACGCGAACTGGCGCACACCGAACTGGGCCTGAAGACGGCCAACTACCGCTACGCCAAGACGTACGAGGAGTTTCTCGCAGCCGTCGAAGTCATCGGCTATCCCTTCATCGTCAAGCCCCTCATGTCGTCGTCGGGCCACGGACAGAGCAAGGTTGATAGCCCAGCCGAGTTGCAGAAGGCATGGGACGACGCCGTCAGCGGAGCACGTGGCGACATCAAGGAAGTCATCGTCGAGCAGTTCATCCGCTTCGACTCCGAAATCACACTGCTTACCGTCACACAACAGGATGGCCCCACGCTGTTCTGTCCGCCGGTCGGACACGTGCAGAAGGGTGGTGACTACCGCGAGAGTTACCAGCCTGCCGACGTCACGCCCGAACAACTGGCCGAGGCACAGCGCATGGCCGACCTCGTCACACGCAGCCTCACGGGCGCAGGCATCTGGGGCGTCGAGTTCTTCCTCAGCAAGACCGAGGGCGTCTATTTCTCCGAACTTTCACCGCGTCCGCACGATACGGGCATGGTCACACTGGCAGGCACACAGAACCTCAGCGAGTTTGAACTTCACTGCCGCGCCGTCCTCCGTCTGCCCATTCCCGAAATCAAGCAAGAGCGCATCGGAGCCTCGGCTGTCATCCTCTCCGACGTCGAAACCCATCATCCTGAGTATGAAGGTGTCGAGGAGGTGTGTGCCGCACAGAACACCTACCTGCGCATCTTTGGCAAACCCGAGGCACACGTCGGTCGCCGTATGGGCGTCGTCGTCTGCTACGACACGATCGGCGCCAATGTCACAGCACTGCGAGACAAGTGCAAGGCCCTCGCCGCCAAAGTGCATGTGAAGTAAAACTTTTCAACAACTTATCTGGCTGTGCGCCAGAAGTATAGAACTGCTGCCGACAGGTTATAGACAACACCTGTCGGCACTTTTTGTGCCCTGCATTTTGAGATGAGCCAACTTTCTCTTACCTTTGCAAAAACTTTTCAACACAATGCCTGAAGCAAGACGTAACACACGAAAGAAGACAACCCTGTCGCAGGAAGAAGTGGCAGCCCAACTGCTCGACCTCGGACGTGTCGTGCCCCAAGCCCCCGAATTCGAAGCCGCCGTCATCGGTGCCTGCCTCAACGAAAGCGAGACCTTTTCACAAGTCAACGACATCCTCAAGCCCGAATCGTTCTACGACTCGAAGCACAGAGCCATCTACACAGCCATCCAGAGTCTCGCCGCCGAGAACAAACCCGTTGACCTGCTCACTGTCACCGAACAACTCCGTGCCACGGGTCAACTCGATGCAGCAGGTGGACCCGTCTATATGGCTGAACTGAGCCAGAAGGTGCTCTCCTCCGCCCATGTCGAATACCACGCACACATCGTCGCACAGAAGTCGCTGGCGCGCCAACTCATCACCTACACCAGCAACATCCAGCGCGATGCCTTCGACGACGGCATCGACGTGGCAGAACTCATGCAGCGCGCCGAGGGTGAACTCTTCGAACTCTCACGCAACAGCATCAAGAAGGACTTTACGCAGATCGACCCCGTCATCAACGAGGCCTACGCCATTCTCGAAAAAGCCATGGCACGCACCGACGGACTCAGCGGTCTCGCCAGCGGATTCCATGCCCTCGACGCAGTCACCAGCGGATGGCAGGACAGCGACCTCATCATCATCGCAGCCCGTCCTGCCATGGGAAAGACAGCCTTCGTCCTTTCTATGTGCAAGAACATCGCCGTCGATATGAAGCAGCCCGTCGCCATGTTCTCCCTCGAAATGTCGAACGTACAACTCGTCAATCGCCTCATTTCCAACGTCTGTGAGATACCAGGACAGAAAATCAAGAGCGGACAGTTGCTGCCCTACGAAGTGTCGCAACTCGACATGAAACTCAACGACCTCTACGGCGCTCCCCTCTACATCGACGACACGCCACAACTCTCTGTCTTCGAACTGCGCACCAAGGCACGACGTCTCGTCCGCGAAAAGGGTGTGAAAATCATCTTCATCGACTACCTCCAACTCATGAACGCCTCGGGCATGGCCTATAACAGCCGACAGGAAGAGGTTTCCACTATTTCCCGCAACCTCAAGGCGCTGGCCAAGGAACTCAACATCCCCATTGTCGCCCTCTCGCAACTCAACCGTGCCGTCGAGAACCGTGTCGGCACCGATGCCAACGACACCAATGCCAAGCGACCGCAACTCAGCGACCTGCGCGAATCGGGAGCCATCGAGCAGGATGCCGACATGGTCTGCTTCATCCACCGTCCCGAATACTACCATATCACCAAGGACTCCTACGGACATGACCTGCGCGGCACAGCCGACATCATCATCGCAAAGCACCGCAACGGCGAAGTCAAGGATGTGCGCCTGCGATTTGTCGGTGAATACGCACGCTTCAGTAACCTGGGCGAGGGAACACCACCGCCCACGGCCGACGACGAAGGAATCGTCCGTCCCTCACGCGCCAACCGCCAGACCTCATCGGGAAGCACTTCGGCAGCCGACGACGGACAGTTCGCCTCCCTCTCCCCCGATATGGCTCCAGCAGAAACGTCGCCCTTCTGAGAAATAAAAAGACCACCGAAGCGATGCATCGCTTCGGTGGTCTTCTTTTTGATTTTCTGTGTTCAGAGTTGTCCTGACGCCTTGAGATAGCGTGTGTGGGCGAGTTGGAGTTGGCAGCGGGCTTCAACGACGTCGGCGGCGGCTTTCTGCCACAGGGCTTGTGCTTCGAGAAGGTCGCTGAGGGGCTCGAGCCCTGCATCGTAGTTGGACTGGGCGAGGCGCATGTTCTCAGCAGCCTGACGGAGGGCTGTCTGCGTGAGGCTGGCTTCTGTCTGGGCTTCCTGCCAATTGTTCCTGGCCTGCTGCAGTTCGAGCGTCATACGTTCGTCAGCATCTTCGAGTTCCAGTTGTGCAATCTGCTGACGTGCTTTTGCAGAACGGATTTTGTGGGTACGTTCGCCAAAGTCGAGAATGTCCCACTTGAGGGTGACACCGACATAGGCCGACCCGTTATCCACGAACTTACGTCCAGCCACTTCGCCCCCATTGGCATAACTGTATCCTGCGAGAAGTGCGAGGTTGGGCAGGTAGTCGCTTCGAGTCAGATTTGTCTGCTCGGCAGCGAGGTCAACCTTGTGCTGTAGGATAGCGTGCTCGGGACGTAGGGCATTTGGAGTGTCGAGCGTGGCGGGGGGTGTCTTGAATGTTGTGTCGGAAGGTGCTGCATCGGGGATTCCGACGACGTGTGCCAGGTTCATACAGGCAAGATGGTAGGCGTTGTCAGCACGCTGGATGGAGAGTTCGGCTTCGTTGAGTTTGACCTGTACCTTCATCTGGTCGTTGCGGGTCTTCAGCCCGTGACGAACGGCACTGTCGATATTTTTCTTCAATTCCTCGAGCACACGCTTATACTGGCGTGCGACGATGGATAGTTGGCTGGCACGGACAGCCATGACATAGGCTTCGTCGGTGCGGAGGATGACTTGTGCGCGGGTGAGGGTGATGTTGTCGGCTGCAATTTTCTGACCGATTTTCGACATGCGGTAGGCCGTTCCTACCTTGCCGCCCATGTAGAGGGGCTGCTGGAGGTGTATGCCGGCAATAAGGATGTTCTTCACTTTGAAATCAATGGTCTGGTCGGGGAAGAGGGCATACTGGTTGAGGGTGTATGAGCCGTCGGGATTGACCGTCACATTGGGTACGTAGGAACCTGTGGCAGGGTTGAACATGTAGATGGGCAGGTTGCCGCCGTGGAGAGTCAATTCGCCCTTGGATGTAGAGTAGAAATCGGCGGCCGAGAGAGAGAGTTTGGGGAAGTAGTTCGCCTTGTAGGTTGAGACATCGTAACTGGTCTGTTCGAAAGTCAGTTGCGACTTGTGGATGTCCTTATTGTTTTCAAGGGCAAGGGCACGTGCCTGCTCCAGTGTGAGTTCCTGGGCATGTAGCGGCATCAGGGTTGCTGCAAAGAGAACGAGGAGGATATGCTTGGTTTTCATGTCTGTCTATTTAATCTTAAAGAAGAGTGCGTAGAGTACGGGAATGAATATCAGTGTGATGAGTGTGCCGACAAAGAGTCCGCCCATGATGGTGACAGCAAGGCTGCCGAACATGGCGTCGGGGACGAGGGGAACCATGCCGAGGATGGTGGTCAGCGATGCCATCATGACAGGGCGCAGACGCGACTTGCTACTCATGATGAGGGCACGGCGTGGCGGAATGCCACTTTCTATCTCGAGGTTGATTTCGTCCATTAGCACAATGCCGTTCTTAATCATCATGCCGATAAGTCCGAGCACACCGACGATAGCGACAAATCCGAAGGTCTTTCCTGAGAGCAGTACCGTGGGGATGACGCCGACAAGGATGAGCGGGATGCAGCAGAAGATGATGGCGGGCTTCTTATAGTCCTTGAACAGCATGATGAGAATGGCAATCATCAGAATGATGGCCAGTGGGAAACTGTTGAACAAGTACTTCATCGACTGGTCGCTGGCTTTCTTCTCGCCTTCCCATGAGATGCTGTACCCTTCGGGCAACTGTATCTGCTCGATACGTTCGGCAATGGCCTGACGGGCAGCCTCAGTGCCTACGCCTGTTCGTGGCGAGCACTGAACACGTTGCTGACGTTGGCCGTTGTAACGCATCACGACAGGCTCTTCCCAGCGGATGTCGATGTCCTTTGCCACCTGTTTCAGGGGAATGGTCTGTGTCAGTTTCTCAATCAAGTCGTTCTTGTCAATCTTGCCCAGCATGATTTGCTGGATGTTCGAACGGTTGATGATGTTGCCAAGGTTAGGAACGAGTCCGAACACCGACACATTGTCCAGACGTTCGATATCATTTCCATTGTCGTCGGTACATTTTAGGTAGATACTTTCCGTATGGATGCCGTCGTAGAACGTACCGATGGGGATGCCGCCGGTGTAGGCGAGAACAGATAGAGCGACATCGCTGCGTGAAAGGCCCGATGTGCGTGCCGACGGCTGGTCATAGTCGATGGTGAGCACAGGCACTTGCGGCTCCCAGTCGCTCGTCGGCAGATACACCTTGTCGCTGGCAGTGATGATGTCCATGGCAGAATCGGCCAGTTCGTGAAGCACTTGAGGGTCAGGGCCGTTGAAGCATACCTCGATAGGGTACTTCTTGAACATCAGGTTGTAGCGTTTCAGTTTGATGTATGCATCGGGGTAGCGATGGTTGAGTTCGTCCTGAATCTCATCAATGTTCTCGACCAGTGTTTGGGGCGAAGTGAAGTCGATGATGAGTTCTCCGTATGACAGCGACGGAGTGGCGATGGAGCGTACCAGGTTGTAACGGCTGGGTGTACCGCCGAGCGACGTCGTGATGTGTGTGATTTCGTCACGAGTCTTGAGGTATTCACTGATTTCTTGCAAATCGGCTTCCACTTGCGTATAGTTCGTTCCCTCGGGCAGTTTGTATTCCATGTAGAGTTGGCTGTACTCCATGTCGGGGAAGAAAGCCTGTTTGAGAAATTTGTAACTGAATGCACTGATGGCTAACAGACTACAAGCAATGAGAATCATCAACTTGCGGTTCTTCAGTCCGAAGTTCAGCACCCACGTCAGGGCGTCGTAACTCCATCCCTTGTACGGGTCGGCACCTTCTTCGTTGCTGTCCTCATCCTTCTTTTTGGGTACTTTCAGCATACGGGCAGCCATCAGCGGCACATGCGTCAGGGCAAGTATCCACGACAGTAGCAGTGATACGGCGATGACGATGAACAGGTCGTGTACATAGACCCCTGCATTGTCAGGACTCATGAAGATGGGCCAGAAAGCGAGGATGGCAATCAGCGTGGCACCCAGCAACGGCATGGCTGTTTTGCGGCCGATGCTGGTGAAGGCTTCACGGTGCGGTTTTCCTTTCTTGAGGTCGATGAGGATGCCATCGACAATCACAATGGCATTATCGACCAGCATACCCATCGCGAGGATGAACGAAGCCAGGCTTACACGCTGCAGCGTTCCGTTGAATCCGCCGAGCACAAGCAGCGAACCGAGTACGATGACCACAAGGCTCATACCGATGATAAGCCCCGACTTCCAGCCCATGGTGAAGATGAGTACGACGACAACGATGATGACTGACTCGAGCAGGTTGACGAGAAATGTGTTGAGGGCGCTGTTGACAAGTTCTGGCTGATAGAATACCTTCTCGAAACGCACACCCGCTGGCATCGTCTGTTGCAGGTCCTCGATGGTCTTACCGACCTTCTTGCCCACTTTTGTCACGTCATACGAGGGAATACATGCCACGGAGAGACCCAGTGCACGCTGTCCGTCACGCTTCATCGCGTTGCGTGTCGGGTCAACATAGCCTTTATAGACGCGGGCAATGTCCGAGATGCGCAACTGCTCGTCGTTATGCCCCTGGATGAGCATCGAGGCAATGTCATCGACATCCTTGAACTTGTCAGACACGGTCACACGGACACGGTGCGTGCCGTTGTCGTAGTAGCCCGCATAGGCCGTTCTGTTCTGGTTGTTTAGGGTCTGGATGACCTCCGTAGGCATGACGCCGAGGTTGGCCATCTTCTCCTGTTTCAGTTCGATGTAGATACACTCCTGGCGCTTGCCATAGATATCGACACGCGACACACCTTCGATGTCGGCAACATTACGTTTCACCAGTTCGGCATAGTCGCTCAATTCGCGGTCGGTCAGACCGTCGCCACTGATGGCGTAGAACATGCCATACACATCGCCGAAGTCGTCCTTTACGATGGGGGTTGAAGTCCCAGATGGCAGCGTCGCTGCAGCATTGTCCACCTTACGTCGCAGCATGTCCCACTCCTGTTCGACCTCATCGACAGGAATGGTCGTCATGAGTTCGACGCTGATGATGCTCAGGTCGGCCATCGACTGGCTTTGCACGCTGCTGACCGACGACATCTCGCGGACAGCCTTCTCCAATTTGTCCGTCACCTCGAGTTCCACCTCATGAGCCGAAGCGCCAGGATAGGTCGTGACAATCATCGCCTGCTTCACCTTTAGCGCAGGGTCCTCCAGTTTCGGCATGGAGTAATAACTCAAGGCACCGCCTATCACAAGGATGGCGACGAAGAACGATACCAGTTTTTTATTGTCGAGCGCCCAGCCCGAATAGTCAAATTTCATAGCAGTCCTCCCACGTTGGCTTTGCTGGTCGGTTGGATTTCCTTCACTTTTTGTCCGTCATTCAGATAGCGTGCACCGGCTGTGACAACGGTTTCATCGGGTTTCAGCCCCGAGGTAATCTGGATGTTGCCGTCGAGGTCGATGGTGCCAAGTTCCACCTTGCGCTCCTCAACCGTACTGGTCTTCGGATCGACGACAAACACCACGACACGGTCGTTGAGATGAAGCACCGCCGACGTCGGTATCTCTACAAAGTTGCGCTCGTTCGGCGAATGGTACGAGGCATAGACCAGCGTTGACATTCCAGGCGTAATTTTCTGGCGGTCGTAGTCGCCCTTGAAGCCCAGACGAACGGTGTAGAGTTGGCTCGCATTCGCCTCTTTGCTGAACCGCAGGATCTTCAGCGGAAACTCCTTGCCGGGCAACACCTCGAACGAGCAGGTCGCACTGGTAAAGTTCTCCTGTTGGGCATAGTCAGACACAGGCACGTTGATTTCGATTTCCACGTCGCCACCGCCGAACATGCGAACCACAGGCATACCCGCCGAGACCGTCTCGCCGCTTTCACACAGTTTCTTCTGAATGTAGCCGTTCATCGGAGCCACCAGGCGAGTGTCGGCCAGTTGGTTGCGATGGTTTGCCAGTTTCTGCGTAATCTGCTGCAGACCGTAACGCGCACGGTCATAGGCGGCAGCCGTTGTGCTGCCTTCCTCATAGACAGCCATGACACGCTCTGCCTCAGCCTTCACCTGTTCATATTCGGCCTGAGTCGCCTGCAACTGCACCTGATAGTCGCGAGGGTCCATCTGGGCGATGACCTGTCCCTTGCGCACATAGTCACCTTCGTCCACCATGATGCGCAGAATCTGTCCACTGACACGGAAAGCCACGTTGGTCTCTTCAGCAGCCTTCGTGCGCCCAGGGTAACTCATTTCGGCAGCGTCACCCATACGCTGAGCCTTGGCCGTCTTGACATATTGCACAGGCGCATCCTGCTTTCCCTTGCCACAGGCCGCCATCAACAACACAGCCGACACCACCAGCAAGGCCGTTTTCCTATTCATCATGCTCATAATTAGAAAAGAAATGAAAATTTGTTTGCAAAGGTACGTTTAAGTGAGCACAATTCCAAATTTATTTGAGAATTGTCGAGCGTGAGTACCTTCGAACGCAGTTCAAAGGTACGATTAAGTGAGCGGAATACAAAATGAAAGTCTCAAAACTTTCATTTTTATTCCCGAGCGGCAGTACCTTCGGCGAAGCCAAAGGTACGTTTAAGTGAGAGAAATGCCAAATTTTGGAGCAGCGAGTGCAAAAAAATTTTTTTTATTTGCCGAGTCGCGACAAAATTGTCTAAAGACAAATTTATTTGAGTATTTCCGAACGTGAGTACCTTCGATGAAATCAAAGGTACGTTTTTTTCCAGTATCCGCAAAGGAGAAAATGTGTGTAAATGTGGCTTATTTGTATTTTTTTTGAGTAATGATGTCTCTCAGACCCCTTCCCATACATCCAGATTGGGTATTACTCTCTGTTCCACGCAGAGACGCAGCGTGTTCAGAGAGCAAAATAACTAATTATAAACTTTGCGCAGAGAAACTTAATCGTACCATTGGATGCGTCGAAGGTCCTTTCGCTCGGCAATAAAAATAAATAATGTTAATTTATTTTGTATTGCTCTCGCTTCATCGTATCTTTGCGTACAAAAAAATGACCGGTATGGAAACTCAAGGGGTGAAGAAGGTGCCTCTGTATGAACGGCTGAAGGGAAACATGCCCGATGTGCTGGCGGTGGGTGCAGCGCCGCTCTGCGTGGAGCGCGCGGGTGTGTTCCTGTGTATGAACGGTGCGGCGGAGATTGTGCTCGACGGTGTGCGCTATCGCATCGAAACGGGGTCGCTGTGTCTGTATTTCCCGTATTCGGTATTGGAGGTGAGGCGTCGGAGTGACGATTTGGACGGAATGATGATGGCGGTTGACCTGGACGCTGTGTCGCCGCTGATTTCGCGTGTCACGGAGTTCGATGGTCTGCTGGCCCTGCGCCAGCGGCCGGTGGTGAGGCTGACGGCTGGGATGCTCCGTGTGATTCACGGATATATGTTGCTCTACTTGCATCACGCACGTCTGGCGGAGCGCTATGAGGCTGAGGGACGTCGGCGGTTGTGGCAACTGAACGAATTGCAGTTGGAGCGTGCGAGGGAGTGCCTTGTGCTGCAGGTGGTTATTGCGTTCACGGGGGAGGATGGGAAGACGAAATCGACGGTGAACCGTAGGGATGAGATTGTCCACCAGTTTTTCCGCTGCCTGCGCGAACATTACCGCCAGGAGCACGAGGTGGGCTTCTATGCGGACAAGCAGTGTCTGTCGATGCGCTATTTTTCGTTTGTGGTGCGCGAACGCACGTCGCAGACTCCGTCGTTCTGGATTGCAAATGCGCTGCTGACGGATGCCAAGCAATTGATTGTGGAGACGGACAAGACGGTGAAGGAGGTGGCTGAATGGCTGCATTTCCCGAATCAGTCGTATTTTGGAAAATGGTTTAAGGCGCACACGGGTATGGGACCGGTGGAGTGGAAGCGCCATGTGGATAAGGCGAAGGGAGAATGAGGCGTATCGTTGGCTGCCTCGTTGCAGCAGTAGTTGTCCTGACGGCTTGCCGTGAAGGAGGGACAGTGGGACGGCGGGAGAGGGTCGATTCCCTGAACCGCTGTGCCTACGAGCAGCATTACCGCTCGACCGACAGCACGGAGATGTATGCTCGGATGGTGCTCGACGGCTGTGGCGAAGAGGGTGCCTATGCAGATGAGCGCAACGAGGCGCTGTGCCATCTGGCATTTGCAAGGGCGATGCGCATGGACTACGACACGGCGCAGGTGGTCTATCGGCAGGTGCTCGACGGCTCTGCGCACGAACTGCTGAAACTGGTGGCCGACATCGGCATGATGCGCATCTGTCAGCGTCGCAGTGCCAACAAGGAACTGTACGACTATGCGCTCTCGGCCGAACGGCGTATGCGGCGCATCGCTGCGGAGGAGTCGCTCATGGACGAGGGGCAAAGCCGTCTGTGGAACTATGCCCAGAGCGACTATCATCTCACGCTTTCCATCTACTACTACTATGTGCGCCAGGAGGAACGGGCGCAGGAAGAAATCGAGTGTGTCGGAGACCATCTGCAGTGGGTCGAGGACGACCCTCAGCAACTGGCGTTCTACTATTTTCTTGGCGGTAATGCCCGCAGCAGCGACAAGGTCATTTCGGAGGACAACATGCGCCACATCATGCGCTGTCTGTCCGTTGCCTATTACAACCGCCATCCTTATCTCTATTCAAAAGCACTGACGACGCTTGCCGACGACATGATTCAGACAGGTGAGTTGCGCCCTGGACGTATGAACTATCTGAGGGAGTTGCTCCAGATTCCTGACACGGTCGAAGTGGCCGACTACAGCCTGTTCATGTCGCTGAGAGCGCTGCGCGAGTTGAAACAGTACGGATCGCCCTTCGACATCGCCCAGACCTACATCACCATTGCGGACTATTACCTCTATGGGGAAAATCCAGAAATGGCCCTCGATGCCATGCAGCGCATCGAGGTGCCTGCCGAAGCCGACGGAAGTCCGAAGTGTCCCGAACTGATGGTCGATGTGCGTGAGCATTTGTCGATGGTCTATAGTGCCTTGGGCATGAAACCTGAGTCGGACGAAAACCGTAATATCTACCTTGACATTCTCGATGCCACCCGTCAGGACCGCATGATGGAGCAGCGGCTGGACTCGCTGCGCAGCGAACAGCGCACGCTGAATCGCACCGTGCTCATCGCCGGCATTGTACTCGTGCTGCTCGTCGCCCTCGTCATTTATTTCAGTCGCCGCCTCCGTGCCAACTATGCAGCGAACTACTTCCGCGAACAGGCGGTCGTGGAGCACGAGATGGAGCAGTGGCGCGAACGCAGCGACGAGCATTTTTCAACGCTTGCCGAAGAACAAGAGGAGGTAGAGGCTGGCCGATATAGCAACGAACAACGACTGGCCGACCAGAAGTGCCAGTATGCCGACCGCCTGACGTGCCTCTCCCTTGTGGGTGCGATGACTCCGTTCCTCGACCGTGCTTTGAACGAAATCCGCAAGATGAAGATTGGCGGCGTGACAGCGACACGCCTCACGTATCTCGGCGAACTGATTGAACGCATCAACCTCTACAACGAAATCCTCTCGCATTGGGTGAAAGTGCGTCAGGGACAGGTGGCGCTGCACATCGAGAACTTCGCAGTACAACCATTGCTGGACATCCTCGGCAAGAACACGAACGCATTCAAGAGCAAAGGCATCAGCCTCACGATTCGGCCGACGGAGGCCATTGTCAAGGCTGACCGCGCACTCACGCTCTTCATGCTCAACACCCTGCTGGAAAATGCGAGGAAGTACACACCGCAGGGTGGGGCAGTAGAGGTGGCTGTCGAGGACGCTGCCGACTATGTCGAACTGAGCATCCGTGACACAGGTCGTGGACTTTCACAGGAAGATGTCAGCACTATCCTCAGTGAGAAGGTCTATGATTCAAGCCGCATCGGTGCGGCTACGTCTGACGACGACTTGCTCACGAACAAAGGGCATGGCTTCGGCCTGATGAACTGCAAGGGCATCATTGACAAGTACCGCAAGAGTGGGGCAGCGTTCGGGGTGTGCCTGTTCAGCGTCGAAAGTGCGCTGGGCAAGGGCAGCCGCTTCTTCTTCCGCTTGCCGAAAGGAGTGTTGCGTGTGCTGGGCGTTGTGCTGTGCCTGTTTGTGCTCTGTACGGCTGAAATGAAGGCAGAGCATTTGTTTGCGACCGATTCCCTGCACTTGCAAGCAAAGGACTTGCCCAACGACCCCTTGCTGGAGCAGGCTTCCGCTTACGCCGACAGTGCGTACTTCGCCAACATCGATGGACGCTATGCCGATGCGCTCCAGTTTGCCGATTCAGCCTGTGCGCGTCTCAACGATTTCTACCTTAGCCAACAGCCCGATGGCGACCGCCTCATGCGTCTGGAAACGGCTTCCACCATCCCTGAGATTGATCTTTGGAACGAAGGCTTCCGCACCGACTACCACATCATTCTCGACTTGCGCAATGAGGCGGCTGTGGCTGCTTTGGCCCTGAATAAATGGGATGTGTACTACTACAACAACGAGGTCTATACGCGGCTGTACAAACTGATGGCGCAAGACACGACGCTGGAGCAGTTCTGCAACGACATCAAGGCGACGAATACTAACCGCCAGACGCTCCTTATCATAGGCGTGCTGGTGTTGTTGGCTTTGCTCTTTGCCTACTATCTCACCTACTATCGCAACAACATTCTGCCCACCTTCAATCTGCGACAGGTTCTGGCACTCAACCGCCGTCTCTTCGAAACGGATGACGAGCGGCAGTTGGCCGACATCATTGATGAAGGTGTGAATGAGATTCGCCGCACCGATGGAGTGGCGTTGGCACTGTGCGACGGCCCCATCTATTTCTCACGCCGATGCCCACAGCGCGATTTTCTGCATCAGTTGCTGCAACATCCCGAGGAGCACACCGCTACCGCCACTTACGACGACGGTCATATCCGCCTCTATCCGCTGCTGATTGACGACCGTGTCATCGGTGTGATAGCGCTGCTCCTGCATAACCCGCAGATGCATAAGGGCGACGAGCAGTTGTTTGACCTGCTTGCTCGCCACACCGCCATCAATATCTATTACTCACTCGTGCGTACTGAACGTTTGCGTACAGAGATTGAACTGGCTGCCGACGAGCGTCGGCGTGCCGAGACCGAGGCCAACCATGTGCATGTGCAGAACATGGTGATGGATAACAATCTCTCGACCATCAAGCACGAGACGATGTACTATCCCAGCCGCATCCACCAAATCGTCTGCCAGTTGCAGAAGGGCGACGTGGCCGACGAGCAGGAGAGCCTTGCCACGCTCGACGAACTGGCGACTTACTACAAGGAGGTCTTTACGCTGCTCAGTGCCAATGCCGCACGTCAGATGGAGGATGTGAATTTCCGTCGTCAGCGCATTCCCGTCGCCCGTCTGGTGAACTTTGTCCGCAAACGCAAGGTCAGTGTGTCAGACGACCAGCCAACGTGCGATGTGTTGGGTGACGAAGTGCTGGTACGCTACCTCCTTGACAATCTTATCGGAGCGTTCCTGCAGATGAGTAAGGATGCTGACATTGTAATGAGTACCAGTGTGTTGGGCGGCTTTGTTCAATTCCAACTTTCTATGAACGGGCGCGGTTTCTCCACCGACGAACTCCATGCGATGTTCTACCCTGAGACACTTCGCTATGATGCAGATACCGACACGTTGCACGGTGCTCAGATGCTCATTGCCAAGCAGATAGTACGGCTGCACGACGACTATGTTCGCCGAGGCTGTCGCATTGAGGCTCGGCCTGCCAACTCCGACGATGCTTCGGGGCTGTGCATCCTCTTCACCCTGCCATCCGTCCGTCAGCCTCTTTCACCTCAATAAGTCATCAAATTCAATTCTACAATATGGACAACTTCAAAGTCATCATCGTCGAGGATGTAAAACTCGAACTCAAGGGTACGGAAGAAATTTTCCGTAACGAAATCCCGCAAGCCGAAATCATCGGTACGGCACAGAACGAAACGGAGTTCTGGACGCTGATGAAGCAGCAGGTGCCCGACCTCGTACTGCTCGACCTCGGACTGGGTGGCTCGACTACTATCGGTGTAGAGATCTGCCGCCGCATCCGCAAACAGTATGAAGGTGTGCGCGTGCTCATTTTTACGGGTGAGATACTCAACGAGCGCCTGTGGGTCGATGTGCTCGACGCGGGTGCCGACGGCATCATCCTCAAGACAGGCGAACTGCTCACACAAGGCGACGTGCGTGCGGTCATGGAGGGTAAGCGCATGGTGTTCAACCAGCCCATCCTGGAGAAAATCCTGCAACGTTTCCGCCGTTCGGTACTGAGCGAAAGCCTTCGCCAGCAGGCCCGCGTCGATTACGACATCGACGAGTACGACGAGCGTTTCCTGCGCCATCTGGCACTCGGCTACACCAAAGACATGATTGCCCAACTCAAGGGGATGCCCTTCGGCGTGAAGTCGCTTGAAAAGCGTCAGAACGACCTTGTGGCACGCCTGTTCGGCGGCACCGAGCGCACGGGTATCAACGCCACGCGCCTGGTCACCCGCGCCTTCGAGTTGCGCATCCTCGACATCGACCACCTGCAGGCCGATGAAGAGTAGTCGCCCGTCTGCACTCTGCGTCCCCCTCCAAGCACTTGGCGTGATTCTTCCAAGCACTTGGCGTCGTCACGCTAAGCACTTGGCGTAATTTTTCCAAGTATTTGGAAAGAGATTTACACTATGTTTCAAATTCAAGGCTACAGAACCGTTATGCGACACACACCGCTCATCCTTTTGCTGCTCATTGTGCTCACTGCCATCCTGTCGTGGCTCGGCAGTGTCTATGACTGGGGACTGCACAGCCTGCTCGATGCCGAAGGGCTTCGCTGGATGCTGACACATGTGATTGACAACGTGAGGCAGTCGCCGTGGGTGGAGATTGTCATGGGGCTTTGCTCACTGAGTGTTCTCAGCGAGAGCGGTTTGCTGCAGGTGTTCACGCCGTGCTTCTGGCGTCGCAGCCAGCGGTCGCTCAAGAAGATGCGTGCTTTGCAGGTCACGGCCGTCTGCTTCGTTTTCTTGGTGCTCTGTACGTTGTATTTCGTGCTGATGCCTACGTCGCCCCTGCTTAGTGCCTTTGGACGTTTCTCACAGTCGCCGCTCTACTATGGATTCTATTCACTGAGTCTGATTGTGGTGACGCTGCTGTCGGTCATCTACGGCTATACGTCAGGACGCTTCCTGACCCTCGTCGAAGTGGCGCAGGCGATGGTGTATGTACCCGTTGCCCTTGCCGAATACTTCATCACCATATTCTTTGCGGCGCAGTTCGTGGCATGTCTCCATTACGCGCTCGGCGTGCCGCTCCCGACGTTGGGGCAGTTGCTCACGGATGGCGTGCCGGAATCCGCACCACTGACCACTGCCGCAGACTTACTGCTGTTCTTTATCGTATATTTTATTCCATTGATAACCAGTGTTTTTGTAAAATTTGTTAAACGTTAAATAAAGTATGATGATGAAACGAACTATTCTGCTTTTGACACTGCTTTGTGCAGTGGTGACAATGAGTGCGCAGGCTCGCAAGCGGGTCAGCATTCTGGGTGACTCCTACTCCACGTATGAGAATTTTGTGCAGCCCGACTCCAACCGTCTGTGGTATCGGATGGTCGATCCGCGCAATGATGTCGTCAGCGTCGATCAGACGTGGTGGCACCTCTTCATTAAGGAAAACGGTTACCTGCTCGACCGCAACAACTCTTTCTCGGGTGCAACAATTTGCAACCGAGGCTACGACGGTGCCGACTACACGCCACGCAGTTATCTCACCCGCATGGACAATGTGGGCTGTCCCGACATCCTGTTCATTTTCGGAGGGACGAACGACTCCTGGGCCGGTGTGCCGATGGGCGAGTTCAAGTACAGCGGATGGACGCAGGCCGAACTCTTCACCTTCCGTCCCGCTCTTGCCAAATTGCTTTGGTACTGTACGCTGCGCTACCCCAACACGGAAATCTACGTGCTGCTCAACAACGAACTGAGCGACGACATCAACGGAGCGATGCGCATCATCTGCCAGCACTATGGCGTGCCACTCATCGAACTGCGCAACATCGACAAGCAGGGTGGACACCCGAGCATCAAGGGTATGCGTCAAATCTGCGACCAGGTCAATGCCTTCATTCATGCACGCAAGGCGCAGTAGTCTGCTGACGCTGCTGGTGTGCTTGTCGGTCACAACCGTAGCACAGCCGCCCGCGTGGCAAATGGCGTCGCGCCTCACGACGCCCGACTTTCTGTGCTCGGCCGAAGCACTTGCCATTGCCGACAGCATCGTCAAGTATCAATTACCCAACGGCGGCTGGCTCAAGAATCAGGACTGGACGCAAGGCGTGAACAGGCAAGACTGGGAGAAAGCGCAGCGGACAGGTGTTGGTGCTACGATTGACAATGGAGCGACATACACCGAAATGCGTTATCTGGCACGTGTCCTTTCTGTCCAGCCAACCTTGACCGAGCAACGGCGGGAGACGTATGCATCGTCGTTCTGCGCCGGTCTTTCGTATCTGCTGCGTATGCAGTATCCGAATGGCGGATTTCCGCAGTTTTTCCCCTACGAAGGTGCTGCACCCTATTCGCGTCACATCACGCTGAACGACGATGCGATGGTCGGAGTGTTGCGATTGCTGCGCGATGTGTCGCAGCAGCGGGCGCCCTACGATGCTGTGCCGTTGACAGACCTGCTCCTGACCGCTGCGAAGGATGCGCTGCAGCGCGGCATTCAGTGCTTGCTGAATTGTCAGATTCGCAAGGACGGAAGGCTCACGGTGTGGTGCCAGCAGCATCACTTCGAGACCCTGCAGCCCGTTGGTGCCCGCAGTTACGAACTGCCCTCGTTTAGCGGCAACGGTGAAACTCCCAACATTCTGCTTTTTCTCATGGACATCGAATCGCCTTCGGTCGATGTGTGTCAAGCCGTCGAGGCAGGCATGGCATGGCTGTGGGCCCACCGCATCGAAGGCTTTGTGCTGGAACACTTTACCAATGCCGACGGACAGCCCGACCAGCGATTGGTCCCATCGGCTGATGCACCGCCGCTGCTGGCACGCTACTACGACCTTGCGACGGAGCAACCTTACTACTGCGACCGTGACGGCATTCCGCATCCTCATCTCTCAGACATCGGCTATGAACGTCGCAACGGCTATGCTTGGATTCGTCCCTTTCCACAACACCTCATACACACCTATGAAAGGTGGAAGGCCCAGACTGCAGAGACCTCCAGAAATAAATAACGCCATGAGCGTAAGAAAAAGACTGAATCTTTTTTGATTTCCACGTTTTTTCGTATCTTTGCAAAAAGTAATTGGTATAACGTTTTATTCACTTAAAAACACTTGATGCTATGGACAAACAAAAGTCTATTGACGCATTGCAGTTCTTCGTGACACACCTCTCTGATGGTGCCTTTGTTCACAAACTGCAAGGACAAATCTTCAAATCGCAAGGCTTCCAGAAGTTGGGCGACAAGTACATCGAACACTATTCAGAAGAAATGGGATGGGTGGAGAAATTCACGGACCGTATCCTCGACCTTGGCGGTGACCTGAAGGTGGAGACCCGCGAGGGACGCGCCCTCATCACCGACCCCGTGGAGTATGTCAAGGCCGACCTTGCCATTCAGGAGCCAGGTGTGGAACTGCTCATGAAGTGCATGGAAACTGTCAAAGACGACCCCACGACCTATGACCTGATGAAGGACTACCTGAAGGACGAGGAGGAAGACCTGTACTGGAGTCAGGGTGCACTGGAGATGATCAAGTGCATCGGCGCACAGAACTGGCTCATCCGTCAACTTTAATGCATAACCGAAGCCTACGCCTAAGCGGTGTGGGCTTTTTGTTTCACAACACTAAAAAAACAACACAATGGAAGGTGTAAAGAAAGTTTATGACTTCTTAGAAGATGCCAAGACGTTCTATCTGGCAACCGTTGAAGGCGACCAGCCCCGCGTACGTCCTTACGGCGCCATGCTGTTCTTCGAGGACAAAATCTACATCATGGCATTCGGTCAGACCAATGCTACCCGTCAGATTGCTGCCAATCCCAAGGCTGAAATCTGCGCCTTCAAGGGCCAGACCCTGCGCATCGAATGTACGCTCGTCGAGGACAACCGTCCCGAAGTGGGCAAGGCACTCGTTGATAAAATGCCTGTACTGAAGCCAGCACTGGGCGAATGTGGCGAAAACGGTGTGATGTACTATCTCAAGGATGCCAAGGCCGATTTCTTCAAAATGATGGAACTTGTTGAAACCATTAGATTCTAAATCAAATTCTAAAACACGTTGATTTCATGAAAGAAAAAGTATTACAGGCCATGCGCGATGCAGGCAAACCCGTATCGGCGGGCGACGTCTCAAAGGCACTGGGTGCCGACCGCAAAGACGTCGATAAGGCTTTTGCTGAATTGAAAAAAGAGGGTGCCATCGTGTCACCCGTACGCTGTAAGTGGGCACCTGCCCAGTGATGCCCATGACATTAGTCATAGGCCTGCTCATCCCACTATTGGGAACCATGCTCGGGGCGGCATTCGTCTTCTTTATGAAGGGTGAAATGCCGCCTCGGCTTCAAAAGGTTTTACTCGGCTTTGCCTCTGGTGTGATGGTAGCAGCATCCGTCTGGTCGCTGCTCATTCCTGCGATGGAGTTGGAGGAAGCGAAAGGCGTGTGGGCGGTCGTGCCCGCTGCCGTCGGCTTTTTGCTCGGCATGGGCTTTCTGTTTCTCATTGATGAACTCATACCCCACCTCCACCTTGGCAATAGTAGCCCCGAAGGGCCACGTTCACGACTGTCGCGCACAGCCATGCTTGCCTTGGCTGTCACCATACACAATCTGCCAGAGGGTATGGCGGTGGGTGTCGTGTTTGCCGGAGCCGATCAGGGAATCGGAAGCATCACGCTTGCATCTGCCGTAGCCGTATCGTTGGGCATAGCCATCCAGAACATTCCCGAAGGAGCCATTATCTCCATGCCTTTGCGTGCTGAGGGTAACTCACGCTGGCATTCGTTCATGCTCGGCAGCCTAAGTGGTGCCGTGGAGCCTGTTGGCGCACTGGCTGTCATTCTGCTGGCCTCGCTGCTCACCCCACTACTGCCCTATATGCTGGCCTTCGCTGCCGGAGCGATGTTCTACGTAGTCATCGAAGAACTGATTCCTGAAACTTCGCAGGGATTACACAGTAACCTCGGCACTATCGGATTTGCCATAGGGTTTGTGCTGATGATGGTGCTCGACGTTGTATTAGGATAACAAACAATAAAACATGACAGAAAACGAAACACTCGACTTGGGTGTCTATATGAGCGAAAGCATTCGCCGAATCATGGCGAAGGCTTATAAGAATGTACTCTCCAATCCCCGCGAGGCAAAGTTTGCCTACCGGATGCAGACTCTCTTTCAGCAGTCGGAGAAACGGCGCCGCAAGATGCATGACGAAGAAGGGCTGGAAGTGCCTCCATTCCTCATCAGCAGCGTCTCCACGGTTTGTAACCTTCACTGTAAGGGATGCTATGCACGTGCCAACGGCATTGCCGAGGATAACGATGCAGCAGCGAAGGACACGCTGACAGGAGAGCAATGGAAGGCCATCTTCACCGAAGCCGCCGACATCGGCATCAACTTCTCCCTTATCGCTGGGGGTGAACCCCTTATGCGGAAAGACATCCTCGAACACATTGCCGAGGTGAAAGACATGATTTTCCCCATCTTCACCAACGGTACGCTCATCGGCCCCTCTTACATGAAGTTTTTCCGCCAACACCTCAACATGGTGCCCATCATCAGCATTGAAGGAACGGCGACGGGGACGGATGAACGCCGTGGACAAGGCGTGTTCAGACGTGCCATGCAGTCGATGCAAATGTTGAAGGAGGACGACCTGTTCTTTGGTACCAGCATCACCGTTACGACAGAGAACTACCGCTATGTCACCTCGACAGCGTTCATCGATACACTCCGCTGTTACGGCTGCAAAATAGTCTTCTATGTAGAATATGTACCGACGGAGGAAGGGACGGAGCACATGGCATTCTCCGACGACCACGTGGCCGAGATGGAGAGTCTCATGGCAGAACGTCGCAGCGACTATGCCGACATCATCTTCCTCTCATTCCCTGGTGACGAGAAAGCCCTTGGCGGATGTCTTGCCTCGGGACGTGGCTTCTTCCACATCGGTCCCGACGGTTCGGCCGAGCCCTGTCCGTTCTCACCCTTCAGCGACAGCAATGTCGCTACGATGGGCGTACGCCAGGCACTCCAGTCGCCCCTATTCCGCAAGATTCGTGCAGCCAAGGCACTTGGCTGGGAACATACCGGTGGCTGCACCCTCTTCGAGCATCGGGATGAGATAGAGAAAATGATTGTATAACACAAAAACAAACATAATTATGAGTATTGCCATTCGTTATTACAGCAAGTTCGGCCACACGAAGAAGATGGTCGGCATCATCCAAGAACTGACCGGTGTACAGCCCGAAACTGTTGACGTTGCCCTGAAAGAGCCTGTCGATACCCTCTACCTCGGAGCAGGAGTGTTCTTAGGGAAAGTAAACGGTGCCGTAGCGAACTTCATCAACACGCTCAAGTGTGAGCAAGTCAAGACGGTCGTCTGCTTCGGCTCGTCAGCCATCATCCCTTCGCCAGTCCCACAGTTGCGTCAACTGCTTCAGGCACGTGGCATCACTGTTTCGGAGAAAGAGTTTACGTGCAAAGGCTCGATGGGCCCTGTCCACATGGGACACCCCAATCAGACCGACCTCAACAACTTCCGACAGTTCATCCAGTCAACCCTCTAAAAACATGCACTTGTGGAAATCAAAGCAATCAGAATGTTCGACGGCGGTTTTATGAACCAGCCGTTCGCCTTCGGTGGCGAAAGCAAAGAAGGTCTTGATGAGCAAATCATCTATCGCAGTTCGCTGCAGAACTTCCTCATTGACACCGGTGACGAAGTTATTCTCGTCGATACAGGCTTCAAAACTGGTATGGAGGCACCTGCCAAGAAACTCGGAGCACCGCTCTATATGGGTGAGAAGGTCGCTGATTACATGGACGCCTTTGCAGCGCTGGGCTACAAGCCAGAGCAGGTGACAAAGATTCTCGTTACCCACAAGCATCCTGACCACACGGCAGCCTTGGAGTATTTCCCCAATGCCAAGGTCTATATCTCGCCAGAGGATGCCGATGCCATGAAGTTGGAGGGAGAGAACATCGTCCGCACCAACTATGAAGACGGAGCCTACAAGAATTTTCCTAAGTCGGTAAAGGTAGCCGATGGCATCTACTTCATTCAAGCCAAGGGACATACCAACGGCAATAGCATCGTCATTGCCGAGAGCGACGGACTCTTCTACCTGTTCCACGGCGATGTGACTTACTGCGATGCTGCCCTGAAAGCCAACAAACTCAGCATCGTCTTCGAAGACATCAAGGCAGCACGCGAGACGCTCGACCGAGTTCGCGAGTTCATCCAGGAACATCCCACAGTCTATCTCTCAACCCACTGTCCTGAAGGTTACGAAAATTTGGAGATGAAGCGCGTGATGAAACTGTAACGACGCATCATACCCTTGCTTTTCACTACATCGCTGAGAGTGCTACGAGCCTCACATTTCCCGATTATTCTGTGAATCGTCTGTTTCAGAGATGAAAAAAAGATTATTTTGCGCTTTTTTGTAAAAAATCGGATGTTTCTTTTTTAATTTTGAATGATTAGTCGTATCTTCGCAAAGTCAATACGACAAGAACGAATTATTCACCTAAAAGAAAGGAGAAATCAAATTATGGAGACAAAGAAATGGGTTTGCCCCGTGTGCGGATACGTGCATGAGGGACCAGAGCCACCCGAACGCTGCCCTCAGTGCAAGGTACCTGGCTCGAAGTTCAAACTGATGGAAGAAAAGGCTGAAGGCCTGCAGTTCGTGACCGAACATGTGCTGGGTGTGGCTAAGGACATTCCTGACACGGAGGATGGCCGCTTCATCCTGCAAGGTCTGAAAGACCACTTCGCCGGCGAATGCACCGAGGTGGGCATGTACCTCGCAATGAGCCGTCAGGCCGACCGCGAAGGTTATCCCGAAGTGGCTGAGGCCTTCAAGCGCTATGCTTTCGAGGAGGCTGACCACGCTTCTCGCTTTGCCGAACTGCTCGGCGAAGTGGTTTGGGACACCAAGACCAACCTCTACAAGCGCATGATGGCTGAAGAGGGTGCTTGTGCTGGCAAGATGGAGATTGCGAAGAAGGCCAAGGCCCTGAACCTCGACGCTATCCACGACACAGTTCACGAAATGGCAAAGGACGAAGCACGTCACGGCGCCGGCTTCCAGGGACTCTTCAACAGGTTCTTTAAGTGACCTTCCCCGTCCCCCGAAGACGAGAAAGGTGAAAGGAAAAGTCCCCCTCTGACTCTACAGCGAAGTCAGAGGGGGACTTGAGTTGGTAGGCTTCGTTCCTGATCAATATCCTAAGGAATTGATGAGGATGGTCAGTTCGTTGGCGGAATTACTGGTGTACTGGTAGTCGGTGACAGTGTCGTATCCGTCGATGCTATAAGTGAACTTGTGGTAGAAGTTGGTGACGCCCAGCGAGGAACCTCTGGCGTACCATGTGTTCTTTTCTCCTGCTTTCATGGGCAATTTATCCACCTTTAAGTAGTATTCTGTTTTAGTACGGGATGGGCTTCCCTCATATCCAGTTGTGTGGGTGCTCTGGTAGTCGATGTTCTTCAGCGTGGCTTTGTTGTCGCCCATCATCTGGTAGTTCTCGATGACAAACTCAAGAAAGTACTCACTATTGGTTTCATAGCAGCTTGCGACGACATCCAAGTCTCTTCCTTCGTTGATAACGTTGGTGGTGATGGAGTTGTTCTCCTTCGCTAAATTGATGATGGCGCCGAGGTCGATTGGTTGCGGTTCGCCCCCGTTCACAGCGGGGGAAGTGCCCCAAATCGTACCCATAAGGATGATGGAGTGCACCTCTGGAGTGTTTTCCGTGAAGGTGACATAGAGGTCTTGAGCTGCTCCCGAAGAGCCTACGGTTCCTGACACGGTATAGGTCGAAGCGGGGTTGACGGTCATGAGAACGACACGGCCATTGTACTTGCTTAGCAGGTCTGCACCAGACACATAGCAGTCCGTTTCCGAGGTGGCGGTGCCCACGAGTTGTAAAATTGGCTGCTCAGAAATGTTTTCGATTCCATAGACATACGTGGTCAGCCCCTCAACACTCTGTTGTATCTTCATGTCGTTTTTCTCCAGTCCTTCTTTGACAAGGGACTTATCGGTTTGTAAATTGATGTATTTGATGGTGGCACCATAGGCATAGACGGGATCTTTAAAGAACACGGGGGTGAGGTCGTTTTTTCTCCCCTTAATGTGGTCGAAGCAAAAATCTACATTCGTGAAGTTGAAGTTAAAGACAATTCTGCCTTCGAGTGCATATTTCAAGAAGTCCATGTAGTCGGTCATAGTCTTGACGTTGATGTGTTGGTTGGTGCAGTAGCTATATACAGCATCCAGAGCAGAATACGGAAGCAGTCCCTGACTGCGGCGATAGTCAAACAACTTGTGCATGTCCTTGTTACTGGTCTTCGATGCCAGATATTCAAGGAACAAAGCCATGCCGTAGCCTTGGTTGCGGTAGAATGTCATATTGCGTTCGAGAGGAAAGTAGGATTTCAAGAATTGACCGCCATTGGCCACTGTAACTTCTGCGTTGATTGTGCCTTGAACACTCAGTTTCTCTACCCAGCACCCCATGGCCTCGTCTAGAATCTGCCAGTCGTCGCCCATAATGCCTTCGGCAACCTTGATGGGAGCCGGTCGCTGGTCGTACACCTGGTCATAGATGGCGTGCAAGGTTTCGTGCATCAGTGTGGCTTTCATGGCTGTTGGGTCACCACCGGTGACGGCATTGTACAATTCGCCGACACTGATGTTTAGGCATCCCCAACTGCTTTTAAACATACTGTTGGTATAGGCTCCGTATCCATCTTCGGTTGTGATGTAGTAATGGAGCGTGCCAGGGATCATATCGAAACCGTTGGCTTTCAGCGTCTCAAAGACGTTGGGGAGGTTATCTTCGACAAACTTGATCATCTCATTCTTTTTGGCGTAATAGGTGCCGAGGAAACTATACCACCAGTCACCACTCTTAGCGTTCCAACCTAAATTGTACGAAACGCTGAAAGAATAGTCCGTCTTTTCTTTCTCCTTGCGGCGTATGGGTGCCGAACTGGAGGCTGAGTTGGGATTTTCGATAAGTCCGACGACAAACACAATTTGTTCGCCCTCTGTGGCATCTAAATTGCTGATGGTGGCAGTGCGTGCACCATCAGTGGCTGTACTTTCGAGCAGAATGGTTTGTTCCTGTATCTCACCGGTATGCTTGTTCAGCCCCTTTGCACGGACGACCATGATGGCATCGTCTGGCACGCCTTCGCAGCGGAGGCTCAGGGTAATATCTTTCGATGTACCCCCGGCTGGTAGGTAGAGCCGATAGAACTTCGAGCGGGCTGGTGCCTGCGACACTTCGCTGGCATTTACCTCACTTAGACCTACTTGCTCATCCTGCGAGAATGTTCCTGGCGGGAAGATGATGGAGAGGTCGTCTTTCACGACCGTGCCGCCACTGGTTGGTACGGTCTGGTACTCATCAGCAGGAACAATGGGGCTAACAGGAGTGTTGGGGGTTGCTGAGTCACTTTTGTCGCTGCATGCTGTGAGGGCATAAGCAAGGACTGCCAGGCAGGCAATGGCAATGTACTGTGTGCCTCGGTTATGATTTGCACAAGGTTTGAAAATGGTTTTCATGGGGTTCGTTGGTGGGTATTTAGTTGAATGAGTTGATGATTAGTCACAAAGATAGAGAAATATGGTGAGTGTGCAAAAAAAATGTGAGAAAAATGTACTTTTCTCACAGATTATTGGGTATATGTTGAATGTTTAGGTTGTTTATCGGCTTCCAATGAACAAAAATACCATCGACAGCAGGACAAGCAGAAGGTCGATGACTTTGGCTTTCAAGTTCTTTTCGTGGAAAGCCAGTGCGCCGAACAGGAAGGAGACGACCACACTGCCCCGTCGAATCATAGACACAATGCTAATCATCGCTCCGTCGAGGCTCAGCGAATAAAAATAACAAAAGTCGGCAGCCGAAAGAAACAGGGAGATGAGGGGAATGAACCACGACCAGTGAAAGGGCGTGCTACGTTTGTGTTGCGGCCACCAAAGAAGAAGTAAGGCAATGCTCATCATCCCCAGTTGATAGATATTGAACCACGACTGCACCGCCATCTTGTCGAGTCCGATGCCACCGTTCGCTGGCGGTGCCATCAGATACTTGTCGTACAATCCAGATAGTGCCCCGAGGATGTTCGAGAGCAGCACAAACACAATCCATTTGTTGTGCTTGAAGTCGATGCCTTCTTTCTTTCCACTGCGTGAAAGCAGCCAGAGACCTATCATCGCGGTGATGACGCCCAGCCACTGAAACAGTGTCAGGCTTTCGCCAAAGAGTGTCAATGCACCGATGAGCACCATGACGGGTCGTGTCGCATTGATAGGTCCGACGATAGTGAGTGGCAGGTTCTTGATGCCCCAGTAGCCAAAGAGCCATGACGACAGCACAATCAGGCTTTTTCCGACGATGTATTTGTGCTGTTCCCATCCATACACAGGCACGTGCAGCAAAGCGTCCTCCTTGATGACTCCCTGTGCCGAAAGCACGATGAAGGGGAGGAATAGCAGCGATGAAAACAGCACATTCAGCGTCAGCACCGGTATCACCGCGTTCCCACTCAACGACTTCTTCTTAAATACGTCGTAGAAGCCGAGCAGTAGGGCTGAGAGAAAGGCAAGGGCGAGCCACATGGGAGTGATTATAAAGGGTTTAAAAGACGGCTAATCAATATTCCAAGAGGCATCCACATTACCATCAAATAAAGTATCTATTTCTTCATCTGAATAACCTTGCTCCTCTTGGGCATATGAGCCCGAATAATTATAATAATGTTGTGACTCCCATTGGGGATGACAATAATTATTATTGGTTTTATATAAAGTTATGTTTTCTTCTTTATTATTTTTGGAGACTCTATATATTCCTTCATCAACATAGTGTATGGAATCATATATGCAGGGCAACCATTCAAATCCATCATTTCGTAATAGACCTGTTTTTCCATTCTTTTTTACATATATAACATCTTTTGAAAAAACTATTCTTTCGTAGTCTTCTTCATTTAGAATAACGCCTCCACTCATTACGAATCCATGTTTGCCTTTTTTTTCAAATTCGACAAATAGGTCATAATTATACTTTGAGTCATTATAGTAAATATTGTCGCAGTTTTCTAAAAAGCATGTTCCATCAAGACCATTATATAGCCAATACTTATCGTTTTTTCTTGCAATAACAAATATGATTGATACATTGATTTTTCTCTTTATATCAAAAAAACTAATAAGACGATATCCTCCACAGATATTGTTAGGCCTAAATAAAACAATATCATCAAAAAAAGGCTTAGAAATAATCCTTCTATTTTTTGAAAGAAGGCCATATTTCCCATCATTTTGTGTAATGTAATAATGATGAGTGTTGTTACCAACACGAAAACATATATCATAACTTGAAATAGGTAGATGTCCATATAAAAGTCCATTCTTTACGAAGATACTAAATTTTAATCCTTGATGCGTGTAATATAATTTAGAACTGTACTTAGAATAATCATATTTTGCGGGTAATAAAACACTACAATCACTATTAAGAATCCCATATTTATTATTATTCTGGAAGAAAATGCTATTACGATGCATTGATTCAGTAATAACAAAAATATCATCATATATTTTAGATCTTTTCATCAATCTAGTATTGTAAAGAAATTTTCCTCTAGAAATTTTGGCGATAATGAACCTGTCTTCATGTAGATACGTAGTAATAATTCTACAAACAGTAGGGATTAATACATTTTCATTTTCATCTATAATACCAAATAGACTATTTTTTTCACAAATATAAAAACCATTTGTAATTTCATATATTCCATCATATACTCTACAATCAAATTTGTTGTAGAAGTAACCATATTCGTTTATAGGAATATACGTGTTGTATATTGAATAGTAAATTCTATGAATGTGTTCTTGGTTTTTTCCTAACAAGAAGTTTTCTTCATATCCACCCCATTCTCCTCGTAATAGTCCATTTGTATCTATAAAATAAGAACAGCAAGCACCTGTTTTTTTGACAATATTTATTCTCTTTTCTTTCTTCATATATGCTTTATTGGTATTCATAAACAAATTGTATTTGTGGAATATATTTATAAACCATAATAGATATAAATTTCGTCTGGATAAGTGATGTCGGCGAGGAAGAGGGCGTGGCCGGGAACGCTCTGGCCAGCGGCACAGCGGTCTTTGCGCTCGATGATGTCGCAGAAGTCTTGAATGGTGATTTTGTGACGGCCCACATCAACCATTGTACCGACGATGGCACGAACCATGTTGCGAAGGAAACGGTCGGCCGTGATGGTAAAACATACAGACCCTCCCCCAAGCCCCTCCCACGGGAGGGGAGTAGTCACACCATCCGGCTGGCACATGAGACGCCCCTCCCTTGGAAGGGGAAAGGGGGTGGGTCTCCACTTTGCCTCCATGATGCGGCAGTTGTTGGTCTTGACGTCAGTATGGAGTTTTGAGAAGGAGGTGAAGTCGGTGTAGTCGAAGAGACGTTGGCAGGCTTCGTTCATAAGGTCGAGGTCGAGCGGCTGATGGAAGTGCCAGGCATAATGGCGCAGGAAGGGTGACTTTTCGCGTGTGATATAATAATGGTAGGTGCGCGATGTGGCGGAGAAGCGGGCATGAGCGTCTGGTTTGACGGGGACGATGCGCTGGACGGCGATGTCGGGAGGAAGAAAATGAGACAAAGCCCCCTCTAACTCTCCCGATTGGGAGAGGACAGCACCATCAAAGTGCGCCACCATCATGCTGGCGTTGACTCCAGCGTCGGTACGGCCTGCTCCGACAACCTCGATGGGTTGACGGAGTAGGGTACTGAGGGCATGTTCGAGCACTTCCTGCACGCTGATGCCGTTGGGCTGACGTTGCCAACCGTGATAGCGGGCTCCGTCGTAACTCAAATATATGAAATAACGCATCTGTCAATCAAATGTTTTGACTTTCAGTATTACTTTTCCTCCAGTTCAAAGTTCATCACGCCGACGAATTGGGCGTTCTTGCCCATGTGGTTGAGTGGAATCTTTTTGCCGTCGGCATTCTCGAAGTATTTGGGTTCCTTGAAGTAGGTGTGGCTGTGACCTCCGAAAACGGCATCGATGTTGTGCATGGCAGGGATGAATTCGAGGTCGTACATGCCGCCGTTGAGCGGACGAGTGTAGCCGAGGTGAGAGAGCACGAAGACGAGGTCGCAATGATCTTCGTTCTTCAACTTCTCGGCGATGGGCTGTGCACATTCCACAGGATCACGGTAGATGACGCCTGGGCAGTTCTTCTCCGACACGAGTCCTTCAAGTTTCGGACACACGCCGATGAGGCCGATGCGAAGTCCCTTCTTCTCGACAATCACGTAGGGCTTGACGAGGTCCTGCAACACGGTGCCGGTGAAGTCGTAGTTACAGCAGACGATGGGGAACTGCGCCATGCGGAACAGGCGTGCCATGTTGTCGATGCCGAAGTCAAACTCGTGGTTGCCGATTGTCGCAGCATCGTAGTGCATGTGGTTCATCAGTTTCACCTCCACATCGCCCTTGTATAGGTTGTAGTAAGCCGAACCTTGCGAAAAGTCGCCGCAGTCGATGAGTAGCAGGTCGGGGTCGCTGGCGCGGAAATCATCGATGAGCACGCAGCGGCGCAGATAGCCCGCCTTGTCTGCGACGAACTTGTTGTCAGAGTTGGAACTGAGGGGCATGATGCACGAGTGCGTGTCGCTGGTATGCAGGACAAGCAGGCTCTTCTGCACAGGCCGTTTCTCGTAAGTGTCACGCAGTTGGTCCAGCGTCATGCCTTCGATGTTGATGCGGCCTTCCAGGTCGGCATGGATGGTGCGGCCTGCTGAGGCTTCCCGACGGATATGTTCCATATAGACATCACGCACAAGGTCGGGCTTCACCATCTTCTTCACGGTCTTGCGCAGGGCTGTGAGTCCGTCGTTGCCTTCAGCCAGATAGTCGATGGTGGCGATAGTGTATTTCTTCTTGGGATTGACAGGCTGGCCGCCTACGGTTGCCGAAAGCAGTTCACCCTCGCGGGTGATGTTGAGTTGCGCCCCACTGATGCCTTCGCCCTTCGACTTCGCTATCTGCCGGAACAGTTCGAGGAGGTCGCTTCCCTTCATGGTTACCAGACAGAAACGGTTCTCAAACGGTGCTATCTGCATGATGTCGCCTACTCGTACGATGCCTTTCGGCATGGAGGCACGCAAGCCGCCGATGTTGCAGAGGCCTATGTCGGCACGTTTGCCATAGCGCTGCGATTCTTCACGCAGCACGTCGCACACCCAGTTTGAAAGGCGGCTTTCGGGGCGGTGAGCATACATCTCCACGTCGGTCTCGCCCAGGATGGGCATCATCACGCTATCGACGCCAGCCTTGTAGGGAGCGACGATTTCCCATGCTGCCCCATCGGGGTGTCGGTCGTACACTGAAGTGACTTCAATGCGCTGGGCATTGATTTCTTTGGTCTCAAATGTCTGTGCTTGGACGGTCAGCAATGTGCCGAGGGTCCACAGCATCCATGCAGAAATAACAAATCGTCTCATCTTTCTTCGTTTTTGAATAACGTTTTTTGTATTGTTGCAAATGCTTGGAAAAATCACGCCAAGTGCTTAGCGTGATGACGCCAAGTGCTTAGCGTGATGACGCCAAGTGCTTAGCGTGTATAAGAATCAGTTCCTTGTGAGGATGAAAGCAAAGCCGCCGCCGGAGGCCATGTGAACCGTGATGCCATGGGTGCTGTTGACGGCCGACGAGCGGAGCAGTTGGTAGTCGCAGGCATTCTTATCGGCATTAGGGCCGTCGATGCATTCACGCAGCGAGTAGGTCGCTCCCTCGTCAAGGAAGGAGAACTCCACCTCCACGTCACGGGCGTCCCAGTTGGTCTGTCCTGCCACATACCAGTTGCTGCCTTTGCGGCGAGCCGTGACGATGTACTTGCCCATCACGCCGTCGAGCACACGGGTCTCGTCGAAGACGGTGGGCAGCGCGGTGATGAAGTCGGTGAACTGCGGTTCCTGCTCGTAGGCAGTGGGATTGTCAGCCAGCATCGTGAGCGGCGAGTCGTAGACGATGTACATGGCGAGTTGGTGGCAGCGTGTACCCATCGTCATCGGGTTGTTGTAGATGGGTTGGAAGTCGGCGCGGGTGGCGTTGCGCATTCCTCCAGGGGTGAAGTCGGTGTATCCAGCCTGCTGGCGGATGAAGGGGAAGGTGACATCGTAGAGCGGCATGTCCTGTTCGTCGTGCTTGGTCCATTTTGTCTCTTCCATGCCGAACACGCTCTCGAAGTTCACGACGTTGGGATAGGTGCGGCACATGCCTGTGGGCGGATAGATGCCGTGGTAGTCGAGCATGAGGTGCGACTTGGCACAGCGTTCGGCAATGCGGTAGGCCATTTCAACAGCGTCTTGGTCGTTGCGGTCGAGGAAATCGACCTTGAATCCGGCGATGCCCATATTGGCATATTTCTTGCAGGCAGCATCGAGTTGGTCGTCCAGCACATTGAAGACGGTCCAAAGGATGATGCGCACCCCTTTGTCCTTGCCGTATTGCACGAGTGCAGGCAGGTCGATTTCGGGAATCGTCGTCAGCATGTCACCGCTTTTGGGATTGTACCAGCCTTCGTCGAGGATGATGTATGGCAACTTGTACTGGGCGGCGAAATCAATATAATACTTATAGGTGTCCATGTTGATGCCAGCCTTGAAGGGTACGTGCGAGAGTCCCCAGTCGTTCCACCAGTCCCACGAAACGAGTCCAGGCTTAATCCAGTCTGTTGCACCGATACGGTTGGGCGACGCAAGGGCATAGACGAGATTGCTGGTCGGCATGTCCGTGTCTCTGTGGGTGATGCCGATGATGCGCCACGGGAAGGTGCGGTTGCCACGGCAGCGGGCGATGTACGATTCTGTCTCCTTGACATAACGCTGCACACGCCACGGATAGGTGTCGAAAGTCTTGGGACGGCGTGCAAACCATCCCTTCAGATTACCATTGCCGTCGGGTTGTACGAACATGCCAGGGTACGCCTCGACGTCGCTCTCCATCAGCGTCACTTTGATGCCTTCTCCCGTGTTGAGTTGTGGACCACATGCCACGACGCAGGGCAGAAAGGCCATATTGTCGGTGGGTTGCTTGGCAATCGGTTTGTCACTATAGACGGCTTGGAATGCCATTGCTTCGGGCTTGCGGGGGTTGGTAGAGAAGGCGAGCCACGACTCACCAGGCTCGGCGAAGTTCAGTTTGACGGTCTCGTTGGCGATGCGGTATTCCTTGTTCTTCATGCCCGTCGAGACAAAGCGGTAGGCCACACCGTCGTTGTAGGCACGGAACTCGATGTCGAATCCTTCTTTCAGACGCAAGGTGAGTTGCGTATATTCCGTGTCGAAGGCGGCCTGGCGATAGAAGGGTGCTGTGATGTGCTCCTTCTTTTTGTCAGTCTTGGTGCTGCCGATGGCGCTGAACTGTACGTCGCCACGTCCCTCGACCTCCAAGCCGAGACGGCAATCGGTGAGAACGGGAGTGTCGTACGCAAAAACGCTGTACGTGATGGCACCACGGTCGGTCAACTCCACCGCTACACTCTCGTCGGGCGAGGTGATGCGATACGTTTTAGGCTCGATGGGCCTGATCTGGCTTTGAAAAAGAATGGCACACAAGATGCCGAGAATCAGTTTTTTCATGGTTATTTTACGGTGATTTGATACGGATAAATGCGTTCGGGAGTCTCGTCGCGGCGCTCGTAGGGATTGCCAGCCAGCCGTCCGTACTGGTCGGCAGGACAGCCTACAACCACGAGGTAGGCCTTCTGCGTCGCTGCTGTGGGTTTATAGGAAACTTTACCAGCGAAACCGCGCTGCATGGGCAGGTAGGTGGCGTTCATGTCGTTGTCAACCAGCACGACGCCCCATCGGTAGGCATCCTTTGCCTTGTCGCCCAGACCTTCGAACTTGACGGTCGAAGCCTTTAGGGGCAGAGGAATGACGTTGAAGCCATAGGTCTGTGGCACAAAGTCCTGCTCGGGCTTCCACACATTGCCCGTCTTGGTGATAGGAGTCTCGAGTTGGCAGGCATACTTCTTGTGCGAGGACTTCACACGCGGAAAATCAAACGTGACGAGGCGTGAGTAGCAGTCATACATCTCGTCGGCCATGCTGTTCAGGTCGAGCGAGAACATACGCATATAGGCCTGAGCGATATCCTCACCACGGCGGCCTTCGCGGAACAGGTCGGCCATGACACGCACGCCATGCTTCGTTGACCAGTATTCAAGCACGTAGGGTGAGTGGTAGATGTTTTCGCCTGCCAGAAATCTCAAGTGGAACAACTTGCGGAAAGCCTCCCAGTGGTAGTTCTCGTCGGTCGTCCATTCGGGATTGACCTGCCAGAGCATCCACTGCGAGCACATCTCGTAGATGCCGCCACCGAGTCCGTGTCCACGTCCGTCGCAGGCAATCTGAATCTGGAACGAGTGGCCGATTTCGTGGGCGATACAGTTGAGTTTCTTGTCCTGCACACGGTTAGGGGCAATCCACAGTGCGCCGATGGTGTTGTCATAGTCGCCGCCATAGGCCGTGCCTTCGAGCGAGTAGTTGAGCATGACCATCATGCGCAGCGAGTCGACCTTCGAGCCAGGCAGGGTGAACTTGAACTCGTCGCGGTAGGTCTGGTAGAAGAACTCCAGTCGTGCGAGCAGGTTCTGCAAATCGACCGTCATCTTGTGCCCGTCGAGGTCGGGAGCCTTTGAGAGGTCGTCGCCGAACCCTTTTTCCCAGAACACCACCACGTTCTCCGTGGCAGCCATGCGGTAGTAACTCCATTTCGAGTCGGGGTTGGTAAAGTCGTTCCCTTTAAGGTCCTCGGGAATGTAAATCGCCTTGCCCTTCGGCAGTTCATACGACTTTTTGCAATTCTCACAGTGTTGTGCTTGGGCGCAGAGGCCGATGCATAGCATCACGGCTATCATCAGACAGATGTTAGAAGTTTTTCTCATCATACACAATAAATAAAACGGTTTCTTCCGCAAAGGTACGATTAAGTGAGAGAAATGCCAAATTTATTTGAGTATTTCCAAGATAAATCGTAACTTTGCAACAGAAAAATTCTTAGAATCAAAGGCTATGAACGAAAACATCATTGCTCCTGGTATTCAGTACATCGGAGCGGACGACACGGAACTGGACCTGTTCGAGGGTCAGTATGCCATTCCCGAAGGCATTTCGTATAATTCGTATATCATTCTGGATGAGAAAATAGCGGTGCTCGACACGATTGATGCACGCAAGACAAACGAATGGTTGGACAACTTGAAGCGGGCGCTCGACGGCCGCCGTCCTGACTACCTCGTCGTGCATCACATGGAGCCCGACCATTCGGCCAATGTGAAACTGATGCTCGACACATGGGCAGACGTTACGGTGGTGTGCTCTGCGAAGGCATATCAGATGATAACGCGCTTCTTCGGGGTCAGCCTGCCTGCCGAACAGATGAGAATCGTGAAGGATGGCGACACACTCTCGCTGGGCGAACACACCCTGCGCTTCTTCACGGCTCCGATGGTTCACTGGCCCGAAGTCATCATGTCGTACGAGGAGAAGGAGGGACTGTTGTTCTCTGCCGACGCTTTTGGCAAGTTCGGTGCTCTTTCTTACGACGACCCTGAAGGCTGGGCCTGTGAGGCTCGCCGCTACTATTTCAACATCGTCGGCAAGTATGGCGCACAGGTTCAGATGGTGCTGAAGAAACTGGCTGGGCTCGACATCCGCAAGATTTGTCCGCTGCACGGCCCAGTGCTCGACACCGACCTCGACTACTACCTCAATACCTACCACACATGGAGTTCGTATGAGCCGGAGGACAAGGGCATCTTCATCGCCTACTGCTCACTGCACGGCAACACAGAGGAGGCTGCGCTCAAGTTGGCAAGCATCCTCAAGAGCGACTACGACGTGAAGGTATCGACGAGCGACCTGCGCCGTGACGACATGGCAGAGGCCGTGGAGGATGCTTTCCGCTACGACCGTCTGGTGCTGGCGGCTCCTACCTACGACGGAGGTGTCATGCCTGTGATGGAGGAGTTCATCCGCCACTTGCAGTCGAAGAACTACCAGAACCGCCGCGTGGCGTTCGTCCAGAACGGCACCTGGGCGCCGATGGCTGCGAAAAAGATGCGTGAGATGATGGAGACGCTGAAGAACATCACAGTGGTCGAGCCTATCGTCACGGTGGAATCGACGGTCAAGGCCAAGACCGTGGAAGACCTCAAGGCACTGGCGGCAGCCCTGAACGCCTGATGATTGCCCCACGACGTTTTATCTCACGCAGAGACCGCAGAGACTCCGCGACCTCGCACTAAGAAAATGGCTCACCATTTTTGAAAGTGCTTCTCATATCCTCAAACTACTGGTAGGGAAATATATAAACTCCAAAACTCTGCGCCCTTTGCGTGAGATAAAAAGAGAAGGTAAACGCCCATGAAACAACTGCTCATACTCATCCTGTTCGTCATGCTTGCAGGCCAGTCGTGCGCCCAGCAAGACACAGCCTTCGTCTCCCCGTCGCCCTACTATTACCGTCTCGTAGGCGCACCCACCTTCTACCGCGATGCCATCTACGACGCCTTTAGCCTCACCCTCAAACATGAGACAAACCTCAACGACGAAGTCAACAAGGCACTCGTCCAACTCTACGTGCGCCATCCCGAACTCGTTCGCTATCACGACCGCCAGTTTCAGGACGAGGCCTTGGAGACGGTTCGTACTCCAGAGCAGCAGACCATTGCTGAGGACGTAAAGCAGGTGCTTTCAGCCACCGACGTGGATGCACCGCTGGACAATGTGACGGATGCGGTGGAGGACATCGGCCTCCACATTCAGCGTCCGAACTTCTGGAAGTTCAAGGGAACGTTCTCGCTTCAGTTCACACAAAACTATTTTAGCGAAAACTGGTACAAGGGTGGTGAAAACAACTATACGCTGTTGACGTCGGTGCTGCTCGAGGCAAAGTATGACGACCAGCGGCGCATCACGTGGGAAAACCGCCTGGACATGCGCCTCGGGTTTGTCGCTACCAAGGCCGACACGTGCCACAACTACATTACCAACAACGACAAACTCAACCTGTATAGCAAACTCGGTGTGAAAGCGGCGAAGTCGTGGTTCTATGCCGCTTCGCTGGAGGCGAATACCCAGTTTCTGCCTGGCTATCGTGTGAACGACAAGCGGACGTGGTCCAAGTTCTGTGCACCGCTCGACTTCTATGCCTCCCTCGGTATGGACTTCAAGCCAGCACTCAAGAACGGCAACGAACTCAGCGTAGCCCTGCTGCCCCTCTCCTACAAGTTCCGCTACATCCGCTCCGACGACGAGAACATCCACCGCTCCTACAAGATGGTGGACGAGTCGTTCCATCAAGACTTCGGTGCCAAGGTCGAAGTGAATGTCAAATTGAAACTGGTCAAAGACTTCCTGTGGAAGTGCCGCTGCTACTATTTCACCTCGTACAAGTATGCTGAAGCCGAACTCGAGAACAGTTTCCAGTACAAATTCTCCCGATACATCACTGCCGAACTCTTCACCCTTTGGCGCTTCGACGACAACCGCTCCCCCGACTTCTACGACCGCAACCTCGGCTACTTCCAATTTAAGGAATACTGCACCCTCGGCCTGACGTACAACTTCTGACCATTGACCATTTGACAATAAAACAGACGGTTCTGCGTTATTATTCATAATGAATCGTACACATTTTTCACTCCTCTTCACGTTGTGCTGCGCGATGCTTCTGCTTTCGTGCAGCAATGAGGGTATTGCTTACAAAAAGGGCGAACAGGCACTCTCCATCGGCGAGTATTACACCGCCGCTGCCTGGTTCAAGAAGTCCTACTCGCGCATTCCGTCGAAACAGAAGGAAAAGCGCGGACAGCGAGCCTTCATGATGGGCGACTGTTATCGCCGCATCAACAATGCCCAGAAGGCTGTGGCAGCCCTGCAGAATGCTGTACGATACAAATACCCCGACTCGCTCGCCGTCTTCTATCTGGCACAGCAGCAACTGAAAATAGGCAACTACAAACAGGCTGAGCAGAACTTCAGGCTCTATCTTGAGAAAGACCCTGCCAACGAACTGGCGCACATCGGATTGCTGTCGTGTGAACTCGGCCCTCAGTGGAAAGCCCGTCCGAACCTTTACAAGGTGAAGCGCGAAGCCATCTTCAATGCACGTCGCAGCGACTTCTGTCCCATGCTCGTGCCAGGTTCCGTCAGTGCCGCCGGCAATCCCACCCTACAGGATGCCGACCAGAAAGCACAGGAGGCAGCCGAGCAAAGTGCCGTGCTGGGCAAGCGAGAGTGGAACATCAGCCTGATGGAATCCGACCAACTCGTGATTACCTCTACCCGCAACGATGCCACCGGCGACGATGTCAGCGGCATTACAGGAGTCAAGTTTGCCGACCTCTTCCTTGCCAAACGAGAAGAAAGTGGCAAGTGGAAACAGCCCGAAGTCGTCGAGTCGGAGGTGAACGGCGACTACGACGAAGGTGCCTGCTGCTTTTCTCCCGACGGCAAGACTATGTACTTTACCCGATGCAGCAGCGACCCCGACTATCCGCGCTATGCCGAGATCTGGCAGTCGGCACGCAGCGACGCCACGTGGGCTAAACCCTCCAAGTGTGAAATCAGCAAGGACACCCTTTCCAGTTACGCCCATCCTGCCGTCAGCCCTGACGGCCAGTGGATGTACTTCGTCAGCGATATGCCAGGCGGACTGGGCGGCATGGACATCTGGAGAGTTCGCATCATGCAGAGCGGCTTCGGAGGCGTCGAGAACCTCGGCCGTCCCATCAACACGCCAGGCGACGAGATGTTCCCCTCGTTCCGTCCCAACGGCGACCTCTACTTCTCGAGCGATGGACACCCAGGCATGGGCGGTCTCGACATCCTCAAAGCCACGCCCGACTCTGTGCGCGGCTGGATTGTCGAGAACCAGCAATACCCCCTCAACTCCTGTGCCGACGACTTCGGCATGACCTTTGACGGCGTGCACAACCGCGGCCTCTTCTGCTCCAGCCGTAACGATGGTAAAGGCTGGGAGCATATCTATAGTTTTGAACTTCCCGAAGTGCTCCAGACCGTCACAGGCTGGGTGTATGAGAAAGACGGCTACGAACTCCCCGAAGGCCTTGTCTATATGGTCGGCGACGATGGCACCAATGAGAAAGTCAGCCTCCGTGCCGACGGCTCCTTCACCAAGGTCATCAAGCCCGACGTCCGTTACGTCTTACTCGGTACGTGCCGAGGCTATCTCAATGTCAAACAGGAACTCCTCGTCCATCAGAGCGAAGAGAGCGAGGAATACACCCTCCAGTTCCCTCTGCCTCCTATTAACATCCCTGTGCTCATCGACAACATCTTCTATGAGTATGACAAGGCCACCCTGCTTCCTGAAAGCAAGGACGCACTGGACCGCCTCGTTCAGATGATGGAAGAAAATCCCAACATCACCATCGAACTCTCCTCCCACTGCGACTACCGCGGCAGCGACTTCTACAACGAACGTCTGGCGCAACGACGTGCTGAAAGTGTCGTCAACTACATGATTGAACACGGCACCGCCCGCGACCGCCTCACCGCTGTCGGCTATGGCGAAAGCCGTCCGAAGGTCATTCGTCGCCGCCTCGCCTCGCAGCACGACTTCCTCAACGAGGGTGACACCCTCACCGAGGCCTTCATCCGAGCCCTGCCCGACGAAGACAAGCAGGAAATCTGCAATGCCCTCAACCGCCGCACTGAGTTCCGCGTACTCCGCACCACCTACGGCCTGACACTGGATGAGTACAAGGAACAGACCACTACAAAATCCGAGGCCACGAAGCCCGAGGACGAATAAGGCTCGGGCAGGGAAATCTACAGAATAAGGGGCACACATCCGCTGAGGAATGTGTGCCCCTTTGTTGTCTGTTTTGTGTGATTACTTGAGTCCGAGTTTCTTTTTGATGTCCTTTGGCAGGGCATCTTTGTGAACGAGGATGTTCATGGTCTTGTAGGCGACGAAGGCTTTCGAGGCGTACCAGATGCCGTCGTACTGTCCGCTCAGTCCCCATGAGTTTTTCACCATGAAGTATTCCTTGCCGTTCTGGTCGGTGGCGAGTCCGTAGATGATCATGCCGTGGTCGTCGGTGGTCTCCCAGTTGTCGTAAGCCTGCTGACGCATCTCTTGTGTGACGGTCACTTCGGGCATGGGACGCTTGGTGGCCTCATTGCGGCGTTCGGTGGCGGAGAGACCGAGCCAGTGTGCCATGTCGCTGCCAGTGAGGTCGGGTGTCTTCTCGATGTCGGGCATGACGGCGATGCCGTTGCGTGTGAAGCCGACTTCGCTGACGTCGGAACCCCATGCGAAGGTATAGCCTTCACGGACGGCGTTGTCCATCACTTGCATGAACTCGTCGAGGGGCAGGTTGTAGGACGAGCCCCAGCGCCAGTTGTCCTGAATCTCGAGGATGAAGGGCTCGTAGAAGGGGTGATGGGTGTAGGAAGTGAGGCTGACATAGTCGTCCAGGTTTAGGCCGAGCGAAGCCATGTAAGACTGTGGTGTGTAGGTCTTGCCATTGTATGTAAAAGTCGTCGGTACCTCACCGAGGTAGGTGTCGAGCACGGCATTGATGGCCTTGAACCATGTCGGGCTGAGTTTCTTCTGACTGCCCGAGGCTATGCCTTTGACCATGGGCTCGAGTATCTGGAAGAATTCGGTGAAGTTGTTCAGCGTGTCGCCATAAAGCGTGCCTGGCAGGGGCATGGCTGTCTCGGGCATCATACCGTAGTTCTTCATGCAATAGACGGCGTCGTAGAAGGAACCGCCCTGTGCAAAGGAGATGTCGCCGTGCAGGCGGACGCTGGCTTTGGCACGGTCTTCGTAGGTCTTGTGGACGAGATAGGTTTCGCAGAGGTCGAACTCGCCTTTGCCCATGCGGAGCAGTTCGCTCTCGAAGAATCCGAGGCTGGAGTAGGCCCAGCAGGTGCCTGAGCGGTTTTGGTTCTTGATGCTGGTGATGGGGTTTGCCTTGACGGTCGTGAACTGGAAGCCGTCGTTCTGTGCAAAGGTTGCTGCGCTCACGATGAGAGCGACAGCGAACGAAAAGATTTTCTTCATTGTGTTTGAATGGTTAATTATTAATTGTTCATTGTTCATTATTCATTGATAAAATTTTCCACATCCTCCGCCTTGTAGGGGATGACTTGCTTTCCGAGCATACGGTTGCCTGTATCGGTGATGAGGATGTCGTCCTCGATGCGGATGCCTCCGAAGTCCTTGAACGTCTCGAGCAGGTCGTAGTTGAGGAAGTCGCGGTGGAGTCCCTGGGCTCGCCACTGGTCGATGAGTTGGGGGATGAAGTAGATGCCTGGCTCGTCGGTCAGCACGAAACCTGGCTTGATGCGGCGTCCGCAGCGCAGGCAGTTGGTGCCGAACTGTGTCGAGGGTTGCACCTCGTCGTCGAATCCGACATACTGCTGTCCGAGCCCTTCCATGTCGTGCACGTCCATGCCCATCATGTGACCGAGTCCGTGAGGCAAGAACATGGCATGGGCACCTGCAGCAACGGCGTCATCCGTGTTGCCGCGCATCAGCCCGAGGTCCTTTAGGCGCTCCGTCATAAGACGGCATACATCGAGATGCATGTCCATCCACTTGATGCCAGGCTTTGCCTTCTCCAGCACAAGGTCGTGACAGGCGACTACGATGTCGTAGATGTCGCGCTGACGTTGTGTGAAACGGCCGCTGACGGGCGTCACACGAGTATTGTCGGAACAGTAGTTGTCGTTGGTCTCTGCACCGGCGTCGCAGAGCATCAGGCGTCCTGCTTCGAGCGGTCGCATGGAGGGAGAGCCGTGGAAGATTTCGCCGTGGGTGGTGAGGATGGTCTGGAATGACACCATGCTGCCGTGCTGGTGAGCGATGCCTTCAAGAATTCCTGCGATGTGCTGCTCGGCTATCCCTGGGCGGCAGGCCCGCATGGCAGTCGTGTGCATCTCGTAGCCGATGGCCATGGCACGTTCGATTTCCTCGATTTCATCCTGACTCTTGACCGAGCGCATGGTAACGACGGCCTTGATGAGGGGCACGCTGGCCTGAGCACGCGTCTGCAACGGATGGATGCCGAGCAAGTCGGCCAGTTGAATCTGGTGGTCGAAACGATAGGGTGGGAGGTAGTGGACCGTTTGACCTTTGCTGCGGGCAGCATCGACGAGCACTTTGAGTTGCTTCATCGGGCCGCTCTGCGCGATGCCGACGCTTTCGCCCAGGTCATGGACCGATGGCACAAAGCCTGTCCAGATGATGTCATCGATGTCGATGTCGTCGCCGACGAGCCATTCCAGGTCTGCATCGACGTCGATGACCAGTGCCAGTCCTTCGCGCTTCAGTCCTGTGTAGTAGAGGAACGAACTGTCCTGACGGAACTTGTATCCGTTGGCGGGATAGTTGGCCGGCGACTCGTTGTTGCCCAGCAGAACAATCAGTCCGCTGCCCATCAGCCGCTTCAGTTCCGCCCTTCGTTCGATGTAAGTCTGTTTGCTGAACATAAGTGATTGTTTATGCCAAATGTTGAATGTCAAATGTAAAGTAGTAAAGACGTTTAAGATTGCAAAGTTACATTAAATATGTGGGGTTCGCAAACTTTCTGCTAAAAAGATACGTCATCTGTCCCAAAAAGGTGTGTTTTGATGTGTTTTGTTGCGTTCATAAAAATCACGTCCAAGCACTTGGATTTTTTACGCCAAGTGCTTGGCGTTGTCACGCTAAGCACTTAGCGTTTTCACGCCAAGCACTTGGCGGTGTCATTTTTATTCAGTAACTTTGGCTGCTCCCCGAAGTTACTTACGGTCGGGAGAACAAAATCAAAAACTTCGTCTTTTCTTTTGTTTTCCTCTCACTAAATCGTAACTTTGCAACCACAAAAGCGTATCTATGAAGAAAGAACATGGTGTCTCGCCCGTCTATCAGCGAGACGTGCTGGAGTTTGTGACCGTGGCTGTGCAGTTCTGCGCCTACCTCGAGGAAGCGGAGCAGAAGCAACCACGCGAGTTTGTCGATACGATGCTGCGGTTGTTGCCTCTGCTCTATCTGAAAGGCACGTTGCTGCCGGCGTTCGACATGGACGAAGAGACGGAGTTGCAGGACTTTGTGACGGAAGAAAACTACGACATCGTGCGCAGCAACGTGGCGATGCTGATGGGTGAACACGACGACTATCTCGATGTGTTCATGGAGGACATGAAGTATAGCGACACGCCCATCCTGACGACTGTCAGCGAAAACCTGGCCGACATCTACCAGGACCTGAAAAACTTTGCACTGAACTATCGTCAGGAGGTCGAAACGGTGATGCAGGAAGCACTGGCCGAGGTGAAAGAGAATTTCGAACACTATTGGGGACAGCGCTGTGTGAACGTGATGCGTGCCCTGCACGACGTGCGTTACAACAGTTCGGACGATGAAGCAGATTAAGGAGAAGTTTGAGAAAAGCGATATAGCGGCGCTGCCCAAGGTGCTGTTCGAAGGACGCATCTTTATGGTCCTTTCGGAACGTGAGGCCGACCGTGCCGTCGATTACCTGCTGCGCCAGCCCATCCTCGGCTTCGACACAGAGACACGGCCATCGTTCCGTCGCGGACAGATGCATAAAGTGGCATTGTTGCAAGTCGCCACGTATGACACAGCCTTTCTGTTCCGACTGAACCGTATCGGACTGTGCGACTCCGTTGTACGTCTGCTTTCCGACCGTACCGTGCTGAAAGTGGGCCTCTCGCTCAAGGACGACATGATGCAACTGCAACACCGACGGCAGTTTCAGAAAGGTACGTTTGTCGAGTTGCAGGACGAGGTACAGCAACTCGGTGTGCAGGACATGAGTCTGCAGAAACTCTATGCCAATCTGCTCGGCGGACGCATTTCGAAGACACAGCAACTGACCAACTGGGAGGCCGATGTGCTTACCGAGGCGCAGCAACGCTATGCAGCCACCGATGCCTGGGCGTGCATCCAGATACACGAAGAGATACAACGCCTGCTCAAGAGCGGTGACTATCAACTGGTTGAATAATATATTAGTACATTGTACTTAGTAATTTGTACTTAAAAATATGAAGCAAGTTTTTCTGAAATACGGCAAGGACGAATCGCTGCGACGCTATCACCCGTGGATTTTTTCGGGCGCCATCCATCACTTCTCCGACGAACTCGAAGACGGCGAACTGGTGGAGGTCTATGCCTCGACGCCACGTCCCGACCATAGCGGGTGGAATTATGAATTCATCGCCGTGGGTCACTATCAGGTGGGCAGCATCATGGTGCGCGTCCTCTCGTTCGAACAGGAAGAAATCGACCAGCAGTTCTATGAAAAAAGGATTAGAGCAGCCTATGAGATGAGGCGCACGTTGGGGCTGGGTGGTTCGTCATTTCGGTTGGTACATGGCGAAGGCGACTCGCTGTCAGGACTTGTCATCGACGTCTATAACCAGACGGCGGTCATGCAGGCACACTCGGTCGGGATGCACCGCCAGCGCACGATGATTGCTGCGGCGCTCAAGGCTGTGCTCGGCGATGCCATACAGAATATATATTATAAGTCGGAGACGACACTGGCATACGCCGCAGAAGCCGACGGAGGCAACGGCTTCCTGCTGGGCGGCAAGGCGGACGACGTGGCAGAAGAGAACGGCCTGAAGTTCCATGTCGATTGGCTACGCGGCCAGAAGACAGGCTTCTTCGTCGATCAGCGCGACAACCGTGCCTTGCTCGAACGCTACAGCCGCGACCGCCGCGTGCTCAACATGTTCTGCTACACAGGCGGCTTTTCGTTCTATGCCCTTCGTGGCGGTGCCACACTCGTTCACAGCGTCGATTCGTCGCAGAAAGCCATCGACCTCACACGCGCCAACGTCGAACTGAACTTCCCTTCAGACCCCCGACATGAAGCCTTTTGTGAGGATGCCTTCAAGTTCCTTGACACGATTCAGCCCGATGCCTACGACCTCATCGTGCTCGACCCACCTGCCTTTGCCAAGCACAAGGACGCCTTGCGTAACGCGTTGAAAGGCTACACACGCCTGAACTACAAGGCTTTCCAGAAACTCCCCGCAGGCGGCATCCTCTTCACCTTCAGTTGTTCCCAGGCAGTCAACAAGGACCAGTTCCGCGCCGCCGTCTTCACAGCCGCAGCCCAGGCCGGTCGTCGTGTCCGCATCCTGCATCAACTTCATCAGCCTGCCGACCATCCCATCAACATCTACCATCCCGAAGGCGAATACCTGAAGGGCTTGGTGCTTTATGTGGAGTAGGGCAGTTTAACCCCCCTGTGACTTCGTTTTTCAACGTACTGCGGTGTGTTTACGTGCGGACCACAGTCGGCGCTGGCACGGTCCACAGTCCAAATGAACATAGACTGTGCCACAAGTATAAGCAAAGCGCGACATCCA
>JAIKWU010000068.1 GCA_024684455.1 Bacteroidaceae bacterium | reverse complement strand
GTTACTAAGCGTTGGCATATTTTAGCGATAATAAATAAAATCCTTCCATATTGTTTATATAAAAGAATGTAACTTCCTAATATTGAAAGAAAATTGCCTTTTGAAAGCAGTTTAGTTTATTCCGCTTTATATATAAAGAGGTCTAAACTAAACCTACTTGCCCACGCAGAAATGGTGAAAGATGTTGTTGAGGGTTTCTTGAGAGGTGATGAGACCTCCTGTAATCTCAGAGAGAGAAGATAGCGTGAGGCGAAGGTCTTCGGCGATGAGGTCGGTGGGGAGGTGGGATTGGAGTCCTTTGAGGACGTGGTGCAGATTGTCTTGCGCAGCAAGAAGGGCCTCATAGTGGCGAGAGGAGGTGATGATGACGTCGGTGTATGTGAGCGATGTCAGATTTGCGGCATCATAGATTTGCTGTTTCAGAACTTCGATGTTAGTCCCTTCCTTGGCGCTGATTAGCAGGACATTAGGCTGATTGGAAACAAGGGATGACGCATCGATAAGATCTGATTTGTTCCGAACAATCAACACTCTTTTATCTTTGGGAATTTGCTCTATTTCTTTCTGTTCTTCGTCAGTAGGGGCATCGTCAAAAAGAAAAACAACAATGCGTGCCTCTTGAATCTTTTTTCGTGTCCGCTCAATGCCGATTTGTTCAATCACGTCTGTTGTTTTGCGAAGTCCTGCTGTGTCGATGATACGAAATGCGACACCGTTGATGTCCATCACTTCTTCGATAGTGTCGCGTGTGGTTCCATGAACTTCACTGACAATGGCACGGTCGTCGCCCAGCAGTTTGTTCAGGAGGGTTGATTTGCCGACATTGGTTTTGCCGACAATGGCCACGGGAATGCCTTGTTTAATGGCTTGTCCCGTCTCAAATGTCTGTGTCAGGCGTGTAATGTGTGCGTCAACCGTATGAGCCAGTTGCAGCAATTCTGTTCTGTCTGCGAATTCAAGTTCTTCATGGTCTGAGAAATCAAGTTCCAATTCCATGAGGGTCGTCAGGTGTAGTAACTGTTCTCGTAATTTGGCCAGTTCGGACGAAACACTGCCACGCAGTTGTGATAGAGCCAGTTTGTGGGTGGCTTGGTTAGTCGATGCAATGAGGTCGGCAACGGCCTCTGCTTGACTGAGGTCCATCTTGCTATTGAGAAATGCCCGTTGAGTGTATTCGCCAGGTTCGGCCATGCGGCAACCTTGTTTTACCAATAAGTCCAGGATGCGACGAACGATGTATTGGCTGCCGTGGCAAGAAATCTCTACAGAATCCTCGCCTGTATAACTATGGGGAGCACGGAACAGCGTGATGAGCACATCGTCCACAACCATCTCTTTTTCGCGGATTTCACCGTAATGAACAGTATAGCCTTTTGCATCCTGAAGTGGTTTGCTGAAAATAGTAGAAACCATACGGATTGTATCGTTGCCAGATATGCGAATCACAGCAATCGCACCGCCTGTTGGGGTTGCGAGTGCACAGATGGTATCTTGTTGATTCATGATGTGTTGCATACTATTTGTGCATCCAATAATCTCGTTCTTCTAATGCCATCTTTTCGATGGCATAGCGTAGGGTAGTGCGCGGCATTTCATGGACATGTTGTTGTAGGAAATCACGCAAGAAATCCATGCTGACCTGTTTGCCCATTTCACGTAACATCCATCCAACAGCCTTGTGCATGAGGTCGTGGGGGTGATGCAGGTGTATTTCTGCATAGCGCAGACACCAGGATGGATCGCCTTGACGTGACGTCATCCATGTACACACCATGCTGATGCGCTGTCGCCATAGGTTGTTGCTGAATGCCAGGGAATCAATCATGTCTTGCTGGTTGCCCAAATGAGTGGGTAGCATCGCCCAACGGCCGATTATCTTCGGAGCAGACAAATCCACCAAATCCCAGTTGTTGGCATGGTCGGCATAATGGAGATACATCGAAACGATTTCATCGCGCTGCTTCATTGCCGTCTCGTCTGTGGCCAAACGTTTTGTACACAGTTTCTCGAACTGATGAACCAAAATCAGAAAACCACAAAGACGGATTTCATGGTAACGATTTTGGAGCAGAGCAGGCACTTCGTGTAATGGCACATCCGCGACATGTTTGACCACCTCCCGTGTTTGTGGAACCTTAAGCCCCAGAAACTCGTCGCCCTCGCCATAGTCACCCTTTCCAGTCTTAAAGAAACGCATTAAATGGAGCCGTTGCTGTTCGTTACGCAACGACTCCATGTATTCGATGATGTCTTTAGCCTTTGTTAAAGCCATCCCTTACTCTACAGCGTACTGGTCTTTTCCGTCGAATCTGTTGAACATGGATTCGATGGCATCAATCTTGTAGGTGTCGCCCTCCTGCACAAGAGTGAATTGCAGGCCATATTCGTTGAGTCCGTCAGGGGTGTCGTACACATGTGTGACGATGAATGTGTTGTTGTCAACAGCCTCGATGATGAGGTCCTGCAGAGGGCCTTCGTCACCCGTATAGTCCGAAGTTAGTTTATAAAAAGCCATACAGTTTTCGTCTGGACAATCGTAATCAAACATGTTTTTCAGCCATTGTACGGCATTCGGGTTGAGATATTGTTGGATGATCTCATCCTCATCGAAGCCGTCTTCCAAGTCTTGATAGAACGATTCGATAAAGGACTTTCCTGCAGCAACCTTTTCCGCATCTAACTCTACGGACTGAACAGAGTCTTGTTGGGCTGTTTCCTGCGCATTTTCATTGGGCTTGACGCTGGACGTGCAGGCAGCCCCAATGCATACAATGATCGTAAGGACTGCGAGCAATCCTAATGTAGAAAGAAACTGTTTCATAATGATCTTGTGAAGGGTTAAATGCGGTCGAGAACCTTTTCAATCAAAGTGTCGATGGTGTTTTTGTACTCTGTGTTCATCTCCTTGGCATAGCGGTTGGCGATTACCATACAGCAGGTCATGGCAAGATGACCGAGGAGAGAGGCCAAACCGGCAAGAGCACTGGATTCCATTTCGAAGTTGCAGATGCGCAAGCCGTCGTATTCGAAGGCTTCCACTTTCTCGTTCTGTTGTGGGTCAGCGAGTGGAATGCGCAGTTCACGCCCTTGAGGACCATAGAATCCGCCGCAACTGATGGTGTAGCCACGTACCATGTCGTCCTGAGCAATCTGGTCGATGAGTGCCTGGTCTGCGATGGCAACGTAGGGTGCACCTTTAATGGGGTCCCATGCCATGTGTGTCTTGAAGGCTTCTTCCAATGCCAGGTCACAGACATCGTTGCGGCCGGCATAGTAGTTGAGCAGGCCGTCGAAACCAATACTCTTGACTGAAGCAATGAATGTTCCTGTAGGCGTGTAGGGCTGCAGACCACCGCAGGTACCAATGCGCACACAGGTCAGCGTGCGGTGTTCGTCCTTTTCTTCGCGTGTGTTGTAGTCGATGTTAGCGAGCGTATCGAGTTCGTTCATGACGATGTCGATGTTGTCGCAGCCAATGCCGTGGCTCTGGCAGGTAATGCGTTTTCCCTTGTATGTACCTGTGATGGTATGAAACTCACGGCTGCTGACTTCACATTCGCGGGTTTCAAAGTGGTCAGCCACTGTGTTGACACGAGCAGGGTCGCCAACAAGTACGACACGGTCGGCAAGTTGTTCTGGACGCAGGTGAAGGTGAAAGCAGGAACCATCACTATTGATGATGAGTTCTGAGGGGGGAAATGTCTTTTTCATGATGAATTTATTTAGAAAGTTCTTTGTTACGAGTGTTTTTTGCCGCTATGGCTACCTCGTCGGTAAGTTCTTCGACGCGGTGTTCAAGGTCGAGAATTTGCTGAGTCAGCGCACGCTGACGAGTGCGGTTGGCTGTGGCATATTCATCGCGCAGCCCGTCGAGTTGCTGATGCAATGTTTCGAGATTTCTCTGTTTCTGCAGCCATTGTTGGCAGAGTTGTTTGGCTTCGGGCGACTTGAAGTCGGCCAACGATGTGTATGTGCGCTGGTCATTGATGACGAGTTCAAAATCGTTCTGTTTCTGTTGTGTCTCCGCCGAATGAAGTTGTGCTAAGCGTTTTTGTGCTGCACTGCGAAGTGAAGCGTTGTCTTCGGTCCAGGTCGATTTCAAAGGCCGCAGGCTTGCTTGTTGGCGTAATAGAGCAGCGTCTGCATGTTCGTAATCGATGGTATGGCGGCTCGTAGCAGGGATGAAGGTATAGACGCACACCTTGTCAGTGGGTTGATAACGGTCGCTGGCAAACCATCCGATGTTGTTCACTTCATCAATCACCAGCAGGTAGTCGTTTGCATACGAGTTGTACGGAAAGCCCAGGTTTTCGGCTTTGTAGAAACGGTTCGCGTCAATGTCATAGCGCGTGATGTAAAGGTCATAGTGTCCTAAACCGCCGTCGGTCTTGGCAGCGAAGTAGAAAGTGACACCGTCGGCCATCATAAAGGGGTAGTTGGCATCGCCAGTGATGCCCAGTCCATTTAGTTCAAGCGGTTTGGTCATGTGGTCACCTTCTTTATCGACACTGACGAGTTGGAGGGTTTTGATGGAGTCGCCAGTCACTTGTGCCCGATACTGACGATTACCTCTTTCTGTTTCATAGACAGCCAGTGATTTTTTGCCAAGAGGCGAATCCTCCAGCCATATCTTACCCACTTCGGGAGAGAAATGGTAGGCGCTGAGTAACTGTGATTTTGACACGACAACAGAATCGATGACAATGAGTTGTGCTGTTCCTTTCAGCATTTGCAAGCCAGTGGCCGCTTCTTTTTGCTGACGTTCCAACAGTTTCGTCGATTGCCGTTTCTTCTTTGCTTGTGCTATCTCCTTCTTCACCTGTTCCTGAGCGGCAGCAAATTGCAGGGTACGCAGTTTGACGGCCACCTCATTGGAATCCACTTTGAGTGTCGGGTAAGTCTGAGCCATGGCACAAAGGCTGCAAAGACTTGTCAAGACAAGCATTATCTGTTTGCGCATACGTTTTTATCCTTTCTTTTGGAGCAGTTCATGGATATGCTGGGCCGCGCGTCGTCCGTCTCCCATAGCGAGGATGACTGTGGCACCGCCACGCACAATGTCTCCGCCTGCAAAGATAGTCGGAATTGAGGACTGCATCTTTTCGTTTACGGCGATGGTGTTCTTACGGCCCAGTTCCAGTCCCTCAACCGATTTCGGTACAATGGGATTGGGGCTGACACCGACGGCAACAATGGCCATATCGATGCTGCGTGTCTCGATGGCTCCCTCGATGGGCACAGGACTGCGACGACCACTGGCGTCGGGCTCGCCGAGTTGCATTTTCTGTAACTTCACCTGACACACTTGACCCTTCTCGTCAGCAATATATTCGATGGGGTTGTGCAGGGTAAGAAACTCAATGCCTTCCTCTTTGGCATGTTTTACCTCTTCAATACGTGCAGGCATTTCGGCCTCACTACGTCGGTAGGCAATGAAGACATGCTCAGCCCCCAGACGTTTGGCAGTGCGGCAAGAGTCCATGGCCGTATTACCACCACCCACAACCATGACGTTCTTAGCCTTGTTGATAGGAGTGTCGCTCGCTGGATTCGAAGCATCCATGAGGTTGATACGTGTAAGATACTCGTTGGATGACATCACACCTGTGCTGTTCTCACCTGGGATGTTCATGAAGTTGGGCAGACCTGCACCCGAAGCGACAAAGATGGCTTTATATCCTTCATGTTCAAGGTCTTGCACAGTGATGGTCTTTCCGACGATACAGTCTTTTACAAACGTTACTCCCATCTTGCGCAAATTGTCTATTTCCACGTCAACAATCTTATTGGGCAGACGGAACTCAGGAATACCGTACTTGAGGACACCGCCGATTTCATGGAGGGCTTCAAAGACAGTAACGTCGTAGCCGAACTTGGCCAAGTCGCCTGCGCAGGAAAGTCCTGCAGGACCGCTGCCCACAATGGCCACTTTGATACCGTTCTTTTCTTCACACTTAGGTAGCGACATCTGTCCGCTCTCACGCTCATAGTCAGCCGCAAAGCGTTCCAGATAGCCGATGGCAACGGGTTTGCCTTTCATCTTGACATGAATGCATTGAGCCTCGCACTGCTTCTCCTGCGGGCAGACACGTCCGCAAACAGCGGGTAGGGCAGAGGTCTGTTTCAGAACCTGTGCGGCTGCAATGAACTCTCCACGTTCTATGTTCTTGATGAATGAAGGTATATTGATGTTCACAGGGCATCCTTCCATACATGTGGGCTTTGGGCAGTCCAAGCACCGCTTGGCCTCTGTCAGGGCCTGTTCCTTCGTGAGTCCAATGTTCACTTCTTCAGTACGGGTCGTTGCACGATATGTGGGGTCAAGTTCCCCCATCACGCAGCGATTGATGGCAGTGCGTTCTTTCGGCTTCATGCTCTCACGCAATGCCACACGCCAAGGAGCGTTGCGGTCAGTCAGCGAGGCTGTGTCGCTGGATGCATTTCCTCCAGCAACAGGAGTGCTCGTCTGCTGAACAGCATCATTGCACGCATAAGCGGCAGTGACATGCTCTTCGAGTTTTTTCATCTCCTCCAGTTCAATGTCGCGGAAGGCCCCCATGCGCTTAAACATTTCGTCAAAATCGACTTGGTGACCGTCAAATTCTGGCCCGTCAACACAGACGAACTTCGTCTGCCCGCCCACAGTGATGCGACATGCACCGCACATACCCGTACCATCCACCATGATGGTGTTGAGGCTTACATCCGTAGGCACGTTGTATTTTTTTGTCAGCAGACAGCAGAATTTCATCATGATGGCAGGTCCGATGGCAAAGCATTTATCCACTTTCTCACGCTGAATCACCTGCTCCATGCCCACAGTCACTACGCCCTTTTGGCCGTAACTGCCGTCGTCCGTCATGATGATTACTTCGTCGGAGAACTCACGCACCTGTTCCTCTAAGATAATTAGTTCGCGCGTGCGACCAGCCAGTACGCTGACGACTCGGTTGCCCGCCTGTTTCAGTGCTTTAATGATAGGCAACATCGGGGCCACACCCACGCCACCGCCTGCACAAAGCACCGTTCCGTACTTTTCTATATGGGTTGCTTGCCCGAGCGGTCCCACCACGTCTGTGATGCAGTCGCCCGCGTTCAGGTTACAGAGTTTGGTCGTCGAATAGCCCACCTTCTGTACAACAAGCGTGATGGTACCACGTTCCGTGTCGCTGTCGGCAATCGTGAGCGGGATACGTTCGCCCTTCTCTCCCACGCGGACAATGACAAAGTGGCCTGCACGGCGGCTGCGTGCAATCAGCGGAGCCTCGACCACGAGTTTGAATACCTTTTCTGAAAACTGTTCCTTACTAACAATCTTGTTCATAATGCTTTGGTTTTGTCGTAAATCCATGCAAAGGTACGATTAAGTGAGCGAAAAACCAAATTTTGGAGCAGCGAGTGCAAAAAAAATTGTTTTTATTTGCCGAGTCGTGACAAAATTGTCTAGACAAATTGATTTGGGGATTTACGTTGTGCTTTTGTACCAAAGTATCCTCACCGTATTGGTACAACTGTTTCACTGCGGTGGTACCAAAATTTCACTGCGCCGATACAAAAGTTCCACCGCAGTGAAACAAAAGTACCTCTGCGGTGGAACAAAAACCCCACTGCGTCCT
>JAIKWU010000047.1 GCA_024684455.1 Bacteroidaceae bacterium | reverse complement strand
AATCTGTCAGTTCGCCCTCTATATACTCAGCGGCAATAGATGTGGCTAGCGTTGGGTTCTCCTCGTTCTTAGCTGATACAAGATCCGTCCATTCTATCAAGGAAATATACATGTTATCAGTAGCTAACACGTGACCATTGTTCACACCTTGATTATTTTCCGCATTGGGTCCGAAGTCAAATTCCACGGTTTCCACCTCTGCCCAATCCTCCAAATAAATAAGGCCGGACACCAGGAACGCATCACTTTCTCCTTGATAATTACCCACAAAATCGTAGGGATGATTCCTTTCAAGGGGTTTACCGAAAACATAGCTGTAAGATTTCTGCTCCGTATCACTCGTAATGGTTAACGTGAAAGTAGCTGTATTACCTGTTGAAGGATAAACCATTACGTCGCTAGTTGTCGCCCACGTATCATTGACCTTTGCCAAATCAAACGACTTCATTCCAGACCCTGAGAGTTCTCCATTCATCTCCAAAGCCGTATAGACAGAACTTACCGTAACGCTCATGGCTTTCACTTTGTCTGGCAAACCAGACAGACTCATACTCAGACGAGCATTCTGTTGAACCATCGTAATATCCACACTCAATGCCTTCGATGCAACCGTCACGTCGGCATATCCTAAAGCAGACTCGTTTCTGGCAACTATTCTGTAGGAACCTGGAGCCAAATTCAATTTCAGGGCCTGTTCACCATAGTTCAATGTTTGTTCAGCTACTTTTTTTCCTGAGCTATCCAAGGCATAGATACTGATAGGAAAATCATTCTCTGAGAAAACTGAAGTAGAACGAGTGGAGACCACTACGTTTTGCTTTTCCAACTCACTTGTCAAATCTACCTTCTCACAACTTGTCAGAGTCCAAGTGATAAACAATAATGCAATACCTACGAAAGAGCTAATCTTTTTCATGCTTATAGATTTGCTATTAATAACTGACTACAAATATACGTTTTTTATTAATCCATTGTTATTTGAAACAAGGAAAAAAGTTTACCAACAGATACTTACTACAATAAAACTGCTCCCACGTCGTTGTGAGAGCAGTATATCAGAAGTCCTTTCGGCGAAGATTATCTTACTTCACGCGACCCAGGTAAGAACCATCGCGAGAATCAACCTCAACGGTCTCGCCTTCTTCGATGAACAGGGGAACACGAATCTCCGCACCAGTCTCTACACGGGCTGGTTTCAAGGTGTTTGTTGCTGTATCACCCTTCAGCCCAGGTTCTGTCCAAACAATCTGCAGATGTACTTTGACGGGAACGTCAGCATAAAGTACGGTCTCGGTACTTGCATCAAATACGACTTCCACATCCTGGCTTTCCTTCATGTAAGCAACACCATTCACCTGATCAGGAGAAATGTTGATTTGCTCGAAAGTTTCATTGTTCATGAAAACCAAAGTTTCGCCATCCTTGTAGAGATACTGATAAGGACGACGCTCCACGCGAACGTCTTCCAACTTTTCACCAATGTTGAAGCGGCGCTCCAACACGCCACCGTTAACCACGTCCTTCAGGGTAACATTCATAATAGTGTTTCCCTTACCAGGTTTGCGGTGAAGGAAATCGATGCAGAAATAGAGCTTACCATCCATGCGGATGCAAGTGCCCTTCTTGATGTCCTGTGAGTTGATCATAAATTTATTTGTTTAACTTATTATTTGAATTATTCAATATGAAATCGGTTGCAAAGGTAAGAAAAATATGTGAAAAGAGAAATGTAATTGACGAAAAATCAATTGAAAGTTTTGGAGATTGAAAAAAAAGTCCTAATTTTGCACCCCGAATCGTAAGGTGAACAAACAATAAAACGTACATAAAGATATGAAAAGAACATTCCAGCCCCACAACCGTCGCCGCAACAACAAGCACGGTTTCCGTCACAGAATGGCAACCGCTAACGGTCGTCGTGTATTAGCTAGTCGTCGTGCTAAGGGTCGCAAGAAACTGTCTGTTTCTGACGAAATCCACGGCAAGTAAATTGCAAAACTGCACAGAAATAGAAAAGAAGTAAGCGAACCTTACTTCTTTTTGCTTTTTTATTGTATCTTTGCAGAACTCAATGTGCGCGCGCTCGTGTATGTATATTAATTTGTACGCTCGTGTGAAAGGGTTTCCGAGGTGCACATCATGATGCAAATGTAGATACAAGAAGATATATGAGAGATTTTCTGAAAAAAATATTCAGTCCCATCATTTGGGGAAATCTGCTGGCTATAGGAGCCGCAACTGTCGTACTCATTTTCCTTTTGTGGCAAGCTATGAGTCTATACACCCATCACGGGGAAAAGATAGAGGTTCCCAATGTGAAGGGCATGCTTCTTGAAGACGCAGAATTCAACCTTAGGAAGAATAATCTGGAGGCAGAAGTTGTTGACAGCAGTTACAATCGCGACCTTCCTCCCGGCACGATTCTCGATCAGACACCCGATAACGGAAAGTTTGTAAAATCCGGACGAACCGTTTTTCTGATTATCAACAGTCGAGAGATGCCCACCATCATTATGCCCGATATCGCCGACAATTGTTCTTTACGTGAAGCTCAGGCCAAGCTCAAGGCATTAGGATTCAAACTTGGCAAAGTGGAATTAGTCCATGGAGACAAGGATTGGGTCATAGATGTCAAATGTGGTGGCCGTCATGTAGCTGCAGGAGAGCGTGTTCCCATTGATGTTCCTGTTGTGCTTGTAGTAGGAAACGACGTGGATGTTTTCGATGAATACGAAGAAGAGGAAGACACCATCATCGAGACTCTTCTCGATATATCCGAATTACCCGACGAAGAGAATATTTTGGATGAGTAGTATCACTCCTTTGACCGAGACTTTTCCCCACCTTCCTCAAACTGAGGAATCGTGGGTAGACGAGGAAGACCTTGACGATTTAGAAGCGTCCCCCGAGGCCTCTCCTGCCGAGCATGAGCATTGGCGAATCGTTTCTGACAAGGGGCAGGCTGTGGTTCGTGTCGACAAATTCTTGATGGACCACATGCCCGACACGAGCCGCAATCGCATACAGAAAGCAGCCGAGGCAGGATGTATCCGCGTCAATGAGAAGCCCGTCAAGAGTAACTATCGTGTCAAACCAGGCGATGTAGTCACTCTTGTACTTGACCATCCAAAACGAGATTGGGAGATAGTTCCCGAAGATATACCTTTGGATGTGGTCTATGAGGACCAGGATTTGATGGTCATCAACAAACCGGCCGGCATGGTGGTTCACCCCGGATGTGGAAATTTCGACGGAACGATGGTGAATGCCATCGCTTGGCATCTGCGCGATGACAAGAACTTCGACCCCAATGACCCCAACGTGGGACTCGTACATCGTATCGACAAAGATACGAGCGGACTGCTTGTCGTAGCCAAGACACCCGAAGCCAAGACACATCTCTGCAAGCAGTTTTTCTATCACTCCACACGTCGGCAATACAATGCCCTGGTATGGGGCAACTTCCGTGAAGACGAAGGTACCATCGAGGGCAACATCGGTCGCAACCCCAAAGACCGTCTTCAGATGGCCGTTTTCCCTCCCGATAGCGAGATTGGGAAACCTGCCATAACTCACTATCAAGTACTGGAACGTCTCGGACATGTCACCCTTTTGGAATGCCGTTTGGAGACGGGACGTACCCATCAGATACGTGTTCACATGAAACATATCGGACACACCCTTTTCAATGACGAACGTTATGGTGGTGATGAGATTGTGCGTGGCGAGAAAAGTGCCAGCTATAAGGCATTCATTCACAATTGTTTCTCTGTTTGCCCACGTCAGGCACTCCATGCCCGTACCCTCGGATTCCAGCATCCCACTACAGGCGAGGACATGTTCTTCACGTGTCCCATACCTGCAGACATGGACGCATTGCTCGAGAAATGGAGAAAGTATATTGGAAACTTGAAATAGGAAAAGATTCTCTCCCTCTGAGGCACAGCCCCGAAGGTAGAGGTCAACATATAGGTAAGAATAAAAAGAGAAAATGAAAAAAACAATTGCTATCGTATGCGGAGGCGACACCTCCGAACACGATGTCAGTATGAGAAGCGCTGCTGGCATAGAGTCTTTTATGGACCAGGAGCGTTATATATCCTACATCATTGAAATCCATGCAGGTAAATGGGAAGCACTTCTGCCCAATGAGAAACGAACCCCTGTTGACCGCAATGATTTCAGTTTTATGGTCGAAGGGAAACGTGTTCGCCCCGACTTCGCTTATATAACCATTCATGGTGTACCCGGCGAGAATGGCATTCTCCAAGGTTATTTCGACCTCATCGGCATGCCCTATAGCACATGCAATGTGTTGGTCGAATCCATGACCTACGACAAGTTCGTCCTCAACAATTACATGCGTTCCCTCGGAGTCAGTGTGGCCGACAGCATGTTGATTCGTCAGGAACGTAGCGAAGAGGTTTCCGACAAGGACATCATCAGCCGTATAGGTCTGCCCTGTTTCGTGAAGCCTGCCAGCGGAGGAAGCAGTTTTGGTATCACCAAGGTAAAGACTCCCGACCAACTACGTCCTGCCATCAATCTTGCCCTTCACGAGGGAGAGGACGTTATGGTGGAAGCTTTCATGAAGGGTACGGAGATTACATGCGGTTGCTACAAGACCCGCCTCGATTCTCATGTTTTTCCTATTACCGAGGTAGTTTCCGCAAATGAATTCTTTGATTATGACGCCAAATACAATGGTCAAGTCCAAGAAATTACGCCGGCTAGAATCAGCGAACGTGTTGCAGAACGAGTTCAGAAACTTACCAGCATGATCTACGACATCCTAGGATGCCATGGTATCATCCGCATCGACTATATCATCACCGAGAACGACCACATCAATTTGCTCGAGATCAATACCACTCCAGGCATGACGCCTACCAGTTTCATTCCTCAACAGGTCCACGCAGCCGGATTGCAGATGAAGGAAGTACTGACCGACATCATTGAGGATACGTTGAACAAAAGCTTCTAGATGCATGAAATACGAATATCTACCCGAGTTTGATTCCATACGCCCCTACAACAACGATGAACTGAAGGGTGCCTTGGATTCTTTGCTCAAGGACCGCCAACTGAACGTGATTCTCCGGGGAAATGTTCCCTGGTTGCCACGTTGGGTTCGCAATGGCATCATTCGCACAGCCTTCATTGGTGTGAAAAGTCCCATGGATTTCCAGTTGCGGTTCATGAAACCCATCGTGCGATACATCCTGCGAAAGTGCAGTACAGAGTACAGTTTCGGTCACGATCGAATCTCGGCCGGTGACCGGCGCTATACTTGCATC
>JAIKWU010000066.1 GCA_024684455.1 Bacteroidaceae bacterium | reverse complement strand
CCCCTTGCGGATTACCGTTCCACTGCCACATTTAGGGCACTTTTTTTGCCGTTTTTCATGTCTATAATATTATAACCGCTGCAAAGTTAAGAATTTCAATACATTACAACGATTTTAGGAGTATATTTGAGCTATAGGCCATTTTTCATCATAGGTGTCGGGAGATACCATATCTGTGTTCAGTTCACCATCATCTTTGATGTCTGTGATTCTCACATATCGTACCTTTCCATCATATTGTTTCGCTGAAGCACCTGAACCATATGACAATTTTTCTTTTGCCACCTCTCCCAACTTCTTCACCTCCCATCCTTTTTCATTTTCGACAGGGTCTCCGAACATGTCATAGAAGATGGATTGTGCAAGTTCATCGTATGCTTTCAGTTGCTCCTCATGCTTCGCTATCAAACCACTCAACATATCCAACTCCGACACTATCGACTGCTGAATGGAAAGAGGGGGAATAGGAATTTCAAAATCTCCTAATTGAGACAATCTAAGGTTATTTCTTACAGCACCACGTGAATAAGCCTTGATGAAGGTCATACAAGAATCGCTCTTCAAATAATATAAAAGATATTTCTGACTTAATTCGGGCGAAACCTTAAATACCACATACAAAGGGCTTACGCTAACATATTCTTCTTTATCTTGACAATCGACTGAACCCACATTGATTCTTGAAGGATTATAAGCAAAACATCCTTTGGGCACAACCTTATAGTTTGATGTGTCTTCGCTCGCTACGTTCTTACCAAAGAACTCCTTACAGAATCCTTGCGAATTTGTAACGCTATAAACAGGATAGCCTTTACCTTTGTCCCTAACAGAATACTCGCTGATGTATTCTCCTAATTTCTCTATTTCCCATCCTTCTCTCATACCTATTCCTCCTTCAAGATTTCCCAATGTCCGCCTTTGGTTCTGCCGATTCTTTGAATCGTGCCATTGGCTTTCAGTTGGCGAATTACGCGCTTCACTCCGCTCTCCGAAAGCCGTGTCTTTTCCTGCAATTCAAGAATGGTGATGTTGGGGTTCTCACGGATGGCAGACAAAATGATTTGGTTACTTTTTAGGTTACTTTTTTGGTTACTTTTTGCCATTTCCTGCATTGTCAGCAACAGGCAACGGAGCATAAATGTGATGAAGGGTGTGCTCGATGCTTCGCGGTCGCTTTGGGCAATGGCATGGTAGTAGTCTTGCTGATGTTCCTTGACGAGGGTTTCCACAGGAATCCATGCGAAGATAGGCTTCCATTGCATCAAAAGCAACGTCTGCCACATGCGTCCCATCCGTCCGTTACCATCGGCAAAAGGATGGATAAACTCAAACTCATAATGAAAGACACAACTGCTGACAAGGGGATGCACCTTCGTCGTTTTTACCCAATGGATGAGGTCTTTCATCAGTTGGGGAACTCGTTCGGCAGGGGGAGCCATGTGAACGACTTGCCGTCCGTCGAACACACCCACGCCTCCTGTCCTATATTTTCCATTTTCCTTCACCAAGTCGGTCATCATCAGACGATGTGCCCGCAAGAGGTCTTTCTCGCTGTAGGGATTGAGTTCAAGCAACAGTTCGTAGGCCTCGATGGCATTGCGAACCTCCTGAATCTCGTCGGGCGCACCCAACACTCGTTTACCCTCAAGAATGGCTGTCACCTGCTGAATCGACAAGGAATTGTTTTCGATAGCGAGCGACGATTGGATAGTCTTGATGCGGTTCTCCCTGCGCAATTGGGGTGTAGGCAGATGGTCGGCTGTCGCATTTAAATGCCCCACCGCCTCGGCAATCTCTGCAATCAGCGTAAGGATTTCGTCGGTAATGGTAAAGGGAGGAACGTAGTTCATCGTATCATCGTTTTCAGTTCATCGAAAGCCTTTGTTATCTCGCCTTGCAACTGCTCAATGCGTCCAAGAATCACGTCGGGGGCTTCGTACTCCACCTTCTGACGCTCCACCTCCTTGTACTTGTTGATGGAGAGGTCGTAGTCCTTCTCGCGGATTTCCTCGACAGGCACGAAGAACGACTGCTCCTTGCGGCTGCGTGTGGCTTCGCCTTCGGGGTTATGGAAACGTGCGATGACATCGGGGATGTCGTTGTCGGCACACTCCGTACGCTTTTGGTCGAGCGTGTAGCCGTCTGCCTTCATGTCGTAGAACCACACTCGGTCCGTTCCGCCTGCGTTGGTCTTGGTGAAGATGAGCACAGCCGTCGAAACGCCTGAATAGGGTTGGAACACGCCCGATGGCATGGAGATGACGGCTTGCAGGCGCTGGTTGTCCACCAACTCCTTGCGCAACGACTTGTGACCGCCGCTGTTGCCGAACAGCACGCCGTCGGGAACGATGCTCGCACAACGACCTCCGACCTGTAACATACGGATGAACAGGCTGACGAAGAGCAACTCGGTCTTCTTCGTGCGTGTCAACGCCAAGAGATTCTTGCTGACGGCATCGTAGTCGAGGCTTCCTGTGAAAGGTGGATTGGCGAGGCAGAGCGTGTAGCGGTCGGTGTCGGGATTGTCGGTCGAGAGGCTGTCGCGGTACTGAATGTCAGGATTGTCCGCTCCATGCAACATCAAGTTCATCGCACCGATACGCAGCATCGTAAAGTCGGTGTCGAAGCCGTGGAACATGTCGTTCTTGTAATGCTCGGCATTCTCACGCTTCAACAGGTCTTTTTCGTAGTGCTCCTTGATGTACTTGGCACTCTCGACGATGAATCCTGCGCTGCCCATGGCAGGGTCGCAAATCGTATCGCGGAGGGTCGGCTGCATGAGTTCGACCATCATGCGGATGATGTGGCGTGGCGTGCGGAACTGACCATTGTTGCCCGATGCAGCCATCTTGCCGAGGATGTACTCGTAGGTGTCGCCCATCGTGTCGCGGTTGTTCATGTCGAGGTGGTCGATGCCCTCGACAATCTTGGTCAGCGTGCGCGGCGATTGGATGAGGAAGGTGGCGTTCTGCATGAAACGGCTGTAGGCCGATTCCTTGCCTTCGTTGAGGTTCTTGATAAAGACAAAAGCGTCCTTGCTGACGATGCGGAACATCATCTCAGGCTCTTTGTTGCGGAACACGCTCCAACGAAGTTCGTCGTAAGGCACATCGCGGTCGGTATCGGGGTTGTGCCACATGCCCGACTTGAAGACTGGGTCTTTGACCGCCACGCCAAAGGCATTCGCATTCGCCTCCTTCGTCCGCTGCGCATCGTCAAGCATCTTCATGAAGAACAGATACGTCATCTGCTCCAAAATGGTAATTGAATTGGTGATTCCACCTGTCCAAAACGTGTCCCAAATACTATCGATTCGGTTCTTGATCTCGCCTGTAATCATGGTTGTTGTTATTCAGTTTGGCGCAAAGTTACAAAAAAGAGGGGGAAACACAAAAAATATCGCAAAATACTTGACCCTGTAGGGAGTCCCCGCATGGACGCCCCACGGGTCGTCCCTACAGAGAAAAAGGAGTGGCATGGTGAAGAGAGTTGCCAACATCTATATCGTTCCCAACAAAAAAGGTGCGTGATTGTTTGCGGTTCTGTTAATTTTCACTAACTTTGCGCTAACTATTCTTCTTATCTACATTTGTAACCGCGTGTCTGTACTTGTGCAAAACATCCGCGACAGGCTACGAGCCAACGCCAATGTTGTCGTCATCGTGACGGCGGCAGTCATATTGCTGCTGATGCTGACAGGGCTGATGCTCTATTTGCGGAGTATGATGGAGGACGAATTGGAGCGTTATGCCGAACGCGAACTGACGATGAAGGCGATGGTCATTCACGGTGTGCTGAACCAGACCGAGCAGTCGCTGTGGGACTTTGAATGTCGTTGCAGGGAGTTTACGGAGGTAACGTCGGAGACGACGGTGTATGAAATGCTTCAGGACATGACGGATGCAAATCCTCACATCATCGGGTGTGAAATAGGTTTTGTTCCCAATTATTTTCCCAAACAAGGAAGTCTGTTCGAGCCGTATGTGATGGAAACGGAGGACTCGGTGGCATGGCTTCAGGTTGGTGGCGAGGAACATGACTATACAGCCATGAACTTTTATAAGAAGGCCATTGAGCGGGACGACATCTACTGGGCCGACCCGTACTATGGAGGCGACGGGACGCATCGGCTGATTACGACATGTTCGATGCCGGTGCATGACCGCGACGGCGAACTGATGGGTGTGTTGGGTGCCGACGTTTTGCTCGACTGGGTCAGCGACACGCTGAACGTGCACCACTCCTATCCTTCCTCCTTCAATCTGCTGCTGACAGAGGAGGGTCAGGTGATTTCCCAACCGGTGAACGATTCGGACAAGAAGCGCGACGTGGCGAAGGTGATTGCTTTGTTGAATGACAGCACTACGCTGCGTCGGCGGTCGGATTCGGGCAGAAGCGATGTGATAGAGTTCCACGATGACCGCATGGGTGCCGATGGAACGATTTTCGTGTCGTATATGAAGGGCTATCCCCATTGGCAGATTGTGGTGGTGTGCTACGACTACGAAGTGTATGGTCAACTGGACCATCTGGGCATGGTCATGGTGTTTCTGTTGCTGCTGACTTTTGCTTTCCTTTTGTTAATGATTAACCTTGTAGCCCGCAACGAGCGGCGATTGCAAGAGGCGAAGACGGAGCAGGAGCGTATCGGCAGTGAACTGCGTGTGGCGCAGAACATTCAGCGGGAGATGCTGCCGAAACGGCACGTGACGACCCGCGACCGCGACGACCTCTCCATTCTGGGCCTTCAGGTGCCAGCCAAAGAGGTGGGCGGCGACATCTACGACTATTATGTACGTGACGAGAAACTCTTCTTCTGCATCGGCGACGTGAGCGGCAAGGGTGTGCCGTCGGCTTTGGTCATGGCTGTGATTCATGCCATGTTCCGCATGGCATCGGCACATGAAACCAATCCGGCACGCATCATGCAGACCATCAATGAGATTTCGGCACAGGGCAACGAGTCCTGTATGTTCGTCACGCTGTTCCTCGGTGTGCTCGACCTGCCAACGGGGCGTTTGCACTACTGCAATGCCGGCCACGACTGTCCTGTGATGATGGGTCGGCAGTGCCAGATGCTACCAGTGAAGGCGAACCTGCCTCTTGGCATTGTCGGCGACTATGCCTACCAGGGGCAGACCATCGTTATGGAGCCAGATTCGACGTTGTTCCTCTATACCGACGGTTTGACTGAAGCCATGAACCCGCAGCGAGAGTTGTTCCGTGTGGAGCGCATGATGGCAGTGCTCGACGCGGCATTCCAGCGGGGAGAGACGACACCCGAGGTGCTGTTCGCGAAGATGCAGGACGCTGTTCATGCCTTTGTGCAGGATGCCGAGCAGAGCGACGACCTCACGATGCTTGCCATTCATTTTACGCCACGTCCCGAGCAGAACCTTCTGCAAGAGACGTTGACCCTGAAGAACGATGTGAAGGAGGTGAGGCGCCTGAACGACTTCGTCCGTTCCGTGACACAGCGTCTGCAAATAGACGACAGTCTGTCGCGCAACATCAAGTTGGCAGTCGAGGAGGCGGTGGTCAACGTGATAGACTACGCCTATCCTACCGATGAAGAGGGTGAGGTAAGCATCAAGGCAGAGGCCGATGCGGAACACCTGCGCTTCGTCATCACAGACAGCGGAGTGGCGTTCGACCCCACTGAGAACATTACCGCCGACACGTCGCTCTCGGTCGAGGAACGTCCCATCGGCGGACTGGGCATCCTGATTGTCCGACAGTTGATGGACTCGATCAACTATGAGCGCATCGACGGTCACAACATACTGACGCTTACCAAAAACTATAGCATCCTATGAAGACAACCATCAAAGAACAAGAGAACCAGATTCTTGTCACCTTGGAAGGTGAACTCGACACAGCCGCAGCGGCTGTGGTGGAGAGGGAACTGCATTCGCTGTACAACAGCGACGGCCGTGACATTGTCATCGACTGCACAGGCCTCGAATACATCGCATCGAGCGGGCTGCGCATCCTGCTCAGCATCCTGAAGGGAGCGAAGGCCGCCGATAGCAAGGTGACGCTCAGTCATGTGAACGACGACATCCTGAACGTGTTCCGTCTGACGGGCTTTGACAAATTGTTTGAAATTGTGTAGCAACCTTGACTCTTATGAACATCAAACGTTACAGTTGCCTTGCAGCCCTGCTGCTCTGTTGCATCGGCATCCGTGCGCAGGAGTCGGCGAAGGAGCCTGACAATCAGTTGACCCTTGACGCTCAGGTCCTGGCGCGTGGCGAAATCCGCAGAGGCGGGTTCAGTGAATCCTCCGAGGGTGGCGGCAAGGGCAACTTTGTCGTCAGCCGTACCCGTATGTCCGTCGATTACCAGAAGCCAGGGCTTGAACTGAAGGTGACAGCCCAGCACGTAGGTGTGTGGGGACAGTCCAACGGCGGCTCGTTCAATGTCTTTGAGGCTTTTGCGCTGTTGAAGTCGAAGCAGGGCCTGTTTGCCAAGATTGGCCGCCAGGAACTCTCGTACGACGACGAGCGCGTCATCGGTAGTGATGACTGGACGATGGCTGCCTCGTCGCACGACGTGCTGAAGTTGGGCTACGAAGGTCACGGACACCAGGTGCATGGCATCCTTGCCTACAACCAGAATGGTGAGAACACCAACGGCGGCACGTTTTATAAGAACGGAGCACAGCCCTACAAGACCATGCACACGCTGTGGTACCACTACGACATTCCGCGTTTTCCGTTGGGTGCGTCGCTCTTGTTTATGAACATAGGTACACAGTACGGTGTCGATGAAGCGACGGGAGAGACCGTCTATCAGCAGTTGATCGGCGGCTATGTCAACTTTCATCCCCGTCACTGGAACTTTGAAGGTTCGTACTACAAGCAGATGGGCCGCGACGAGAAGAAAGCAAAACTCGATGCGTGGATGGCCAGTGCCAAGTTGCAGTTTATGCCCAACGACCGCTTTGGCTTTGTGTCGGGCTTCGACTACCTGAGCGGCGACCCCTACTTTGCCGTGCCCAAGCCAGGGCAGATCGGGCTTACGTTCCATGAGACGTTGCACGGCTTCAATCCGCTCTACGGCTCCCACCACCAGTTTTACGGAGCCATGGACTTCTTCTATGTCTCCACCTTCGTCGGCGGTTTCTCGCCTGGTCTGCAGAACTTCTACGTCGGCGGCAACTTCAAGCCGCTGAAGCAACTGGAACTGGATGCGTCCTATCATTTTCTGTCCACCGCCACCAAACTCCAAGGGATTGACATGACGCTGGGACATGAATTTGAATTATCTGCCTCGTATAAGTTTACAAAAGACGCGAAAGTCTCGGCCGGCTATTCCTTTATGATGGGAACGGACACGATGACGCGGCTGAAGCGTGCCAGCAACGACAACGACCTCCACTGGCTGTGGCTGACACTCACAGTTTCGCCCAGAATCTTCCAAACCCGATGGTGACTTCCAAGTGCTTGGAAAAACCACGCTAAGTGCTTGGCGTGATTTCTCCAAGTGCTTAGCGTCGTTACGCCAAGTGCTTAGCGTGAAAATTCCAAGTGCTTACATTGACAGTTGAACTGGTATCTTGACACACATCCACACGGGCTCGACCTCGACCAGGCTCTGGCCCAGGTGAGCGAGCAGCGACGACGCTACGCCCTGCGCTACAAGCGTGAGAGCGACCAGCGTCTGTCGTTGTCTGCATGGCTGCTGCTGCAGAGGGCTTTGCGTGACGAGTTCGGTATCGACGAACAGCCCCTGTTCCGCTATACCCCGCAGGGAAAGCCGCTTCTGGAGGGTCACGATGACATCCACTTCAGCCTCAGTCACTGCGACGAGGCCGTGGCATGTGTAGTCGGCCGCCATGCGGTAGGCATCGACGTGGAGAGCCTCAGTCAGTACGACCCAGCCCTTCTGGAGGCAACGATGAGCGAGGAGGAAATCAGGCAAGTGCGGGCAGCCCATCGTCCTGAAGTGGCGTTCATGCGCCTGTGGACCATGAAGGAAAGCCTGCTGAAGTTGACCGGCGAGGGAATAAGAGACCGCCTCGACGATGTCCTTGTCGATGCGGCGTCCTACCGCTTCCAGACGTTGATTGCATCGCGTTTTGTCTGTACTGTTTGTGAGAAAAAACCTGTTCATTGTTAATTGTTAATTATTAATCGTATGCTTTTGATAACCTCAGCGTCCTCGCACCGTAGTGTGCGTCTCAGCGTAGCGCATAATCATAAGAATGGAATAGAACACCTCCGCGCTCTCCGCCCAATTGCTTGAACGCGAACGCGCAATTGCGTGAGAAAATGACATGCGACAGTTCTTTCGCAAGTTAATATAATTCCACGCAGAGGCGCAGAGTGCACAGAGAACTATCAACTAATAAAACCTGCGCAGAGGAGCGCACGGGTCCGTGCGCGAGGCCGCAGAGGATAGTCATACATGTTAATTGTTAATTGTTCATTGTTAATTATTCATTGTTAATCGTATGGTGAATGAGAAGAGAATGATGGAGTGCGTACCTAATTTCAGTGAGGGACGCAACCGTGACGTCATCGATGCCATCACCCGTGAAGTGGAGAGCACAGAAGGCGTCAGTCTGTTGAATGTAGATCCAGGTGAAGCCACCAACCGCACCGTCGTCACCTTCGTCGGTGAGCCCGAAGCCGTGTGCGAAGCAGCCTTCCGTGCTGTGCGCAAGGCAGGCGAACTCATCGACATGCGCCAGCACCACGGCGCCCATCCGCGTCAGGGTGCCACCGATGTGCTGCCGCTCATCCCCATCAGCGGCGTGACGCTGGAGGAGTGCGCTGAGATGGCAAGAGCATTGGCACGGCGCATCAGTGACGAACTGCTGATTCCGACCTACTGCTACGAAGCCTCGGCACTGCGACCCGAGCACCGCAACCTCGCCACGTGCCGAGCAGGCGAGTACGAAGCGCTTGCCGACAAACTGCTCGACGAGGTGAAAGGCCCCGACTACGGCCGTCGTCCGATGGACGAACGTATCCAGCATACAGGTGCCACCGTCGTCGGAGCCCGCGACTTTCTCGTAGCCGTCAACTTCAACTTGAACACCACTTCCACACGCCGCGCCAACGCCATCGCCTTCGATGTGCGCGAGAAAGGCCGTCCTGTGCGCGACGGCAATCCCATCACAGGACCCATCCGGCGCGATGCCGACGGCAATCCTGTGATGCGTCCAGGCACACTGAAAGCCACGAAAGCCATTGGCTGGTACATCGACGAGTATGGCATTGCACAAGTGTCGATGAACATGACCGACCTCAACGTTACACCCCTGCACATAGCCTTCGACGAAGTGAGCCGCTGCGCACAAAACCGTGGCTTGCGTGTCACAGGCACCGAAATCGTCGGCCTCGTGCCCAAGCGAGTGCTCATCGACGCAGGCCGCTACTTTCTGGAGAAGCAGCAGCGCAGCACGGGCATACCCGAGCAGGACATCATCCGCATCGCCATCCGTAGCATGGGGCTCGACGAACTCCGTCCGTTCAATCCGCGTGAGAAAGTCATTGAGTATCTCATCGAGGACAAGGAAAGTGCAACGAACAATGAACAATTGACAATGAACAAGTTGATCCGAAAGACCCTGAAGGACTTCGCCGAGGAAACCTCGCGTGAGAGCCCTGCACCAGGCGGAGGCACCGTCGCTGCCTACATGGGTGCCCTTGGTGCAGCCCTCGGTACGATGGTGGCCAACCTTTCGGCACACAAGGCAGGATGGGACGACCGCTGGGAACATTTTTCGAAATACGCCGAACAAGGTCAGGTGCTGCTGCGCGAGATGTTGCGCCTCGTCGATGAAGACACCGCCGCCTTCAACGCGCTCATGACAGCCTTCAAGATGCCCAAGAAGACCGAAGCCGAGCAGGCCGCCCGCCTCCGCACTATCGAGTCCGCCACGCTCCACGCCGCCGAAGTGCCACTTCAGACCATGCACGCTGCCCTGGCCGTCTTTCCTCTGTGCAAGGCCATGGCCGCCGAGGGCAATCCAGCCAGCGTGAGCGATGCTGGTGTGGGCGCACTGGCCGCCCGCAGTGCCGTGCTGGGCGCTGCGCTCAACGTCCGCATCAATGCCAAGACGCTTGCCGACACAACAAAAGCCAAAGCCCTCATCGCTGAGGCACAGGTCCTCTGCCAGCAGGCCGAAGACCATGAAAAAGAAATAAGAAATCTAATTGATGAAACTCTTGGTCATTGCTGATGTTCAATGTTAGAATTTATAGGGAACTCTGTAGGGACGACCCGTGGGGCGTCCCGATTGATGTTCCCCCATTCCATCATGGACGCCCCACGGGGCGTCCCTACAGACTACTCCCATAAATTCCCAATAACTTCCTTTCATATTGTTCAATGTTCAAACTATGACACTCGCTGAATTTCAGAACGAACTGCGGCAGGGCATACCGCAGACCCTTCCACCGCTGCCTGCCTATGACACGACAGTGAACCATGCCCCACGCCGCAAGGACATCCTCTCGCCAGAGGAGAAACGTCTGGCGCTGCGCAATGCGCTTCGTTATTTCCCAAAGGAGCAGCATCGTCAACTCGCGCCCGAATTTGCCGACGAATTGAAGCGCTACGGTCGCATCTACATGTACCGTCTGCGCCCCACCTATCCGATGTATGCACGTCCTGTCGATGACTATCCTCATCGTTCGCGTCAGGCAGCAGCCATCATGATGATGATTCAGAACAACCTCGACCCCCGTGTGGCACAGCATCCCCACGAACTTATCACCTACGGCGGCAATGGCGCTGTGTTCCAGAACTGGGCACAGTATCGCCTCGTGATGCAGTATCTCAGCGAAATGACCGACGAGCAGACGCTGGTGATGTATTCAGGTCATCCGCTCGGACTTTTTCCGTCGCACAAAGAAGCCCCACGTGTGGTAGTGACGAATGGAATGCGCATTCCCAACTACTCGAAGCCCGACGACTGGGAACGTGGCAACGCGCTGGGTGTCACGCAGTACGGACAGATGACGGCGGGTTCGTACATGTACATCGGTCCGCAAGGCATCGTCCACGGCACGACCATTACTGTGCTGAACGCGGCACGACGGAAAAAGGCCGCCGGCATTCCGCTGTTCGTGACCGCTGGTCTGGGTGGTATGTCAGGTGCACAGCCGAAGGCCGGCAACATCGCCGGGGTGGTGAGTGTGACCGCCGAAATCAATCCGCTGGCAGCGCAGAAGCGCTACGACCAGGGATGGGTGGACGAACTCCACACCGACCTCGACGAACTGATTCCTGCGATGAAGAAAGCCGTTGCCGAAAAACGCGTGGTGTCGATGGCCTACGTCGGCAATGTGGTCGATTTGTGGGAACGCCTTGCCGACGAGGACGTGAAGGTGGATCTCGGCAGCGACCAGACTTCGCTCCATAATCCGTGGGCAGGCGGCTACTATCCCGTCGGCCTGTCGTTGGAGGAGTCGCAGCGTATGATGGCTGCCGAACCCGAGAAGTTCAAAGCCGCCGTCCAGGCGTCGCTTCGCCGCCAAGTCGCTGCCATCAACCGACTTTCCGACCGCGGCATGTACTTCTTCGACTACGGAAACGCTTTCCTGCTCGAAGCCAGCCGCGCAGGGGCCGACGTAACTACACCCTCCCCTCGGGGAGGGCAGGGGAGGGGGCTTTTCCGCTACCCATCGTATGTTCAGGATATCATGGGACCGCTCTTCTTCGACTACGGCTTCGGTCCGTTCCGATGGGTGTGTGCATCGGGTAAGGAAGAGGACCTCGAGGTGTCTGACCGCCTGGCTGGTGACGTGCTGGAGGACATGCTCCGCACCTGCACCGATGACATTCGCGGACAACTCGCGGACAACCTCCACTGGATACGCGAGGCAGGGCGCAACCACCTCGTCGTGGGTTCGCAGGCACGTATCCTCTATGCCGATGCCGAAGGCCGCACACGCATTGCCCTCGCCTTCAACGATGCTATCCGACGTGGCGAAATCAGCGGTCCGATTGTCCTTGGACGCGACCATCACGACGTGAGCGGCACCGATTCGCCCTTCCGCGAAACCTCGAACGTGTACGACGGTTCGCAGTTCTGTGCCGACATGGCTGTCCAGAACGTCATCGGCGACGCCTTCCGTGGAGCCACGTGGGTAAGCCTCCACAACGGCGGCGGCGTCGGTTGGGGCGAAGTCATCAACGGCGGTTTTGGCATGGTGATCGACGGCAGCAACGAGTGCGACCGCCGCATTCGCCAGATGCTCTTCTGGGACGTGAACAACGGCATTGCCCGACGCAGTTGGGCACGCAACGCAGGCTCGATGGATGCCATCCGCCGCGAAATGCAGCGCACGCCCGACCTCAGCGTCACGATGCCCGCACTGGTGGACGACACCCTTCTTGACGAAGTTTTTCCCCAGAAATAACACTCCTTTCCTTTTACACCCAGTAACCAGAAAAACATTCAAAATACCATTATGACACATCAGATTACTGCCGACCACTTGACCATTGAGCATATCGGCGAAATCATTTACGGCGACTACAAGATTGAACTGAGTGAGGATGCAAAACAGCGTATTCGCCGGTGCCGTGCATACCTCGACAAGAAAATCGGCGGAAATAACGCCCCCATCTACGGCGTGACGACAGGCTTCGGTGCGCTTTGTAACGTGAGCATCGGCAAGGACCAACTCAGCCAGTTGCAAATTAACCTGATCAAGAGCCATGCCTGCGGTACGGGTGAACGTGTGCCCAACGACATCGTGAAGATGATGCTGTTCCTGAAGATTCAGTCGCTCAGTTACGGCTACTCGGGCTGCAAACTCGACACGGTGCAGCGGCTGGTTGCCTTCTTCAACAACAACATCTATCCCGTGGTTTACAAGCAGGGTTCGCTCGGTGCGAGCGGCGACCTCGTGCCCCTGGCCCACCTCTGCCTGCCGCTCATCGGACTGGGTGAGGTGGAGTATCAGGGACGCATCATCTCGGGTGAGGAACTGCTGAGGCGCAAACGCTGGAAACCGATTCAACTGGCATCGAAAGAGGGTCTCGCCTTGCTGAACGGTACGCAGAACATGAGTGCGTTTGCCGTTTGGTCGCTTCTTCAGGCACAGCGGCTCAGCGACTGGGCAGACAAGATAGCAGCCATGTCACTCGACGCCTTCGACGGACTGATAGAGCCGTTCCAGCCGACGGTACATGCCGTGCGGCCGCATCTGGGACAGATTGAAACGGCGCGGCGTATGCGTGAAATGCTTGAAGGCAGCCAGATTATCGCCAACACGAAAGCGCATGTGCAGGACCCCTACTCCTTCCGTTGCGTGCCACAGGTACACGGCAGCGTGAAGGACACAATACGCTACGTGAAATCGGTCATCGATATTGAGATTAATTCTGTCACGGACAATCCAACGATATGTCCCGAAGAAGACTGGATCGTGTCGGCAGGCAATTTCCACGGTGAACCCATCGCCCTGCCCATCGATTTCCTCTCCATCGCCATGAGCGAACTGGCGAACATCTCCGAACGCCGCATCTACCGACTCGTTTCCGGCAGCCGCGGACTGCCGTCGTTCCTGGTTGCCAACCCTGGCGTGAACAGCGGCTTTATGATCACACAATACACCGCTGCCTCGGTGGTCAGCCTCAACAAAAGTCTGGCGATGCCGTCGAGCGTCGATAGCATCCCTTCGTGCCAGGATCAGGAAGACCATGTTTCGATGGGTGCCAACGCAGCCATCAAACTCTACAAGGTCGTCCTGAACACCGAACGGGTGCTGGCCATCGAACTGTTCAATGCGGCACAGGCGCTGGACTTCCGTTTGCCGCTCAAGTCGTCACCGAAGATTCAGGCTATCTACAACGACTTCCGCAAGGTGGTGCCCTTCATTCTCGACGACGACCTCATGTACCCCTACATCGAGAAGAGCATTGAGTTTATCCGAAGCCACTGAACATGGATTACATCATCACCGATATCAGCCGTCTGTACGGCATCGACACAGAGAACAGGCTGTTGCGCCGGGGCAAGGAAATGAGCGAGTTTCCCTACCTCGAGAACGCCTGGCTGCATGTCAAGGAAGGGAAGATTGCAGGCTTCGGCAGTATGGACGAGGAGAGTGTGCCTCTCCAGTCGGGAGAGGTTTGGAGTGCGTCTGGTGCATGGCTCTTCCCCTCGTTCTGCGACAGCCATACACACCTGGTGTATGCAGGCAGTCGCGAGGGCGAGTTTGTCGATAAGATTCGCGGTCTTTCGTACGAGGAGATTGCCCGTCGTGGCGGTGGCATCCTCAACTCGGCCGACCGTTTGCACGCCACGTCGGAGGACGAACTCTATGCCCAGGCCATGGAGCGTGTACACGAAATCATGGCGAAGGGTACGGGAGCCGTTGAGATAAAGAGCGGCTACGGACTCAATACCGAGGACGAACTCAAGATGTTGCGCGTCATTCGTCGCATCCGTGAGACCGCACCGCTTGTCGTCCGCAGCACGTTTCTCGGGGCACATGCCGTCGGTCGTGACTATCAGGGCCGTCAGTCCGACTATGTCGATATGCTCATCCACGAGACCATACCCGAAGTGGGACGGCAACGGCTTGCCGACTTCATCGACGTGTTCTGCGACCGAGGCTTCTTCACACCCGACGAGACGGCACGCCTGCTCGAGGCGGGTGCCAAGTGGGGAATGCGTCCGAAGATACACGGACAGGAACTTGCCGACTCTGGCGGCGTCGAAGTGGCCGTTCATCACCATGCCCTCTCGGTTGACCATCTGGAAAGCATGACCGACCGCGACATTGAATTACTGAAACGAGGAACTACCGTTCCCACCGCCCTGCCAGGCACGTCGTTCTTCCTCAACATGCCGTTTGCACCCTGCCGCCGAATCATCGACGCAGGGCTTCCGCTTGCCCTTGCCAGCGACTATAATCCAGGCAGTACCCCCTCGGGCGATATGAAGTTCTGTGTTTCGCTCGCCTGTATCAAACAGCGTCTGTTGCCGGCAGAAGCCATGAATGCGGCGACACTGAACAGTGCCGCCGCCATGGGTGTGAGCGATGAGGTGGGTAGTATTGCCGTCGGCAAACGGGCCAACTATTTCATGACCGACGCCCTGCCGTCGCTCGATTACCTGCCCTATGCCTACACGACGCCACTGGTGCAACGAGTGGTGCTGGGCGGTATGGAGATTTCGCAGATTTAATCCGTTGCGATGACGAAACTCGTGTTTTTCTTCGACAGATTGGTGACACGAAGAAGCACGGAGCCTTGTTGATCCATGTCCCAGGCGCAGTCGGTGTAGGGCGTATCGCGTGTAGCCTGGTCGCTGAGGGTGAACGGCTCGGCGACTCCACTTTCAGACGTGACCTGAACGGAGATGAGACGGTCGGGGGCTGGCACGCAGATGAGGCGCGTGTGTCCTACGCAGGGTATGCGGTAGAGTCCTGTCTGGCCTGCTCCGAGCGCCTGATGGGTGTACATGCAGTTGGAAGCCTGGACGTCGCGCATGAGTGCAGGGCCTTCGAGTTCGTCGTCGCGGTAGTCGGTATCGTGCATGAGGAGTTCATCGACATAGTCGGGGGTATAGTACATCTCGACTTTCGACGGTGTGGCGGCTTCCACGGTCTCGATGTCGTCGGTTATGTCGCTGAGACGTATGGGGATATCGTTGAAGCGGAAGTCGCTTTCGGTACTTTCTTCGATGCACTCTCGCAATAGCTTGGTCGATTTCTTGGTCATGGCCTCACGCTGGAAGAGGCAGTACTCGAGGTAGGCCTGCAGTGCGGTGCCTTCATAGCGGTTGTCTGCCTCTTGTGCCTGCAGCGGAAGTGTGATGAGGAAGAGTGCTGTGAGGAGGAATGCAGTCATTTCTTCTTATTGTCTTTCTTAGCGGGATTCTTGTCGATGGCTTTAGTCACTCCGAGGTCGTCGAGACTCTGGTTGGCAATATACTGTGCAGGTGCGTCGAGGAAGGTTGTGACCCATTGTCCCTTGTTCTTGTCCCAGTACTGAGAGACGGAGCGACTGACTTTGCTGAGCGAGAACGTGTCGCCTGTCTTGCGCTTGTAGTCGCGGTAGTCGTCGCGCCACTTCTTGCCTTTCAGATACTTGGGTGCGATGGTACAGGTCTCCTTCAGAGTCATTGTCACCTTGTACTGTCCTGTTCCCCATGCATCGTGGAAGTTGCCTTCGTCGTCACGTACGCCGACATAACTGCGCGGAACGATGAAGCATTCTCCGGCGACGCCGCAGTTCTTGACCTTGTTGTAAGGACTGCCACGGAAGAAGCGGAACACGCCGTCGGCATCGAGGGCTTGCTGCTCGATGGGTACGGTGATGGTGAAGTTACCAAGGGGCTGGTCGTTAACGACTTGGATGGCTTGGTTGATCCACGACGAGGTGACAGCCATCTCGATGCGCAGGCGCAGGTTTTCACGTTGTTCGAAGTCAAAGTGCTGACGCTTGCTCCATTTCAGTGCGCTGTCGTTGGGCAGGTCGCACAGCACGGGGTTGAACACGAGGGTGTCGAGTCTCAGTTGGAACTTCGAGTGGCGGAAGATGCGGCTCATGGCCTGTACGGTGGTGTCGAGGTGGCAGGATAGGTAGAGCACGGTGTCGCGACCACGCATCTGTAGGCAGCCAATGCCGTCGAACGACATGGCGCTGGGGTCCATCGCGCTTGTCGTGGACATGGCACTATAGAAGTCTTCGAGGTTCTGCAGCATCATCAGCGTGGTCTCGAAGCGGTTGTGCTTCTTCATCACATTTTCCCACTTGTTTTTGCGGCTCTTGGTCAGTTCGGCGATGGCGGAGACGCCTGTGGTGATGAGACTTGTGACTTGTCCTGTCACCATTCCTGCTCCTGTGGCTTTGGTGACGTTAAAGAGGTCGCCGAGAAATCCGCGCTCAGTGTTGTTGCGCGTCAGGCCGTCCATCTGCTGGGCCCACTGCTCGGTGAACTTTTCGCTGTTGTCTTCATTCTGATAGACAACCACCTCATACGACGTGACGTCGAGGTCGGCGGGGTCGTCGTCGGCTTTTGCGACTTGCAGGATGCAAAGCAGCAAAAGCATGGTCATGATGTTTCTGTTCATTGTTTTGAATGATTTATAATTGTTACTGTGGTTTTCCGTCATTCTCCATCGAACACGATGAAGGCGTTATAGTAGTATGGCTCGTTGAACGTACGGATGGTTTCGACGGTGCGCACTTTGTTGGTAAGCGTACCAGGGTCGAACCAGCGTATAGTCTTTGTCTCGGGAATCTCGGCGGTGCGCAGCCTGTGACGGGCATAGTGCAGGGCCTCTTCGGGAGTGGTGCCTTTGCGGCTGTTCAGGTGTTCGTAGAAGTACTGCATGAGCAGTTGGGTGGCTTTGTCGTCAACAGGCCAGAGCGATACGACCACCGCACCGGCTCCAGCACGCTTCAGTCCCTGGGGCAGACCGACAAGGCCGTCGGCAGCCACGTTGCCCAGACCCGTTTGGCAGGCCGAGAGCACGGTGAGTTGGTTGTGGCTGAGGTCGAGGTCGCACACCTCACGGGCGGTGAGGATACCGTCTTCCAATACCGTGTTCTCAGCCGTCTGTGCCGATGTCTTGTTCACGCCGGCGAGCACGATGCCGCAGCGCGACAGACTCAGGTCCTGGGGGGTGCTCTGAGTGGAAAAGGCTGGGCTGCTCACATCGACCGTCGGCACGTTGGAGGTTACGCCATAGGCGACGCCGTGGGTCGAGACGTGAATCTGCGCATGTTCCTGCATCGCACGCTTTACGACTGCTTCGGTAGCAGCGGCCCCTTCGTAATGAGAGGTGCGGCCGACTATCTTGCAAATGGAGTCGGCCTCGGCACGTGAGCCTGGCAGGTAGCCAAACTTGTTGCCGGCGGTGGGCAGCATCTTGTCGAGGGCAAAGGTAAACGAGCCACTGCGGTCGGGTAGGGTGGTGCTTGGTTCGCTCTGCGAGGCGTCGTTGTAGTCGATGCCTCCCACCACGAGCGGTGCTGTTGTCTTCTTATTTGTACCTTGTACTTTGTACTTGTTTGTACTTTGTACCTTGTACTTTGTACTTTTCCCTATGAGTTGCCGTGTCGATGACAATCTGCTGAACTGGGCACGGGGCCATGCATCGGTCATGTATTCGATGCCGAGCGTGTTGAGCAGACCTTCGGCCGAGAAATGCACGTGGCAGTCCGTCGGCAGCAGCCCGATGACGGGTTGCCAGATGCGTGATGCGAGTGCAGGGTCGGTGAAGAGGGCGTTTTTGTCGCGGCTTTTCGGCGACTGGATGCTCTGGGCGAGCGTCTTGCCCGTAGGCAGGGTGTACTGTTCGATGTCAGATTGTGCAAACAACGGAACGAAACTGACTTTGCCGCGATGGAGCACCAGTGCGGCGTAGGCAGGCGACTCATTGGGTTTCCTGTAGCGGATAAACTCGACAGCCGCGTCACCCTTCTTCAGTGCTTTCTTCACTTCGGCGCAGGTCACGTTGAGTTCGCGAGCATAACTGCCGTCACGATTGATGTGCTGGATGAGTTGCACTTCCACATCGTCGGCTTCGCGTTCCAGCCGTGCACGTTCGTTTCCGCTAGTTCCGTTGGCCTGTTGGTGAAGGGTTTCGAGGCGGTCGTAGAGTGTCTGGTCGTCGGCCGAGAGGTTCTTCAACTTCAGGAAAACAGCATTGCTTTGCAGCATGACCGATTTTGAGAACACTGCCACGTCGTAGAGGAATTCAGGGTCGAGACCTTCGGTGGCATAGCAGAGGTTGAGCAAGTCGCGCTCGGCAGCCCAGAAGTTGAGGCGCTGCTGTGTACCCATTGTGAGGAAGTGGTGCAGAATGTACTGCCGACGCAGGCTGAAGTATTCTTTCAGCAGTGGCAAGGCTGCACTGGCCTGTTGCTGACGAAGCATGATTTCGGCTTTCTTGCGCAGACAGAGCGCATAGTCAGGATGGGTGGTGCCGTACTGGCTGCGGAACCAAGCCAGGCACTCGTCGATGAGTGGCATCGAACTTTCGGCGACAGCCAGGTTACTTTGTGAGCGCCAATGGTCGGCCTGGTCGGCGGGCAGGGTGTTGACGGCTTCGCGCAGGGCAGCACAAGCCTCGTTGCGCCTATTCAGTTTCCACAGCATGAAGCCTCGGTTGTTGAGGGCGGTGGTGCGGAGTTCACCAGACGAATCGCCCGTCATCGCCAGCACGCGGTCGATCAGGGCAAGGCCTTCTTCGGTCTGTTTCAGACCGTCGTAGGCAAAAGCGAGGTTCGAGAGCCGCACCGCCTCTTCCTTTTCGGTGTCGCACGTGATGTCGCGCAGCAGTCCGACCACGGGGGCATACTGTCCCGTGAGCAGCATCAGGCTGGTACGGTTGAGCATCAGGACTGGGTTGTCCTTGCCGTCTTGGCGATAGAGGGGTTCGAGCCGATTGTAGCAGTTGAGTGCCTGATCATATTCACCCAATTCAGTCAGGCACGCCGCCATACCGTTCAGCACATTGACTTGCTGGCTCGGACGCTGCTTCTCCATGTGGGCGGCAGCCTGTTGGTAGAGCGGCAAGGCTCGCTGGTAATGACCGGCAGCACGTGCCTCGTTGGCATCGCGGACGAGGTCGCGGAACGTCGCTTGGGCAGATACCGAAAGGCTTAGTAACCATGCAACCGTCAATACAGTTATTTTTTGCATATATCGTGATGTTGTATATCGTCATTTTCTGTTTGTCAAGATGGTCCTTCCAAGTGATTGGAGAGGGTGCCACGCGCTGCCTTTCGTCAGTCGATGGCGTCAAGCAGGATGAAGGCTCCCCAGAGCCGTTCGGCATTCTTGCGTGTGGCATATTTCTGCCGTAGTTCCCGCTGGGCGGCGAGGAAGGACTGACGCTTGGTATGTCCCTGCATGAGATGACGGTAGAAACTCACCATCAACTGTGCCGTTGCACGATCGTCGACCGACCAGAGCGACATCAGTATGGTCTGCGCACCAGCCTTCTTGAATCCGCGCTGAAGTCCCATCACGCCTTCGCTGGTAACATCGCCCAGCCCTGTCTGACAGGCACTGAGGACGACGAGGTCCATGCCACGCAGGTCGGTGCGGCTGATTTCGCTGGCTGTCAGGACACCGTCTGAGGCTGTGGTAAGTAGTCCGTCCTTGCCAGTGGCGATGCGGTTGAGCAGGGTGTTGGCTCCGGCCATGGCGAGGAGGGAGTGGGTGAGCGATACGTCTTCGGTGAGGGCGATACCCGTGTCGTCGGTCGATTGCATGAATCGGAGGTTCAGTTGCTGACGTGCTTTTTCTGCTTCGTCGTATGGAATGTACTGCCCGTGTGTGGCGACATGGAGCAAGTTGTAGCCCAGTCCACCGAGTTGCTTGAAAGTCTGCTCTGTGCCTTCCTCGTTGGTAAGCAGCGTGCAGGTGATGTCGTGGCTGCTGAGTTCGTCGCTGATGGCATCGACTTCGACCTGTGTGTTCTTCAGATAGTTGAAGAGGTGCTTGTTGAGTTTCTTAACCAGACCTCGGTCCAGCGACTCCTCATTATTTGTACTTTGTACTTGGTTCTTTGTACTTGATTCGTCGTCGATGATGATGTCGTAGGCAAGTCCGCCGTAGAGGATGGCCTTGTGGATGGCTGCCGACGCTGGCTCGTTGGGGCGTAAGGGGCGTCGGCAGAGTTCACGTGTCGAACTGAGACGGAAAATGTCGTAGTGGTCGCTGGCGATGCTGATGGTGTCCCATGGCAGTTGCTCGATGCCGATTTGGTACAGACGGCCTGCGGGCGAGAAGTAGATGCGCCGGATGCCTTCCATCTCTGCCTTCAGGGGATTCCACACAGTGTGGCACAGGGCTATGTTGCGCTCTTGCGGGTTGTCGTTATATGCTGCAGCGTTGAGGGCGAGCAGGTCGGCATCGGTGCAGACTTCGGTGAGGTGCGGACGCTCGTAGTCTTTCTTGAGAGTCAGGGCTACGTAGGTGAGTGTGGTGTCTTCGTAGAACGAGAGAAATTCGACGGCAAGGTCGCCGTCCTTCAGTTGGTCGCGCACTTGTTGCCAGCGTATGGACAGGCCTGCACAATAGTCGCCGTAAGCCTTCGACGCTTGGGCCAACTGGGCTTCGCGTCGGCTGATGTCGAGTTGTAGGGAGTCGGCGTCAGCGGTTCGCTGGTCGCGTGGCAGGGCACGAAGTTTCTCAAGTTCGGCTTTCAGTGTCTGAATGGCATAGTAGTCGTCAACGAGTTTCTGGTCACCGCTCTCAAAGATGAGGCGCGTCATCTCAAGTTCGGTGTTGAGGAGCAGACTCTTGGCAAACAGGGCAGACTGGTCGTAGAGCATCCCAGTGTGCTCCGTGATGCCGCTCCGCAATGTGTAAAGCGGCAGCAGGTCGGTGAGGTAGCCGCTGTACTTGTTCCAGTAGTGGCTGCGCTGTTGTGCCGACAGTCCCGTGAAGTTCTTCATCATGATGGACGACACCTTTTCGGCGGCGGGCAGGAACGTTGTGAGGGCTTCGGTGTAACGGTGCTGGTTGGCGTAAAAGTTAGCGAGGTTGTGACGCGCAGTCAGGTCGGCAGGATTGTCGGGACCGTAAATCTGACTGTAGAGTTCGATGGCACGCGAGGCATTGCGAGTTGCCTTCGTGTCCATGCCCTTGTGGTTGTACCAGACGGACAGGTCGGAAAGGAGTCGGGCGTATTCTGCCGTATGGCTCCGTCCGCTCTTTTCGTACAGTTGCAGTGTTTTTTCACTGACTCGGATGGCGTGGTCGTAGTCCTTCTGAATCCCGTAGAAAAGGGCGAGGTTGCTCGTCAGAAGGGGTATCTCGCTGTCGATGCCGTCGGCACGTGCCACGTCGATGGCTTGCTCTGTCATGTGTATGGCTTCGTCGAGATGTCCTTGAGCACTTTGCAGAATGGCCATGTTGCTGAGCACACGGACGTAGGGCAGTCCGTGAATGTCGCCGGCTTCCTGCCGCTTCGACAGTATATATTGTTGCAGACGGATGGCTTCGTTCAGTTCGTTGATGCGTGCATAGGTGGCGGCTAGGTCGGCTACGGTTTTGAGATAATGCGGGTCGTGTTCGCCAAGCAACTGCTTACGCAGTCGGACGGCTTCGAGCCCCGTCTCAATGGCGTGTGTGTTCTGTCCGCTGGCGGAATAGTGCGCAGCCATGTTGCTGAGGGCAGTGGCGTAGATGGTGTCAGGACTTTCGCGATACTGCATCACCATGTCCATGCCGCGCTGGTCGTAGTAGAGTGCCTGCTGATAGTCGCCAAGACGGACATAGTAGTCCGCCAGGTTGTTCTGAAGAATGGCGATGTAGGGATGCGGGCCTCCGAGTTCTTCGGTCCATGTCTCCTCCGCCTGTTTGCACAGTGTGATGGCGCGTGCATAGTCGCCTGCATCGGCATAGTACCAGGTCAGGTTGCTCTGGGCCGTGGCCAGGTCGCGCTGACGTGGAGGGAAAGCCTCTTCGTAGTGGGAAAGGGCTTTTTCTCCCCATTCAATCGCCTTTGCAAAATTGCGCGCTTCGTCGTAGTAGCGGGCGAGTGCCAAAGCCTGCTCAGCATAGTCGTCCGAGTCGTCGCCGTCCCATTCGGTGACAATATCTGCTGCCATCAAACCATAGCGGATGGCATCCTGTGGACGACCTGCTACGCTGCACATCTCTGCCATCTGCTTGTATGCAACACCTACTTGCGAATGGCGTTCTCCCAGTTGTTTTTGAAAGGTCTTGATGGCCTGTTTCTGTATGGTCAGGGCGCTGTCGGGCTGCTCGCGCTCCATCATGCGCCAGGCTTCGGCAGTGAGGTCGAAGGGGTTTTGGGCACATACAGACTGGGCTGACCACAGAATCAGAAAGAAGAGTACGCAACGTCGGAGCATAGTGTGCATGTCAAATAACAATGAACAATTTGAAAGGAAGTTATAGGGAATTCTCCATAACTTCTAAAATATATCAATGAACAATTAGAAACTGTGGTTAACGATGTAGGTAAAGCCCATGCGCTGGGCATAGCACTCCTTTTGGACACGTGCGTCGGTGTCGCTGTCGCTCTCGGCATTTTCGCTCACCGTACGCCATACCACCTGCTCGTTGTCCAGGTAGTAGCGCTCTTCGGCAGGCTTTGTGCCATCGCCGACGTAGGAGTCGTACTTCTTATAGACAAACAGCGCCTTGCCCGTCGTGGGGTTGTAGAGATACTCCTCGTAGAACTGGCGCGCGGCGACGTTGTACTTGCGGGTGACGAGGTAGAGGCAGTAGGCCATCTCGCCCGATTCGTTGTCGTCGTCGAGCATGTAGTAATAGCAGAGCGTCTCGTTGGTCTGTCCGCAACCGGGAATCACGTAACGGAGCGTCGCCGTCATGTAGTTCTTGTTCGGCGTCACGTCGTCGCGCAGCTGCTCGTTCGCCATCTGCCATGCTTCGGCATACTTGGCGCGAATCTCCTTCATCAAGCCTTCGGGAGCACCTTTCTGGGCAAAAAGCAGACCCACCCCCCAGCCCCTCCCTGTGAGGGAGGGGAGTAGAATGACTCCCATGCAAAATAGGAGAAATACAAGAATACGTTTCATGCTATGAAAGAAAATGGATGATGAATCATTACACAATATCTCTGCCGCTAGGCTTCCTTCTTGCCCTTGGGAGAGAGGGTGAGGCCTCTAGTTATAGTATATATAGTACATTTCCTGCGTGTGGCGCACGATCTTGCCGTCCTTGACCGTCATCCAGCCTGTGGTGAGGCTTTCGGGCGCACCGCGTGTGGTGAAGATTAGGGGGAAGTCGCCATTCTCGACTACTGCGATGATGCTGCTCGCATAGTATTCTCCTTCGTCATCGACGTTCCATCCGAACTCGCCCGTACCTGCGTCGTAGTAGCCTTGCGACTCGGCCACATAGACATTGCCTTTCTGGATGAGCACTTCGAGCGCCAGGACATGCTCGCCCTTGGGCTCAAACTGCATGACGCCGTAGGTGATGTCCTCGCCAATCGAGGCCACCAAGGCCGAGCGCGTGCTCTTCAGTCCGTATTTCTGCTCCATCTGCTTGATGACATTCGCAGGCAGCGGACGGTAGTCGTCGTTTGTGCCTTCGACATATTCGAAATGTACGAGCGGGTGCTCGTCGAGGTGTGCCTTCGACGTGAGGACAAAGAATCCCTCGTCCCAGTCGCCCAGCGCACGCTTGACGGCTTGCGGCTTTGCGAAACGATAGACGAGGCCGGCCTCTTCGATGGTCGCACCAATCATGCCGATGGTGACGCCCTTTGTCCAGTCTTCCTCGTTGTCGCGCGGCAGGACCTCTTCCTTATAGGTGACGTCGAAGATGTTGTCGTCGTTGATGGCAGCGTTGTACTCTGTCTTGTGCTGACGGATTAGCATCTGCTCCTTGTCGGGGTCAACATCGTGTTTACGTTCGACCTCGCTCCAGTAGAGCACCTTGCCCAGTCCGCTGCCTTCGTAATAGACGAAAGCGTAGGGCAGTGAGTTCTCGTCGATGGGCAACTCGTCCACTTCTCCTTCCTCTTCGGTGATGGTCGAGTCGGACGGAGCAATGGTCTGGGTGGAATCACCGCCTTCTCCCGATGTTCCTGCAGTGGCGTTACCCTTGCAAGCCGCAAACGAAACGGCAGCGAAGAGGCAACTGATCAATGTGAGTGTCTGTTTCATTGTATTCTGATTTAACTTTTCAATAAAATAATTCGAATTTATAGAGAAGTTAAAGGTTTCCCCTGTAGGGACGACCCGTGGGGCTTCCCGATGTATTATTTCCTTTTCCGACATGGACGCCCCACGGGTCGTCCCTACAGGGTCCCTTTTAATTTAACTTACTAATCGTTTTTGACGGGCGTTTCGAACACAGCCGTCTGCCCCAGTCCGATGCCGAAGTCATAGCCGCTGAACGGAGTAAGTTCGAAGTCGAAGCCGTGTTCCGAATGGCCGAATGGTTTGGCAAAGCCCTCTATGTCGCCGCCACCGTAGAAGTAGAAGCCCCAGCGGCCGTCGCTCGTGAATCCGCACTGGTAGGTGCAGAGGAATTCATCGATGTAGAGACGGTGGTCGGCCAGCACGCGCAGTTGTACGTTCTTGTCGCCGATGTGGGCCGTATAGTATGCACCCATGATGATGCTGTTCTCGATAGGCAGGGCGGTGATGTCAACCACGCCGGCGCTCTCCTTCAGGTGGCGTGTATCCCAGTCGAACTCGGGCACCCACTGCACCGACTGACCATTTTCGGCGACGAGGTTCACCTGCAGGGCGTAGGGATACTCGTCGATTTTGGCACGGACGAGAATCGGACGGCAGTCCTCCGTGCGATAGAGCACCTCGTCCACGTCGTAGTTGCCCGAACCGTCGTCGTGGAAAGTAATCTGGTTGACGGCAAGCGAGCCGCCGTTCTCCCTCGGACGCAGCAGCCAAAGGTCGCCTTTGCCCGTGTCCACCTCAATCTTGTCGATGTCGGCGAGTTCGGGGTAGCACGATTCGAGAAAACGATGACAGGCGCTGGCTTTCAGCGCATGAACGCTGGAGAACAGACCGAGATGGGCCACGGCCAGCACTTGGTTGTCTTCATAAATCGGGTCGATGGGACCCATGCCCACGATGGTCGGCAGCGCTACCGTCGGTTCGTGGTCACCGAGACGGGCGGTGGGGTCGTCCTTTACGTCGGCCGTGACGGAGTCGGGTTGCGTACCGTCTTCGCCCGAGTTGGCAGGTGTGCTGTTGCCCTTGCAGGCGAGGAGTGCAGTGAGCAATACAGCCCACAACATTGTCTTTTTCATGATGCAAAAGTTTTCTATCATGTTTGAGTACTTGGAAACATACGGCTAAGCACTTGGAAAAATTACGCCAAGTGCTTAGCGTGATTACGCCAAGTGCTTAGCGTAAAAAACCGAAGTGCTATTTCGTGATGATAGGCTGCTCTGTCTTGGCCGCGCTTTCGGGGCCTTCTTCCTTTGCCTCCAGCGCCTGAATGAGTTCGACGTTCAGTTGCTCGATGGTTGAGAGGCGGATGGCCGAGTTGTCCGTCCCAGGCTTGTACCAAGGCTGCTTCGAGAAGTGGTTGATGAGGTCGGGGCTGGAGAACACGTAGCCATGACGCGCCATGATTTCATTGCGCATCAGACGCAGCGTCGGTTTGTCGAACTTCATCAGGATGGGCAGGTTGCACAGGCGTTCGGAGAGGAAATGGAAGCGGCCTTTGGCGTTGTTGTTCCAGTACATCGAGCGACCTTCGCCGATGCGCTCGAAGTCCTCGTCCTCGCCTACGATGCGAACGGGATAGACGTTCATGCCGAACACCGTCGGCATCAGTTGCCAAAGTTTTCCGTCGATGCGGAGCACGTTCTGCGGATAGTCCCAAAGTTGCTCGTAGTAGAGCGGCGTTTCAGTTGCACCTCGGCCGGGTGTGACCGTCTCGTTCGTAATGGTCCAGAGGTCGCAGTCCTTTGCCGGCTTCTTTCCGCCTGTGGGGTCAATTCGGTACTGGCCTGCGAATATCGAGGTGAGGTCGCGTTCCCAAATGCGGATGATACTCTTGTTGTCGCGGACAAGTACATCAGTGGCTGTCCCTTTTTCGTTGCGAACGATGAGGGCGTTGATGCCGTCCTTCTGCAGGTGCTGCACACGGTCGCCGACGTTGCCGTTCAGCGGCACATAGTCTGATTCGTCGGCATAGAGCGTATATTCGCCCGTCTTTCCTGGAACAGGGCGCAACACAAACTCGAAACCTCCTTCGTGGGGCGACATGCCGTAAAAGAAGATGACGTTTTCCTGGCCCCGCTCCGTGTTGAGCGTGCGGTATTCCGTATGGTAGGTTGCATCACCGTCGGTCCAGGAGGTCTCGTTTTTAACGGATTGTGCTCCTGCCGCCAGAAATGACAGCAGGAGCAGTGTGATACTAAAGATGTACTTCATGAGCGTGTCTTAAACGGTGGTCGTGTCTGTCGGCTCTATGGGAGTAGCCTGTGCGGCGGCAGCAGCCTCGGCAGCAGCGGCTTCGGCCTTCTTTTTCTTACCCTTCGTCGAGAAGTACCAGATGATGCCGCCAGCAATGACAAGGATGGCAATGCCCAGGAGCGGACGGTAGAAAATCCATGCCAGTGCAATGACGATGAGCGACCATACGAGGCCGACAATGGTGCAGATGAGACCTACACCGAAACCAACGATGTTGGCGATGAACGGAACGACCTTGGCAAGAGTCTCGAGGATGCCGAAGATGCCTTTCAGACCGCCGATGACGCAGAGCACGCCGACCAGACGCAGAATCCATGTAAGCATGGTGTTGTTGTCATGCTCCTGCTGGTACATCTCTGCGGCTGTGTACTCACCCATGCGGATGGTCGAGAACATGCCGTGATCGGTCTTGTACTGTGCGAAGGTGTCGCCCTTGACGGCTGCAAGGATACTAATCTTCTGAGGCATAATCTTCGTGAAGGTGATGCGCACGTCGCCAATCTGCGGGTTGTTGGGTGTCTTACCGAAGTAGAGCACATTGTCCTGCTGGTGTACGAACTCATACTTGCTGCCTACCGAGTCGGTGGTGGTTGTAACCTGTGTGGCGGGCACGTTCAGCACGCGTGCTACTTCGTCGTTCCATCCCTTCATCGTCTCGTCGTCGAGGTCCAAGTTGATGGCTTCGCTGCCAGAGAAACTGTGAATTTGGCTTTCGTTCAGACGGTAAGCGCCGAACGATACGTTCTGAGCATAATGCACTTCATCGTCGAACTGAGCCAGCGTGAAGTTAGAGCTTTGATACTGAGGATCAGCGAAATTGCTTGAGTTGATAGGTTTGCTCACCCAAGCCTTCTCGTAGGTGTAGGTCGTCACAGTCTCCTGTCCGCCACCCAACTTGTCCTTCGTTTCTTCCTTCTCATGCTCTTCCCACTGGTAGTACTCGACCTTGCGCTCCAGCTGGACAGCTACGCTACCAACGGGGAACTTGGTGTCTGCAAGCGAGTCGCTCGTGGCCGTCATACCGGTGGCCCATACGAGTTTGCCGTCGAAAGTAGCGTCCACCTTGCTGATGTCCGACATCTCGACCGTCACTTCCTCTGCTTCGTTGAGCATTTTGTCCGTCTTCACGGCGCGGCCTTCGTTCCACCACAGCAGAACGGTACCACCGATGAAGAGTACAATACCTGTGAGGATACCCTTAAACGAGTTTCCCACGCGCTGACCATAACTGGTCGTGGTTGTTGTTTGATAAGCCATAAATGTTGTGAATTAATGAGGTTAATAAATGAGTTTTGCGTACAGATTACCTCGCAAAGTTACAAGAAAAAGTTAAAAGCAACAAAATTTTAACAAAGAAATGAAAAAAAGTGTGTAACTTTGGCGGCACAAACGCAGTTCGCTGCTTTGACGACAATGTATTTTAACGCTTAACTTTTAACTTTTCATTTGCATTATAATGGGACTTCTCGGTTCGATTCTGATTGGTATTCTTGCCGGATTCATTGCCGGTAAGATTATGAAAGGCGGCGGTTTCGGCTGTCTTTGGAATTTGATTCTGGGTGTCGTCGGAGGTTTTGTCGGCGGCTTCATCCTTGACATTTTCGACATCGTTCCACCCGAACATTGGTGGGTTGAACTGCTGACAGCCGTCGGAGGTGCCGTCCTGGTGCTTTGGGTGGCCTCGAAAATCAAGGGTTAGCCACACGCTTCAGTTGGCTCAGGCGGGCCAACGTCTCGACATAGCCGATGCGTATCATCTGGCGCACCTGACGGCGCCCGAAACTGGCGATGTCAAATTCTTTGAGATTCGGACGCAGACAGTAGTCGGCGTCCCCATTCCCCTGACCTAAATTCTTGCGCGAGAGGTCAACGGCAATGACAATGTCGGCGCCCATGTCGCGAACTACATTGACGGGAAGGTTGTTCGACACACCTCCGTCAATGAGCAACTGCGTGTCCGTCTTCATCGGCTTGAACACGCCAGGCAGGCTCATGCTGGCCCGCATCGCGTCGGGCAGACGGCCTTCGCGGTGAACGACCTCCGACATGGTGAGCACGTCGAAACTGACGCATCTGAACGGGATGGGCAACGAGTCAAAGTCGATGCTGCCCCGATGGCCAGTCAGATGGTCCAGACGCGCACCGATGCTGTCGCCGCGCAGCGCCCCGAGTTTGGTGATGTCGAACGTAATCGACTGGTCCTTGCTTTTCAGCCGCATGATGGGGATGCCCATGATGTAGAGCATACCATCGTCGTCGATGTTGTACAACTGCTCACTGAAGCGGCTGTCGCGGTCGGTCAGCAGGTCGAGCCACTCCTGCGAGTTGAACAGCGAGTCGAGTTGCTGCGCCGTCCAGCCCGAAGCATACAGTCCGCCGACGACCGCGCCGATGCTCGTTCCGGCGATATAGTCGATGGGGATGTCGGCCGATTCCAACGCTTTCAGCACGCCGACATGCGCTGCTCCCAATGCACCGCCGCCACCCAGTACGAGGCCCACGCGCGGCCGATGCGGTGCATCCGTCGCCGATTCCCTCTGAGCGTAAAGCGGCAGGATGCTGGCGAAGCAAAGCAGGCCAACGAAATGTCTGAGCGTAAGCATCTGAAAATGAATAGAAAATATGACCACCTGCTTTCCCTGTCTTAATGAATGAGTATTTTCTGTGAGTGCTGACCTTCGCGTAGGATGTAAAGACCAGGACGCAAGGTGCTCATGGCGTTGAAACCAGAAGCAACCCGTTTCCCGCTTAGGTCATAAACCACACTTTCTACCTCTTGTCCTATACCTTGCACCATTCCGATGCCCGTGACGATTCCTCCTAATTGGTCAATGTAGGCTTTAGCATGGGCTGCCGATGAAAAGTCGAAATAAGCATGGAAGGGTAGGACGGGAGTAGCGTCGGTGACAGGGGAGATCCGTCCGCCTGTCACGCTGTAGAAGCCGATGCCTGTCGTCACGGGTGAATAGGTGCCGATGAAGCGCACGTCTCCTACTTCGTCAGTCAGGTCGTCCGATGTAGGAGCAGAAATGACGGCGTCGTGGATGAGGAATTCTGTGCCTTGTATGCCAGGTTGCAACAAGTATGGACGATGAGCCTGCAGATTAGGCACTTGCAGGAAGTTGAGCATGGTGCCGTTGGCAGCGTTCAGCCGTACGATGCTTGTGCCTGTGCCGAAAGTCTGTTCCAATTGCGCGTGGGTCATGTCGAAGGGCAGGCAAATGGTCTGCCACCTGTTGCTTAGGTCGGCACGCAGACGTACGGTCTCGTAGGTGCCAGGCAGTGGTGTGAATGAACCAGCGTTCTCGTCAAGGATAAGTTCATCGACTCCCGTCGTGCTCACCGTCAGGTGGAAAGTGTAGAGGCAGCGGCGACCGCCATAGTTGGTGAATACACAGTAAACGTCGCGTTCAGTGCTGACGTTGGGCAGGGTAATGGCGTTGGTCGTTTCGCCGTTTGACCATTGGTATGAGCCCACGCCATTGGTGGGCTGCACGGTGAGTGTGACGGCGGTGCCGAAGTTGACCTCCGCCTCGGTCGAACCGACGTAGTTTCCATCGACCGTAATCGTCTGTGTGGCAGGTGTGTAGAGGCAATCGCCCGTGGCGGCAATGCTGAAGCACTGCTGGCTCTGCACACCGTTCTGGTTGGTGTAAGTCACTCGGTAAACGTGGCTTTGGTCGGTCGAGACGGTGATGGACTTCGTTGTTTCGCCCGTTTCCCACTGCCACAGGCCCGTGTCGCTTTCGCCGTCGGGCAGCAGCGCCTCCAGTGTGACGGTCTGGCCAGTAGGCACAGCCTGCGTGGCGTCCCAGTAGTTGTTGACAACGGCACCCAGTTCGTTGTGATACGAGACCTTTGCATTGCTGCTCACGGTGCCTCGCGCCTGTTCGCGCTCAATGAAAGGAATGAGATAGCCGTTCAGTGTGCCGCTGTACGTCATCTTGGGCCGCAGTTCGGTCGGCACCTTGTTGGCAGGTGCCAGACGCACATCGCGTGTATTCATAAGCACGCTGTAGCCCAGATGGTCGGCGTTGCTGCTGACGGCGATGTTGGTGACGGGGTCGGGTTGGTAGCCCTCGAAGACGCGGTCGGAGAGCGGCATGGTGATGCCTTTGACGCCTTCGTAGTGTCCGATGATGGTGCCCCAGTAGGCACGGGTCTCCGCCGGCATCGCATAGCCGGTCATGACCCACGAGCGGCTGTCTGTCCAAGCAAATCCCGACTCGAAGCGGTGGTAGTTGGTCCAGGGCATACCTTCGACGGACAGGATCTGCCCTGCCATGAACTCGATGCCGGCGGCGAGGCGGTGGTCCATATAAGCGAAGAGGTCGTCGCCCTGGTTCCAGCCCGTCTTTGCAATATCGACGGCCAGTCCGAGCGCCATAGCCGCGTGTCCGCCGTCGCGCCCACTCTCCTGCATTTGGCCAAGACGTCCGTAGGCGCCGGTCTCCAGTTCGCTTTCGGCGGTGGTGACGACGAAGTTTCCGAGAAATTCAGTCAGGCCGTCGGACAGGATTTCTCCTTCGGGACGCGGGTCGTTGAATGTGCCGCACTGGTCATACTTGAAATAGGACATGCCCTGGTTGTAGATGAAGGGGTCGTCGCAGAGCACGCCGATGCTGATGGCAGAGAGCGCGTTGCAGAGCGGCCAGTTGGACCAATAGTGTCCGGGGGCGCGCCACCACTTGCCTGGGTTTTCCCAGGTGCCGTTGCGGTAACGGAGAAACTGGATGTTGCCGTTGTACCACACAGTGAGCATATACTGTTTGAAGGCCTCGAAGTCTTCGCGGCTCCAGCCGTCGTAGTCGCGCATGAGTTCGGCTGCGTTGGCAAACTGATAGCCCTGCAGACCGGCACAGAGAGCCCAGTTGCTGTCGCCCGAGACGAGTTTGTGATAGCGGGCCCACTCGTTCATCATGTGGACGGCGTGGTCGGCGCAGGTGCGGTTGCCCTCAATCTTCCAGCGCAGGGCGTTCTGGTAGGCGATGGCAGCGGCTTCCATGACGTATTTGTAGTTCTGCGGACTGTCTCCGCCTCGGTAGATGACTTCGGGGACGTAGATGCCGGTGACGTTGGCATACTTCGATGCGACGAGTTGGTTGTAGGCCTCGGTCACGGTGGGGTTGCCGGCGGCGAGTTGTGCGCGGATGCGTTCAAAGTCGGCCTCAGTGTGGAGAAGTCCGGGATGCTTGAACCCGCGGTTCAGGTTGTTTTCCGTTCCACCTTCGGGCAGGACGAACTGCTGTCCCTTCTTGCTCTTGAGCAGGTCAAGGGCGGCATTGAGACGAGTGGTGGTGCGGTCGCAGAGCACCTGACTGGCACGGCTGGAGGCTGCGATGCTGCGGGCATAGGTAAGCGCGTCGTTGAGGTCGTCGATGGCTCCCTGTGGATATTGTGAAGGGGTGCAGCCGTCGAGGTATGCCTGTGCTGTCGCGATGGCGTTGTTGAGGGCAGTCTTGTCTCCTTCCGAACCGTAGAGATACTGGTAGTCGAGCGATGTCCGTTCGCTGCCGAGTTGCTGTATCTCGCGCTGTGTGAGGGCGCGGTCGTAGAGGCGGAAGTCATAGACGAGCGTGTTCTGCAGATAGTTGTCGCCTGAGAAGCAGGAACGACCCAGCCAGCAGTAACTGACGGCAGAGTTCCCGAAGTTGGTGCTGTTCAGGGGGATGTCGGTCGCTGTGCCCACTTCCACTCCGTCTATGTAGAGATGACAGGTGCCCTGTCCGACTGTGTAAGCGACATGAATCCAGCGTCCTTTTTCGCTCTCACTGCCGCGTTCGTAGCCGTAGGTTGTGCCGTAGCCGCCAGTGGAAGTTTCACAGCGCTGAACGTTGAGACGGTAGTGATGATACTTGCCTGCGTCGGCTGTGCAGGCAGCAGATGTCGAGAAGCACCAGAGAAAGCGTCCGAAGCCACTGAGGTCGGCAGTGGCGTCAACGCAGTAGTAGGTGCTGATTGTAAAGTCGTCACAGGCACGGAAAATCTGGCCAGCCTGTTCGGTCATGTTCAAATAGCCGCTGCCAGCACCGAGGCTGAGCACCTTGTAAGTACCCATTTCAGCGATGCTGGCACTGCTTTGTGCCGTGGCGGTAATGGTGCCGCCGACCTGGTCGATGACGTTCTTGCCGCTGGCTTGATTGAAATCGAAATGCAGCCGTAGCGCGCTGTCCAAGTAGTCGGCATCGAGGGCGGTTGCCTCGGCGGCTCTTTCTGATATTTCCTGAGCCGAGAGCAGGCGGTTGTAAACACGGAAATCGTCGATAAAGGTCTGCTGCAGGTAGTTGTCGCCGTTGAAGCAGGCACGTCCCAACCAGCAGCACGAAGGCACCGAGGTGCCGAAGTTCGCTGAGTTGGCAGGGATGCCACTGCGCTGTGCCTTGAGTTCTCCGTTGACATAGAGCGACTCCTGCCCACTGCTCACTTGATAGACGACGTTGATCCAACGTCCGCGTTCACTGGCACTTCCGAGCGAACTGCCCACTTCGCTGCCCCAGCCGTTGGCCGACGTGCCGACCGTCTGAGCGTTCAGTCGGTACATCTGGTAGTGGCCCGTGGTTTGGTTACAGTCGGCGGTCGATGCAAACGTCCAAAGAAAATGGCCATTGCCCTCCAGCACATGGTCGGGAGCGATGTAGTAAGAGGCGCTGATGGCATACGTGTCGCTGGCGATAAAAGCCTGTCCTGCCTGTGTGCCCATGTCCAGGTACCCCGTACCCGAACCGAGGCTGAGCACGTGGTGTGAACCCATCGTCACGACAGTGGCGTCGTTCTGGAGTGTAGCCGAGGCACCCGTGGCCGAGCGGTCGGGCACGCTGGTACCGCTGACATTCTCAAAGTCGTAGTGGAGCACAAGCCCGCTGTCTTGTGCCTGTGCCGCCAGTGAGAGAGCGGCAAACTGCAGATATAATAAAACTCTTTTCATCCTGTGTATTTTCTTAACTCGTTTTCTACTTCCAAGTGCTTGGCGTTTTTTCTCCAAGTGCTTAGCGTCGTCACGCCAAGTGCTTAGCGTGAAAAATCCAAGTACTTTTTTATGCGGTTTTACTACTGTTTAGTCCCATAGCGTCCACCTGGACTTGCTGCTCAGTCCGCCTTCGGGATCGCCCTCGACAATGCCGAAATCGTCTTCAGGGTTGCCGTTGCCGTCCTGCATTTCCCATGAAGTGGCCATAAGCGACGGGTGTCCGATGCTTTCCGTGTGGCGGATGCATGGGGCATAATAGACTTTTTTCAGGGTGTGGTTCATCTGATGATTACTTTTTTGTTTCCGATGATGTAGAGGCCAGGTAACAGTGGGGCGTCAGATTTGACGGGACGCCCCTGCAGGTCATACATTGTAGTTCGTACTTCTTTCTTTGTACCTTGCTCAGCCTCGATGCCAGTCGGAACTTCATCGACGACACTGATGTGATAGGCTTTTGCCTGACTGCTGGGGCTCATGTCCTCCATCCAGCAACGGAAGGCTTTGAGTGTCTGGGGCGTCGCGATGTGATAGAGGTCGCCTCGGGCAAAGGCATACGAACCGGCTGGTATCTTCTCGTTGTGGGCGGTCGTCCCGTCACGTTTGTAGTAGGTGCCCATCATGTACAGTCCTTGTGTGAAGTCGCTTGTCGCATAGAGCGAATCGACGATAAACTGTCCTGGCTCCATTGAAATGTTCTCAACGATGTAAAGGGGGCCAGTGAGTGTCGTTCCGTCGCTGCGACGGTAGGTCTCACCTGTGGCGACGTCTGGCTGTCGGGTCGGATAAATCAGATAATGTGTACCGGCCTGCAAGGCGAGTTGTCCTGCCTGTGGAGTGATGCGTTGGAATATGACGCGGTCGGGATTGTTGCTATCGAGTCCTATCAGTTTGGCCAGGCGAGTTTCCTGACCGAATGTGTAGGTGAACTGTTCATAACCGATACTGACGGGGAGAATGATGGAGTTCCACTTGCCGAGGTCGAGGCTTCGGCGCATGAGTAGGCGCTGATGTGAATAGGCTGTGAGGTTGTCGAAGGTGGTCGAATCCTCGTCGAGCAAGAAGTCGGCTGGGTTCCACAGGTCGTAGGCATTGTAAAGCCCGTTGAGATAGTCGGCGGTGTCGTCCTCACCGAAGTAGGTGAGGTGGAAGTTGTCGAATGCCATCCAGTCTTGTGTGCCTGCTTCCTTGCGGAGGCCGATGTTGATGCTGCTGCCTGGGGTGCTGACATAGAAGGCGATGTTGTTGCGGTTGTAGAGCCCTTTGTAAAAATACTGTCCTGATTGTGTGCGTGTGTCGGGTATGTAGCCCAGCGCACTGGCGTAGCCGACATTGTCGCCATAGTTACCGGCATCGTCAAAAATAGAAAGCAGGGGTGTCTCGGCTGCACCGGCAAAGAGGAAGGCGTTAATGGACTCTGTGCCATTCTGACGTGCAGCCTCTGCTGTCGGGATGTTGCCGTTGCGATAGAATGCCTGTGCCGACAGGATGTAGGTTCCGCGCTTCAATCCTGTCAGTGTCTGGCTGATGGTGTTGGCGTCATTAAAGACTTCTCCGTTATAATACTGTGCGTCCGATGCTGCGTTTTCGTCATTGCCGTTGATGCCGATGGAATGATTGGCGTTGGGGTTGCTCCACACCCAGGCGCTGCGCTGTTTTCCGTTGAAGACGAAGTTCTGGTCTTTGATGTAAAAGGTTACGTCGAGCGGACGGCTCGGACTGGCATCCTGCATGGCGGTCTCCCTGTCAGTACGGCTGACGACTTTCCACTGAGCATTCGGATTGGCTGCAGCCGTGGCCTGTGTCGTTGAGTTGCTCCAAGCCAACACGCGGTTGTTGCCGTTCCACAACAGGAAATACGTGGTGCCGTCGGCTGTTGCCGACAGCGTGTAGGTGGTGCTGCTGCCAGTGATGGGTGTGAATGACCAACGGCTGCCGTCTTTAAGATTCTGGTCGAACCATGTACCGTCGCTTTGGACGGTTAGATAATCGGCAAAGTAGGGATTCTTGACATCACCCTGAATGGTGTAGCCGCTACCATTTTGTGTGATGGTGAGGGGCATTCCGACTGGATAGAGGCTGGGCTGCGAGCCCCAGGCTCCGCTTGCGTTCAGCCATTGCTGTGCCCCTACGTTGTAAAGATAGAGGTCGGCCTGGCCGCTGACGGCACTGACCTCATTTCCACTCCAGTCGTACGTTTGCTGGGCTTTGCCTTTTGTGCTGCTCAGCAGAATGATGCTCAGCAGGATGATGTGGCGGGTGGGGTATTTTCGTTTCATTCTGTTTGGTAAAAACAAATTAGATAAATGTCAGTTGGTCTGCTTGTGCCTGCAAAGTTAGTAATTCTGTGGCTGCTTCTGCAGCTGGTTTGTTTCAAAAAAGGCGTAACAATTGTTTCAATACAGAAATAGACAATCGTTACGCTTGTTGTGGACATTTGTTACACAAGGTGGCGTGGAAAAATGTCTGGGGTGGGCGGGGGTGCTACTCGAGATAGGTGTAGCCGTAGAGTCCAGAGCGGTAGGTGGACAGGAATTCCTTTCCTTCCTCGAGGGTGATGTTCCCTTCCTTGACTGATTGCTTGGCCCACACTTCGAGACGGCGTACGAGTTGCTTGGGATTGTACTGCACGTAACTGAGGACGTCGGCCACGGTTTCTCCATCGACGATCTTGTCTATCTTGTAGCCTTTGTCATCTACTGTAACGTGTACGGCATTGACGTCACCAAAGAGGTTGTGCATGTCGCCGAGTATCTCCTGATAGGCTCCGACGAGGAAGACTCCGATGTAGTAGGGCTCTTTCTTCTTCAGTTCGTGGAGCGGCAGCATGTGGGTGATTGTCTGGTGGGTGACGAAGTCGGTGATTTTTCCGTCGCTGTCGCAGGTGATGTCCTGAAGGGTGCCGAGACGGCTGGGGCGCTCGTCGAGACGGTGGATGGGCATGATGGGGAAAATCTGGTCGATGCCCCACACGTCGGGCAGGGAGTGGAAGATGCTAAAGTTGCAGAAGTACTTGTCTGCCAGGAGTTTGTCGAGCGTCCGCAGTTCTTCGGGAGCATGTTTCATCGTGTGCACGTGTGTGTTGATTTCGTGGGCGACGGCCCAGAACATCCGCTCGACTTCGGCTCGGGTGCGCAGGTCGAGCATTCCGTGGTCGAAGAGCCCGAGGGCTTCCTCACGGATTTGCTGGGCGTCGTGCCAGTCCTCGAGCATCGAGCGCGAGGAGAGGTTGTCCCAGATTTCGTAGAGGTCTTTGGCCAGCGGGTGGTCGGTCTCCTTGACTTCAAACTCTTCGGGCATCACTGGCAGTTCGACGGTGCCGAGCACCTCCATGATGAGCACGGCGTGATGGGCTGCGAGCGAACGTCCGCTCTCGGTAATGATGTTAGGCTGGGGCAGGTCGTGCGTCTTGGCGGCTTCGACAAAGGTATAGACGCAGTTGTTGACATACTCTTGTATGCTGTAGTTGACGCTGCTTTCGCTGTTGGCGCTGCGTGAACCGTCATAATCGACGCCGAGCCCCCCACCGCAATCGACAAACTCTACGCCAAAGCCCATCTTGACGAGTTGGACGTAGAACTGGCTGGCTTCGCGCAGGGCGTTTTGGATGCGGCGTATCTTGGTTATCTGGCTGCCGATGTGGAAGTGGATGAGGCGCAGACAGTCTTTCATGTCGTTCTTCTCCAAACGGTCGAGGGCGGTGAGCAGTTCGCCGCAGGTCAGTCCGAACTTCGAGGCGTCGCCGCCGCTTTCCTCCCATTTTCCACTGCCCGACGAGGCGAGTTTGATGCGGATGCCGATGTTGGGACGGACGTTGAGGTGCTTGGCGACGTCCATGACGGTGTCGAGTTCGTTGAGTTTCTCAACGACGACGAAGACGCGCTTGCCCATCTTCTGTGCCAGTAGGGCGAGTTCGATGTACGACTGGTCTTTGTAGCCGTTGCAGATGATGAGCGAGTCGCTCTCCATGTTCATGGCGAGAACGGCGTGCAGTTCGGGCTTCGAACCAGCCTCAAGTCCGAGGTTGTACTTCTTTCCGTGTGAGATGACCTCTTCGACCACTGGGCTGATTTGGTTTACCTTGATGGGATAGATGATGAAGTTCTCGGCGTTGTAGCCATATTCCTTCGCGGCATTGCGGAAGCATGTCGCCGTCTTCTCAATGCGACTGTCGATGATGTCGGGAAAGCGCACCAGCACGGGTGCTGCGACGTCGCGCAACGAGAGTTCGTCCATGATTTCCTTGAGGTCAACCTCCACGCCGTTCTTCATCGGGGTGGCTACGACTGTGCCTTTGTCACTGATGTGGAAGAAGTTCACACCCCAGCCTTCGATGCTGTAGAGTTCGCTGGAGTCTTCAATGCGCCATTTTCTCATTATAAATTATAAATTAAAAAATAAAAAATAAAAATGAGAGTCACTATTCGTTGCACTTAATTTTTAATTTCATCAATTCGACATACGAGTTGATTTGTTCTTTGGTATGGATGACGTTGATGTCGATGATGTGCTTGGCTTGGGAGTAGTAGGGTTCGCGCTGTTGGAGGCTTTGGACGATATAGTCGTGCAGTTCGTCGGGCGACTTTCCCTGGATGAGCGGACGGATGCTTTTGCCCATGCCCAGATGGACTTGTAGCACGTCGGGGGTGGCGCGCAGCCACACGGTCTCGGACACCGAGTTGAGGTATTCCATGTTGTCGCCAAAGCAGGGAGTTCCACCGCCACAGGAGAGGACGATGTTCTCAAACTCGGCGACTTCGTGTAGCATCTTCTGCTCTATTTCACGGAAACGCGCTTCGCCCTGTTCGGCAAAGATGTCGGGTATCTTCTTGTGGAATCGGTTCTCAATCCACCAGTCGAGGTCGATGAAATCGACTCCGAGGCTGAGGGCGAGGGCGCGTCCCAGTGTGGTCTTGCCGGCACCCATGTAGCCGATGAGGGCGATAGATTTCATTTGCGTGAACGGCTGCGGCCCTTGGCTTTTCCCGCTTGAGCCTTGATGATTTCGAGGCACTCGGCCGAGGTCAGCGTGGTGGCGTCCTTGACAGTCTTGGGTATGCGGTAGTTTTCGCCTTTGTATGTCAGATAGGGACCGAAACGGCCGTTGATGATTTCGAGTTCAGGTTCTTCGGCAAACTGCTTCAAGTGCTTTTGTGCATCGGCTTTGCGGTGTTCCTCAATGAGGGCAATGGCTTCGTCGAGCGTAATCTGCAGCGGGTCGGTGCCTTTGGGCAGGGAGACATACTTCTTCTGATGCATCACGTAGGGGCCGAAACGTCCGGCACCGATGATGACGTCGCTGTCTTCGTACTGTCCCAGCGTGCGGGGCAGACGGAACAACTCCAGCGCCTCGTCCAGCGTGATGCTCTGTATGCTTTGTCCCTTGCCGAGTTGGGCAAAGCGAGGCTTCTCGTCGTCGGTGGCAGTGCCTATCTGTACGACGGGGCCGAAGCGTCCTATCTTTACTGTCACCGTGCGTCCCTGTGGGTCGGTTCCCAGTGTGCGTTCGCCGACATGGCTCGATTCGCGTTGGTTCAGTACCTTGTCGCAGAGCGGTGCGAGTTCCTGGTAGAAGTCGTCCATCATCTGCTGCCAGTTTTCTTTTCCTTCAGCGATTTCGTCGAATTCTTTCTCGGTGTTGGCGGTGAAGTTGTAATCGACGATGGCGGGGAAATACTTCACGAGGAAGTCGTTGACGACGGTGCCGATGTCGGTGGGCAGGAGTTTGCCTTTCTCGTTGCCGACGATTTCCGACTTTTCCGCACGTTTCACGTCTTTCTGCGGCTTCAGGGTCAGTAGTGTGTAGGCTTGCTTTTTACCCTTCTTGTCGCCACGTTCCACGTAGCCACGCTGCTGAACGGTCGAGATGATGGTGGCGTAGGTCGAGGGGCGTCCGATGCCGAGTTCCTCGAGTTTGTGGACAAGCGAGGCTTCGTTGTAGCGGAGTGGGCCTTGCGAGAAGCGCTGTGTGGCGAGGATCTCCTTGTAGTCGAGTTGCTGGCCTACGGCGAGGGTGGCGTCGATGGTGCCCGTGTCGGTCTGTGTGTCGGTTTCCTGTTCGTCGTCGAACGATTCGCGATAGACGTGCAGGAAGCCGTCGAACGTGACCACCTCGGCAGTCGCCACGAAGGCAGCCTTTCCTGCGGGGATGGTGATAGTGGTCTTTTCCAGTTCGGCATCTGCCATCTGGGAGGCAAGCGTCCGTTTCCAGATAAGGTCGTAGAGGCGGCGTTCGGCGGTCGTAGCGTCGATTTCACGACGGTCCATATAAGTCGGGCGGATGGCTTCGTGGGCTTCCTGAGCACCCTTTGAATGGGTCTGATACTGGCGGCGTTTGGCGTATTTCTCGCCGAGGTGCTCCACAATTTCCTTGTGTGAACTGTTGAGGCAGAGCGACGACAGGTTCACGCTGTCGGTACGCATGTAGGTGATGATACCTGCCTCGTAGAGTCGCTGTGCCACCGACATGGTCTGCGATACGGTGAATCCCAGTTTGCGTGCGGCTTCTTGCTGCAGCGTCGAAGTCGTGAACGGAGGTGCCGGCACTCGGCGAACAGGCTTCTTCGTGATGTCGCTGATGCAGAACTGACGGTTTTTGCAACTTTCAAGGAATTGGTGAGCCTCTTCCTCCGTGGCGAAACGCTGGTTCAGTTCGGCCTTCAGTTCGGTCGTGCCTGACGTGAAGACGGCGGTGATACGATAACTGGATTCGCTCTTAAAGGCTTCGATGTCGCGTTCACGTTCGACGATGAGACGCACAGCCACCGATTGTACACGTCCAGCCGAGAGGTTCGGCTTCAACTTGCGCCACAGCACGGGCGAGAGTGTGAAACCGACGATTCTGTCGAGCACGCGGCGGGCCTGCTGGGCGTTCACAAGGTTGAGGTCGATATGACGCGGATGCTTGATGGCATCGAGGATGGCAGTTTTCGTGATTTCATGGAAGACGATGCGTCGCGTGTCCTCGACGGGCAGGTTGAGCACCTGTGCCAGGTGCCACGAAATGGCCTCTCCTTCGCGGTCTTCATCGCTTGCAAGCCATACCGTATCGGCCTTTTTTGCAGCAGTGCGGAGCGAACGGACCACATCTTCCTTTTCTTTGGGAATCTCGTACTTCGGCTCGAAGTTCTTCAAATCGACGCTGAAGTCGTGCTTCTTCAGGTCGCGAATGTGTCCGTAACTGGAGAGCACCTTGTAGTCGTCGCCAAGAAAGCGTTCAAGCGTCTTGGCTTTGGCTGGCGACTCGACGATGACAAGATTCTTCGCTATCTTTTTGTTGGCACTGGTTTTCTTCTTTGTTTCCTCCATAATCTTTGTCTGTTTGATGCCCGCTTTTTTTCTGCGTCTAAGTACTTGGAAAAATAACGCTAAGTGCTTAGCGTGTTTTTTCCAAGTGCTTGGAGAATTTACGCCAAGCACTTAGCGTGGTTCAAAAAAGGCGGTGGTTTTGTACCTGAAATGTACCTCGCTTTTTGCGGAAATCGGCTGCAAAGTTATGAAAAAAGCAGATTGCCACCTATATAATAAGGTGAAAATCTGCTTTTTTTTATGTTTTTTTGTGAAAAACGGCGGCTTATTCGACCGGACTGGTCATGCCCACCTCGATGCGGTTGCCCGAGCGGAGGATGGTCTTGGCCATCTGCTGAATGTCGGCAGCCGTGATTTCATCGACGAGGCGGTCGTAGTCGGCGACGTATTCGCGGCCGTAGCGTGCGTGGTCAACCATGCGCGACATCCAGTAGTTGTTCTTCTTCAGGTTTTCGTCGTGACTGCGGTGCATGTACTCCTTCACCTTCTGCAGGTTCTCGGCCGACGGACCCTTGTCACAGATCTCGTCGATGCCCTGATAGACGATGGTGGTCATGCGCTCACGCTTCTCGGGAGCGGTGGGCAGTTGGACGATGAACTGTGCTTCCTCCTCAGGATAGTCCTGCAGGCCAGCCTGTGTCGGAACGCCGTAGGCACCGCCTTCGTCCTCGCGGACGCTCTCGGTGTAGAGCATGTCCATGAGTTGGTCGAGCATCGAGACGGTGAGCACGTTGCGCAGCGTGTATTCAACAGGCGCATGATAGATGAACAGGGTGATGGCGTTGGGCGTCTCCTGCTGCTTCGTGAAGATGTTGGTGTAAACGCCTTTACGCTTTTTCAGGTCAACCACCTTGTAATTCTCGGCACCCTTCTTCACGGGGAGCGAACCGAGGTACTTCTCGAACAGCGGCAGGGCTGCGTCGAGGTCGATGTCGCCGACAAAGAAGAACTCAAAGTCGTCGCCGTCGGCAAAACGCTCGCGGTAGATTTGGAGCAGACGTGTGTAGTCAATCTGGTCGAGGTCGGCAGCCTTCACACGCTTTGCACGGACGTTGTCGCCGTAGATGGCGTATGAAACAGAGTCTTGCAGCGCCGTCGTCGGAGCCAGTTCGACATTAGCGAGGGCCGCCTTCTGACGCTGGATGGTAGATGTGAAGACGTCGTCGTCACGACGGGGAGACGTGAAGGCGAGGTAGGTAAGTTGGAGCATGGTCTCAAAGTCCTTCGTGACGCACGAACCCGTCAAGCCTTCGGTCATGGTGCCGATTTCGGGGCTTACGCTGGCCTGGATGCCGGCGAGTTTCTTCTGGATATCTGTGGCAGAGAAGTTGCCCCAGCCGCCCAGCGATACCATGTCGGCGTTGCTGGTTTGCAGGTATTCAGCATCGCTGTAAAGCGAGTTGCCGCCCCACGAGGTGGCACGCATGGAGATACTGTTGGGCGTGTAGTCGGTCTTCTTCACGTGAATCTTCACGCCGTTCTTCAGGGTGACAACCTTTGTGTCATACACACCATCCTCAACCTTCTTGACTTTTGAGCCTTTGAGCGTTTCGGAGATAAGCGGGTCGTTGTTCACTTCTTCCTTGTAAGCCTCGATGTTCTCGGACTGCACGCGGTGAAGCACATCAATGAGTTCCTGCTTCTGAGGCAGCACGATGCCTTCCTTGTCGGGAGCAAACATCACGAGCACGAGGTTGTTATCGTTCTCGTGGCAACTCTCCTTGAGGGTCTGATTGATCATCTCGAGCGGCAGTTGCGGCACAATCATCTTCATCATCTGGTACTCTGTTTCGATGCCAGGCATGGCATCGCCATCGAGGAAGTGGCGCACACACTCGTTGACGTAGTTGTTGGTATAGACCTTGTCTTTCTTAGAATACTTGTCTTCCAACTGCGACAGATACTCCTGCTTGAATCGCTCGTACTCGCTCACGGTGAAACCGTAGCGGGCTGCACGCAGCATCTCGCGGTACAGGGCAGCGAGGGCTTCGTCCTGCTTGTTGTCGTCGAAAGCAGCCACACCCGTCAGGGCGTCCTTCGTCTTGGCTACGAAGAACTCGTCGTCGGCCATCTGTGCGAAGAGGAACGGCGGATTGGGCTTCTGAAGTATTTCCTGAATGCGCTGGGCGAACATCGACGAAACGGCTTCGTTGGCATAGTCGCTCATTACCTTCATCAGACTGCCGCGAGCCTCGCGTGGCAGTGCGTCGTGCTTGAGCATCAACATAATCATCGAGCGTGTCTGCTCCTTGTCCTTCTGGATGCTCACCAGCGGCTCTGCGTTGTCTGGCACTTCGTAGTATTCGCGGACTGCAGCATCGGCAGCGGGAGCCTGAATGTCGGCAAAGACAGCCTTCACCTTTTGCTCCATCTGGTCAACGTCGAAATCGCCTACGATGACAATGCCCTGCAGGTCGGGGCGGTACCATTTCTTATAATACGCACGCAGCACGTCGTGTGGGAAGTTCATCACCACGTCCATCGTGCCGATGGGCATACGTTCAGCATACTTTGAACCAGGATAGATGTCTGGCAGTGCAGCCTCGTACATGCGCTGCATGGCCGAGCGACGCATACGCCATTCTTCGTTGATGACGCCACGTTCTTTATCAATCTCCGAGCCTTCGAGCAACAGGTCGTGGCTCCAGTCGTGGAGGATGAGCAGACAGGAGTCAAGGCTTCCTTCGCTCGTGGTCTTCACATTGTTGATGTTGTAAACCGTTTCGTCGAACGAGGTGTAGGCGTTGAGGTTCTCGCCGAACTTCACGCCGATGCTCTCCAGATAGGTCTTCAACTTGTTGCCTGGGAAGTGGGTCGTGCCATTGAAGCACATGTGCTCCAGGAAGTGAGCCAAGCCGCGCTGGCTTTCTTCCTCCTGCATCGAACCTACTTTCTGCGCGATGTAGAAGTCGGCGCGCTGTTCGGGCCATGCATTGTGGCGGATGTAGTACGTAAGTCCGTTGTCGAGTTTGCCGATGCGCACGTTCGGGTCGGTGGGCAGGGGCTGCATCATCATGGCGGCAGCATCTTCTTGTGCAAAGACACTGAAGGACAGCATTGTAGCCATGATGCAAAGAATCATTTTCTTCATGTTCATGTTGGTTGTTGTTTAGATATTTGATTTGAATAGATTGACGCTCTTCTGTTCGTCGAGTGCATGTTTAGGATAATCGACGGTGTAGTGCAGCCCGCGGCTTTCCTTGCGTTCGAGGGCCTGGCGTGTGATGAGATAGCCGACGTTGATCATGTTGCGCAGTTCGCAGATGTCCTTCGTAGGCTTGACGCGCTTGAACAGGTGTTCGGTCTCTTCATAAAGCAGGTCGAGACGCTCCCACGCACGGTGCAGGCGCAGGTCGCTACGCACGATGCCCACGTAGGTGGACATGATTTGCCCCACTTCCTTCACGTCTTGGGCGATGAGCACCTTCTCCTCGTTCGACATGGTGCCTTCGTCGTTCCATTCAGGAACTTTGTCGTTGAAGTCGTACTGGTCGATGACGCTGAGACTGTGCTTGGCAGCAGCATCGGCATAGACGACGGCTTCGATGAGTGAATTCGAAGCCAGACGGTTGCCGCCATGCAGGCCGGTGCATGAGCACTCGCCAACGGCGTACAGACGGCGTATGCTCGACTGTCCGTCGAGGTCAACCTTGATGCCGCCGCACATGTAGTGGGCCGAGGGTACGACAGGGATGTACTCCTTCGTGATGTCGATGCCAACGCTGAGGCACTTGGCGTAGATGTTGGGGAAATGATGCTTGGTCTCTTCGGCGTCCTTGTGTGTCACGTCGAGGCAGACGTGGTCAAGGGCGTGAATCTTCATCTCATTGTCGATGGCACGGGCGACGATGTCGCGCGGAGCCAGCGAAAGTCGCTCGTCGTACTTCTGCATGAACTCCTGTCCGTCGGGCAGGCGCAGGATGCCGCCGTAGCCGCGCATGGCCTCGGTGATGAGGTAGGCAGGATGCGTCTCCTTCGGGTTGTAGAGCACCGTGGGATGGAACTGCACGAACTCCATGTCCTTGATTTTTCCCTTGGCGCGATGCACCATGGCGATGCCGTCGCCCGTGGCGATGTTGGGGTTCGACGTTGTGGCGTAGATGGCACCCGTTCCGCCTGTCGCCATCAGCGTGACGCGCGACAGATAGGTGTCCACCTTTCCCGTCTTAGGGTTCAGCACGTAGGCACCGAAGCATTCGATGTCGGGTGTGCGGCGGGTCACACGTATGCCGAGGTGGTGCTGTGTGATGATTTCGACGGCAAAGTGATTTTCCAGTACCTCGATGTCGGGACAGGCACGCACGGCAGCCATCAGTCCGCGCTGGATTTCGGCACCCGTGTCATCGGCGTGGTGCAGGATACGGAATTCCGAGTGGCCGCCTTCGCGGTGCAGGTCGAACTGTCCGTCGGAGTTCTTGTCGAAGTTGACACCCCACGAGACAAGTTCCTGAATCTGTGCCGGAGCGTTGCGCACGACTTGCTCTACAGCCTCGCGGTCGCTGATGTAGTCGCCTGCAATCATCGTGTCCTCGATGTGCTTGTCGAAATTATCGACCAGCAGGTTGGTCACACTGGCAATGCCGCCTTGTGCTTTGGCGGTGTTCGCCTCCTCGAGCGTCGTCTTACAGATGATGGCAATTTTGCCTTTCTTTGCCCTTGCCACCTTGAGGGCATAACTCATGCCGGCTACACCTGAGCCGATGATGAGAAAGTCGAATTTGCGTGTCATGACACTGTGCTAAACTAAACTGACCGCAAAGTTACGACAATTTTTTCACTTTTACTTTTCACTTTTCACTTTTTTATATATCTTTGCAGTGTTTTCACATCAAAAAAAGGAAGTTTGCTATCCCCTCCAAGTGCTTAGCGTGATTACGCCAAGTGCTTAGCGTTGGAACGCCAAGTGCTTAGCATTGTTTTTCCAAGTGCTTAACATCGTCCGTCAATTGAACTTAAACAGCCTTATGAAGCAACTGCTTTTTCTTCTCGTCCTCTTTGCCGCGGCATCGGCACAGCGTCTTTCAGCCCAGGGTGCCGAAACGTCCCTTTCCTGGTCAGACGACCTGTGCCAGCGTCTTGACGACCTGGCCAGCGAGGCAGACCGTGTGGAACATTTCACCGGTATCTGCGTCTATGACCTCACTGCCGAACAGCCGATATACAAACACCACGCACACAAGGTGATGCGCCCGGCATCGACGCAGAAAATCCTCACCGCCGTGGCTGCCCTCGACCGCCTGGGCAAGGACTATGCTTTCCGGACGACGGCCATGCAGACGGGCTACATGGAAGGGACGACGCTGATGGGCAACATTGTCGTGCGGGGCGGATTCGACCCGATGTTCTCCTACGGCGACCTGCGCCAGATGGCACGTGCCATCCACGAGGCTGGCATCGACAGCATCGGCGGGCAACTTATCGGCGACGTCAGCATGACTGACGGGGTCAGGCTGGGCAACGGCTGGTGTTGGGACGACGTGCCGAGCAGCACAACTCCCTATCTGACGCCCTTACTCTTTAACCATGAACAGGAGGTCAACAGCCGCAACACGAAGTGTGTCGAGCATCCGGAAGAGTATTTCCTGCTCATCCTGCTGAGGGAACTGCGTGAAGCGGGTGTGGCTGTCCGCGACGGGGCGCTCGGCATCTCGACGTTCCCGCAGAACGTGGCAGGGACGAGCCGTACGCTCTATACACAGGAACACACCATCGAGCAGATGCTCGGACAGATGATGAAGAAGAGCGACAATCTGTACGCTGAAGCACTGTTCTACCTGCTCGGCGCCAGCGGGAAGTTCTCGCAGGCAGGATGGAAAGACGGTGCCCGACAGGTGGAGACTTTCCTTCAGAAAATCGGTGTCAACATGGATCATGTCGTCATCGCCGACGGCAGCGGACTGTCGCTTTACAACTACGTCTCGCCACAGGACGAGGTGCGCGTGCTGTGCTATGCCTACCAGCAACCAGCCATCTACACCACGCTCTCGCCCGCACTACCTGTCGCCGGTGTAGATGGCACGCTGGAGAAGCGTATGAAGTCGGGCCCTGCGTTTCGTAATGTGCGGGCCAAGACAGGCAGCGTCAAGGGCGTCTTTACCTTGGCAGGCTATGTGACGGCTTCCAACGGCCATATCCTCGCCTTCAGCATCATGTGCAACGGTGCCATGAAAGGTGATGCAGCCCGCGCCTTTCAGGACAAGATTTGTCAGGCGATGGCGCAATAAGCGGCTGTAAAGCATTTGTTTATCGTTAATTTTTCTTAAATAATGTTATGTGCCTACGCGCGCATGGGAAGTATTTTGTACCTTTGCCCCGATTTTGGCCCATGCACATTTTTTGGCGGGGAAACCTAAACTGAATCTATACATTGGATTATTCACTAACTTAATAACAGACAATGAAGAAAATCTTGATGGCACTGCTGATGCTGACTTGCATGAGCGTGCAGAACACGAACGCACAATGGACAGACATCACGGACTATTACTTCACCAATGCGCGTTTCAACGACGGCTGGTCGGGCTGGACACGTACGAACCAGGGCGGCACGGCACGTCTGGAGTGTGCAGAATACTGGAACGAGACGTTTGACATCTACCAGACGTTCACCTTGCCGGCAGGACGCTATCGCGCGACGGTGCAGGCATACTTCCGCCCCTTTGAACCGGCGGCTGATTCCTATCAGGAGTATTTGAACGGAAACGATGCCGAACATTTGACGGCTGTATTTTACGTCGGTGACACCGAAGTGGCTTTACCCAGCGTATTTACCGTCAGCCGCGAGGACGAATATGTCTCCAACGCTTCGTTTTGGAATGACTTCACCAATACGTTGCTGAACCAATTCGACGGCCTCTATTATTCCAACACGATGGAGTCGGCGCGTGTGCTGTTCGACGATGGAGAGTATTTGAACGAAATCGAGTTTACTCTGACCGAGGAGACATCTGTCAGCATCGGTCTGAGGTCGCCCAACAACTATGGGAACAGTTGGTCGGTCTTCGACAACTTCACCCTGGAATACTTCGGTACTCCTACCATTCCTGTGAAGAGCATCACGCTGTCAAAGACTTCGTTAGGCCTGAGCGTGGGTGAGACTCATCAACTGACGGCAACCGTCTTTCCCTCCGAAGCAACCAATAGTGACGTGACATGGAGTAGTTCGAACCCTGCTGCGGCAACGGTGACCAGCGATGGATTCGTGACAGCAAAAGCAGAAGGCCCGACCCGCATCACGGTCTCTTCGGTGAGCAACCCAGACGTTTCGGCTGTGTGCGACGTCGTTGTTTATGCCGACGAATACGAATGGGTCGATGTGACGGAAGCCTATGTCGTAAACCCGAACTTCGACGGCAATTCCAGTGAGGGATGGACATTCGAGGGAAGCGGTCAGCAAGTGCAGTATAATTGTATGGAATGCTATCAGCAAGGCTTCGACATCTACCAGGAGTTCAACGATGTTCCTAACGGCCGCTACCGCATCTCTGTGCAAGCCTACTACCGTACGGGTGAAAACAGCGAACAACGCATGAGAAACGCCAAGAACGGCAATGACCCTGTTCAGTGTGTGCTCTACGCCAACGAAACTACACAACCCCTTGTCAACCTCTACAGCATTGAATCGACCACCTCGTTTGGTGGCGACTGGTCGTACAGGGATAGAGAAACAGGAGAACGCTACTACTATCCCAACTCTATGCAAGGAGCCTCGGTGGCGTTCGAACGCGACCTGTACTGGCAGAGCCTCGAAGTCTATGTGGAGGACAACCATCTGCGCTTCGGCATCAAGAATCCCTCGTATGTGTACTATGGCTGGTCCATCTGGGATAGTTTCAAACTGGAATACTACGGTGAGATTGTCGAACCAGAAGACATCACGCTCGACCGCAACGACCTTGCCCTTGTCATCGGCGAGACGGCTCAACTCACGGCTACCGTGAAGCCCAAGAACGCCACCTTCCGCAAGGTCTATTGGGAAAGCGACGATGAGAGCGTGGCCAAGGTTGATGAAAATGGCCTTGTGACGGCACAGACCATGCCTGGCACAGCACACATCTACGCGATGACCTACGACTACAACTATGAGGCAGAATGCGTTGTGAGAGTGACTGCTCCCGATGTCAGTGCCGACCAGTATGTCATCAATGAAATCATGTCGGGCAACGCCGAGCAATTCCTCGACCCAACGTACAACTTCGGCGGCTGGATTGAACTCTACAACCCCACCGACAAGGCAGCCCCGCTCGGAGGCTTCTACCTGAGCGACGATGCCACCAACCTTCAGAAGTGGCACATGCCCGCCACGATGGGAGTTGTACCGGCTCACGGTTACAAAGTCATTTGGTTCGACAACAACGGACCTAAGCATACAACACAGGCGACGTTCAAACTCGACTGCGACGGAGGCACCATTTATCTCAGCAATGCCGAAGGCAAACTGCTCGTGTCGCAGGAGTATGGCGAGGTCATCACGCGCATGTCGTATGCCCGTACCACCGACGCTGGCAGGACGTGGATGTTCACTGCCGAACCTACGCCTGAGGCATCGAATAACAATGCTACGTACTGTGACGAACAACTCGAACGCCCCTACGTCGATAAGGATGGACAACTTTTCACTGGTACACTCAACATCAGCGTCGATATTCCTGACGGAGCCACGCTCATGTACACAACCGACGGCACATTGCCCGAACTGGACAACGGTGAAGTGAGCGAAACAGGCTTCTTCAGCATCGACGAGACCACCGTGTTCCGCTTCCGCCTCTTCCAGGACGGCTACCTGCCCAGCGAAGTGGCTACACGCTCGTACATCTATGAAGACCGTCCCTACACACTGCCTATCATCAGCATCGTCACCGATCCGAAGATGCTCTACGACAGCATGATCGGCTGCTATACAAGCGGCTCGAATGGTATTCCAGGACGTGGCTCAAGTTCTCCGCGCAACTGGAACCAGGAGTGGGAGCGCCCTGTCAACTTTGAGTATATGGTGGATGGTCAGGACGTGCTCAACCAGGAGGTTACCTTCAATACAGCAGGTGGCTGGAGCCGTGGATGGGCACCGTCATCATTCAAACTGAAGGGCAACAAGAAGTTCGGCACCAGTGTCAGCAACGACCCTGTTGTTTCGCACGAGAAGACGCTCAACTATCCTTTCTTCAAGGATAAGCCCTACATCCGCAACCGCACCTTGCAGAACCGCAATGCCGGTAACGATGTCGAGGATGGTAAGCCTGGCCGCATGAAAGATGCTGTGCTGCAGCGCATCGCTCTTACTTCAGGCATTGACCTTGACGGACAGTCTGCCGAACCCATCCTCTACTTCATTAATGGCCAAGTGGCTACATATCCAAATTTCGGACACAACAACCATCCCGAAGGCTATGTCAACCTCAACATGCGTGAACCCAACAACAAGCATTACGTTTATTCGAACTATGGCTGGGATGACGAAGAGATTGACATCTGGGAGATGGACGTTGACTCGGGCTATGTGCAGATGTGTGGTGACCGCACGGCTTTCGAAGAGTTGTACGACCTTTCCGCCAACTCAGCCGACCCTGTGACCTACGAACGCATTCGTGAGTTGCTTGATATCGAGGAGTTCCAGAACTTCATGGCCGTGGCGTTCTACTTGGGTAGTACCGACTGGCCACACAACAACACAAAATCCTTCCGCAACCGTCAGAACGGACGCTTCCGTTATATTCTCTACGATGTCGATTGGGCATTCAAGTCCACTAGCGATGCCTTCACCCGTTTTGAGAATAATTATTACAAGAAAACCTACGGATTCTATCCTCTCTATGATGTCTATGATGAGAATGGCCGTAAGATTGACAGATACTACAAGGAAGTCGAGTTTGTTGCCATCTTCATCGACCTGCTTCAGAACGAAGAGTTCCGCAAGCAGTTCATCGACCGCTTCTGTATCGTAGGCGGCAGTGTCTATGAGCCGAACCGTGTCGCTGAGATTATCAATGACTTTGCTGAGCGCAAGAAAGACATGCTCGTTTACGACGGTTTGCCCAACTCCATGAACTATGCACAGGAACTTATCAACAACCTTACAGGCCGTGAACAGCGCATGAGTAGCGCACTGAAAAACTACTGGCGCATGTATCTCGGAGATACGGACATGCAGGCTGTGAAACTCTCTGTCAGCGACCCAGCCGGAACGCTCTATATCAATGATATCGAGGTGCCTCAGGACTACTTCAACGGACACCTCTTCGCACCTGTCACCCTCCGTGCAGAGGCTCCCGCAGGCTATCGCTTCAAGGGATGGATGGACAAGAGTGGTAATGTTTCGAATGTTAAGACCATCTTTGATTTCAGCGACAATTGGGACTACTACGACCAGGGTTCGCTCGACGATACTGGCTGGCAGTACGTGGATTACGATGAGAACGACTGGAAGGGTGGCGTGGCTCCGTTCGGCTTCGGCAACAGCGGCAAGCCCATGAGTCAGGCTGCCACCTGGCTCGACTACGGACCTGATTCCGGCAACAAGCGGTTCACTTACTACATGCGCAAGGAGTTCACCCTCAACGAAGAGCCCAAGGCCGGTGATGTGTTCAGCCTCAACTATCAGGTGGACGACGGTGCCCTTATTTGGGTGAATGGTCAGGAGGCCGCCTCCTTCCATGTTCCGTCGGGTTCAACCTATGACTACTATACCAATGCCACCGACAACTGGTACGTGGGCGATGACCCAGCCACCGGCACCTTCGTCATCGACAACAGCCTCCTGCACAAGGGTACAAACCTGATTGCCGTCGAGGTACACAACTGCAACAACTATTCCTCTGACCTCTGGTGGGATGCTTCGCTCGTCGTGAGCCATTCGTCCGAAGGCGAAGGCGCCATTGTCAGCACCGACGAGACGTTTGAAATGCCTCTGGGCGAAAGCCTCGACCTTGTGGCTGTCTTCGAGAACAAGACTCCTGCCGAGCGTGCTGCCGAAGGCATCGCCCCGATTCGCATCAACGAAATCAGTGCCACCAATAGCATCTATGTCGATGACTATTACAAGAAGTCCGACTGGGTGGAACTCTACAACACCACCGACGAGGACATCGACATTGCAGGCATGTACCTGACCGACAAGGAGGACAAGCCGACCAAGTGGCTGGTTTCCAAGGGCAACTCACAGGCCTCTACCATCGTTCCGGCCCACGGATTCCTCCTCGTATGGTGTGACAACAAGGTGCCCGTACGCCAACTCCATGCCAACTTCAAGTTGGCTGCCGAGGGTGGCATCGTCCGCATCCAGAGTGCGGACGGATCGTGGAGCGACATGCTGCGCTATCCAGCACATAACGGCGACCAGACCGTTGGACGCTATCCGAACGGTGCCGACAGTGTCTATGTGATGACTGTTCCCACCATCGAGAAGTCGAACATCAAGAACAGTTACATGACCTGGACCAGTCAGGACGCACCCATTCCCACAGGCGTCAACGATGTCTATGTGTCATCGAACGGCGGTCTGCGCATCTTCTTCACAGGCACGCAACTCGGTCTGCGCAGCGAGGAGACCGCCTCGGCCGACGTGACCATCTACACGATGGACGGCCGTCGTGTATTCCAGACCTCGGTACGCTTCGAAAGCGAAGCCGCCACGGTCGGTCTCAGTCCGATCATGCCTGGGCACACCTACGTGGCACGCGCCATCGACAACGAGGGTAACCAGTGCAGCGTGAAGTTCCTGTACAAGTAATCCCATCGTTTTGCCCATTTTTCGCGAGGCGGACGGCTACGGCTGTCCGCCTCGCTTCGTTTTCCTTGAAATCGCTTATAACTTGGCTTAAGGTTCAAATATACTCCTAAAAATACCCTAAACAGGCTATCATTTCTACTTAAGGCTCTTTTATGCTCCTGGAATCATTGATACGGCCTTTGTCTACAGGGATTGTATAGACGTAATAAGTTCGCAATAAGCA
>JAIKWU010000065.1 GCA_024684455.1 Bacteroidaceae bacterium | reverse complement strand
TAACGTGAGTTCGACGAAAATGATTTGTTTGATTTTTACACGTAAATCTTCGTTAATCTATTCGTCAATGTAAATTGACGTCAAGATTTTTGTAGATTGACGTGTAAAAAACACATAAAAAATTCATATATTATCGTTTTTCAAAATTCATCGAATTCACGTTAAATAAAAAATTACACAATTGCGTGTAGCAAAAGGAATCCACCATCAAAGCACAGATTGACCGCATCAATAATTTGTTTCATTCGTGTAATTCGTCACCCAATCATCCGAAAAATCCGAGTTTCAAAACTATCTTTTCTGTGATTTGACAGAAAAATGCACCCTAATTGAACAAATAGTTTACCTCTGTTGAAGAAAAAAACCGTAACTTTGCGCCTGAAAAAAAAGAGCAAGAGGCGAATTCACCCTCATCGCATCAGTCATTTTCGCCAATTATTTACCGAATTATTAACTAAATAACAATCAAATACAGAAATTACATGGCAAACGATTTGAAGAACACGCTGCGCATCATGATGTTGTGTGCAAGCGTTATGGGTGCAACCCTGTGTGCCTCGGCACAAGAGACGTCCAGTAGCAGTATGAAAGCCAATCCGTGGGCACCGCAAGTGCCATACGACCTCGGGGACACTGGGGTGGAGCAGCCCGTGCGCTGGGGTGTTGATACCGCCTGGCGATGGTCGTGGTGGCCATTGCGTGCCACGAACCACATGCAGGAGTGTGTCTCACTCGGACGTGTGACAATCGATCCGCGTGTGGACCAGAGTTATTCGTCGCTCAGCACCGACCAGCAGAACGGTCTGAACGAACAACTCGACTGGCTCAAGAAGTCGGGGGTGAAAGACCTCTATCTGCTGGCCGGCAATGTGACGGGTCAGAACTGGCAGACTTCGTGGCGCGCTCCATACATCAACGACATCGCCCTTGCCGTTCAGTATCTCCAGTCGAAAGGTTATACGGTGACGTGCATCTCGCCCTTCAACGAACCCGACTACGGTGCAAACCATGCACCAGGTGGCGGCGAACAGGCAGAGGTGGCGCGGCAGATGCGGCTGAATGCCACGCTGAAGGATATCGATATGTGTGGCCCCTCGACCCTCAATCCCGACTACGGTCTCTCGTGGTGGAACTCCTACGGCAGCGCTTGGCAAGTGGGCAACACCCACCAACTGGCTGGTTCTGCTGATTCTTTTGCCAACTTCTACGCGGCTGTCCAGCGCAGTGGAAAGAAATCGACAGGCGACGAGATGCACAACATCAACGATGCCCTGGTCGGCATGAACTACGGCATGAGCGAAGGCATCTGGTGGTCCGACTACGGAGGCTACACACGCGCCGAACTGGGACGCGCCTCCAACGACGGCGTGCGTGTCGGCTGGATGGAAAACCGCAGCACCTTCACCTCGGCAGCCGTCTTCCGCCGCAAGTCGCAGCCGCTGCTTGCCGAGGTGTTTATGGGTTCGAGCGAACGTCAGGCCGCCAATGCCTCCTACTCATTTGTGTCGCAGGACCGTCTGGTCTATTACGACGGCGAAGGCCCTACCTACGAATTCACCGCAGGAACGCCTGGCGGTACAGGCTATCAGCAGGGACAGACCAATGCCGAGACGGTCGTGGAGTTGACCTACGGTGAAGACATTCCCGTAGGCCCCATACAGGGCGGCACCTTTAAGATTGTCAACAAAGCCACGGGCAAACTGCTCACAGCCACTTCCCTCAACAACAACAGTTCCGTCAATCAGCAGACGGAGTCGCGCAGCCGCTATCAGTCGTGGGTGCTCACGCCCCTGGGACAGCGCGATGCAGCCGACTTCGCCTATATGACCATTATGAATGCCAAGACAACGTCGGGCAATCTCTACCTCGACGGAGTCAAGTGGGGAGCCGACAACGGTGCAGGCGTCATGGTATCTCAAGGCGGAGGCAACGAATGCGAACGCTGGCACCTGCGCTACATGGGCGACGGCTATTATGTGCTGACCTGTCACGACAGCGGTCTTTCGCTCGAAGGAAGTTCAAACAACAGCGACGCTAATACGACAGGAGTGGTGCAGTGGGCCCGCACCGGCACCGACCGCCAACTCTGGCGGCTTGTCCCCGCCGAGGCAATAGTCGAGTTTGAAGCACCGGCAAAGCCTGTCGGACTGGCGGCCGAGTCGCGCTCGGGCAGCGTTCTCCTTTCATGGACCCATAACACCGAGGACGACCTGCTCGGCTATATGGTTTATCGCTACAACGATATAGCAGGATTGTGGGAGTGTATCGCCCGCCAAGTCAAAGACACCCAGTTCCTCGACAATACCAGCCCGAAAGGACAGGCACTGCGCTACCGCATCCGTGCCGTCGATCAGGCATGGAACGTGAGTGAACCTTCCGACGAGGCGACCGCTGGCACAAAGACCGAGCACGCCCTTGTCGGACAGTGGTTGCTGGCCACTTCGCTCGTCGATGGTACGGAAAACCACCTCGATGGCGTCAGCACAGGAGTATCCTTTGGCACAGAAGGTGAACACGGCGGTGCCCATTTCGATGGAACGGACGATTATATCAGCCTGCCCTATCAGGTAGCCAACCTGCAGGAGATGACCTTTACCGCCTGGGTCTATCCCGAAAAGACGAATGCTTGGCAGCGCATCTTCGACTTCGGCCGTAACACCGAAAACTACATCCTGCTCACCCCCAACCACGGCACCCGACTACGCTTCGAAATCTGCAAGGACGGAGTGAAGCAGGGGCTCAATGCCACTCAAAGGCTTGCCACCAACCAATGGACACATGTCGCTGTTACTGTAGGCTCCGACGGAGTGAGCATCTATCTCAACGGCGAACTCAACGCCTCTACCACGGCCATCACCTTCCGTCCTGCCGATGTGCGTCCCCTGCTCAGTTACATAGGACGTTCCATGTTCGATGCCGACCCGTTCTTCAGCGGCACCATCGCCGACATCACCCTCTTTAATTATGCGCTCGATGCACAGAGCGTAAAAGCATTGTTATACCATGAACAACTGGCACTTGCCAACGAACTGCTTAGTCAGCCCATGTACAGGCAGAAGCATATCCGACTTGCCACCAGCATCTCTGCCGCCGAACACGCCATTCACCAGAATGTCTCGGCAGAGAGCATCCAGGAAGCCCTTAACACCATGCACGAGGCGATGGAGGCAGCACGTCCTTCCATCGAGGCATACCGTCCTCTGCATCTGGCACTTCAACACTCCGAAGCCCTTGCCGCTGAACATCCCCAGGAGGACTACGATGCACATACTACATACAATCATCTCTTCAATGCCGAATACACGAGTTTCATCGATGGAGAGTTCCCCGACGAAAACATACCAGAACAACTCATCGTCGTCGAGACATTCACCCATCAATATCTCATGACCGACGCCGTCAAGAAAGCCACCGAAACCCATCCTGTTGACATCACATACCTCGTCAGCAACGCCGACTTCGCCACCAACACCCTTGAAGGATGGACGCTGACCACCAGCGAAGCCGCCTACCAAGGCGACTTCCACCAAGGCTGCTTCGAAGTATATGACCACACCTTCGACCTCGCCCGTCGCCTCTATGGAATGCCCAGCGGCATCTACACCCTCATGGTGCAAGGCTTCTATCGGTGTGGAAAGCGAGAGGACATCGCCAACGCTACCGATGCCAACGCCCACATCTATGTCGGCGAAAGCCAGACACCCCTCACGCTGATAACGCGAGGAGCCACCACCAGGACTGGCACAGGCAGTTGGTACGAATACGCCACAGGCAAGAACGTACCCGACGACATGGAAGCCGCCCACAGCGCCTTCAACACCCTCAACCGCTATCGACCCTCCAACACCGTCAACAGCGTGCAAGGCACCTACGACGCCGAAGCCACCGAACCCCTCACGTTCGGCCTGCGCAAGACCGTCGCCGTCAGCAGCGACTGGACCATCGTCAACGCCTTCACCCTCCGCTATCTGGGCGATCCGACAGCCACGGGCATCGAGACAATGAACAATGGTCAATGGTCAATGGTCAATGGTCAATGGTCAATGGTCAATTTACCGATTTACGACCTCGCAGGGCGTCGAATCGACACACCCGTCCGGGGGCTTTATATCATCGGCGGCAAGAAGATACTGCTGCGATAGGACACCCCTCTGAACACCTGCGGATAGCACACCGATATGATTCCTTACAGACGCGAAGAGTTTTCTTCACAAAAAAAGGATAAATTTGTGTAATTCGTAGTTTTATACTACCTTTGCAGCGTCATGCGCAAGTGGTTGTCCATATCCGCCCTTCTGCTCCTCGCCGTCCTCACGGGCTGCGGGGAGCATGCCCGTGTATCCGCGCGTCTCGATGCGCTCGACACGCTGCTGTCGCTGCCGCCCACCATTGCCGAGCCGTCGGCCTTTCGGAAATACTCAAATAAATTTGTCTTTAGACAATTTTGTCGCGACTCGGCAAATAAAAACATTTTTTTTGCACTCGCTGCTCCAAAATTTGGTATTTCTCTCACTTATCCGTACCTCTGAACTGCGTTCGAAGGTACTCTCGCTCGGAAATACTCAAATATATTTGGTATTTCTCTCACTTATCCGTACCTTTGCACTATATTATAATAATAAGGTAATGAAAGTTTGGCTGCTGACACTGATGATGTGGGCAGGTGCTTTGTGTGCTTGGGCGCAGGAGGTTCCTGATACTACGGCTGTTGACAGCACTGAGCAAAAGGACCAGATTTTTATTTCACTGCTGACCTGCTCACCTGGGACGGAGCCTTATACGCTGTTCGGACACACGGCCATCCACATGCGAAATGAGGGGCTGAAGGGCTTCGACTATGTGTTTAACTACGGACTGTTCGACTACAGCGCGAAGAACTTCGTCTGGCGCTTCGTGAAGGGCGAGACGGACTATGAACTGGGTGCGGAGCCGACGGATTTCTTCATGTCGCGCTATGTGGATGAGGGACATACGGTATGGGAGCAGGAACTGAACTTGACGACGGAGGAGAAGAAGCAACTCTTCGCACTGATTGTGTGGAACGCTCTGCCTGCCAATAAGATGTACCGCTACAACTTTCTCTATGACAACTGTACGACTCGTGCCCGCGATGCGTTCCAGCGTGCGATGGGGGAGGTGCGTGTGGCGTATCCTCCGAATACGGACGTACTGACGTTTCGCGACATCATCCATGGCTATACGTCCGTGTCGCCGTGGGTGGAACTGGGCATTGACATGGTGCTAGGCCAGGAGGTGGATCGTCCGTTGGACTACCGGAACAGGATGTTCGTGCCGTCGCGCTACCACAACCTCGTGAAAGAGGCTGCACTGGAGTATCCCGACGGAACTGTGAAGCCGTTCGTACGGAAGGAAAAGATTTGGGAACCGACCCAGGAACTGAAGCAGACGCCTGGCTTTCCGCTCAGCCCCGTGCTGACGATGTGGCTGGTGTTTGCGCTGACGGTGGCGGTTTCGGCCATCGACGGGTATCGTCGTAGGGTAGCAGTGTGGTTCGATGTACTGCTGTTGGGTGTGCAGGGTGTGGCTGGTCTGCTGGTGGCTTTCCTGTTCTTCTTCTCCGAACATCCTGCCGTGGGAACGAACTGGCTGATTGTCGTGCTCAATCCGCTGGTGTTCGTGCTGATGGTGTTGATGTTCAAGAGACGGAGTAGGGCGTATCGGTTTGCAGAGTACGTCAATCTGGCAGGCCTCGTCTTCGGACTTTTGCTGTTTGTCCTGCCATTGCAGCAGGTGCCGCCGGCACTTCTGCCCGTGGTACTGTCCTTGCTCTTGAGAGGAAGCATAAGAAGAAAATTATCAATGAACAATGAACAATGATCAATGGTCAATGCTCAATGGTTAAAAATTAAGCAATTGAAAAAACCGCATATAGCAACGCTGTTGATGGTTTTGGCGACGAGCACGACGCTCTGCGCCCAGGCGGGTGTGTCGGTGCCCCGACTGGTGGTTGGCATTGCCATCGACCAACTTCGCACGGACTATCTGGAGACGTTTGCACCGCTCTACGGCGAGGAGGGACTGAAGCGCCTGATGCGCGAGGGGGTGGTCTATACCTCGGCGCAGTATGCTTCGGCCGATGTCGATAGGGCGTCTTCGATTGCCTCCCTCTATACGGGTACGGTGCCTTACAATCACGGCATTGTCGGAGAGGACTGGATGGACCGTCAGACGATGCGGCCTGTACGCTGCGTCGATGATTTCAAGATGCGTGGGGTGAACACACAGGAAACGTCGTCGCCTCAGCATCTGCTTGTCTCCACCCTGGGTGACGAACTGAAGGTGGCTACCGACGGACGTGCGCTGGTCTATAGCGTGGCTCCCACCCGTGAGGCTGCCGTGCTGTCGGCGGGCCATGCTGCCGACTATGCGTTCTGGATGAACCGTCAGACGGGCAGTTGGGCTGGCACGACGTACTATGGCAGTGCGCCTGCCGCCACACGTCTGATGATGAATACGGGTGTGGGCAATGTGAATGAGTGGGTGAGCCGAACTGTTTCGACGCTGATTCAATACGGCAGTCTGGGTGTCGATGAAATGCCCGACTTGCTGACTGTCTGCTACGATGCTGGCGTAACTTCTGGCTATTCGACCCGTGCCGGTCAGTCGCTGGAACTGCAGGATGTATATGTGCGTCTGGATGCTGCCATCGCTGGGCTGCTGAACGAAGTTGACAAGAAGATAGGCCTCGACAAGACGCTCTTTTTCATTACTTCGACGGGTTACGAGCCCTCTGAGGAAGTCGATTTGCAGCAGTACCGCATACCGACAGGTACGCTGCAAATCAACCGCTGTGCCGCGCTTCTGAACATGTACCTGATGGCGATTTATGGCCAGGGGCAGTATGTCGAGTCGTACTATGGCAACCAACTCTACCTGAATCACAAACTCATTGAGCAGAAGCAACTGAACCTGACGGAGGTTTCCAAGACGTGTGAGGACTTCCTGTTCCAGTACAGCGGTGTGCGTGATGTCTATACTTCCACACGACTGACCCAGGGTGCATGGACGCCTGGCATCAACCGTATCCGTAATGCTTATCATCCGAAGTGCTCGGGCGACATTCTCATTCAGGTCAATCCTGGATGGACGCTCGTGAACGAAGATATGGCTCAGTCGCGCTTTGTCCGTGACAGTTATTTTGAGTTTCCGCTGATTTTCTTCGGCTTCGGCCTGAAGGCAGAAAAGGTGCAGACCCCCGTGACCATCGACGTGGTGGCTCCGACCATGGCCCACTTCATGCGCATACGGGCTCCGAATGCCTGCTCCACTGCACCCCTGTCGTTTTAAGTATTTCACTAAGTATCATTTTTAACTTTCAATAGAATAATGTCATTTTCATTAAACAAATTCCTCAGTTCGCTCTTTGGCAATAAGGCCTCGCGAGACATGAAGGAGATCAAACCATTTGTAGATAAGATTTTGGCCGTGGAGCCTGAAATCAAGCAACTCTCGAATGACGAACTGCGTGCCAAAACCGACGAAATCAAGGCTCAACTGCAAGACCTTGTGAAAGACGAACGTGCGCACATTGCTGAGTTGAATGCCCGCATTAAGGAAACGGAAATAGACCAGCGTCAGCCCATCTTCGACGAAATCGATAAGACGGAGAAGTACATCCTCGACATCTTTGAAGACGGCCTGAATCAGGTGCTTCCCACTGTGTTTGCCATTGTGAAGGAAACGGCTCGCCGCTTCGCTGAAAACGAGCATGTGGAAGTCACTGCAACCGATTTTGATCGCGAACTCTCGCTGACGCATGACTTTGTCGATATCGAAGGCGACAAGGCTATCTGGCACAACCACTGGGTGGCTGGCGGCAACGACACTGTGTGGAACATGATTCACTACGACGTCCAACTCTTTGGCGGTGTCGTTCTGCATCAGGGTAAAATTGCTGAGATGGCAACGGGTGAAGGTAAGACCCTCGTGGCCACGCTGCCTGTGTTCCTCAACGCCTTGACACGCAACGGTGTACATGTCGTCACCGTCAACGACTATCTGGCCAAGCGTGACTCGGAGTGGATGGGTCCCCTCTACATGTTCCACGGCCTCAGCGTCGATTGTATCGATAAGCACCAGCCTAACAGCGATGCACGTCGCAAGGCCTATCAGGCTGATGTCACCTTTGGTACGAACAACGAGTTCGGCTTCGACTATCTGCGTGACAACATGGCCATGCGTCCTGAAGAACTCGTGCAGCGAAGTCATAATTACGCCATTGTCGATGAGGTTGACTCCGTGCTCATCGACGATGCACGTACGCCGCTCATCATCTCCGGTCCTGTGCCGAAAGGTGACGACCAGATGTTTGAGGAATACTGTCCCATTGTCGAGAAACTGGTGGAGGCCCAGCGCAGGCAGGCTACCGAACTCCTGGCTACGGCTCGTAAGCAAATCAATAGCGACGACCAGAAGGAAGTCGAGGCTGGCTTCCTGGCCCTCTTCCGTGCCTACAAAGCCATGCCGAAGAACAAAGCCCTCATCAAGTTCCTCTCGGAAGACGGCATCAAGACAGGCCTGCTCAAGACAGAGGAAATCTACATGGAGAACAACAACCGACGTATGCCCGAGGCGACCGACCCGCTCTTCTTCGTGGTCGATGAGAAGCAGAAGTCCGTGGAGATGACCGATAAGGGTAACCAACTCATTGCCAGCATCGTCAAGGACGACGAGTTCTTCATCCTTCCCGACATCACAGGTCAACTGGCTGAACTCGATGCCCTCGGCCTGGAAGAGGAGGAGCGGCTGAAGCGCAAGGACGAACTCATGCAGGACTATGCTGTGAAGTCAGAGCGTGTGCATACCATGCAGCAGTTGCTCAAAGCCTACACCATGTTCATGAAAGACGACGACTACGTGGTCATCGACGGCGAAGTGAAGATTGTCGATGAACAGACGGGACGTATCATGGAAGGCCGTCGTTGGAGCGACGGACTTCATCAGGCTGTCGAAGCCAAGGAACGTGTCAAGGTAGAGGCAGCCACACAGACTTTCGCCACCATTACCCTCCAGAACTACTTCCGCATGTACCACAAGTTGGCGGGCATGACCGGTACCGCCATCACCGAGGCAGGAGAGTTCTGGGACATCTACAAACTCGATGTCGTGGAGATACCCACCAACAAGCCCGTGGCCCGTAAAGACATGAACGACCGTGTCTATAAGACCAACCGTGAGAAGTACAAGGCTGTCATCGAGGAAATCCAGCGCATGATTGAGGCAGGGCGTCCTGTGCTGGTTGGTACCACCTCTGTCGAAATCTCCGAAATGCTGTCGAAGATGCTGACCATGCGCAAGATTGAACACAACGTTCTCAACGCCAAACTTCACCAGAAGGAAGCCGACATCGTGGCGCAGGCCGGTCAGCGCAGCATCGTGACCATCGCTACGAACATGGCAGGTCGTGGTACCGACATCAAACTCTCGGACGAAGTCAAGGCAGCAGGCGGTCTCGCCATCATCGGTACGGAGCGACACGAGAGCCGCCGCGTCGATCGTCAGTTGCGAGGTCGTGCCGGACGTCAGGGCGACCCAGGCTCCAGCGTCTTCTACGTCTCGCTCGAAGACAAACTCATGCGCCTCTTTGCCTCCGACCGCATCTCTGCCATCATGGACAAACTCGGCTTCGAGGAAGGCGAGATGATTGAGCACCCCATGATTAACAAGTCCATCGAACGTGCCCAGAAGAAGGTCGAAGAGAATAACTTCGGTATCCGTAAGCGCCTGCTTGAGTACGACGATGTGATGAACAAGCAACGCAAGGTCATCTACGAGCGTCGTCGTCATGCCCTCATGGGGCAGCGCATCGGCATGGATATCACCAACATGATTTGGGACCGCTGTGTCAACATCATCTCCAACAACGACTTTGAAGGCTGTCAGGAGCAGTTCCTGCGCATCTTTGCGATGGAGTATCCCTTCGACGCCGAGCAGCACGAGAACAAGAGCCGCGAAACGTTGGAAGACGAAGCCTTCGAAGCCGTACTTTCCAACTTCAAGAAACGCACCGAACGCTTTGCCCAGCAGGCATGGCCAGTCATCAAGAACGTCTATGAGACCAAGGGGCAGATGTATGAAAACATCCTCGTGCCCCTCACCGACGGCCGTCGCATGTACCAGATTTCCGTACCCCTCAAGGAAGCATACGAGACACAAGCCGAGAACGTGATGCTGCAGTTTGAGAAAGCCATCCTCCTGCACACCATCGACGACGCCTGGAAAGAGAATCTCCGTGCGCTCGACGAACTCCAGCATTCGGTGCAGAATGCCTCGTATGAGCAGAAAGACCCCCTGCTCATCTTCAAACTCGAGTCCGTCACCCTGTTCGACAACATGGTCAACGAAATCAACGACGGAACCATCAGCGTGCTCATGCGCACCCAGTTGCCCCAACAGCAGCCCCAGGACGTGCAGCAGGCACCCTCGCAGCAGCCACGCCGTCAGCAGCAATACACCGAGCACCATCAGAACCTCGACGAGATGTCAGAGACGCAGAAAGCCATGCATCAGGCAGCGCAGTCGCCCACCGGCGGCAGTGCACCCCAGCAGCGTCAGCCCATCGTCAACCAGCAGCCCCGTGTCGGTCGCAACGACCCCTGTCCCTGCGGCTCAGGAAAGAAGTTTAAGAACTGCCACGGACGAGGATTAGTATAAAGGAGAAGTTATGTTGGAATTTATAGAGAATTCTGTAGGGACGACCCGTGGGGCGTCCATGACGAAAAGGGAACTGACACCAATCGGGACGCCCCACGGGTCGTCCCTACAGAGTTCCCTATAACCTCCTTTCAAATTGTTCATTATGAAATCGTAGTTATGGAAAAAATCATTGTTGCCATCGACGGCCATTCGTCCTGTGGCAAGAGCACCATGGCCAAGGCCCTCGCCCGAGCCGTCGGATACATCTACGTCGATACAGGCGCCATGTACCGTTGCGTCACCCTCTATGCCCTGCGCCACCGTCTGATGGAGAACGGCCGCATCTATGAGTTTGCACTCCTCCAGCACATCCGCCTGGGATATATTAAAGTAACGTTCCAACTCGACCCCGCGACCCATCAGCCCCTGGCAAGACTCAACGGCGAAGTCGTCGAGAGCGAGATACGAGGCATGGAAGTGTCCAACAATGTCAGCCCCATCGCAGCCCTCCCCTTTGTGCGCACATTTCTCGTCGCGCAGCAGCAGGCCATGGGCCGCGACAAAGGCATCGTCATGGACGGCCGCGACATTGCCACCGTCGTCTTCCCCCAAGCCGAACTCAAAGTCTTTGTCACAGCCACACCCGAAGTGCGAGCCCAGCGCCGCTACCTCGAACTGCAGGCCAAAGGCGACACCGCCGCCAACTACGACGACGTGCTCCGCAACGTACAGGAACGCGACTACATCGACACCCATCGCTCTGTGGCACCCCTGCGTCCAGCCGACGATTCACTCATCCTCGACAACAGCAACCTCACCCCTGAGCAGCAGAACGCATGGCTGCTCACACAGTTCCATCAGCGAGTCAATCAATCAATCATCAACCCCAATCTTCATTGTTAATTGTTCATTGTTAACTTTCAACTTCATTCTCCTTGTAGGGACGCCCCGTGGGGCGTCCATGACGGAAAAGGAACTAACACCAATCGGGACGCCCCACGGGTCGTCCCTACAGACTACCCTATGAGTTCCCTATAACATCCTTTCAAAATGTTCATTGTTCATTGTTAAATTGATGCAAGTCGAGATAGACCAACATTCAGGCTTCTGCTTCGGAGTGACCACCGCCATCAGCAAGGCCGAAGAAGAACTCGCCGCAGGCAAGACCCTCTTCTGCCTCGGCGACATCGTCCACAACGGCCGAGAGTGCGACCGCCTGAGAAAACTCGGCCTCCAAACCGTCTCGCACGCCGACCTCGACCATCTGCACGACGCCAAGGTGCTCTTGCGCGCCCATGGCGAACCGCCCCAGACCTACGACATCGCCAGCCGTAACAACCTACAAGTCATCGACGCCACCTGTCCCGTCGTCCTCAACCTACAGCGACGCATCCGCGCCGAATACACAGCCCATCCCCACACACAGATCGTCATCTACGGCAAGCCAGGCCATGCCGAAGTCGTCGGACTCGTCGGCCAGACCGACGGCCATGCCATCGTCATCGAAAACCTCGACGATGCCCATCGCAAACTCGACTTCGCACGCCCCATCACCCTCTACAGTCAGACCACCCAGTCGCTCGACGGATTCCGTCAGATAGTTGACCTGATCACACAAAAGTCCACCCCCCACTTCACCTACCACGACACCATCTGTCGTCAGGTAGCCAACCGCATCCCCAATATCCGCGACTTTGCCCGTCGTCACGACGTCATACTCTTCGTTGCAGGCCGTAAGAGCAGCAACGGCCGAGTCCTCCTTGCCGAATGCCGTCGCGTCAATCCCCGCACCCATCTCGTCGAGACCCCCGCCGACATCGATACCCGCTGGTTCGACGGCGCACAGAGCGTCGGCATCTGCGGAGCCACCTCCACACCCAAATGGCTCATGGAGCAGTGCCGCGAAGCCATCCAATAGCCCCCCCTGAACGAATGACACGCGGGCTTGGAGATATGCATCCAAGCCCCCCTCATGCCTGCTCGCCGTAATGATTCCTGGTACTTCTTCCTCCCCCTTCGGCAGAGAAAAAAATCCCCGTGCGCATCACTGCGGACGGGGACTGCGTGTACACGAATCATTGGATTAACTAACTTAATATGGTTTTCATTGCTTCTTCGGCGCGGTGTTGAACTTATAGGCGAGCGAGAGGAGTACGTAGCGGCCGAGCATGTTGGTCCAGCGCTCGGTGCGACCTTGGGCGTTGACTTCGTAGGTGGTGTTGGTGCGTTGTCCGAAGAGGTCCTCACCGATGAGAGTGGCGGTGAGACGTCCGTGGAGGAAGGTGCGGCTGAGTTGGGCATTGGCGACGAACTCGTCGTCGTTCATCGCTTTGTCCTGATAGCCACGACGCGACTGCATGGACAGGGTGGTGCTGAACTGGATGTCGAGGGGTAGGGTGTAGGTGGCAGTGAGGCCGTAGTTGTAATCCCAAACACTCTGCCCGGCAAGTCCTGAGGCTGTAGAAGTGTCCCTAAGGATGCGGCGCCAGATGGCTTCGCCTCCGAAGTTGAGGCTTAACTTTCCTTTGTTATATCGTATGCGGAGACCGTTGCGCAGGCGGTGGTTGTTCACGGTGGAAAAGCCGTCGTCCGATGCGCCTGCAATGGCGGCAAGGTCTTTGGTATGGGAGAAGTCGTAGTCGGTGGTGGTGTTGATGTGCCAACACTTTGCCGAGTCGAGGGCAGTGTTGTAGTAGAGTTCGATGCCTGTATCCCAGTTGCCGTTGATGTTCATGGGGTGGTAGGTGCGCTGACCGCTCGTGGGGTCATAGGTGTAGCCCGTGCCGATGGTATTGCGGAACAGGTTGACATGGCTCCAGAGCGAGAGGCTGCGGTCACGTTCGCGCTTGCCGATTTGCCCATGTATTTCGACGTTGAAGCGCTGTGTGGGTTTCAGGTCGGGATTGCCTGTCTGCACGGCCAATGGATTGGCATCGTTGCGACGATCGACGAGTTGGATGAGTTCGGGCTGGGTTTGGGTGAGTTGCATACGGACGTGTCCGCCACGGGAGTAGTTGCGGTCGTAGTATTGCAGAAAGATTGTGGGTGCCAGCCAGTTATAATGTCGCGTGAGGTGAGTGGTGAGGGGCGAGGAGTGGTAGTGGAGGGTGCGCTGCTCGTGGTAGAAAGGCACGTTGAAGAGGAACTGCATGTAGTGGCTGCCCTCGGTGGAGTCGAAGTAATGGAGTTGGACGGAGGCTCCGTGGCGGCGGTTGAGGGTCGATTGGTCGAAGGAGTTGGCGAGGTCGAGGGCAGCCATGATGGAGTCGTGGGATTGAGGCACTTCGCCGAGTGCATGGCTGTTCACGTCGGCCCAAAGACCATTCAGCAGGTCGAGGCGGTGTAGTGCGCTGGTCTGCTCGTTGTAGTATTGCTGGTAGTCGTAGCCAGTGTAGAGGTCCCAGTGGTTGCGCCAGTGGATTTCGTACTGTCCGCCGGCGTAGAAGTTGTAGCTGCGTGAGGGACGGTGGTCGTACTGGTTGCGGCGGCTGTTTTCGGCGGGGGTGTGGGTGTAGTCGTAGCGGTCGTGCGAGAAGTTGTCGGCGCGTGTACGGGTGTAGGTGCCGTCGAGCGTGAGGTTGAACGAGTCGCCGCTGGGCAGTTTGAAAGTGGCTGTGTTGTCAAGACCGATGTAGTCGGTGTGCTGGCGCATCAGGCTTTCGCTCATCATGTCGTTGACGAGCATCTGCTCGGCAGCGTCGCTGAAGGTCTGCGAGGTGTTGCGGCTACTGTTGCGCTGGTTGCCGCCGGTGAAGATGAGGTTGCTGCGCATGACGAAGGGAAACTTGAGGCGGAAGTGGTTCTGGATGTCGTAACTGAACTCTTTGCCCAAGTTGTTCCATGTGGAGCGACCGTAGGTGTTACCCGTAGAGAGATAGTTCTCCTGGTGGTTGCGCTGCTGCGCATCCTCGTGGCGGTAGTTGACGTTGTACTCGAGGCTGTTGGTAAGGTTGTTGCCACGGTCGTTGAAGGTGATTTCGCCACCGATGTTCTTGTAGCGCTGGCGGAAATTGCTGCCTGCGGTGCTCCAGTTGCCGTTCGACGAAGCACGTGCCCACTGGTTGATGTTGTTGAGGTTGCCGAACATCGTGGCACGCAGGTTGTCGGAGAAGTAGAGACCGAACAGTCGGGCGAGGTAGGGTTCTTCTCCCTCCTCTTCGCTCAGTCCGCCACCCACTTCGGCGTTGGCCATCGTGCCGTGGTTGTATTCGCGCTTCAGAGCCACATCCATCGTGTATTCACGCTCTTCGACATCACGTCCCAGCAGACGGCTCTTGTCGGTCTGTGCTTCGAACACCTTGATTTCCTTGACCGTGTAGTAGGGCAGGTTGTCGAGCATGACGCGGTTGCGTCCACGGAAGAAGTCCTTGCCGTTGAGCGTGAGGTTGTCAATCTTACGCCCGTTGACGAAGATTTGTCCGTCGCTCTGCAACTCCACGCCCGGCAGTTGCTTGATGAGTCCGTCGAGCATCGAACCCTCAGGCACATTGAACGCATCGGCATTATACACCACCGTATCGCCACGATAAGCAATCTTCACCTTGGTGGCAGTCACAGTCACTTGGTCCAACTTCTTTTCCCAAGCAACCAACAGACTATCAGCAGACCCTCCCCCGTCCCCTCCCGTGAGGGAGGGGTGTGGCTGCGCCGAGTCATTACTGTTGGCTGGGGTTCTCCCCCTTACGGGGGAGATAGAGGGGGTCCTTCTCTTCATATAATGATGTGGCGCATCCAACCATTCGTTGCGGGCAGGACGTACGTGGTAGTTAACGAAGGTCGTCTCGTAGTCGGGATGTTCGGCACGGATGATGATGTCCTGTACGATGGTGGGCAGGGAGAAGCGATAGGTGGCGTCGTAACTCACGCCTGGCTGTGCATTGCGAAACACATGAGCCGTGTCGATGACGGTGCTGTCTGGACGCATGAGGGTGATGAACGTACCAGGGATGCCAGCCTTTGTAAAACTGTCGTGGACGTGTCCGTACAGTAAAACTCTGTACTCTTTCTTGGGCTTTTGCTGTGCCGAAACGGGCATAGTGAGGGCTGTGCTTGCAAGGACTGCAAGCAGGATAATTCTTTTCATGATGTAGGGAAAATTAGTTTAGAATGTTGACTTTAGCGCATGTAATAGTCGTGGAGGCAGAGTGGAGCGTTGGAGCAAGAAAGTCTCCCCGTCGGTAGTGTCGAAGGCGAGTCTGAGAGTGATGTGGTCGCTGTCGTGCCAGGCGATGGTGGCAGGTTCGCCGTGGATGACGAGCGTCGAGTCAGAAGGGAAGGAGAGTGTGCGTGAGAAGAGATCACCGGCACAGTAGGAATAGTCGTGGTCGTGAGCACTATAGTGGATGCTGTAGAAAAGGTCGTCAGTGAAGACAATGTAGTGATGAACGTCGTCCAAAGGCTTTCCGTCGGCATCGGTGAGCGGCTGTTCCCACACCCCGAGGATGCGTCGTCCGTGTGCCTGACGCTCCGATGAGTAAAGGTGTTGGAGGACGTAGTCGATGTCGGCATCGCGTTCGACGCGTGTCCACTGCTCGGTGATGCTCGGCCCGTATACCATCGCGTTCTGAAACGAGTCGCGCTCCCAGACCACGATGTGTTGGTCGCCACCATTCAACAGTTCGTAGTGGGCAGGCTCGTGCTTGCGGTTGTAGATGGTGTCGTTGCGGAATACCTGTTCCTCTGCACTGAAACCGCAGTCAAAGTTGTGTCCGTCCTGCGTGTTGTAACTGATGACGAGCAACCAGTCGTTGCCAATGTACTTCATGTGGCGGCGGAAGGGATAGTTCACTGCCGTGCCGTTGGTGTTGCGAATCCAATCCATCGTCCAGACACCGTCAACGGGACTCTTCGGCACACGCGGATTAAGTTGGCAAGCAACGAACGTGAAACCAATGAGGAGTGCCACCGCAACAGCCACACCGCTCCAGAGCCGACGGCGTACATTCTTCGCGTCGAGCGTACGGTTCATGAACAGGATGCGGAACTTGAGCGGCGACGAACCGAAGGCGGTCTGCATCAGCACCCACCGTCCGCTGTTCGAGGCCACGTTGAGCAGCGACATCTGGTAGGCACGGCGTTCCACTCCGCCACGGAGCATGTCGCTGTCCACCTGCATCTCGTGCTGCATCTTGAGTTCGTTCATCAGCAGCCAGGCGAAGGGGTTGAACCACTGCGCTGCCACCATCACTTCCATCAGGCAAAGCACAGCGAAGTGGCTGTGGCGCACGTGGCTCTGCTCGTGCATCAGCACGTAGCGGTGCGTCTCGCTGTCGAGCGATGCGGGCAGGAAAATGTTGCGTCCGAAGGAGAACGGCGTCGCAAACGTAGTCTCGTAGATGCTCATGCTGCGGTCTTCGCCGACAAACGCACTCCGCCGCTTCATCCACAAAAGCCAGACAAGTTGGCCGAACATGTGGAGGAGGACAAGAAGGGTACCGATGCAATAGACAAACAGCCAGGCAGACCCAATAGCAGACCCACCCCCGTACCCCTCCCTTGTAGGGAGGGGAGTGGTCACTGTCTCCTGTGTGGTTGCTGTTTCCTGAGTGGTGACGATGTCCTCTGTCACAGGAGTACTTATTGTCTCAGAGTAATTACTCCCCTCCCTACAAGGGAGGGGTACGGGGGTGGGTCTGCTGATGGTTTCGCTTTTTTCTACCATCTTCACCGGTACAACAAACGTCACCGCCAAACTCAGCACGACACTGCCGATGATGAACCACTGCGACGTGCGGGGTGCCACCCTCATGCGCAGCACGAGGCGGTAGATGCCGTAGAGCAGACCTGCGATGAGAATGCCCGCCAAGGGATAAAAACCTATTTCGATGCTCATGACTGTCCTCCGTTTTGAATCAGACGAATGATTTCCTCACGTTCCTCCTTGCTCAGATTCTCTCTCTGCGCGAAGAACGACACCAGCGACGCCAGCGAACCGCCGAAGAACGTGTTCTTGGCATCCGTCATGTAGGTGGCGGTGTAGTCGTCGCTGCTGACAGCCGCAATGAAGCGATGGCTGCGACCCACCTTCTCAGACGTCACATAACCCTTCTCCGTCAGGATTTTCAGGAATGTGAGCAGGGTGGTGAGGGCCGGACGCGGCATGTCGAATCCCTCCATGATGTCGGCAGCAAAACCACGCTGTTCGGGCAGCGACCACAGGATTTGCATCACACGCATCTCCGCTGGAGTCAGCATCTTGGTTTTCTCTTTCTTTTTCTTTTCCATATTCCTATTCTTTTAGACAGTTTGTCTGAACGATGATTACACTCCGTCCTGGAGCACCATTCTCAGTTTTCTGCGGCAAAGTTATTCGAAAACTTTAGAACGTCCAAACTTTTTCTTCTAAATTTTTAGAACAAAGGCAAAGTTTAACTTTTATTTTTAGAATGAACGATAATTGCAGCCGTAAACGATGTGTAGCGCGACACACCAGTGTCAGTTGCGTGATACTGTGCTTCAAATACACCCGCATCGAAGAATAAACATCCCCGTTCTCCACCGCATACTTCGTCAAACCGTACTTCAAACTCAAAATATAACTTAAATTTGTATAAATATAACTTAAATTTCCGCAAATTCAACTTAAATTTGTGTAAATTCAACTTAAATTTTGAGTTTGAACTGTGGTGTAACTAACTTTCCTGTGTAGGGCAGAGGAGTTTGTGGTGGAGGGGGTGTGACTTTGATGCGTAGTCTTTTACCCAAAAAAGTCTGCCAAACGCTCAGCGGTTCGCCATTTTTTTTATACCTTTGCAACCGCAATCCTTTCATCAGTATGATTTCTGAACGTGTGATACAGCCCGACGAGGGTAAGGTGGTTCTGCACGACACCAACTTCATCGACCTGATGCGCCGCCGCATCTTCAATGTGCTGCTCATCGCCAACCCGTATGATGCCTTTATGCTGGAGGACGACGGGCGTGTGGATGAGAAGATTTTTGACGAGTATGCGAAACTGGGTCTTCGCTATCCGCCGCGCTTCGTGCAGGTGGCATCGCAGGAGGAGGCGGAGAAGGAACTGGGTCGCACGAGTTTTGAACTCGTCATCTGTATGCCGGGTACGGACAACAACGACGTGTTCGATATTGCTCGCAGCATCAAGGTGCAGCACCCGCAGGTGCCGATTGTGGTGCTCACGCCTTTCTCCCATGGCATCACGAAACGCATGGAGCATGAGGACCTGAGCATCTTCGAGTATGTGTTCTGCTGGCTGGGCAACACGGACTTGCTGCTGTCTATCATCAAGTTGATTGAGGACAAGATGAACCTCGAGAACGACCTGAAGGCGGGTGTGCAGATGATTCTGCTTGTGGAGGACTCGATTCGCTTCTACTCGTCTATCCTGCCGAACCTCTATAAGTTTGTGCTGCAGCAGAGCCTTGAGTTTGCCACCGAGGCGCTCAACTCGCAACTGGAGACGCTGCGGATGCGCGGACGCCCGAAGATTGTGCTGGCGCGCACGTATGAGGAGGCGTGGGCGCTCTACGACCGCTTCAAGGATAATGTGCTGGGGGTCATCAGCGATTGCCGTTTCCCGCGTGGCGGGGTGAAGGACGACAATGCGGGCATCGACCTGCTGTCGGCCATTCGTCAGGCGGACGAGTTCGTGCCGCTGATCATGGAGTCGTCGGAGCGTGAGAAGGAACAACTGGCACGACAGTGCGGTGCCTCGTTCATCGACAAGGGGTCGAAGAAGATGGCAGTGGACCTGCGCGAACTGATTCTGCGCTATTTCGGCTTCGGAGACTTTATCTTCCGCGACCCTCACACGATGGAGGAGGTGGCGCGCATCCGCAACCTGAAGGACTTGCAGGACAACATCTTCACGCTGCCTCGCGAGTCGCTGCTCTACCATGTGTCGCGCAACAATGTGAGCCGATGGCTGGGCAGCCGTGCGCTGTTCCCGATTGCGGAGTTCCTGAGGCGCATCACGTGGCACTCGGTGCAGGATGTCGATGTTCACCGGCAGATTATCTTCGACGCTATCGTGGCGTACCGTAAGATGAAGAACCAGGGTGTCGTGGCGGTGTTCCAGCGCGACCGCTTCGACTCTTATTCCAACTTCCAGCGCATCGGCGACGGCTCGCTGGGGGGCAAGGGGCGCGGCATCGCTTTCATCGACCACATCATCAAGCGGCATCCCGACCTGAACGCTTTCCCTAACGCACGGGTGATGATTCCGAAGACGGTCGTGCTCTGTACCGACATCTTCGACGAGTTCATGGACACGAACGAACTCTACCAGATTGCGCTCAGCGACATTCCCGATGCGGACATCCTGCAGTTCTTCCTGCGTGCCCGTCTGCCCGAACGTCTGGCGGACGACTTGATGACTTTTCTCGACGTGGTGCAGCGGCCCATCGCCATCCGCTCTTCGTCGCTCTTGGAGGATTCGCACTACCAGCCGTTTGCGGGTATCTATTCGACTTACATGATTCCGTATGCCGAGGATAAGTATGTGCGGCTTGCGATGCTCTCGAATGCGATTAAGGGTGTGTATGCGAGTGTGTTCTACCGTGCGTCGAAGGATTACATGACGGCGACGTCGAACGTCATCGACCAGGAGAAGATGGCGGTCATCCTACAGGAGGTCGTGGGCTCGCAGTACGGCGGACGGTTCTATCCCCAGATTTCGGGTGTGGCGCGTTCGGTCAACTATTATCCTATCGGTGAGGAACAGGCGGACGAGGGTGTGGTCAACCTGGCGCTGGGTCTGGGCAAGTACATCGTCGATGGAGGGCTGTCGCTGCGTGTCTGCCCTGCGCATCCCGACAAGGTGCTGCAGACGAGCGAACTCGACATTGCCCTGCGGGAGACGCAGACTCGGTTCTATGCGCTCGACTTGCAGAATCTCACGGACAAGGTGAGCGTCGATGATGGTTTCAACTTGCTGAAACTGCCGGTGCGTGAGGCGGACAAGGACAATGCCTTGCAGTTCATCGCCTCGACGTTCGACCCCTACGACCAGGTCATCCGCGACGGCATCTACGAGGGCGGACGCAAGGTCATCACGTTCTGCGGCGTGCTCCAGCAGGGTGTCTTCCCCTTGCCTGCGCTCCTCGCCCTCTCGATGAAGTACGGGCAGCAGGACATGCGCCGCCCTGTGGAAATCGAACTGGCGGTGAGCCTCCATCCCGACCGCAGCGGCGAACTCTATCTCCTGCAAATCCGTCCGATGGTGGACAACAAAATAGCGCTCGACGAGGACATCACCCGCTACAGCGACGACGAGGCTCTCGTACGTTCGCACAATGCCATCGGCCACGGTATCATGACCGACATTCAGGACATCGTCTATGTCAAGACTATCGATGCGGAGGGGAACAACATCTACAGTGCCTCGAACAATCCTGCGATTGCCGAGGAGATCGAGGGGATTAACCGCTCTTTCCTTGCTGAGGGCGACCGCTCGTACATCCTCATCGGTCCTGGACGTTGGGGCAGCAGCGACTCGTGGTTGGGCATCCCTGTCAAGTGGCCTGCCATCAGTGCTGCCAAGGTCATTGTCGAGGCGGGGCTGAGCAACTACCGTGTTGACCCTTCGCAAGGCACGCATTTCTTCCAGAACCTCACTTCGTTCGGGGTCGGCTACTTCACAGTCAACGACTTTCTGGGCGACGGCATCTACCGACAGGAGGTTCTCAACCGCCTGCCCGCCGTTATTGAAACCGAGCATGTGCGCCATGTCCGCCTGCCTGCTCCGCTCACGGTCAAAATCGACGGAATGCGCAAGGAGGGCATCGTGCTGATGAATTAGTAGGGGAGGACTTCAAGACTCCCTGACTGCGTCGAGGAGCCGATAGGTGTCTGTAAGGCTGGAGAGTGGGGTGAGGTTTGTTGCCTTACGCCCTTCACAAAGGTTGACGAAGGTAAGGATTTCGTCGTAGAAGCCCTGTGTGACGAGGGTGTTGTTCTGAGGCACGGGATTGAAGGTGTTGCGGCCGTAGAGATATTGTACTGTGGGCACGGAGGGATGGATTTTCTCCATCGGCACTCCGAAGACAGTGCGCTGCCGTGGCTGGCGTGTGAGTGTCTCGAGGTTGTCGAGGTCGTAGATGGCTGCGGGGGTGACGACGTGGAGCGACTCGTGAGCAGTTGTCCAGTTGTAGTCGGTCGAGAGTTCCAGTGTTCCCACTGCCTTTCCGTGCTCAAGCATCAGAAGGTAGCCACTGTCGGAGGTGCGGTACGAGGCTTTTATCTGGGCAGGGCCGAACAGGTAGGTGACGAGGTCGAGGGGATGGATGTAGAGGTCGGTGAGAGCGTCGCCTTCGGGATAGGCTCCTGTCTGGTAGTGAAGGTCGTAGGAGGCTTTTTCGCCCGATGCCAGATGTTTTTTCAGTATCTGCACGGCGGGTGCATAGCGTTTCTGAAGGCCGACAACGACGTGGGTGGCCGAACGCTGGAGCGTCTGCAATTCCTCCATCGTCGTGCAGGGTGGCTTCTCGACGAAGAGAGGTTTGCCGCTTTGGATGACCTGTTGGGCAAGGCGGAAGTGCACCTTCGGGCTTGCCGCCACGAAGACACCACCGATGCCTGGGTCGCGGAGAATGTCGTCGAGGCATGTGGTCGCATGGATATGAGGAAATTTCTTCCCGATGAGTTGTGCCTTCTGTTCGTTGGTGACACAGACATATTTCAGCGGCACACCGAGGTAGTGGAGCACAGGGTAGAGGTTGGTCAGGCTGTGCTGCCCCATGCCGACGAAAGCGTAGGGATGGCTGTAGGTCTGCGACAGATACTGCTCAGTGCGCTGACGCTTGAAGCGGTCGATCAGCAGACCCACCCCCTTACCCTCCCAAGGGAGGGGCATGATTACTTTATTTTTCATGATGCTATGTTGATGGTAAAGAAGTGACTACTCCCCTCCCTTGGGAGGGGTAGGGGGGAGGGTCTTCTTGAGGTGGCGGCGGTAGGTCATGTGCGGGTCGTCGGTCCACTGGTATTTTCCATAGAACTGCTCGATGAGTGACTTGGGCAGGAATCGTTCCATGTTGCGAACCAAGATGATGTCGTACTTGCGGTGGAAATTGATCCAGCACTGGTTGCACTCCTTGCTGTACTGGCACTGCGTCTGCGTGGCTGCCTTGCCGTTGAAAATCTCGTCGAGCGTGTTCTGGCGCAGGTTACCGAGGTTGACACCGAGGTTCTGACAAAGGGGGACGTCGCCGTTGGAATGGATGACGAGCGAGGAGTAGATGCTCTGACAGCGCAGACGCAGATGGCCGCGACGCCACTGGTCGTAGAGGGCGACGAAATCATAGTTCTCCTGTGTGTCGTGTATGTTTTCAGGGATGTTCTGAAGATAGTCGGTCGTGTCAATCATCTCGGCCGTCGTGTCGAAGAAGTCCATCGTGCCGTAGATGCCGATGCGCACGTCGATGTGGTACTGCTTGGCGATGTTGATGACGTGCTCCATATCCTTCATCGTGTTCCACGGCGAAAGACAGAACATGAGGGAGATGGGCACCTCGTCCTTCAGCGTCTCGATGCACTCGATGACGTGGTCGTAGCCGTCGCGTCCGCGCATCACCTTGTAGGTCTCACGGTTGCCGTCGAGCGAGAGATAGAGGCGCACAGGGTGATAACGGCGCACGGCATCGATGACCAGTTTAGGCGCAAGGCCGTTCGACAACAGCGTGTATTTGGGGTGATTCTGCTGCAGCCACGCCATGATTTCGTTGGCTTGCGGGTGGAGCAGGAATTCACCGCCTTCGAGACCTACGACCGTGCGACGCGTCACACACTTGCTCTGCACGATGGCTTTGACTTCGTCGAAGGTGAGATACTCGTGGGGCTTCTGCCAGATGTTACAGTGCTTGCAGCGCGACTGACACATAGTGTTGGCATAGAGCATCAGTTGGCTGAGCCGTTTGTGTCGAGGCCTCAACTGGTTGTTGAGGTATAGAAGACCGTTGAAAAGATAGTCGGTAATGCTGTACATATTAGAATGTCAAATGTGAATGATGAATCTTTTTGCAAAGTTAGTGCTATTTTTTTTGATTATCATAAAAAGATGTCGTATTTTTGCAGAAAATAATTTCACTTTTCACTTTTAACTTATCACATGAAAGGAATCGTACTTGCAGGCGGTAGCGGCACACGCCTCTATCCCATTACCAAGGGCGTGAGCAAGCAACTCATTCCCATCTACGACAAACCGATGGTCTATTATCCCATCTCTGTGCTCATGCAGGCGGGCATCCGCGACATCCTCATCATCTCGACACCCTACGACCTCCCAGGGTTCCGTCGTCTGCTCGGCGACGGCAGCGACTACGGAGTGCGTTTCGAGTATGCCGAGCAACCCTCACCCGACGGACTGGCACAGGCGTTCATCATCGGTGAAGAGTTCATCGGCGACGACTCCGCCTGTCTCGTGCTCGGCGACAACATCTTCCATGGGCACGGCTTCACAGCCATGCTCGCAGAGGCTGTCCGCACGGCTGAGGAGGAGAAGAAAGCCACTGTCTTCGGCTATTGGGTGAACGACCCCGAACGCTACGGCGTCGCCGAGTTCGACAAAGAAGGCAACTGCCTCAGCATCGAGGAGAAACCGCAGCACCCGAAGTCCAACTATGCTGTCGTCGGACTCTACTTCTATCCGAACAAGGTCGTCGATGTGGCCAAACATATCAAGCCTTCGGCCCGTGGCGAACTGGAAATCACGACCGTCAACCAGGTGTTCTTGGCCAACAAGGAGTTGAAGGTGCAGCAACTCGGACACGGCTTTGCCTGGCTCGACACTGGCACGCACGACTCGCTCTCCGAGGCATCCACCTACATCGAGGTGCTGGAAAAGCGGACGGGCCTCAAAATCGCCTGTCTCGAAGGCATTGCCTACCGCAACGGCTGGATTTCGACCGAGAAACTCCGCGAAGTCGCCCAGCCGATGGTGAAGAACGAATACGGGCAATACCTCCTCTCGCTCGCCGACACCCATTATTTCGGCGAAGTGAAGGATTGATTCTGCATCGGACGGCGATGCGCTCAACAAACATTCTTTCATCACTGAAAATATAAGTCCAAGCACTTGGCGTAATCACGCTAAGTGCTTGGCGTTTTTTCTCCAAGTGCTTAGCGTGAAAACGCCAAGCACTTAGATGCGGGTTTTGGGGTCAGTCTTTTTTCTTCATAAATGCCCCAGGTGTCAGTCCGAACTGCCGCATGAAGCAGGAGGTGAAGTAGGCGACGGAGGAGAAGCCTGTGCGTGCGGAGACTTCCTTGATGCGGTAGCGTCCGCTGCCGAGCATCTCGGCGGCTTTCTTCAGGCGGCAGAGGCGGATGAAGTCGTTGGGCGAGAGCGATGTGACGCCCTTCACCTTGCGGTAGAGGGTCGAAGTGCTCATGTTCATGTGCTCGGCGAGCAGTTCGACGGTGAGTTGCGGGTCGTCGAGGTGTTTTTCGACGATGCTGTTAAGTTGCTCAAGCAGGTTTTCGTCGAATGTGTTCGAGGCGACGGTGGTCACGTTGGCGTACGGCGATGAGAGCATGGAGGAGCGGAGGAGTTGACGGCCGCGAATGAGGTTGTCGATTTGAGCCTTCAACTGTACGCTGGAGAAGGGCTTTTCGATGTAGGCGTCGGCTTGTGAGGTGAGTGCGTCGAGATGGTCTTGCAGCGACACTTTGGCTGTGAGCACGACGATGGGGATGTGGCAGTAGCGCATGTCGCCCTTGACGCGCTTACAGAGTTCGATGCCGTTCATCACGGGCATCATCACGTCGGTGACGATGAGTTGGACGTTCTCCTGCTGTAGGATGTCGAGGGCTTGCTGGCCGTTTTCGGCTTGCAGGATGCGGTAGTGGGCGGTGAGTTCCTCGCAGATGAACTCACGCAGTTCCTGCTCGTCATCGACGATGAGGATGGCCGGCCCCTCAGCCCCCCCTCTATCTGCCCCGAGGGGGAGAACTGCACCACTATCCTCTCCATCTTCACCCGATAGGGGGAGGACTGTGTCGATGGGTGTGGTTTCTGTTTTGGGGAGTGTGAGCACAAAGCAGTTGCGCTCGTGCTGGCGTTCGTCGTAGGTGAGGGTGCCGTTCATCATCTCGGCAAGCGAACGGGCAAGGGGCAGACCGAGTCCGCTGCCTTTGACCGTGGCGTTGACCTGGGTGCCGTAGTACTGATAGAAGGGTTTGAAGATGTCGTCGAGTTGGTCGTGAGGTATGCGGGGACCGTCGTTCTCGACCATGATGCGCACATGGCCGCCTTCTTCACGAAGGGCCACGCCGACGTGACGTTCGCCGAACTTCATGGCGTTGGAGAGCAGGTTGCTCACGATTTTGGTCAGGGCCTCGCGGTCGGCCATGACACTGGGACCGCTGCCCTCGGGCAGGTCGATGTCGTAGCGCATGGCCTTCTGATGGGCGGCAGGCGTGAAGTCGGCACACACCTCGCGCAGCAACGATGTGACGTCGGTGGGCAGGAAATTGAGGAGGAATTGGGACGACTCAATCTTGCGGAAGTCGAGCAGTTGGTTGACGAGGTTGAGCAGACGCTGTGCGTTGCGGCGCAGGGTGGAGAGTTGAGAGGGATGCTGCGCCTCGGCTTCCATCCGCTCGATGGAGCCCATGATGAGGGAGAGTGGTGTGCGGATTTCGTGAGTGATGGTGGTGAAGAACTGAATCTTCGATTGAAGGACATCGCGGTAACGTTCGTTCTCTGTACGCTCGTTGGCTATGCGGCGCTTCTCACGGCGACGACGTGTGGCGGCACGGTAGATGTACCAGCCCAGCACACATGCCAGCAAGAGATAGAGCAGGAGCATGGGCGTCGAGGTCCACCACGGACGATGGACGACAATGCGCAGACGTGAAGCCTCTGTCTCGTCGTCCCATCGGCCATTCTCACGCGAGGCCTGTACGACCAGTGTATAGGTGCCAGGCGAAAGACCTGCCAGAGTGAGACGTTGCGCACCCTTTGTCACCGTCCATTCGCTTTCGATGCCTTCGAGACGGTAACGGTACCAAATGGCTTGAGGTACGCTGTAGAGCGGACAGGCAAAGTCGATGGAAAGCGAGGTCTGGTCGTGTCGCAAATGGATTTCGTCGGCATAGAGCAGCGACTGCTTCAGGATGTCAGGGTCGCTCTGACGGGTCACTTCACGTCCTTCGACAAAAAGCCCCGTGAACAGCACATGCAGTTTCTGGCTTTTGGCCATGGACGACGAAGGTACAAAACTGACCAATCCGTTAAGCGTTCCGAAGTAGAAGCGGCCCGTCGAATCGCGCAGACCTGAGTTGAAGTTGAACTGCTCGGTGGGCAGGCCGTTGTCACTGCCATAGCGACTCACAGCCGTATCGTCGTAACAGTAGAGGCCATCGGTTGTCGAAATCCACAGACGCCCGTTGCCGTCCTCCGACAGTTTGTCAATGCCGATGCCCGAACGAGCCAGTTCTGGCAAAGGCTGTGAGGACCGATCGTCGGCATCAATGGTGTAGAGACCGTTGCTCGACGACCCTACCCACATCCGCCGCTGCGAATCCTCGAACACTGTCGTGGCGTTCTTGATGTCAGGACACAGCCGTTTGAGCGGAGCCCCTATTTTATCAGCACGGAAAATGCCACCTACCAGGTCGGCCACCCACAGGCGACCCTTCGAATCTTCGTAAATATCGTGGATAAAGCCCTGTCCCTTTCCTTCGTAGGTAGAGAAGGTGTGAGTGGTTCGGTCGTAGATGAGAAGGCCGAGGTGCATGGTTCCAGCCAGGATGCGACCGTCATGAGAGCGCTCCAGATGGACGAAGGTATTCGTGTGAAGCCCAGCCCTACCGCTGCCAAGATGCGACGTGACCTGTGCCGTCCTTGTATCGACGATGTAGATACCTTCGTCGTAGGTGCCAAGCCACAGGTCGGTGCCGTCGGTCATGAGCGTCTGTATGTTGCGGGTGATGGTTTTGCCTTGCCACGTCAAATCGACCTTCTGCAAACCATCCTTATAAAGAAAGACTCCGCCGTCCTCGGTACCTACCCATAACTGTCCCTGTGCATCGACAGCCATTTCACGCACAACCTTTGCCATAGCCGTACCACTTGCATCCACAGGCTGCCACACCCTGAACATCTCTTCGCGTTCGTCCGGCACATAGTTCATGCCACCGAAGAACGTGCCTGCCCACACACCGCCTTCACGGTCGCTGAACAGCACATGGACAGCGTTGTCGCTGAGGGAATACGGGTCGCTGAAGTGCTTGCGCATATTGACAGACTCACCTGTCCGAAGGTTATAGACGACTATTCCCTCTTCAGTACCCATCCATAGCGTAGGACTACCGTCCGAGGCGGGTCGCTCAATAGCCGTGTGAAGGAAATAGGGCTTCGACGGAAAGCCTGCGGCAAAGAGGTCGCACTTCTGACCAGTAGCAGGCGAAAAGCGGTAGCCGTGCAGATGGTTGGTGAGCAGGGCAAGGTCGCCGTCGCTCAATTCTACAACGGCGTTCAACCATTCGCTGCCTTCCACCTGTTCCTTTGTCAAGACGTCGAAGCCGACAAACTTGTCGCCCAAGTCGTCGTAGCGGTAGAGATGTCCATCGTAACCACACATCCACACAATGCCGTTACGGCCAACGCACATGGATGAATTCATATCGTAGGTCTTGACTGTGCCGTCCGTGGGATGGTAGCAGACAAGGTGCTGTTCGGTTCTGGCCCAGAGACGCCCCTTTGGGTCAGTAAGCAAACCGATTACACCGCCGCTCAACTCTGTCGCCTCCACACGTTCGAAGCGTTCCTGCTCGGGGTCGAACGAACAGAGACCGTTGGTCGTACCTATCCACAGACGTCCTTCAGCACCTTCGGCCAGGGAGTTGATGGTGTTCGAAGGCAGGGAATGAACATCCTGCCCGTTCGACGCAAAGTAAGTGTGGAAACGGATGCCGTCGAATCGGTTCAGACCGATGTTCGTACCCACCCACACCAGTCCGCGGCTGTCCTGCATTGCACAGTTCACGTTGAGGTTCGACAGCCCCTCTTCCCTGCCGTAATGGCGGAAACGGTAGGGTGTCTGCGCCTGTGTGATGCTGCTCAGCAGCAGTAGGAGTAGAGTGTGAAATGCTTTCATGCGTGAATCGTCAGTAAGCCAGTCCTTGTGTTCGGCGGTATTGTTCGTCAAGTCTCATAAGTTCGTCGGCAGGCATGGCTGCGATGTCGTTCAGTTCGATGCTGCCATAGGCGTCTTCCATTCGGCAGAGCGGGTCGAGTTGTGTGGCTGTGACCCAGGGCAGCCAAAGGTTCACGCCGTCGCCACGGTTGGTGACCAGACGCAGTGCTTCGGTTTGCAAGCCTCGGTGGGGATAGCCGAGCGAGTTGTCGTAGTTCATTGTCTGCTTGGTGTTGTAGGCGAGCAGGCGTGCAATCTTGAGCAGGTATTCGTCGCCTGTGAGCACATACAGACGCAGGTATTCAAACGAATTGTACGACAGTCCGCAGTCGGCACCGCTGTGTCCTGTGGCGATGATGGTGATGCCAGCCGTGTTTTTAGTCGATGGCCAAGGTGCCTTGATGCCAGGTTGTGCCGGTATGTTCCAGGCATACATGTAGGTGGCAGTGTAGTAGGCGGCTTGTACGGCTGCGTCGAGCCATCGCTGCTGCTGTGTTATGTCGTAGAGGGCGAGACAGGCTTCGAGCATTTTCTGTCCGCTTTCACGGTCTTTCACGTAGGGGTTGTCGATGACGCTGCCTATATATTTATAAGGTGTGTGGATGACATCAAGACAGAACTCACCTGCCTTGACGGCAGCCGACTTGTAGCGTTCGTCGAGTGTCACGCAGTACATCTGCACGAGGAAACGGATGATGTTGGAAGTCAGGTACTTCCCATTGTCAACGACGTTGCCGTTGTTGTCGTACGCTTTGGCCAGACTGCCGTCGGCTGCCTGTTGGCTGATCATCCAGTCGGCGGCGCCACGGCAGAACTTGAGCCATTGCGGCTTGGAGCCTGGCCGATATCGTTCTGCGACGACCCATGCCTCGATCATGGCTTCCATGCCACCCTGCATGTTGCGAAGGTCGTTGTAGTTGCGGAACGAGTTCCATGGCGCGATGTCGTACCAGATGCGTGGCATTCCGTTGGCGATGGGGCTGCGGCGTGCCCAGAAGTCGAGGATTTGCTCGCCTTTGATGCGATAGGTGTCGTTCTCCTTCTCAACGCCGTAGCGATAGAGGTAGTAGGCACATGCGGTCTGCATACCGACAAAGCCCATGTCGTAACTGCGCTCGTTCACTTCACCTGACTGTGTCCAGACCGAGAAGGGGAAACCTGGTGCGCCTTCGCTTTTCATCCAGTACTTGTTGAGCAACTGGAGGGCATAGCGTTGCACGGTGGAGCCTTTGGCGGTTTTCAGCACGGCTGGGTTGTAGATATCGAACGAATGCTGCCAATGGGTGCGCAGTGCAGAGGCGAAATCCGCTTCTTGCGAGGCGTGCAGTTCGAGGTTGTAGCGGTGCCAGGTGCTGGTGGCGATAGGGTGGCTGCGACGTGCCCAGCGTCGCTCGGCTGTACCTCCGCCGTCGCTGTACGAATGCTCGCCTTCGCTTCCAGGGAAGCAGTAGGCCAACTGTGGATAGGTGCGTGTCAGGCTGTAGCCGATGCTTCCGTAGCGGAAGGCTGCGTTCACCAGATGTCCCATACCCCAGTCAACGTCGCCCGTCGATGGGTTGGAGTTGTCGTCGCAGAGGGCAAGGGTTGTGCCAGTGCTGGTCTGACGCATCATGGTCAGCGGCAGTGGCGTACGTTCCTCACGTGCCAGAATCCACTGGTCGCCGAAGTCGTGTCCGATGCTTGCGTCGGTCATGTTTTCACCGTCGATATAGACAAGCGCGGGCAGAAAGTATTGATAGGCCGACTTGTTCGTCTGTCGTTGGTCGCCGACAATGAGGTACGTGTTGAACGAAGCGTCGGCCGATGCCGTCTTGACGACCTTGACCACACGTTGCAGGCGCAGGCTCTTGCGGACCGGCTGAACGAGCCATGTGTCTGTGAACAGAAATTCTGAGCCTGCCGTTGTCTTCAACGTGGCATAGGCCACGAGTCTTCCGTCGGAAGCAGGGCTGACGCTGTCGTACTTCGCTGTATAGATGGTGGCAGCGTCGCCTGCGGTGGCAAACACTTCAAGGATGGCGGCTTTACCATCCTGTGGTACGAAGGTGGACGAACCAGCGACGAACTGTGGGGTGTAGCCGTTGTTCGACTGGCTGAAAGTCATTGTCAGGTCGTTGGCTTTGAGCGACAGTGCGTTTTGTGCACCGGCAGCGAGGGCTGTCAGCAGCACGACGGTTAGTGTCAAGAATTTTTTATTCATGTTTAACTAATAACAGTTTACGATTAACTTTACGTTATTTGTACTTGGAAGTGCTTGGAATAATCACGCCAAGTGCTTAGCGTGCGAACGCCAAGTGCTTAGCGTAAAATTTCCAAGTGCTTGGCCGTATTTTTCCGATGCACTGCAAAGATACGCAAATTTCGCCGTAGCGGCTTTCAAAATTCCGCTATTTTTTATCAGAAATCAATCATGAGGTGGTTTTGGGTGAAATTTGATAAAGACTGAACGATGGGTATTCTTCTTTTTATTGTATCTTTGCAGCGTAAAAGCATCTTGCTGTAAAAAGCACAAAAACGCAAATGATATGAAAAAACTATCTTCCCTGCTGCTCACCGTGATGCTGACGCTGGCCGAGAGCGTCGTGGCACAATGTGTATTCAACTTCGATGCAGCCCAGACCGTCCGACCACTCAGCGACGACTTTTTCATGGAATACCTGAAAGAGAACACCTACGTCGGCGACGGAGGCTACTATTCCCAACTGCTGCTCAATCCGTTTTTCCGCAAGACGGCCGAAGCCGATGGCATGACGGCGCTCGAAACCCATCCCATGAACAGTGGCACACCCGTGAGAGACAACTACTTCGGTGTGGCAACATGGGCAACGGCTGCCGACTTCGACAACGTGTCGCTGACGACGCTCGACGGTACAGTCGTCTATAAAGATGCCTTCACCTCGGCAGGTAACGAATGGAACGAGAACGGAGGTACCTGGGCTGTTGCTGACGGCGTGCTCCGTCAGACGAACCCCGACGATTTGGGTAGCATCAACGTCTGCTACCAGCGCACCGGCTACGAAGGTGTGCTCCAACTGGACGCTACGAAACAGAGCGGTGCCGAGGGCTTCCTCCTTGCTTTCAGTTATCTGGACAATGAGAACTACTGCTGGTGGAACATCGGCGGATGGGGCAACACACAGCACGCCATCGAACAGTGTGTGGACGGTGTGAAGACTACGCTGGCAACGGCTGCAGGCAGCATTGTCACAGGGCAGACCTATCGTCTGAAAGTCGTGATGGAAGCCGATTACGTCAGATGCTACATCGACGACCGTCTCGTCCACGACATCACGCTCATCAACGCCAGCAACCTCTACAGTGCCGCTGCCATCAGCGACGACGCGGGCCGTGTCCTCGTGAGAGTGGCTAATCCCACTGCGTCGGTGCAGCCTGTAGTCGTGCGACTGAAGGATGCCGACGTGCTGAGCGGAACACTTTCACACAAGGAGGTTTCTCAGGCATTTTCGCCAGCCGTTCTCGATGCACTCAACGTGGGGGCGGTGCAGAGCACATCGCTCACACCAGTGCTCGACGGAGCCGTCAGGTTCAACGCCCTCGCTCGCAGTCTGAACACCGTCGAACTGGCCGTAGCCGACACTCCGATTGAGACGGGCATCGAGATAAGTACAATGAACAATGAACAATTAACAATTAACAATGAAAAAAGTACCATATATGACCTGAGCGGACGCCGCGTCGCACGTCCTTTGAAGGGACTGTACATCGTAAACGGTAAAAAAGTTTTTGTTAAGGGTTAAAAGTTAAAATAGAAAGCCTGGGGATGACTTAAAAAAAAGTGCGCAGAATGTTTGGGGGTGTGGATTTTTATTCCTATTTTTGCACCAACCAAAGATTCTCAATCATGAAAACGCACAAATGTTTCTTTTATTCCCTTTTGGGAATCTTGTTGATGGGGGTAATGGTGGGTCTGTCGGCATGTGGCGACGACAGCGAAGACGCTCCCGCACCAGAGCCTGTGGTCCATCAGCCGAAAGACGACCAGGAGGCACGTGCCATGCTGACGAGGCAACCGTGGCGCATCACCAAGGAGTCGCTGGCAGTGTGGAACGAGGTGCAGGGCATCGATGTTTTCAAATCGGCTGCTGCCGACATCGATGACGCTGTGTTTGTGATGATGACCGACCATTGTCTGGTGGCGGTACACATCAAGGGCGACGCGGCCATCTTGACCGAGAAACGCGGCAAGTGGGGCATCGCCAAGTTGTTTGACTCATGGGACTATAATCTTCTGCCTCTTGAAGGTAATCCCACAGAAGGAACCATCTATGACGACGAACTGCACCAGACCCTTTCGTTCCGCCTGCTCAACAGTAACTCGATGGAACTGCTGGTGGGCAATGGCTCTGTGATTCAGCCGTTGTTGCTGACTCCTGTGGAAGAAACGATAACGATTGACGAAAACTTCCTGACGCTTTAACTCTTAAATACTATCTCCATGAAAATCGAAAACATCATGGCCCAACTGGAGGCCAAACATCCAGGTGAGAAAGAATATCTGCAGGCAGTGCGTGAGGTGTTGCTGTCCATTGAGGAAGTCTATAACCAGCACCCTGAGTTTGAGCGTGCCAAACTGATTGAGCGACTCGTCGAGCCCGAACGCATCATCACATTCCGTGTGCCGTGGGTTGATGACAAAGGCGAGGTGCAGGTCAACCTCGGCTATCGTGTTCAGTTCAACAGCGCTATCGGACCCTACAAAGGCGGACTGCGTTTCCATGCCTCCGTCAACCTCTCCATCCTCAAGTTCCTCGGCTTCGAGCAGACTTTTAAGAATGCCCTTACCACCCTGCCCATGGGCGGAGGAAAAGGCGGCAGCGACTTCTCGCCCCGAGGCAAGAGCGACGCCGAGATCATGCGCTTCTGCCAAGCCTTCATGAATGAACTCTACCGCTATATCGGTCCCGAAATCGACGTGCCCGCTGGCGACATCGGTGTCGGGGCCCGTGAAGTAGGCTACCTCTTCGGACAGTACAAGAAACTCACCCGCGACTGGAGCGGTGTACTCACTGGCAAGGGGCTCGAATTCGGCGGCAGCCTCATCCGTCCCGAGGCCACAGGCTTCGGCGGCCTCTACTTCGTCAACGAGATGTTGCAGACCAAAGGCATCGACATCAAGGGCAAGACCGTGGCCATCAGTGGCTTTGGCAACGTAGCGTGGGGAGCAGCCACTAAGGCAACTCAACTCGGTGCTAAGGTCATCACCATCAGCGGCCCCGACGGATACATCTACGACCCCGACGGCATCAGCGGCGAGAAGATAGACTACATGCTCGAACTCCGTGCTTCGGGCAACGACATCTGTCAGCCCTATGCCGACGAATTCCCAGAAGCCACGTTTGTCGAGGGCAAGCGGCCGTGGGAAGTGAAGTGCGATATTGCACTCCCTTGTGCCACACAGAACGAACTTAACGGTGACGATGCCCAGATGCTCATCCAGAACGGATGCCTCTGCATTGGCGAAATCTCCAACATGGGCTGCACTCCCGAAGCCATCGATGCCTTCATTGCTGCCGAGATGCTCTATGCACCAGGCAAGGCTGTCAATGCCGGTGGTGTCGCCACCAGCGGACTCGAAATGTCGCAGAACGCCATGCACCTCTCTTGGTCGGCCAACGAAGTGGACCAGCGACTGCACCAAATCATGCACGCCATCCATCAGCAGTGTGTCAAGTACGGCACACAGCCCGACGGCTACATTAACTACGTTCGCGGAGCCAACGTTGCCGGTTTCATGAAAGTTGCCAAGGCCATGATGGCTCAAGGCATCGTATGATTTCTGCGCTTTTAGATTTCCTCTTTCCCCGTACTTGCGTAGTATGCGACAGGCGACTTGCACGCACCGAACACTCGGTGTGTGCAAGTTGCCTTACTTCTTTACCCCGCATTCTCTACAAGGGAGGGGAGGAGCATGGACGAATTGAGCGGCTGTTCTGGGGACGTGTGCCCGTTGTTCGTGCGACGAGTGCGCTACGATATGACAGCGAGGAGGTTCGGCACATTGTCCATACCTTCAAATACAGGCAGCAGCCGTACGTGGCCCGCGACTTGGCAGAGGTGACGGCTGACGAACTCTCGGCGACAGATTTCTTCGACGGCATCGACGCACTTGTGCCCATGCCGCTCCACTATCTCCGACGCTACAAACGTGGCTATAACCAGTGCGACTACATCGCCGAGGGAATCCGTCGCGTCACAGGAATCCCTGTCGTGAACGGCGTGCTGAAGCGCGTCAGGAACAACCCGACGCAGACACACCTGCAGATAAATGAGCGTGAGCAGAACGTTGCCAACATCTTTCGGGTCGTGCATCCCGAAAGACTGGAAAACAAACACATCCTCCTCATCGACGACGTCATGACGACGGGCTCGACGCTCCATGCTGCCTTGCAGGAACTGCAACACATCCCAGGTATCCGCCTCTCTGTTTTCACCATTGCCTATGCGGGTATGATGGAGCAGGAATTGGTGTGAACGTGAAACGTAGATGGCAGACTGTCCTGTGCCTCAGAATTCGTAGCCGAGGTTCAGGTAGAAGTAAAGTTGGCGGGTCTTGTTGCGAGGAAACGGTAATCTTACTGAACCGGATGATTAAAGTAGGTGTCGGGGTAGGGCTCGTTCTTTAAGGTAAAGTGCCACCACTCGGTGCTGAGTGCCTTGAATCCATGACGTAGCATGGCTCGGCGCAGAATCATGCGATGCTCGAATTGCTCCTTGGTGATGGTGCGTCCGGCTGGGCTCTTGCTGCAGTCACCGGTAAACTCGCCTGTGTCAGGATTTCCACCGAAGTCAGGATGGCTCTCCGGACCGAACCAGTCGAAGGTGCCACCCATGTCGAGTTCTTTCTCCGTCGCCATGTCGAAGAGGGTGAGGTCGAGGGTCGAGCCTCGTGTGTGTCCGCTGTGTGCCATGATGTACTCCTGTTCGAAGAGTACCGATTTGTCGAGGTCGGGATAGAAGTAGGGCTTCATCCGTGTGTCGGGCACGTCGGCTGCCCAGCGCACAAAATGATCGACTGCACACTGAGGGCGGTAGGCGTCGTAGATTTTCAGGCGGTAGCCCTGAGCCTTCACGTCGTCGCTGACGGCAAGCAGGCTGTCGGCTGCCTCACGGGTGAGCAGAGCCGTCGGCCGCTCATAGCCGTCGATGCGGTCGCCCACAAAGTTGTAGGTTCCGAAGTAGCGGATTTCAAGAATGGCATCAGGAATGACGTCGGTAAGGGTGACAAAGTCGCTGTCGTCGTTGCTGATGTTGACTGCATCGTCAGCGTCGGCAACAGGTATCGTCACAGTGCTTCCGCAGCATTCCTGGGTACAGTTGCGGGTTGCCCAATAGCACACACCCAGCACAACAAGCAGGACAACGAGTGTCCAACATATTCTTTTCTTCATGGTTTTATGTTTTTATGGACTGTTGATGGGCAAAGATACGATTTTTTTCTTGACGTCACAACAATCCCCACTTTTATTCACTATTTTTCTCGTAGGATGCCCTAAAAAGAAAATCCTCTCTGACTCAGTTTTTTTAGAATCAGAGAGGACTTGGTATTTGCTCTTCCTCCTTTGGGAGGGGTAGGGAAGTCTTTTTATACGATGCCCTGTGCCATCATGGCCTTGGCCACCTTCATGAAGCCGGCGACGTTGGCGCCCTTCACGTAGTTGACATAGCCGTCAGGTTCGGTACCGTACTTCACACAGTTCTCGTGGATGTTCTCCATGATCCAGAGCAACTTGGCGTCAACTTCTTCAGCCGACCAACTCAGGCGCTCTGAGTTCTGCGACATTTCCAGACCGCTGACCGATACACCACCGGCGTTGCTGGCCTTACCTGGAGAGTAGAGAATCTTGGCTTCCTGGAAGACACGGATGGCGCCCGGTGTGCTGGGCATGTTGGCACCTTCGGCCACGGCGATGACACCGTTGGCAACCAGCGCCTTGGCCTGTTCCTCGTTCAGTTCGTTCTGTGTAGCGCAGGGAAGTGCGATGTCGGCCTTTTCGAACCAAGGCTTTGCACCGTCGCCAACGTACTTCGCCGTAGGATACTGGTCAACATACTCGCGGATACGGCCACGATAGACATTCTTCAGTTCCATGATATAGTCGAGTTTCTCGCGGTCTATACCGTCAGGGTCGTAGATGTAGCCGTCAGAGTCGCTCATGGTCATCACCTTGCCACCCAGTTGAAGCACCTTTTCGGCAGCATACTGAGCCACGTTGCCTGCACCCGAGATGAGCACTTTCTTGCCTTCTATGCTGTCGCCCTTGGTCTTCAGCATGGCACGGAGGAAATAAACCGTACCGTAGCCTGTGGCTTCAGGACGGATGAGCGATCCGCCGAATTCGAGACCCTTGCCTGTGAGCACACCGCTGAAGTCGCGTGTCAACTTCTTGTACACGCCGAACATGTAGCCCACTTCACGGCCGCCTACGCCGATGTCGCCGGCTGGAACGTCGATGTTGGGACCGATGTGGCGTGTCAGTTCCAGCATGAAAGCCTGGCAGAAACGCATCACTTCAGCGTTCGACTTGCCACGGGGCGAGAAGTCGGAACCACCCTTGCCACCGCCCATCGGCAGTGTGGTGAGCGAATTCTTGAACGTCTGCTCGAACGCGAGGAACTTCAGGATTCCGAGGTTTACGCTGGCGTGGAAACGGATACCGCCTTTGTAGGGGCCGATGGCGTTGTTGTGCTGTATGCGATAGCCCATGTTGGTCTGAATGTTGCCCTTGTCGTCCTGCCAGGTCACACGGAACTGATATACTCGGTCGGGAATGCACAGGCGTTCGATGAGGTTCACCTTGTCGAACTCGGGGTGCTTGTTGTACTCTTCCTCGATGGTACCGAGGACTTCTTCCACTGCCTGATGATACTCAGGTTCGTTGGGGAAACGACGCTTCAGGTCTTCCAAAACTTTTTTTGCATCCATAATGTTTGAATTTAGAATGTTAATATAATAAGTGTCTGCGTTGTGACGTTTTGATACTTTTTTGTCGAAATAAAAAACTTTTCGTTTTATGTTTTCGCCCACAAAGTTAACAGACTTCAATAAAACCACCAAAAAAACTGACAAAAATTTTAATAAAAGTGCAAAATAAATTACACATTGTCGGATTTTAGGGCATGTCAGAGAGCAGAGTCTATATCATGGAATGGAACTGAAGGGCTGTGTTCTCCTTTTCAAAATGTGCTTAGCAACATTGTGCATTTGCGGGTTGCCCTCATATAATATAAATGTTGCCCTCGTATAATATAAATAGTGTGTCAAAATATATCAAAAAACTTTCATTCTCCTGTTTTTGGGGCAATTCGGCAAGTGACGGTGATGGCTTTTCAAAAGAAAAGTGCTAAATTTGCACACGGAAAACGCTGTGTTTTGGAAGCAATGCCCAGTGTATGGAATGTTCCCTCCAAGCACTTAGCGTGAAACCTCCAAGCACTTGGCGTGAAACCTCCAAGCACTTGGCGTATTTTCTCCAAGTATTTGAAACGGATCGAAATCAACGAATAAAAAGTAACTAAAAAATACCTTTTCAGATGAGAAAACAGACTATTTTGATCATGGTGCTGGCGATGACTGCCGCACTGACTGCGTCGGCACAGCGGAAGCAGTGTATCGACGGTGACTGGAAATTCTTGTATGGCACTGATGGGAACGCTGCCATCAGCAACCCATCGGCTGCCGACGCTTGGCGCAGCCTCGACCTGCCTCACGACTGGAGTGTCGAGACCGAGGCTGCGCAGAAGGCTGGCGGACGTGTTGTCGGGCCATTCTCGACCAACAGCGCCGGCGGCTATCAGACGGGCTTCACCGTCGGTGGCGAAGGCTGGTATCAGAAGACACTCAACGTGACGGCCAACGACCTGCAGGGCCGCGTCATTCTCTACTTCGAGGGTGTCTATTATCAGTCGTGGGTCTATGTCAATGGTGTGGAAGTCAACTTCTGCCCCTACGGCTACTCTTCGTTCCGCGTCGATGTGACTTCTCGGCTGCACACAGGTGAGAACAACGTTGTAGTGAAAGTGCAGAACTTGGGCAACACCACGCGTTGGTACGGGGGCAGCGGCATCTATCGCCACGTCTGGCTGATGAAGACTCAGAAGGTCTATCTCGACGAATGGGACACATTTGTCCAGACGAGCGACAACCGTAACGTGTCGGTTACGACCCTTGTGCACAACGAGGCAGCAACCGATGCAGAAGGCAGTGTGGTGGTGACGATTTTCGATGCCAATGGCACAAAAGTGGCAGAAGGCAGCAATGGCTTCGCCAACGTAGCGGCTGGAACTAGCGTTTCGGCCAACGTGGAACTGACAGTCAACGGGGCACAGACATGGAGTCCCGCTTCTCCCACGCTTTATACAGCCTCTGTCTGCATCAAGGACAATGAAGGACATATTGTTGACATGTTCCAAAAGCATTTCGGATTCCGTACCCTCGCATTCTCAGCCACCCAGGGATTCCTGCTCAATGGTGTGAACACCTTGCTCAAAGGCGGCTGTGTCCACCACGACAATGGAATGCTCGGTGCTGCTGCATTTGATAAGGCCGAGGTACGCAAGTTGCGTCTCATCAAGGCCCTGGGCTATAATGCCGTGCGCTGCAGTCACAACCTGCCTTCGGAACACTTCCTCGACGTATGCGACTCACTCGGTCTGATGGTCATCGACGAATGCTTTGACCAGTGGTTACTTCAGAAGAACAACGAAGACTATCACCGCTACTTCGCCACGTGGAGCGACCGAGACATCACTGACATGGTGCGACGCGACCGCAACCATCCCTCCGTCATCATGTGGAGCATCGGCAACGAGATTCCAGGACGTATAGAACCAGAAGGTCAGGCTGCCGCTGCCCGTCTGCGTGCAGATGTCCTGCAATATGACACCACCCGACCCGTCACCGCAGCCATTTGCGGATGGGATGCCGGCGATGCCTGGAACATAGCCAGTGGCAATTGGGATGCGCAGTCTGACAACGCCTTCAAGAGCCTCGACGTAGGCGGCTACAACTACATGTACGACAAGTATGAATACGACCACGGCCGCTATCCCGACCGCGTGATGTGCGGCCTGGAGAGTTATCCGAAAAATGCCAGCGAGAACTGGGACCTCGTGGAACGTCTGCCCTATGTCGTCGGCGACTTTGTCTGGACAGCCATGGACTACCTCGGCGAGGCTGGCATCGGTGCAGCACTCCCCGATGCCGCACCGCCTTTCTTTGCCGGCTGGCCGTGGTTTAACGGACACTGTGGCGACCTCGACCTCATCGGTCAGAAAAAGCCACAATCCTACTACAAGGACATCGTCTGGCGTGAAGCACCCGTGACGATGGCTGTGGTCACCACTGGTTCGCAGTGGAACTGGTGGGGCTGGCAACTCGAAGAACAATGCTGGACCTATCCTGGACGCGAGGGACAGAACGTGTCGGTCAACGCTTACAGCCGTGCACCAAAAGTACGCCTCTATCTGAACGACGAAGTAGTGGGCGAAGGCACACCAGGCAACACGTTCTGGTGCGGCTTCAGCCTGGCATATCAGCCTGGCACACTGCGAATCGTCAACCTTGACAATGCGGGCAACGAAGTGGCAGGCGAGGAGTTTGTGCTGAAGACTACCGGCAAGGCCACTGGTGTGCGTTTCGTCTATGACGACGGCAACAACACCATCTCCGACGCACTGAACGACCTTGTCTATGTGACCATTGAACTCATCGACGACGACGGCAATGTCGTCACCAGTGACTCGGAAACGAGGCTCAACGTCACCAACATTGGTGCTGGCGAACTCATCGGCTGCTGCACAGGCAGTCCGAACGACATGGAGAGTTTCCGCACAACGACGCCGACCGTGTTCCGTGGCCGTGCCCTCGCCATTGTCCGCTCGAACGGAACGGCCGGTACTGTCGAACTCAAGGCAGAGATGATGGAAAAGCCGAAGGACATGAGTTCTATCTTTTTCAAGAATGCAGATTTTGAGGAAGGGAATCTGACGGGATGGACAGTGAGCAACACCGACATGATCAAGTATCGCGGCAACTCGTGGAACGACCCAACGCTGACCAATTTCCTGGAGTGCTTCGTCGGCTGGACTTCGGCCTCGACGCTTCAGAACCAGAGCATCTCGCAGAGCACAAAGGTACTGCCTGCAGGTCAATATACACTGACTTTCGATTATAACGGAACTTTTCTTAATGGTGGCAGCCACTACCAGACGAACGGCACCATGTCGGGCGTCACTGCTTCTGTCGGTGGACAGAGCAACGAACTGAAAAACATCGACGGCGGCTCTGCACAGCACGCTTCGATTCAGTTCACGCTCAATGCTCCGCAGGCTGTCACCTTCCTCATCCAATTCGCAGCCGACACGAATGCCGATTGGTTTGCGCTCGATAACGTGCAGGTGGCCTACAATGGCGACTTCGACTTCGAGCATTTCTACGAAGACATGTCTGTGTCGGTGCCTGAATTTGGCGGTAACAACTGGGTGAAAGTGTCAGGAAACGCTTCGGGTGGCTACACAGAGGCAAAACTCGGCTCTGCCATCTACAACGGCTCGGGACTGGCCTTCTGGTCAGGCAGCGCCCCTCACGATACCGACTTCTTCCACCAAGACATCACCAATCTGCCGCCTGGACGCTATGGCATCGCAGCCTTTTGTGCTGCCAACCTCTGGTCGGGCAGCGACAACGACCGAAATCATCAACCAGGTACCTATCTCTTCGCGGTCACCAGCAGCGGCACGAAAGTTCTTACCGAAGTGACGACCGCTACTTACGGACTTTTCTCACTCGTCGTGGAACTTGATAAAAACGAGACTCTCACACTGGGTATGTGTGCCGCTTCTGATAACGGAAACAACTGGTGCTACATGTCAAAGCCGACGCTTGTCAAACTTGACCGCACACTCAATGAAACAGCAACCACGGCTCCACAAAGCGGCATCCACGGCGACATCGTCATCGATCGTTCCCTTTACGAAGGCTGGAACACGCTCGTGTTGCCCTTCGATGTCGATGAAACGGCATTGAAGACACAGTTGGGAGACGATGTGCAAGTGATACGGATGAAAGGAGCCACTGAAAATACCCTCTCGTTTGAGACAGTCAACGACATTACGGCCAACGAACCTGTGCTCGTCAAGTTGTCTGCTGACCGCACCAATCGCGTACTACGTTTCGATGGAGTGGACATCGTAGCCGACAGCAACCCACATACTGGAGGTGAAAGTTTTGACTTTGTCGGTACATACATCGCTACCACTGTCGATGCCGGAAACTATATTCTTGGTTCAGGCAACAGTTTCAAACGTGCTGCAGGAGGCAACAGCATCAAGGCCTTCAGAGCCTACATGCTGCCACACACTGCTGAAGCAAAGGCCGTCATCAAATTCGAAATAGACGACACACCTACAAGCATCGATGAAGTACAAAGTTCAAAGTACAAAGAACAAAGTGCGCTTTATGACCTTCTGGGCCGCAAAGTACAGTCATCGAGCAACTCTGTGCAAGGGCTCCCTGCAGGTATCTACGTGATTGATGGAATAAAATACGTGATTCGTTAATTTACTGATACAAATAGCAAGCATTTTGGCTAACATGCTTATAAAAAAGAGATATCAACAGCCAACCATCCATAACGCCTTTGTGATGTCTCAGATGTTGATGCAGAAGTCCATCAGCATTGACGGATCACAAAGCGACGAAATCGATTGGGTTGAAGAAGAAACGATTGAGGAGGCCCGTGGGAAAGCCCGTTATGGTTCGCTGTGGCCTGTTAGTGAATAATCGTTGTTCACGCATCTATTGCCTTCTAATCGAAAACAATAAATGCTCAATGGTTGAGTATATAGCAGAAAAAAGTTGTCTTTCATTTTGCATTCCGCTCACTTAATCGTACCTTTGACTTCGTCGAAGGTACTCTCGCTCGTAAATACTCAAATATATTTGGTATTTATCTCACTTAATCGTACCTTTGTGGCAGGAATGCTTCGACTCGACCAGGACATCAAGTATTTGCAGGGAGTAGGGCCGCAACGTGCCGACCTGCTTGGAAGGGAACTCTCTATCAAGACGGTGGGCGACCTGCTGACGTATTATCCCTACAAATACATCGACCGAACCCGTTTCTACCGAATCTGTGACATCAATGGGACGATGCCGTATGTTCAGATTGTCGGTGAGATTCTCGGTTTTGATGACATGGGCGAAGGCCGTAAGAAACGGCTCGTGGCACATTTCAGCGATGGCACCGGAGTCATCGACCTCGTCTGGTTCCAAGGCATCAAATACATTGCAAAGCAATACGACCTCCACCGCCCATACGTCGTATTCGGACGGCCACAACCGTTTAAGGGAAGGCTGAACATAGCACATCCGGAAATAGAAGTACCCTCTACCCCCCCCGAATGGGGAAGAACTCCTGTGACCGAGGGTATTCAGCAGGCTTTGTTTGATGAGGGGACTGCTTTGAATCCTCCCCCATTCGGGGGAGATGGAGGGGGCTATGCTTTCCGTCCCCACTACCACACGACGGAGAAGATGAAGAAGCGGGGGTTGAACTCGTCGGTGGTGGCGAAACTGACGGCGAAGATGCTGGAGATGCTCGACGAGACGCTGCCTGAGACACTGCCGGCATTTCTTGTCAGTCGTTACCACTTCATCTCACGCGACGAAGCCCTGCGAGAAATACATTTTCCCACTACGGCTGACAATCTGCGCAAGGCACAGGCACGGCTCAAGTTTGAAGAACTCTTCTACGTACAACTCAACATTCTGCGCTATGCCAAGGACAGAGCCCGCAAGTACCGAGGACTGCTCTGTCCCCATGTCGGGAAAACCTTCAACGACTTCTACTACCACCACCTTCCTTTCACGCTGACAGAGGCGCAGAAGCGTGTCATCCGTGAGATACGGGCTGACATGGGGTCTGGTCGCCAGATGAACCGTCTGCTGCAAGGCGATGTGGGCAGCGGCAAGACCCTCGTGGCACTGATGTGTGCGCTCATCGCCATTGACAACGGCTATCAGGCCTGTATCATGGCGCCGACGGAGATTCTGGCAGAGCAGCATGTGGAGACATTACGCCATCTGCTAGGCGACATGCCAGTGCGCGTTGAACTGCTCACGGGGGCGGTAAAAGGGAAACGCCGCCGCGAAGTGCTCGACGGTTTTGTCACGGGGACAGTCCACATTGCTGTCGGCACACATGCACTTATAGAGAATAATGTGCAGTTTGCCCATCTCGGCCTTGCCATCATCGACGAGCAGCACCGCTTTGGAGTGGCTCAGCGCGCCAGGTTGTGGACGAAGAGCCTTAATCCGCCCCATGTCCTCGTCATGACCGCCACGCCCATCCCCCGTACCCTGGCTATGACCCTTTACGGCGACCTCGACGTCAGCGTCATCGACCAGTTGCCGCCTGGCCGTAAGCCCATCCAGACCCTCCATCAGTTCGACAGCCACCGACAGACCCTCTACACTGGTATGCGCCGGCAACTCGAACTCGGCCGGCAGATCTACATCGTCTATCCCCTCATCAAGGAAAGTGAGAAGATGGATCTCAAGAACCTTGAGGACGGATTTGAGCAAATCCGAAAGGCATTCCCCGACAAGCAGGTTTCCAAAGTACACGGAAAGATGAAGTCGGCCGAAAAAGATGCAGAGATGCAGCGGTTTGCTTCGGGTGCGACGCAGATACTTGTTGCCACCACCGTCATCGAGGTTGGTGTCAACGTGCCCAATGCTTCGGTCATGGTGATTGAAAATGCCGAACGCTTCGGACTCAGCCAGTTGCACCAACTGCGCGGACGGGTAGGGCGTGGTGCTGACCAATCGTACTGTATTCTTGTGACGAAGCAGCAACTGAGCGACGACACACGGCGTCGTATCCAGATTATGGTGGATTCGACCGACGGTTTTGAAATCGCCGAACAGGACCTCCGTCTGCGCGGTCCTGGTGATCTTGAAGGCACGCAGCAGAGCGGCATGGCCTTCGACCTGAAGATAGCCAATCTTGCCAAGGACGGCATCATCCTTCAGATGGCACGCGATGCCGCCCAGCAGGTTGTCGAGGCTGATCCCGAAGAGAACAATCCTGCCAATGCCTTGCTCTGGCAGCGGTTGCGCGAACTTCGTAAGACGAACATCAACTGGGGCAGCATCAGTTGACCGCAGTCCGTCTTCCCTTCCAAGTGCTTGGAGAAATCACGCCAAGTGCTTAGCGTACGAACGCCAAGTGCTTGGAGATTTTACGCCAAGTGCTTAGCGTCGTGTTTCGTCGATGGAAAAACGATGTTTTTTCTGCTTTTTTATACGAAACGTATAACTTTTCCGTTCTGTATTTGGCAGTCTGCATTTTTTTTTGTATTTTTGCAGACTGCTTAAAATGTAGCAGTAGGTAGAATGAGACAGTTAAAGATTACGAAAAGTATTACGAACCGTGAGAGTGCTTCGCTCGACAAGTACTTGCAGGAAATCGGTCGTGAGGACTTGATCACAGTGGAAGAGGAGGTCGAACTGGCCGGACGTATCCGCAAGGGCGACCGCCGCGCCTTGGAAAAACTGACGCGTGCCAACCTCCGTTTCGTCGTTTCTGTGGCAAAACAGTACCAGAACCAGGGCCTGAGTCTGCCCGACCTCATCAACGAGGGAAATCTGGGCCTCATCAAGGCAGCCGAGAAATTCGATGAGACACGTGGTTTCAAGTTCATCAGTTATGCTGTTTGGTGGATTCGTCAGAGCATTCTGCAGGCACTGGCTGAGCAGTCGCGAATCGTGCGTCTGCCACTGAATCAGGTGGGGTCGCTCAACAAGATCAGCAAGGCTCTCTCAAAGTTCGAACAGGAGAACGAACGCCGGCCGAGTGCCGACGAAATCGCCGACGAATTGGGTCTGCCCGTTGACAAGATTGCCGATACGCTGAAGGTGCAGGGCCGCCACATCAGCGTCGATGCTCCCTTTGTGGAAGGCGAGGACAACTCGCTGCTCGACGTGCTGGTGAACGACGACAGCCCGATGGCCGACCGTTCGTTGGTCAACGAATCGCTATCGAAAGAAATCGACCGCGCGCTCGACACGCTCACTCCCCGCGAAAAGGAAATCATCCGTATGTTCTTCGGCATCGGAGAGCAGGAAAAGACGCTGGAGGAGATTGGCGACCGCTTCAATCTGACGCGCGAACGTGTCCGCCAAATCAAGGAGAAGGCGATTCGCCGACTGCGCAACAGTAGCCGGAGCCGTCTGCTGAAAGGTTATCTGGGCTAAGCCCCGTCTGCCCACCGATTGCTGGCTGTGTCTGACTTCAGGCGCAGCCTTTTTTGTGCATTGACACCCCGTATTCGTTAAAAACCTAAAAAACGGAGGGGGCAATTTTGCAGTATGCTGTTTTTGTCGTACCTTTGTGCGATAAATCACTCAGAATATGAACACTTTCGCAAAAATACTGTTAATCGTCACGCTGCTTTTTCCCTTGACGGTCCAGGCGCAGAAACCACACAAGCCGACCAGGGAGGAACGGCAGGCTGCCAAACAACTGGCAAGGGCCGAGAAGGAACAGGCCGAACAACTGGCTTATCAGCAGAAACATGCACCGAAGGAGACGGATGTAGTCTATCTCTTCGGCGTAGGCACGAACTTCAACGACTCGACCGTCTATCTGACAGAAGTGCAGCCGGTCAACTACATGCGCCTGACGAAAAAGTACAAGTTTCTGCCCTATCGTGCCGACTTTAGCCAGCAACTGAAGGACTACCTGGTTGGGAAGTACGAGATGCAGTACGAGACCACCTGCGTGTTCTACGACGTGAACCGCAAGAAACTGGCCAAGCGTTTCTACAAAATGAAGAAGCGCTATCTGGACATGGGTACATCGAACATGGTCATTGTCAGCATGAACGATTTTAAGTTTGAGAAACCCGAGTACGAAAACCTGCTGTTTTGAACGAATGAAGAAACAATATAGAGTAGGACGGATGTCTTACCGAGTCATCTTTGTCGAAGGAGGTGTGAACGACGAACGTCTCATCCCCTCAAGCACACCGTTTGAAGAATCCGTTACCGACGAACCGGTGCTGTTTGAACTGACCGTTGACGACACGTACCGTTCACAGGAATGGGGTGAAGAGGTCGGCCAGTTCGACTGCGGCGGCAACAACCACGGTGTCTATCTGCGGAAAGATGGCTCGTATGAAATCCATATCACAGACTTTCGCGGGCGTCAGGCTTGTCTGCTCGATGCGACGGCCGACTTCAGCCGTGGCATCGTCGCCCTGAACGGAAATCTTGAAATGCGCAAGTTCGGGCTGAACAATGCGCTGATGCTGATGTATGCCTTCTCGACTGCCGATAAGGACACGCTGCTCATGCACGCCTCTGTCGTCCGTGAAAAAGGGCGTGGTTACCTGTTCCTCGGTGTGAGCGGAACGGGCAAGAGCACACACACGGGGAACTGGCTGAAGTACATTCCTGGCACCGACCTGATGAACGACGACAACCCTGTGGTGCGCTTCATCGACGGCGAGGGCATCGTGTTCGGTTCTCCCTGGAGTGGAAAGACACCCTGCTATCGCAACATCGAGGCACCCATCGGTGCGTTTGTCCAACTGAAACAGGCTCCTTACAATAAGATTCGTCGTCAGACCGTCATCGAGTCATTTGCGTCGCTCCTTCCCTCGTGCAGCGTCATGAAGTGGGACAAGCGCATTTACGGAGGAATCTGCACAGGCGTCACGCACATCATGGAGCATGTGCCTACTTACTATTTGGAGAATCTGCCCGACGAAGCCGCCGTGCGTCTGTCTCACGAAACGATTACACAATGAAGGTAATCCAACTGGCCAATGCCGAGTTCCTGCCACATGTCTGTGCGCTTGTCGATGAAGGGCACAACGTGTCCATCAGGGCGAGGGGAAACAGTATGCGACCGTTTGTTGAGAGCGGGCGCGATGTGGCTGTGCTGTCGAAGGCGATGGGCTACAAGGTCGGTGATGTAGTGCTGGCAGAGATTGAGAAAGGACACTATGTGTTGCACCGCATCGATGCCCTGCACACCCCACAAGGGCTGCCCGTGAAGACTACTACGTCCGACCCCGACGTGCGAGTCACGCTGCGCGGCGATGGAAATGTGCGCGGTACGGAGACATGTCTGCTGCGCGACGTTCGTTGTCTCGTCACGGCATTAGAGCGGAAGGGAAAGACTTGGAACACAGCCACGTCACGCTTCTGGCACATCTATAGCCGTGTCTGGCCAGCCTTGCTGCCCGTGCGCCGTTATCTACTGGCAGCCTATCGACTGTTATGGCTTCACGAACTGCCGAAACGCTGGCGTGGCGAAAGCAATCAGGTTGAGAAGATAAGAAGTTAAACAAGAATACAATGAGAATTAAGGAAGGATTTGAACTCCGCAACATCTGCGGTGAAAACATCGTCATCGGACATGGCTTAGAGAACATCAACTTTACGAAAGTCATCAGCATGAACGAGTCGGCTGCCGACATTTGGAACCAACTCGTCGGCAAGGAATTCACCCTTGACGACATGGTCAGGGTGCTGACAGACAACTATGAGGTAGATGAAGAAACAGCCCGCCGTGACTGTGAGAAACTATTGAAAGACTGGCAGGAGGCTGCGTTCCTTGAATAGCGCATTCAGCACTACTCCCGCCAAACACCTCGTTCAAAGTCAATATCGAACGAGTCTCTGTAGTTGAGAACCATCTCCGGATGGTTCTCATCTTTTTGATGGGCCACGTCGCCCGTCTCAGGATTGCGCCATTCGATGGGCAGGATGATGATTTTCGATTCCGCCAGCGACGGGTCCATCCATCGGTCGCCCACGTAGAGATAAGTCGTCCCCTCCGTTCCGTTGATGGTCAGGATTGACGAAGCCTGCGTATCGTAGGCGATGCGGTCGCCGATGTTGCGCAGGGGAGTCCACCCGAAATGCAGGTTATGGCTCGTCGTCAGTTTTGCTTGATTCGGGTCCCAGCCTGTACAGGCCGACGAAATCATATAGTACGTGTCGTCAATGTGGACGATGGCAGGCGCTTCGCGGCGCATCCCCTCGCACAGCACCGTCTTTGTGAACACATGCCGGTAGTCCGTCATCAGCATGAACAGCCCCAGGTTCGTGTTTTCGTCTGTCGTCGATATGAAATACGTCGTGCCGTCGTTATCCACAAACACGTTGCAGTCGCGCGACTTCGTATCCATCGGTCGCCCGCTCCATACGTATTGGTAGTCCCCGTTGACAGAGTCGCACTCAAACATTGCCGCCTCACTCGCAGAGTAGTCGCGAGCCTCCCAGTGACACCACACCACATACTTTTGCGTCTCCTCGCAGAACAGCAGTTTCGGACGCTCAATCATGCGACGCCGTCCCAGGTCGGGATGACTGACGCGGTTCCTGATGATTTTCTTCTCGAAAGTCCAGTGCACGAAGTCCGTCGAACTGTACAGGTTGACGTCGGGCATCCAAGGCTTCGAACGGTCCTCGCCCACGAGATACCACACCCCGTCCTTGTGGAGGAAGTTCCCGCCATTGGCATACACGGGATTACCGTCAGTGTCCGTCCATTTCGTCCCGTTTACGATGGTCGTCCACTGGGCCGATGCTGAGGAAGAGAACAGAGAAAAGACGATAGTGAAGAGAGTGATGAAGAGAATTTTGTCCATGTTGTCTGTGTTGTTAAGAGACGATGTGAGTGTTTTCGTTGCAAAGATAAGGCATTTATTTCATATCCCGATGCACTTGGAGAGTGGAGCAGAGTGAGTAATCATCAATACAGCGGTTCGCCCTGATAGAAACGAAGGATTTTCTGGCGGAACAGGGCGGTGTACTTTGCTTGGAGGTGGTCGGCCTGGGCGCGCATGTGGCGGGTTTTGGCTTCTTCGAACTCGGTGGAGTTGGCTTTGCCGTTCTCAAACTTCTTCTGCATGAGGAGGAAGGAGGCCTCGGCGGCTTCGGCGGCTACGCTGCTCGACTCCATCTGCCGCAGGGCGTTCTGTGCGTTGTACCATGCCTGCTGTATCTCTTTGTAGAGTGCCTTCTGGGTGTTCTCGAGGGCGAGTTGCTGGTTGGCGACTTGCAGGCGTGCCTGTCGGACTTGGTTGCGGGTCTGGAATCGGTTGAAAATAGGTATGCTGAGGTTGAGTCCGATGTATTTGTTGAAATTGTTTTTCATTTGGCGGTTGAAGGGGTCGGCTGCGAACCCGTTGGTCTTGTAGTAGCCTGTGCTGAGTCCGCCGTTGAGCGAGAGGGTGGGATAGTGGCCGCTCTGGGCTATCTTGACGTTGCGCTCGGCACTTTGGAGACGCAGGCGTTCGGCTTGTATCTGCGGACGTTCACCGACGGCGATGGCGTAGATGTCGGCGGCGGAGAGTTGAGTGCCGAGCGCCGAGAGATGGACCTCGGAGGGTTCGTCGATGTCGAATCCTTCGGGGGTGGGTAGTTCGAGCAGTTGGCTGAGTTCGAGCAGGGCCAGGCGCAGTTGGTTCTGCTGCTGGGTGAGTTGCAGTTGGTCGTTGGCAACAACGGAGCGTGCCTGTGCCACGTCGGCTTCGCTCTGCTTGCCGTTGCGGAAGAGTTTTTCGATGCGGTCGAGTTGGACCTGACTGAGTTTGACTTGCTGCTCTTGTACGCCGACGAGTTCTTTCTGGTAGAGGACGTCGAGGTAACTGCCTGTGATTTGCAGGGCGACGTTCTCGCGGGCACGCTGCAGGTCGGCGAGTGCGGCTTGGTGGTCGAGTCGGCGGGCTGCGATGTTGTTGGGTATCTGAAAGCCTGTGAAGAGGGGAATGTCGGTGCCGAGGTTAAAGCCAGTGTTCTGTGTGTTGCGGTTGACGTAGGTGCCGTCGATGGTCTGTCCGCGACCGAAGTTGAAACTCTGGCTGGCAGAGGCGTTGAGCGAGGGCAGGCGGGAGTTGAGAGCTGTGCTGAGCGAGACTTTGCTGTTCTCAACAGCCATGGCCTGCTGCTTGACGCTGATGTTGTGTTCCAGGGCGTGCTCAATGCACTGGCGGAGTGACCAGGGCTCACCTTCTAACTCTCCAAGATAAGGTGAGGACTTCGCTATGGTGAAAGTACAAAGTGTTAAGTACAAAGTACAAACTAGTGTGCGATATTTCATGGGAGGATCTGTTATTGTTGTGCTACAATCTCAATTCCGCGGACAAACTCTTCTTTCTTCAGGCCTTTCTTGACTTCGATGTGGACGCCGTCGCTGATGCCTGTGGTGATGGCTCGGCGCTGGAACTGCTGGGGACGTGCGGTGCTGTCGGTGACGACATAGACGAAGGTGCTGTCGCCGCTGAACGAGAGTGATGCTTCGGGTATGGCAAGGGTGTGCTCGGAACGTGCCAGCACGATTTCGCCGTTGGCGGAGTAGCCCGAACGCAACGTCAGGCCTTGGGGTATCTGAATGGCGGCTTTGATTTCAAACTGATTGGCTCCATTGGTCTCGACTCCCTTCGGCGAGATGTATTCGAGTGTGGCGTCGAGGTGGACGTCGGGCAGCGCACCGATGCTGATGCTGACGGGCATCCCTTCGTGCAAGCGTCCTACTTCTGTCTCGTCGATATTGCCACGGAAGATGAGGTCTGACATGTTGGCAACGGTGGCGATGGTCGTACCGTCGTTGAACGAGTTGGAGAGGATGACGGAGTTGCCCACCTTGACGGGAATGTCGAGGATGAGCCCGTCGATGGTCGAACGGATGAGTGTCGTTGACATCTGTGCATTGCTCAGAGAGACGCCTTCACGAACGATGTTCAGAGCATCTTTGGCGGTCTTGAGTTCCTCTTGAGCCTGACGATACTTCACTTCGCTCTGCTCGTACTCTTCATCGCTGATGACACGTTCTTCCTTCAGTCGTTTCATGCGCTCAAAATCGGTGGTAACCTGTTTCAAGTTAATCTGAGCAAGTTTGACGCGGTTTTCTGCACTGCTCAGGCTTCCCATATCGGGAATAACCTTGACTTTGGCAATCACCTCGTCCTTGCGCACCGTCTCGCCAGCGTGCTTGTAGAGTTCGGAGATAATGCCTGAGATTTGCGGCTTGATGTTCACCTCGTCGCGCGGCTCCACTTTGCCAGTGACGATGGTGGTGCGTTCCAGGTCAATCACTTGTGGGGCGTTGATTTCGTACAGCGTAATCTTTGGCTGCGACTTCTGGTAGAGGAACATGAATGTTCCGATGAAGATGATGGCGATGAGTGCTACGCCAATCCATTTGAGAATTTTGTTCATTGTGTATAGATGAGTTAAATGGGCAAAAGTTTATTCGTCGCTGCGCATGGCCTCGACGGGGCGTATGTGCATGGCACGAAGTGCAGGTGCGAGGCCTGCCACAATGCCGAGCAGGGCAATGAGCAGGGCTGCGCCGACTGCGATCCAGAACGATATCTGGAACGTCGAAGTGCCGTCGGTGGTGCCAGAGGCATTGACTGCCGTCTCGACGACTTGTAGGATGAGCACCGACAGCGTGATGCCGCTCATGCCAGCCAGCAATGTGAGCATCATGCTCTCGCTGAGAATCTGACGCAGGATGTCGGTGGGTGTGGCACCGATGGCGCGTCGGATGCCTATCTCGGTGGTGCGTTCTTTCACCGTCACCATCATGATGTTGCTTACGCCGATGGCTCCGCTGAGCAGGGTGCCGAGGCCAATCATCCACACCAGGATACTGATGCCGTTGAAGAGGTTGTCAACGAGCGTAAACATCGCTTCTGCATTCACTTTGATGACCGCCTGTGGGTCGTCGGGATGGATGCTGTGGGCACGCTTCACCACAGCTTCCACTTTGTCCTGAACGGTGGAGATTTGGTAGCCAGGTCGTGCTGTATAGGTGAGCATGACGATTTTCGTGCCAAGACCATAGGCACGCTGCAGGGTTGTGAAAGGTACTTCGACGGTAGTCAAGGCGTTGCCGTTGATGCTGATGCCATTGCCAGTGCGTCCACTGAGTCCGATGACGGTGTAGTAGATGCCGTCAATCTGTATGCGCTGGCCGCAGATGACATCTTCTCCAGGAAAGAGTTCTTCGGCGACGCGACTGCCGATGATGCAGACCTTGCGTTCCTGTGCGATGTCTGTGTCGTTGATGGCACGTCCCGCCTTCAGACGTGGATTGCTGACGCGCAGGTAGTCGGGATAGATGCCCGTGATGCTGACGCTGAGTTTCTTGTTGTCGCGGACGGCGCTGATGCCCCATCGTGTATTGGTCGGTGTGAGAATGTCGATTTCAGGGACACTGTTGCGAACACGGTCGATGTCGCGCAGTTCGAGGTCCCACTGGCGGCCTTCGCGAAAACCTTTGTGTGGCATGCTGGTTGTCGCCGTGGCCATGAATCCGCTGTTCGATGCGAACCCTGCGAACACGTTGCCCAGCATCGACTCCAGTCCACGTCCGCCACCCATGAGCAGCACGAGCATGAACACGCCCCAAAAGATGCCAAAGGCAGTCAGGAAAGAGCGCAGTTTGTTCTTCGACAACGCATCGACAATCTCGCTCCAGGAGTCCAGGTCAAAACGTGGAATCTTCATCCTCTCAGTGCTTCAATGGGTTTTACTTGTGCGGCGCGGCGTGCAGGGAAGAAGCCTGCGATGGCACCGGCTATAATCATCACTACCGTGGCCTGCAGGCAGATGCTGAGATCGACGGTTGGGTCAACGAATACCTTTTGCTGGAACACACCTATATCGACGACGGTTGAGCCGACCGTCTGGTCCATCCATTCGCAGAACACGATGCCGGCGAGCATTCCCCAGTAGCCGAAGAACGTCGTGATGAGCACACTCTCCAGCATAACCATGCGGATGATGTTCCACGGACGTGCCCCGATGGCGCGTCGGATGCCGAACTCGTGCGTGCGTTCCTTTACGCTGATGAGCATGATGTTGCTCACGCCGACAATGCCGCTGAGCAGGGTGAGCAGGCCGAGAATCCAGAACGAAGTGTTCAGGATGCCTTTTGCCTGGTTCATCGACGCATTGTCTTCGGCCGAGTTCCAAATCCACACGGCCCGGCGGTCGGTCGGGTCAAATTCGTGGCGTGTGCCGAGTGTGTAGCGGATGCCTTCGGTCAACTCCTCCAACTGCTGCTCGGTGCTGCCCGGACGAGCCTTCAGCGTGATGTTTCCGATTTCCTGTTTCCCTCCGTAGATGCCTTGGACAGTGGTGAACGGAGCGTAGAAGTTGTTGTTGCTGAAGGCAAAGTCGTTCTTCTGCACACCCACGACGCGATACATGCTCTGTCCGACGCGTATGTCACGGCCCACGGCATTGGCGTTTTTGCCGAATAGCGCTGTTTCAGCCTTTTCATCGATGACCACCACGCGACGACGTTTGCGCAGGTCTATGTCGTTGAGAAAACGACCGCGCAGGATTTGGATGTTCTCAAACTCTGTGTATGAGGGAAATACACCCATGAGCGACACGGTGGCATGTTTGTGGCCCACATTGGCCGTTTCCGTCTTTTCGAGTTGGGCTGACGACGAGAGTACCACGTCGTCGTGCTGTTTTTCAAGTGCTTTTCGGTCGTCGTCCTTGAGTTGTATCGAGCGACCCTCCTTAAGGCCGTTCCATGGCTTCGACGTCATACCCGGCCAGATGTTGATGGCATCGAGGTTCAGTCCTTGGCTGTTCTGCTCCATTGTATGGATAATGCCATTGCCCGCACCGAGCAGCACGATGAGCAGGAAAATACCGCTTGCCACCGCTATGCCCGTTGCCGTCACACGCATCTTGTTGCGCATCATGGCATCCCAAACCTCTCGAATGGTATTCATTTCATCTGTCGTTTCTGGTCGTATCGAAGTAATTGGCGTGAGTGTCGGCGTGTGGCTGTACTACTTCATCACTCCGTCCATAGAGAAGGGCGAACGCGACTCGTCGGTGACGAGTTCGATGTCGCCGATCTGGCCGTCTTTGATATGCACGATTTTGTCTGCCTGATAGGCCACGCCGCTTTCATGGGTGACGACGACGATGGTCATGCCGTCCTCGTGCAACTGCTTGAGAATCTGCATCACTTCCACACTGGTATGGCTGTCGAGCGCACCCGTCGGTTCGTCGGCGAGGATGATTTTCGGCTGTGTAATCAGTGCGCGTGCAATGGCAACGCGCTGTTTCTGACCGCCCGAGAGTTCTGCAGGCTTGTGATGAGCCCAGTCCTTCAATCCCAACTTGTCGAGATACTCGAGCGCCAGCGCATTCCTTTTACGGCGGGGCACACCCTGGTAAAAGAGTGGCAGGGCAACGTTCTCGACGGCATCCTTGAACGGGATGAGGTTGAACGACTGGAAGATAAAGCCTATCATGCGGTTGCGGAAGTCGGCTGCACGCACCTCGCTCAGCCCGCGGATGAGAGTACCGTCGAGCGTATAGACACCCTCGTCATAGTCGTCGAGGATTCCCAGAATGTTGAGCAGCGTGCTCTTGCCCGAGCCCGACGCACCCATGATGCTGACAAACTCGCCGCGGCGAATGTCGAGCGAGATGCCCTTGAGCACGTGCAACGGCTGCGAACCTTGGTAAGTCTTGTGGATGTTTTCGAGGTGTATCATTGTAGGATGCGCAACTGTCGGGTCGATATGTTGCCCAGTCCACTTTTGTTGACAACGATGTCGTGGGTCGTGCCTTCGATGTCGATGCTGCCCGTACCGCCGACCGTGGCTGTCACATGTTCACTTTCACACTTGATGCTGGCTTCGCCGTCGCCCGTCACCTCGACGGTGAGGTTGTTGCATCTCACTTTCGTCTCCAAATTGCCCGTGCCTGTGACAATGAACGATGCGTCTTCCTGACAAGAAATCTTCTTGACATCTGTGTCGCCCACGCCGCTCATGCGGACATCGGCCGAAAGGCACTTCAGACGGTACACGTCGATGTCGCCTGCACCACTGATTTCGGCAGAGAAAGCATCGCAGAGCAGGCTGTCAATCTCAATGTCGCCCGCACCGCTGATGTGGATGTTGAGGTCGTTGAAAAACTCGACGGGTTGGCGCATCATCACATCGCCCGCACCCATGATGTCGATGTTAGTCAGCGTTGGTGCAGTGACCAGCAGGCGAATGAACGGGATATTGCGGAGCTTGTCCTTCTTCGTGGTGGCGACGACAAGCGTGCCTTCCTCGACCGAGAAGTCATAAAGCGGAAGCACCTTCTCGTTTCCTTCTGCCACGACGCTGAAGTCCTCGCCCTGCGTGAATACCACGTCAGCCAGTCCGGTGGTGCGCACCTTCTCAAAGTCTTCGAGCGCAAGTTCTTGCTGAATCACTTTGCCCCATTCCTCGCTGTCACGCAGATAGCGGGGCTGTTTGCCGTTTTCCCCGCGCATTTCCTCTCGGGCACTCTCGGCAATGCTCTGAGCCATTCGCTGACACGAAGTCGGCACTGTCAGCAGGGCGACAGCACCCAGTGTGAGCATGAATAATGTTTTTTTCATATCAGTACTGTATTTGTTGAAAAGTTTCGCTCTACGTTTTAGTTTCTTTCTACATTTATATAACGCACGTGTGCGCGAAATGTGACACACACGTGCGTTAAATATCATTAAAACATAGTTACTTTTCACGGAAACGCCGCCATTCTTGTTCGATTTCTCTAATATCGATGCCCAGCGCCTGCATGTTGAGGAAAAGGGCAGGGAGGTCGTCGTTCATGAAGGCTTCGCGGCGCATGGCCTGAATCTTCGCTTTTGCACCAGGGCTGACGAAGTAGCCCAGTCCGCGCTTTGTATAGATGATCTCCTGCTGCTGCAGCCACTCGTAGGCGCGGACGGCTGTGTTGGCGTTGACCTCGACGTCGGCGGCAAAGTCGCGTACCGACGGAATGCGTTCGTCTTCGGGGTAGGTCCCGTTGAGAATCGCAAGGCAGAGGTGGTCGGCCAGTTGCAGGTAGATGGCTTTACTGTTCTGAAATTCCATAGCGAGTTAACGGTTTAGTTTGCTGGTGATTTGTGCTTTCTTGTACAGTCTCCAGTTGCCCCACCAAAGCGCGATGGTGGCGATGACACAGAAGACAGTTGTACCAATGAGCGTACCGTGAATGAGGCTCAGGGCATTTTCGCCTGTCATGCTCTCGACCAGTTTTTCGCCGAAGGCTACGGTGCAGATGATGACCAGTGTGCTTGCGACGAATTGCAGGAGCCAAAGTGCCAGATAGGTGAAGATGATGTTGAAGCGGTACTTCACTGCATTGCCGAAGGTGAAGGCGGAGATGGTTGCTATGCTGCTGGCGAGGCTCAGGATTACCAACTCCGAAAGGATTCCCTTGGCGTTCTCGTCCTGTATCATATCGCCTAAGTAGCCAGACATCGGCAGGCGCATCGTGAGCGAGTAGTAGCGCAGATGCTCTGCTGTGATGCTGTAAATCTTGTCGGCGGGGAAGCCTGCAAGGAGCGACAGCAAGGCGTTCAGCCCGTCGGCGAGGACGATGCTGCCCAAGAGCAGCAGCCAGCCTCCGATGAGCACGAGTACAGTGTGCCAAACGAATTTCTCTGCATTGGTGGCAGGTAAGGTGAGTACCGAAATGCGCGACTGCTTCGTGCGCAGCGGGTGGTGGATGCAGCCTGCGTAGAGGACGCAGAGGATGCCTGTCAAGCATGTAATCCAGAAGGTGGTCCATGTGACGGTATAGGCACCGTCGCTGAATACAAGGTTCGCATCGGGCAGGTTGCGGATGCCAATCCAGCGGAACATGAATCCGAGCACCGTGATGCCGGCAATGAGGGCTGCCGTCACGATGGCTATGTTGCGATAGAAAGCCCTGTTGAGGGTGAGGTCGTAGCGTGCGTACTGTGCGCAGCGCTTCATATCAAACTGTTTCATAACGTTCTTCTGTATTTAGGAGTTAGGGGTAACAATTTTCTGAACTCCCTCTGCATTGCTGAGCAGGGCATTGAACAGGAGTTCGAGGTTGACGGGAGTCTCGGCTGCATCGCCGCGCGGAGCCACGATGTTGTAGCCATGCAGACCTTGTTCGGCATAGATGACGTCGGACGGAGCCTCGCCTACACCTACTTCGAGGAAACGCAGACGGTCGGCTACACGGGCCATCGGAGCGTCGAGGAGCACGCGGTTCGGTTCGATGATGCACAGATGGTCGAGCAGCAGTTCGACGTCGCGCACCTGGTGGGTCGAGATGATGATAGTCTTGTCGTCGGTCATGCCCGAGGCCACGACCTTGCGGAACTGCGACTTCGACGGGATGTCGAGACCGTTCGTCGGTTCGTCCATCAGCAGCAGGCGCGTGTTGGCGGCCAAGGCGATGCACATGTAGATTTTCTTCTTCTGGCCCATCGAGAGAGCAGCCAGATGTACGTCCTTCGACATCCCGAAACCAGCCAGGCACTGCTCCAGAATCTCGTTGCTGAAGCGTGGATAGAATGGGCGAACCACCTTCAGGTATTCTTCGAGAAGGATGCTCGGCAGGTTATACTCCTCAGGCACGATGAACATGTCGCCGAGGCTTTCGGGACGGCGAAGACGGGTGTTGATACCATTGTACAGCACTTGCCCCTTCTGCGGGTGCAGCAATCCCATGGCGAGGTAGAGTAGGGTGCTTTTGCCGGTTCCGTTCTTGCCCAGCAAACCATAGATGCCACCCTCGCGGAAAGTCAGGCTGAAGTCCTCCAAAACATGGAGGTTCTTCCTGTAGCCAAATGTCAAATCTTTGATTTCCAGCATAATAATTAGATTTTAGTGTGAGTAAATGATTGTATTTGATATTGTTTAATAGTGTACTATTTTTATAGAACACTGCAAAGGTAGCGCAATGTAACGCAGATTTCCAAACATTTTCTCGTTTTTAACACTTTTTTAACATTTCGGCCCCACTTCTCGTGTACCCGAAACCTACCATTTTGACCGCTCCAAGTACTTGGAAAGACAACGCCAAGTTCTTAGCGTAAAAATTCCAAGTGCTTAGCGTGAAATCTCCAAGCACTTGGCGTGAAATCTCCAAGCGCTTGGAACTTTCACTCGGAAATGAAAAGAAAATGATGATATTCCTTTGCATTTCTTTCGATTTTTCGTACCTCTGACTTCGTCGAAGGTACTTTTGCTCGGAAAAATACAAATATATTTGTCTGATTAGTCAATTTTGTCACGACTTGGCAAATAAAAACAAGTTTTTTTTGCGCTCGCTGCTCCAAAATTTGTTTTTTCCCTCGCTTATTCGTACCTTTGCAAACAGAAACGATGAGACAACAACGTCGCGCCGTTTTCACGACATGAAAATACGGGAAATCATTGGAGCCCTTGAACAATTCGCTCCTCTGTCCCTGCAAGACGAGTACGACAACGCCGGATTGCAGATTGGATTAACGGAGGATGCAGACGCTTCAGGGGCATTGTTGTGTCTGGACGTCACCGAAGAGGTCATCGCCGAAGCCGCCGAGCGTGGCTGCAACCTCATCGTGGCCCATCATCCGCTGCTGTTTCATGCTCCGAAACGCATTGTGGGCGACGACTATGTGCAACGCTGCATCATGCAGGCCATTCGCAGTGGCATTGCCATCTACAGCGCCCATACCAACCTGGACAATGCGCCAGGCGGTGTGTCGTGGCGTATGGCTGAGAAACTCGGTCTGACGAAGGTGCACCCTCTCCTCCCCCTCGGTGGAGGCAGGGACGGAGGTGCCGGCGTCGTCGGTGCGTTGCCCACCGTGATGGAGCGTGAGGATTTCATCGCGCTGGTCAAGGAAACCTTCGATGCCGACAGTGTCCGCTACAATTCGTGGACGGGCGAACGGGTCAAGACCGTTGCCCTCTGTGGCGGAGCAGGCGCCTTTCTCATCCCCGAGGCCATCGGTGCAGGAGCCGACGTGTTCATCACTGGCGAAATCGGCTATCACCGCTTCTTCGGCTACGAGAACGACATCCAACTCATGGAAATCGGCCACTACGAGAGCGAACAATTTACGCTGGAAATCCTGCGCGAAATCATCACAAAGACAGACCCCTCGCTCCCCGTCTTCGACACCACCGTCGAGACCAACCCCATCAACTATCTGTAGGAGCCAGTCAGTAATTTCCCCATAAGACAGCCCATCAACCCCATTAAATCATAAACAACTATGGCAAAGAAAAAAGAAATCAACCCTGCGGAGTTGCCCGTCGAGGAGAAACTGAAAAACCTCTACCAACTCCAGACCATGCTCAGCGAAATTGACCGTATCCGCATCCTGCGTGGCGAACTTCCCCTCGAAGTGGAAGACCTTGAGGACGAAATCGAAGGCCTCAAAACTCGTATCGAGAACACCAACGATGAGGTCGCCCAGATTCGTGCCCGCATCAACGAACTGAAGACCAAAATCGAACTCTCGACTAACAAACTCAACGAGTATAAGAGCCAACTCGACAGCGTTCGCAACAACCGTGAATACGATACGCTGAACAAGGAAATTGAGTTCCAGACCCTCGAAGTGGAACTGGCACAGAAGCGCATCAAGGAGGCCCAAATTGCCGAAAAGGCAAAGGAGGAACTGGTCGAGCAGAGCAAGCAGACACTTGATGAGCGTACGCAGGACCTCGAGGTGAAGAAGAACGAACTCGACGAAATCGTCGCTGAAACCAAAGCCGACGAGGAAAAACTGCGCGAGAAGACCAAGAACCTCGAACTGCAGATTGAACCCCGTCTGCTCCAGTCGTTCAAGCGCATCCGCAAGAACACACGCAACGGTCTGGGCATCGTCTATGTGCAGCGCGATGCCTGCGGTGGCTGCTTCGCCAAGATTCCCCCACAGCGTCAACTCGACGTTCGTATGCGCAAGAAAATCATCGTTTGCGAATACTGCGGCCGTATCCTCATCGACCCCGAACTTGCCGGTGTGAAACTCGACACTCAGAAGGACGAAAAGCCCAAGCGCAAACGCGCAACACGTGCCAAGAAGGCGGACGCTCCCACACCCGAAGCCAACGAAGAAGATTAATCGCAATCCCATCAATAACGAAGCCGGTCATCCTCTAGCGAGAAGGTGACCGGCTTTGCTGTTGTTATGTTGTCTTTTTGATTTGTCTGTCATTTTACTGGGATTTAATGCTTATTCCAGAACTTCTCGAGCCGCCGTGCCTCTTTCTCCGTGATTTGTGTGACCGCACCATGCTTGGGAGAGACACAGCCGTTCATCTGCATACGGCCTTCGCCAAAACGGCCGAGCGGCTCGAAAGTCTTGAAATCCGTTGTCTCCATGAACCCGAAGTTGTGGGGACGGATGCTGAAGATGTCGTACATGAGAATCCAACGGTTCTCGCCGATGAGTTGATACATCGTGGGAGCCTCACAAGCGCCACGTTCGCTGTCGATCTGCTGTGGCTGATAGACGTAGCCTCGGTTGATGTGGTCGCTGATGGCCATCTTGACGCCGCCAGGATTCTCCTGGGCGCAATAGGTCATGCAGTAGCGACCGTCTGGCATAGGAATGATGTCGGCATCGAGCACTTGTATCTTTTCGTCAGGATATTCGAAGATGAGTTGCGGCTCAGTCACCAGACGAGTGAAGTCATCGTTGGCATAGGCATAGTAGAGTTTCGTGCGGCCCTGTCCAGTGGCACGGATAGTGAAATAGACCATCAGACGGCCTTCTTCGGGGTCGTAAATCGTCTCGGGTGCCCAGGCACAGCCTATGTCGCCGAAGTGAGCAGGGAAAGACTCGTCGATGCGGAACGAAGTGTGAGTCCAGTGGATGAGGTCGCGGCTCTTCATCATCACCAAGGCGCGGTTGTTGCCCCATCCGTACCTCTTCCCGTCGCGCTCCCATTCGGTGTCGCGATAACCCGCACGCTGACCGAAAAGGTGAAGGTCGGTAGCAACAATGTAGTAAGCACCGTCGGGGCCACGGTAGATGTGCGGGTCGCGGATGCCACGTTGCTGGGCAATCGTATCTCCACGCACGATAGGCGCGTCACCATTCAATGCTGTCCAGTTGTAGCCGTCGCGGCTCAAAGCCATGTGCAGGCTATGGTCCGCATCCTTGTGATAGACCATGAGATAAGCCCCCATGCGAGGCTTCTTGGAAAAGTTAGGCGAATGGGCTGAAGCACAGAGCGACAGCAACAAGAGACCAAAAAGGGAAAAAGATTTCTTCATCATAATGCGTGTTATTTGTGTGATTATAAAACGTGAGTCATTGGTGCTTTATTGCTCCTATCCTATTGAAACATAGGGTTTTTGTACTAAAGGAACAGAAATGTGTTAATGGACGATGATTTTTTTGCCTCGTTGCAGATAGATGCCTTTGGATAGGGTAGAGGGTTGAGAATCAAGAGTCGAGACAGGACGTCCTGCCAAGTCATACATTGGTAAATTGACCATTGACCATTGACCATTGTTCATTGTTAATTGTTCATTGTTAATTGTACTTGAATCTATGCCAACGGCTTCGGTCACATGAATGGTAATAACGAGGTCTTGTTGGATAGAAACCGAGGGAGAGGCAGGACGGAGCCAGATGTGATAAGTGCCGGCTTCCTGCGGTATGCCTGACAAGGTGTTCGTACAGTTCGCCAAGTCCTTTTCGAGTGTGAAGTCTTTTGGAAGACGTGTCGTCGTTGTGCCGTCGGGAGTGATATACTTGATCACGTTGCATCCTTGGCAGTTGACGTAGTGATACGTAATGGGGACAATGCTGTCGCTGAGGTTTATTTCCTGTTCAATGGCACCAGAAAGTTCGGTGAAGTCAAGTCGGGGAATCACAGCGTCTGGCAAGTAATAGCCAAGGTGTGGAGGCTGGTTGTAGCCTGCATTCTGCCAGGCAATGGCCATGCGGTAGTTGTGGTCGTACATCAGGCAGGGCACGCGGGTGTTCGACTGTACGGACGTGCTGAACAGATTCAGCGTCTGTTTGTCTTCGTTGTTGAAGAAAATCATTTCTTCGCGCCAGTCGCCCAGAATGTCTGCAACGAGGCAGGGCGAACCCTTCGTGCCGTTGCAACTGACGTTGTAGCCGTATTGGTACAATTGTTTGCCGTCGATGGTGAGGCGCCCTGTTCCGAACTTTTCGAGGAAAGGCTGATTGTGATTACCGATGTCGCCTAGCAGTTCATCATAGACATCACCGTCCCAATATACACGGAAATTGAACGACATGCTGCCACCGACGACGCTGTCGGTAGGTGCGTTGTACATGTTGCTGTCGCCAAAATTCCAGTATTCGTAGCCACGGCTTGACATGGCATCGGCAGCCATGCCGCGAGCACAGTCACCCTCGCCTGTGTGGTGGATGAGCAGTTCGCCTGTGGCAGCATCGCAAACGTGGATGCCGTAGGGCGGGTCTTCGTGAATCTGGAACACTTCGAGGCCTGGACGGTCGGGCATCAGGTCGCCCATGTGTATGGCATCGCCGTGGCTGAGACCTGTTGTCCAGAGCAGTGTGCCGTCGTGGTCGATGGCAGCCGAACCATAGATGATTTCGTCGCATCCGTCACCATCGACATCTCCGACCGTCAGGTTGTGGTTGCCTTGGCCGTAGGCGGTGAAGATTTCTGCCCCTTCGTACGTCGCATGATCGTATTCACGGACGTCTTTTCCATTGTGTCCGTCGGTCTTCATCACTGTGCGTCGCGAAATGCTGCCGTGACGCCAGCGGGTCGTCAGACGCTCACCGTCGTAATCGACAGCCCAGAGGTAGGAGCGGGTATAATAGCCTCGGCACATGACGGCAGAGGCTGGTGCATCGAGGCCGTTCAGATGGGCCACTGCAGCCAGATAACGCTCGGAACGGTTACCATAGTCATCACCCCAGATGTCGGAACGGCCCTCGGGTGCTCCGCCAACAAAACAGCCGCGGTTGGGGTTGTAATAAATCGTGTGGATGGCGTGGCCCGTCTGCCCGTCGAACACGGTGAGGTATTCTGGGCCGTACATCACCTGTCCGCCAGCATTCAGATACTCTTTCTCATTGTCGTCGCGGCTCAGGATGGTCTCGTCGGTTGCAGCCTGGCTGACGTAACGCCCCGTGCCGTCAATCGTGCCAGGGGCTGTCTTGACGATGAACTCGGCATGACCATCGCCGTCGAAGTCGTAGAAAAGGAAAGGAACGTAGTGGGCACCCGAGCGGATGTTATGCCCCATGTCGATGCGCCACAACAGTTCGGCTGCGATGTCGTTCTCCTCTACGTTCAGCCGATAGCAGTCGAACACGGTCGGTCCCGTGAAGCCACCCTGCGAGTTGTCTGCCTCGGCACTGGGTTCCCACTTCACAACGATTTCGTAGGCCCCGTCACCATCGACATCGGCCACCGAGCAGTCGTTGGGCGAGTAGGTGTATTCTACATCGTGAAACGTACCGCCCTCGGGACGATTGAGCCGAATGGGCATGAAAACATCCTTCCATGGCATCACGACGTCCGTCGTATCGACAGGAACACCATGATGTCGGGTCACAATTTGGTATTTAGTTGTCAGTCTGCCCGACGTATCAAGATAGTTGGTCGAGTTGTTGATATGCTTCTTGACCGTTCGTCCGTTTCTGATAACGTCAAATGTGGTATAGTCGTCGTCCGAGTCAAGCATACGCCATGTGACCAGATAGTTTGAACCGCTGGCCGACTGGGGAATAACTACAACATTGCGTTGAAGATTTTCTGCCTGACGAATCTCCTGTGCTGAAACCGACAGCGAGGTTAATAAGAAACTGCTGAAAATGATACCTAATCTATTCATTTTACTATTATATATATGATGCATTAATTGGATTTTCCATAGTAAATCAGTTGCCAGTTGTCCAGCATGACCCAGTCGCGGCGAATCGTCGTCGATTTGCGTAGTCCGATGCGTAGTTGACCGTTCGTCACGTTTACCGTAAGGCTGTTGCCTGTGTAGAAGCCTTGTGAAAAGTAAGCCTTGGCGGCTGACATCGTGTTGGGCACATACCAACTGCCCAGAGCGATTTCACCATCAACTCCCAACGGCGTGGTCGGTGCACCCGTGAAGATTGATTGCATCTTCGTTGTCGTGGTCTTTCCACGGGTTGTTGCATAGAGCACTGCATTCATCACGTTGCTTTCGTTACCGCTATTTTTTGCATCGAGCGCCGGACCTTCCAAACCAGCGCGATAGAAGCCTTGCAGACGCAGTTCGTATGTTCCCTCGGGCAGGTTCTGCAGTTCTTGATAATAGTCGAAGTTTGTGTTGAAAAACTCAGCATTCTGCAAATCGTTCAGTTTGTCGATGTTGGGTACAGAGCCGCTCCATCCCTCGTTGTCATTGGTGGCGTACGAGGGGTTGAGAACGAACAGGCTCGTCACATCGATGGGATTGTCTGCCGATGCATCCTTCACGTAATCCTCGGCCAGCATTTTGGTCACATGATTGATGGCTGTTTGTAACTGTTCGAGTGTGCTCTCGGTGTTGTTATAAACATCTGTTTCGGATGCCACGTCCATATCTTTGGCTGCAGCCTCGTCAAGCAATTCTTTCAAGCGCAATGCGGCCTTCCAGGTCTTCAATTCCGTGCGGTACGTTTCGTATGCCTCAGGCAGGGCAACTGCCCATTCGGTCTGGTAGATGCCTTCGCCTGGTTCCTCGGCATCCATGAGGAGACTTGCCAATGTGGAACGTGTGGTGTCTTCGAATAAATCTACTCCGAGCATGGCGTCTGGATAGTTCATTTCGTTGTAGGTCGTGTTCGGCTGGGAAAGATAAAGACGAAAGGTTTTGTCTGTCTGCGCAGCGACGCGCCAGTAGATGTTGGGCGACGAGGTAGTTCCATCAACAAAAACAGCACCGTTCGTCGTCACGTATGCCGTCAACCAACTTCCTTTTGCCTTCGATAGATTAGTGATGGAAACCACGTTGTCCGTTCGTTTCACAAATCGGCATCGAAGTCCCTCGTCACCGATGCTGCCCAGGGTTCCCCATGCATTGCCTTCGGTGTAGAACCGTTCTGTTCCAACATTATATAAATAAAGGTCTTGCCCAGTGACAAATTCTGCCAGATTCAATTGTGGCTTCTGCCATTCCTGTGCTTTGCCATAAGCCAGCAGAATCATCACAGCCAATGTCATCATTGTTCTCTTCATGGTTTTGCTTTTAGTTATTTGAATTTTTCAGCAAATTTACGACCTTCTTCGTCACAGGTCAAAATTTTGTGTTTCAACTTTCGGAACGCCCTGTAACAAGGCGGCGGTGAAACGATTGTACCCCTAAAATGAAACAAAAAAGCCCATGCGTCATTATCTTTTACGCATGGGATGACAGGAAAAGTTGTGCGACTACTATTCTGTTGCTGTGGGGCGAGGTGTCCGATATTCGGTGGGTAGCACGCCGAATTTGGCCTTGAAGCATCGTGACAGGTGCTTAGGTGATGCAAAACCTATCTTGCGGGCAATGTCGGCTACGGTGGCTTCGGGCGACTGGGTGAGCAGTTGGGCAGCCTTCTTCAGACGGATGTCGCGGATGAAGTCGGCAGGCGATACGCCCGTGATTTGCTGCAGACGACGGTAGAGCGTGATGCGGCTCATGCAGAGGTCGTCGCTCAGTCGCTGTACGTTGTAGTCGGAATTGCTCAGGTTTTCTTCAATCTTCGCTACGGCCTTGCGAAGCAGTTCGTCGTCGCGCCAAGTGGCATCGACTTCGTCGCGGCGTAGTTCTATCTCGTCGAGTCTGACTTCGTGCCGTCGCTGTATGAGGTGACGTAGCAATTGGATACGACGTTCAAGGTGCCAAAGTCCTATGGCGATCAACACGAAGAGGACTATATATAATAAGTAGGCCCACCACGTCTGATACCAATGGGCAGCGCGGCAGATGACAGCCACTTCGACAGGTTCGCTCCAGCATCCATAGCGGTCTGTGGCCATGACTTGAAGTCGGTGGGTGCCACGCGACAGGCTGTTCAGAATGACGGTGTTAGTGCCGTTGGGCAGGTAGAGCCAATCGTCGCCATCACCATCCATTTGGTAGGCAAAGCATACGTTGCCGGCGTTTAGTACCGATGCCAGTGTGGTGAGTTGCAGGGTGATGTTGTCTTCGTCGGCTTCGAGTTGGAGCGTTGACGTTTCTTGGTTAACATAATGCAGTTGTCCGCCAACAAGATAGGATGAAAGACGGGGGTGTACCAAAGAGGTCCCCTTCTGATTCAGTGCACCGGACGACTCAACCTCGATTAGAGCACCTGCGGCAGCGATGCAGAACAGGGTAGGGGTGAGTGGAGCGAGCGTGTAGAAGTAACTGACATCGATGAAAGAGTCGCTGGTGCGGATGATACGGAATGCATGGTTCAGAGGTGCATATTCCATCACACGCTGGTCGCTCAGTGTCCATACATGCCCCAGTCCGTCTGTGCGGATGGTACGGATGGCTGCAGCATCAGGACTGCTCAACAAGGCTATATGCTCCAAGAGGTTTCGGGACGGCGTGTAGCAATAGACATTTCCTTCAAAAGTCGAAAGCCAGACGGTACCGTCGTCGGTGGTGCTGACTGACAAAAACTGTTCGGCAGGCACTTCAATGTGCTGTACGTCGCCTTTGGGTGTGATGCGGTACAATCCTTCTGCACCGAGCGTGATATAGAGATTCCCTTTGTGGTCGATGGTCATGTCGGTCGGTGTGGAAGGGAACGTCGCCAGTTGAGAGATGTTTCTTCCAATGAGAGGCAGCCGAAAAAGGTGGTTGTGGGTGGCAATGTAGAGTGTCTGTGTGGGTGACTCTTGTAGTAGTCGCACAGCCTGACTGTCAGGAGTTTGTGCGATGGTTTCCTGACGGATTTCTCCAGCCTCTTGCCACAAATGTAAGACGGTGTGACCTTCTGATGCCCATATTCCTCCTTGTGAATGGTTCGGCTGCAGGGTTCTGTCAAACTTTTTCGGTGCTGCTGTGAGATTTTCCGTCTCTTTGTCATATAGCATAAGGCCTTGCCGCCCCTGCCAAAGCCAGATGTAGCGTGTTCCGTCATAGACAGCACAGTCGGCCAGTACGGGGAATCCTATGCGCTGACGCATGGAGGGGATGGCAAGTCGATGAATGTCACTCTGTGCCGGTGTAATCACAAACGTGTGCGGTGTGTATCCTGCAACGTAGATGTTTCCGTCACGGCTTTCACATATCTGGTCGAGAATCTTATGTCCGTCGGGCTGTATTCCGTCGAGCGAAAACTCGTGCAATAGACCGTCGGCACCGAGGTGGTAGGCGTAGAGATTGTCGAGCGTCGTGACCCAGAATAGGCCGTATGTGCTGTCTCGCAAAATATGCAGCGTATGATTCCGGTCGTGGCTGCCCTTGGTCTCTGGTTGCAGAGTTATCTGACAAGCATTGCCCTTGATCTCCATTTTTACCACCCCTTCACCGCTGGTTGCCAACCAAAAGCAATGGTTTGGAAGGTCTTCGACCATGAATAGCGGCACACACGACATCGGCCATTGCAGGGCCGTGAATCCTTTCTCGCCACGCTGCATCCGCAGGATGCCTCCATCTCCCCATTGTGTTGCATATAACGTCCCTTGGCTGTCTTCAAAGAAACTGGCGACCGAGACCTTGCTGTCATTGACTTGAGACGGGTGCTTTTCTTGCTGCTTGCCCCTACGGTCCAGTCGGTAAATCATGCCTTTTGTGCCTACCCAGACATTGCCCTGGCTATCGCTGAATAGTGCGTCGATTTGGTCACAGGCAGGGGAGAGAATCAGGCGACGAACGGCGTAATCCTTTTTGTCAATCATATACAGCCCGTCGGATGTGCCAAAAAGAATGTTCCCGTTGGCTGTCTCACAAAGGCAATGCACTTTACAGGCCTCTTGCAGTCGGTTGCTATCTGTTGGACGGAAAACATGAATCTGATAGCCGTTGTCGCGGCAAAGACCACCACCTTCGGTAGCATACCACATATAGCCTTCTGTATCCTGCATGATGCTGTGTATGCTGCTCATGGGCAGTTGCTGCTGTGTCGGCAACGGTTGAATCGTCAGTGTCTGTGCCTGGGTCAGAATCATCAGACAGAGCAGTGTGACAACCGTTAAAAAACGCAGTAAATATCTCTTATAATTGTTCTTCATGGTTGTACTTCACTTTCATATCGGCAGGCGTGCTCCTCATGCTTTTCGCCAACGACCTCTTCAAACGTCGGAATTTCTGCAACGAACGCATACGTCTGATGCTCATAATCCATGCGGCAACAGTAGTGCTCCAGGCCGTTGCTCACGATGAGCCAATCGACCCGCATCACCATGTTGTATCGTCCGATCTGGTCAAACACCTTCTGCGTGATACTCACGTCTGGTCGCTTGTATTCCACAATCATCCGAGGTCGCAACTGCCGGTCATATACCACCGTGTCGCACCGTCGCGACATACCGTTCAGACTCAGTTGTACCTCGTTTCCCATCAGTGCCTGACTGAAGGCCTTTTCTGATATCAGGAAGTGGACAAAATGCTGACGCACCCACTCCTCAGGTGTCAAGGCGACATAGCGTTGGCGCAGCACGTCGAACACCTTCGTCGTGCCGTTTTCTTCCACTGTCCGCAGTTCGCAGGAAGGTAGGTTGAGAAGTGAAAAGAGGGATGCAGGATGAGTATGTAGGTCTATGCACATCCAAACTCATTCCGATAAGGGAGAAAGTGAAATGTCGCCAGAATACTCGTACTCTCCCTGATACCATTTGCCGTCGGCATTTTTGGTTTGTTTGCGTTTCAGTTCTGCAACAGATACTGTTTTGCTGTCGAATTGCCCTCCGTTGGCAGTGCCGTCGATGTCATCAAACTTCACTTTCACCTTTGTGCTCACTTCTGTAAGACTTGTCACATCCATCTTGCCTGTCATGAACGTGCCGTCGGCAAGCGTCGTTGTGGTTTGGAGAGAGGGAGGGTCTGTCACGTCAGGGCTGGGTTGCATGACGACCGACACTTGGATTCCCTCAAGGGGGGTACCTTTGGTGTCTGTCACGGTTCCGCCTATTTTAAATTCTGTAATAGGACATCCATATTCGCAGGGGATATCCTCTGAGCCGTCATTATTGTTGCAGGAACCGAAGCCCAACATGCTAATGATAGTCGTCAGGAGCATGTTATACCATTTGATAAACTTGATTCTCATAGCGATTGATTAGGTAAAGTGGAACAAATGAAAAATGGTTTTCTGCCGCAAAGATACATATATTTATGGAGAACTCAATGTTTTTGTGGTGATTTTTTTTTAAGGTTGTGATGGGTTTTTACACATTTCTTTGTAACTTTGTCCCACAAAGGGATGACTCTCCATACAACGGGGCGTTCAGACATACGTATCATGGCAAAGAAATCATCGGGCGGAATCGGCAGTATCAGCCATCGCGACATCATCACGGCCATCCGTGCTGGCCAATATGCACCCATTTATCTGCTGATGGGGGAGGAGTCGTACTATATCGACCGCATTGCCGAATACATCTCCCAAAACATCCTCACCGAAGAGGAACGTGACTTTAACCTCACCAACCTCTACTGTACGCGCGAAACCGACGTCGCAGACATCATCAATTCCGCACGTAGATACCCGATGATGTCAAAATACCAGATTTTAATTGTTAAAGAAGCACAAAATCTGTTAAAGTTCGACGAACTTCAGTACTATGTCGAGAATCCATTACAGTCCACAATTCTTGTAATTTGTTACAAAAATGGCGTGGTTGACGGACGTAAGAAAGTCGTCAAGATGATCGACCAGGTGGGCGTTGTCTTTGAGAGCAAACGGCTGAAAGAGGGAATGCTCCCCACCTTTATCGACGATTACCTGCGCCGAAAGCAGGCAACCATCGAGGAACGTGCCAAGATGATGCTTGTCGAAAGCATCGGAAGCGACCTCAATCGCCTGGCCAGCGAACTCGATAAGTTGTGCATCACCCTGCCTCCAGAGAACAAGCACATCACACCCGAACTCATCGAGCGCAACATCGGCATCAGCAAGGAGTTTAACCTTTGGGAATTCCGTGACGCCATTAAGGAACACAACATCTTGAAAGCCAATCAGATACTGGACTTCTTCAACCAGAATCCCAAGGAGAATCCGCACGTGATGACCGTGGCTTTGCTCTTCAATTTCTTTGCGGGTGTCATGCAGGCATACTATGCTCCCAACAAGTCGGAACAGGGCCTCATGCAGCACCTCGAACTGAAGTCCTCGTGGCAACTTCGTGATTATCAGACGGCCATGCGCAACTACAACGCCATGAAGACCATGCTCATCATCGGCAAACTCCGTGAAACCGATGCCAAACTGAAGGGCATCGACAAGGGCAACTCCACGGATGCCGACATCATGCGCGAACTCCTTTACTTTATCCTGCATTAACTATAATCGCCACCACATCGCATTTTTGGCGATAGGGGAGAGCAGTGCTGTGAAATTCATGGCGCAGTGTGGATTGATTTCTACTGCAGTGTGAATCGATTCATGGCGCAGTATGATTTTATTCCTACTGCAGTATGGATTTCGGCATACTGCACCTCTTCTGTCTGTTGCACCTCAGTGAGGAGACGGGTGGGTTCCGTTCAGGGAGAAAGCGACGTCCATCTGTACGAATTATTTTAGACGAAATAAGTCATACAAAAATGTAAAATACCGCACAGACATGCCCTTTTGTCCGATCGAGAGAGGGTAGAATTCCTGAATTTATGTCACATCTTACATAAAAATTATATTAAAATCAGACATCTTGGATTATTTCAGCACAAAAAGGGAATACAAATAATTATATGCGCTAAACCGTGAAAATCAGTCAGTTAATTAAAATTTTGAAGGCTGAGAATCGTCTGTATGTCACCCTTCGCACACTTGGCTGCATTTCGATAAAAACAGGCGAATTTCGACGAAAACGAAGTGGGCGAATTAACAAAAGGCATTTTTTAACATTTAGGCTCGTTAATTTGTCTTTGTAAAACTTAATCACACGAACATTCCTACTTGGACGTTTGTAAAGCGCCGCCTCCATTTCGTGTCTGTAAATTTTCGATTTGCAAATGGAAACGATTCGCCTTTGTAAAGTTTAGAATATGAAACACATATTTATTCAAGTTGTGCATGTGATATGTAAATCACTGAAAACATGAAAGTTATATAAGGTTGTGAAAGCAGTATGAAGGGGAATGGTGACTTGAAGGCCAAATACCCCTGGTTTTTATATCATTTTTGTATAAATGGCATTAAGTAACTTTCTTTTAATCAGATATTTCCATTAAATCCATAAAGCAATAAAAGAAGTTGTTTTTTTGTCTTGTCCATACAGTTTGAGTTAGGTAGTTGTATGTTTGTAAAACCCACTGTTTTTGTCTGTAATTTACGTTAATTTTTAGTTTTACGTTTGATTTTAGATAATTTAATTTACATTTTTTTGTCAATTCAAAAATTGTTTGTACCTTTGTAAAGTCTTAAATAAAGAAGAGAAACAGACGATTTCGGTGCCTCGTCTATTCAGTGTGCCGAAATGCTAAAAGTTTTTTAACACTTAATACACTTTTGTATATGTCACCAGATGCTGATAGAATCCGTGAACTCATCCGTGTCAAGGGATTGAGTAACGTTCAGTTTTGCAATGCGACCGGTGTGTCGGCTGCCACACTCTCCCACATCACCAGTGGTCGGAGCAACCCAACACTCACCATCATGCGAAGCATCATCAAGGGTTTCCCTGACCTGAATCCCATGTGGGTCTATTCGGGCGAAGGTGAGATGTTCCGCGAAAAAGACCCAGAACAGATCGCTGAAGGCAACCCGTCTCCCGACGCTTCCCCTATACCTATATATAAGGATGCGCACGAATCCGTTGCGCGATCTGGTTCTGCCGACACTGTGCCGGCAGCGTCCCAGCCGCGTGTTGCCCGTCCTGCATCAGCACATCCTTCGCCCGATCTGTTCGGTGGTCTCGATAGCCTCGACCTGTTTGGTTCGTCGGTAGGGTCTCGCCTGGCTGCCAATGCTACTGTGTCCGACTTAGTGCGTGAGACCATTGCGCAGGTGCAACCTCAGCAGCGTCGCATTCGTCAGATTACCGAAATACGCATCTTCTTCGACGACGGAACCTACGAGTCGTTCGGTGGACCGAGGTAACTGAGGCTCAATCTGGCATACAACAACAAACATCATTAACAAATCTTAACTTTGTTAATGATGTTTTTATTTTTAACAAATAGTGAGATTTAAACTTACTATTCTAATAAGCTCATTTTGTCTGGAGATGTCCTTATTCTGGAGATTCGGTTTGTCGGAGGGACGGTTTGATGACGAGCAATGAGAAATAAGGATATTGCTTCACCGCTGCAATGCGATTTATATCGTTGGAGTAGAACTGTTCGGGTGTGCCGACATTTTCAAAATAGTGATACTGGTAGTCGGGATGTCGATGGAGGCATTTGTGGATGTCATCCGAACAATGTGAGAGTTTCATGACGACCAGATTCGTGTTGCTGTTGAGGAAGGTTTCAATTTCGTCAGCAGTAATCGTGCCAGGAATCACCATCAGCCGTTCCTGCTGTTCGCACAGGCTGAGATGGGCTATTGTGGCTGCGGCGACGAAGGATGGGATGCCGGCGGTCTCTGCGTATGGAATGCCGAGGTCGTCGAGCCGTTGCATGACGTAGCGCACACTGGCGTAGATGTTTGCCGAACCTTCGACACAGACGGCGACTGGACATTGCGCAGCGTGGTCGGCACAGAGATGCTGTGTCAGTTGGTCATAAGCCTCTTGGGCCGCCTGACGCTCTGCTGACATCGGCAAGGCGATGACCACTGCCCTCTCGGCCATTGTCGCGTCGAGGCCGCGCAGCGTGTCGAGAGTCCGTGAGGTGCATGTACTCCCCTTCTGCGTCCCGAAGCAGTAGATTTTTCGGGCCGTCTGTAGTGCCTCGCTGCTTGCCTTCGTGAGAAATTCGGCATCGCCAGGCCCTGTGGAGACGAAAGTCACCACGGGTGCCGTGTTGGTCACGATGTGCTGATTGTTCATGCTCTGAGTGTTTCTGCGGTTTCTGACGCACAAAGTTACGCTTTGTATGCGAGAAAAACAAACCTTCCTCCATCATTCCTTCCCACCGCTTGGAAAAAACACGCCAAGCACTTGGATTTTTTACGCCAAGTGCTTAGCGTAATCATGCCAAGTGCTTAGCGTGATATTTCCAAGTACTTGGAGGAGGTGTCGTGGCATGAATCACAATATGCGTGGCCTAGAGATTGAAAATTGTGCAACAAAAAACGCATCACTCGGTGAGGAGTGATTCGTTTTTCTTTATGATACAGTAGGACGGCGTTACGCCACCTTTTCCAGGCGCTTCATCATGATGAACATGAAGGCGGCACTGAGAAGGCAGAGGACGATGAATACGGTCCATACTACCCACAGCGGGAGGTCGCCCCAGAGATAGCCGCTGACAGCGACGAGTTTGTTACCGATGGCTGTTGCTACGAACCAGCCGCCCATCATGAGGCCTTTATACTTCGGAGGTGCTACCTTCGAGACGAACGAGATGCCCATGGGCGAGAGAAGCAGTTCGCCGAAAGTGAGAATCAGGTAGGTGTAGATGAGCCACTGAGGGCTGACCAAAGCACCTGCGCTGGCAGCCTGTTCGTTCGGGGTCTTGAGGCCCTGCGAAGCGAAGAGCATGAGGAGGAAGGCTACGGCTGCTACAAGCATACCGTAGGCAATCTTACGGGGTGCGCTGGGTTCTTTGCCCTTGGCGGCGAGACTGGCGAAGATGGCCATTGAGACGGGTGTGAGTGCTACAACGTAGAAGGGGTTGAACTGTTGGAAAATCGGTGCGCTCACTTCGACGCTGCCGCTGACCTGTGTGTATTTCCATCCGAGGAAAAGGACGGCGAGTGCCACGACTGCCCATGCGATGCCTTTGCCCTTGGTGGTCTTGCTCTGGAAGGCAGAGAAGAGGCCATAGACGATGAAGATGATGGCCACGAGGTTCCATACGTCGAACGCCATGCTCTCAACGCCTTCGGACGACTTGGCTGTGAATTCGTCGGCGAAGTATGTCAGCGAGAGGCCGTTCTGGTGGAAGGCCATCCAGAAGAAGATGACGACGGCATAGACGAGGCACAGGGCCACGATGCGCTGCTTGGTCTCCTCCTTTGGCAGTTCCTCTGCAGCAACGGCTGTTTCGCCCTTCGCAGCGGCTTTCTTGTTACCTTCCGTGTGGCGGAAGGTCTTGCGGAAGGCGTAGTAGATGGCGATGGAGAGGATGAGCGATGCGCAAGCCACGGCAAAGGCGAAGTGGTAGGAGTCGTTCACACTGACGTTGAGGTTCTTCTGTGCCCACTCCATGATTTCGATGGCGGCCGTCGGAGCAAAGAGGGCACCGATGTTGATGGCCATATAGAAGATGGAGAAGCCGCTGTCACGCTTGGCTGCATACTGTGCGTCTTCGTACAGGTTGCCCACCATCACCTGCAAGTTGCCCTTGAACAGACCTGTGCCGAGCGCGATGAGAATCAATGCTGCCAGCATGGCCACAAGGCCTACGGTGTCGCCGCCGAGGGGCACGGAGAGCAGCAGGTAGCCAAAGAACATGATCAAGATGCCGATGGTCACCATGCGTCCGAAGCCGAACTTGTCGGCCATCCATCCGCCCACGATAGGCAGGAAATAGACGAGCATGAGGAAGTCACTGTAGATTTCGCCTGCCCAACCGGCATCGAGGCCGAAGTTGGCACGCAGGAACAGCGCGAACACGGCTATCATCGTGTAGTAGCCGAAGCGTTCGCCTGTGTTGGCAAGAGCCAGGGCAAATAGCCCTTTGGGTTGTCCTTCAAACATTTTTGTTTTTGTTTATTGTTATGAATTAGTGATAATTAGTGATAATTAGTTCCTTTCACTAGGTGTTTCAGTCACAAAATAGTAACAAAACTGTGCAAAGTTACGATTAAGTGAGCGGAATACAAAACGAAAGTCCAAGTTTTTGGATAAAATCCAGCGGTATAGAGTCGTTAATTGACAAAACGAATGGGCAAAGAACAGCAGTTCCTTGCCCATTCGAGTAATTCGTTCAATTCGTAGTTTATTCCTTAATGTTCGGTTCCTCCAGTCCGATGCCCTTCTTCTTATCGACCACTTTGAGGATTTGTTGTTATACAAATTGAATGTGGCTGAGTTCTGTAGCAAACTGGTGAATAGAGTTCTGCATTTTGAGGACAGTGGCACGTGATGGACGGCGATGTCCAGTGACATAGTGACTGAGTTGTCCTTGATTGATGCCAGTGAGTCTTGACAGACCTGCCAGCGAGAAATTCTTGGAATAGAACGAAAGGAAAGAGGCCATATCATACTCATATTCAAACTCAAGTTCTTCAAATGCCTTTCCTTTCTTCTCGTAGTACTTTTTCATGTCTTCATAGCCGTTCTGGAAACATTGCAATGCTTCTTCAACTGATGCGCCAGTGCCAGTGACAAGATAACTGACATCGTCAGCATCCATGTACACGCTGTAGTTACCATCTCCTGCGCGTTCGATGATAGCCTTAACTTTCTTCATTGTTTGGTATTATTAGTGTTATTTCAGACCTGCTGCCTTTTTGATTGCATTGAGAGTTCCTTTTGCCACCTCTTCGCTTCCATGATTGCTCATTTGAAACTCTTTTCCAGTGACGGGGCTGTACCAGAGAGGGTGGCCATTCTGTTGTTCTCCTGTATCGTAGCAGCCAAGTTTCTTTAATTTCTTAGACAACTCATTGTATTTCATTTTACGAATGAAGATTTTTTATTACTTTTGCAAAGATATGGATTTTCGTACCAATATCCAAATAATTTAACAAAAGATATTCATATTCGTATTGTTTTTTCTTCAACATAAAAAAATATCTAGTTTCAGAAAGAAAAATGCCCCTTCCCTATGTTGGAAGAGGCGCAGTAGTGTCATTTGGATTAGCCAATTCAATATCTTATGACTTCTTTGATAGGGAGATAGTTGTTGTGCTGTAAATTTCAATCTGACAAAAAGATAAAAAAAGAGGCGAAAAAAAAGAAAAGTGTTCGATTGTTCGGCAAAAAAGCGTACCTTTGCAGTAATTATATCAATGACGCTTATGAGAAAGGACAGTTATGTCATCATATTGACAGTTTTTATCGCCGTGTCGGCCTTGATGATGGGCTGCACGAAACCTGACCGCAGCGAGGAGGCGGACAGGGTGACTGACGAACTGAAAGAACTGATGTTCAAGAACCCTGAACAGGCGTTGGCACGAGTAGATAGTGCCGAGCAGGCGGGTGTGTTCTCGGCATCCGATGCCAACCTCCTAAGGGTCAACATATATTGGAATATCGGCCAGAAGCGGATGGCGGCGTTCTACGGTGAACAGGCCTTGTCCGATTCCGACGTGAAACGCAAAAGTAAGACCTATTATTCGGCCCTTATGCTGATGGTCAAATGGTACGAGGAAAACGGCGAGTACGGGAAAGCCAACGAAATGGCTGACGAAATCTTGGCTGACGTGGAAAAAGATACAAGCCAGGTGGCGTTGACGATGCGGAGCAGTGCACTGACACGCAAGGCAGAGTGCGAAATACATACAGGGCATCCCGACGAGGCCGAGCGTCTGTACTTGGAGTGCATCGACATTCTGATGAAGGGCATGACGCATCCGAAGAGTTACTGGGAGATAGACCCTCTATTTTATGCTATACTGGAAACCTCGGACTTCTATCTTGAACATGGAAAGCCGGAAAAGGCATTGGAATTGATAACGAAGGGCGATACGGCTCTGGCTCGTTTGGAGCGTAGCCCCGAGGTGCCGGACAAAGTGCTCCAGTTCCGCCGAAATAACGTGACCATCAGTCAGGCAATGGTCTATGCCGCCAACGGCCTGCGCGACAAGGCTGAGGCCCTTTACCTCAAACACCGACAGACCGAGGGATTGTCGCATACCGACATTGTCGTCGAAGGCCGCTATCTGGCAATGACCGACCGCTACGACGAGGCCATCCGCCTCTACCGCCAGTCCGACTCCATCTACCGTGCTGCGGGCGGCCCCATCACCATCGCCTATATTAATTCCCGCATGTCGCTCGAATGCGACGCGCTGCAAAAGGCAGGGCGTACCGCTGAGGCCCTGACTTTGGGAAACCGTATACGCCAGTTGACAGACTCTGTACGTATTGAGGAACGGCGGGCCGACATGGAGCAACAAAAGGAAATCAAGCGTCAAGAGGCCGAAATTATCGACAAGCGACATTCGCTTACCGTCCACCGCATCATTCTCGTTGCCGCCATCCTCGTCTGTCTGCTCATTGCTTGGCTGCTCTGGCGCTCCTATAAATATAATAAGGTATTGACGGCCAAGAACCGCAAACTCTACGAGGAGATAGAGCAACGCCGACAAGAAGAGCAGCAGGAAATGGCACAGTTGCAGGCCGCGCCCGAGGAACAGTTGACTGCCGGCCAACAACTCTTTCGCCGCCTCTGCACGCTGATGGACGAGCAGAAGCCCTTTACCGACGAGACGCTGAATCGCGACTCGCTGGCACGGCTGCTTGGCACCAACGCGAAGTATGTGGAGCAGGCCATCCGCCAGTGCTCGAAAGGCGAGACCCCGGGCGACTTCATCACCCGCTACCGTTTGGAGCATGTCGCCCGTCTGCTGCGCACCACTGACGCCCCCATTGCCATTATCGGCGAACTCTCTGGCATCCCCAGCCGCGCCACCCTGGCCCGACTCTTCCGCAACGCCTATGGTATGTCGCCTTCCGAGTACCGCAAAATATAGTTTTTCCAAATTTGATACATATTTTTCCGCCAGTGAGACATCGGTCTTGCTGGCGGTTTGTAATTTTGCTCCCAAATTCTGGAACAATATGGAAACATCATTTGTTATCGCAGTTGCCTTGGGAGTCGCCGTTGTGGTGGTGCTCCTCGTTCTGGTGGCCGTCGTCGTTTTTCAGCGGTGGCGCATCAGCGACAACAATGCCCACCTGAAATCGTTTCTCGACGAGAACATGGAAATGCGCGATAAGTTGCGCAAGTATGAAAGATAACAAACATTATAAACCCTTTAAACATTATTTATTATGAGAAAGATTTTTGTAATGGCAGTATTTGCTTGCTTTGCTGCAATGAATGTGAACGCCCAGACGGAAGAGACGGAAAGCAAGAACGAGAAGATGCTTCGCTTGACGAAAGCGGCAGACGAGAACCCCACGGACTGGAAAGCCCAATGGGAGGCGGGCTTCTTCCTGCTCGACAAGGAGAACGAGATGTACAACCATGTGCAGGCTGAGAAATACTTCGAGCGTCTCTTTCACCTTGCCATAAACTATAACAAGGAGATACCCGACTCGGTGATTGGTATGACGGGGTTCACGCTGATGATGCTGTCGACGGCTCCCGAGAAGGAAGACTTGGATCGCGCCTTGTTCTACATAGACGCGATGAGACATGCCGACCAGTTGGGCGTAGACATGAGTAAAGGCTACGCATACATGTTCGACGCGTTTGGTGCGATGTACAGCATGGGGGAAGAAGAGGCGGAAAGGTCGCTGTATTACATGACGGATCTTCGCAATCAGCTGACCAAGGACAAGAAGCCCGGAATAGAGCACACGGACTTTTTTACGTTTATGCTGTACAACGAGCTGATGTCGAAATACAAGGAGATGTTCAGCGACAAAATCATGGAACTGACCCTCGACGGCAAGAACTACATCCCGCTTTCCATAGACGAGTGGAACATCGAGAAGCCTTTCGTGGGTGTCGCAGACTTGATAAATGTAACGGACAGAGACCATGAGACGCTATACTATTGCTGTGACGACGGCACGGTCACCGACGACCTGCACGGCCAGATAATCTTCTCTTTCTATGCTGACAAAGACGGCGTCAAGCCGCAGGACGACACAAATGTTCGGCTGATTACCGTCACGCCCGAGCGCCGCAAGCAGTTGGTCGAGGCATACCGCAAATACATGAAGAAGTCAAAGAAGAACAAGAAATGAACGGTGACGACCGTTGAGCCGAAGTAATCATTATGAATGTGAAATTCAAGATGCCCAAGTTCGAGCGCAAGTTGGCGGGTGGCGGCATGGTGAAGGAACTGCTGATGACCACGCTCGGCACGGCAATCGGTGTGGGGCTGACCTTCTTCGTCAACGACAAGATGGAAAGTTCCCATTAGCGAGCAGCACAACGCGAGACCGCTATCTTGGCGGTGTGCGACATCGAGGAGATTGTGCAAGGACTCAAGGACGAAGTACAAATTTTGCAGATTATAATGCGAATAGCAAAGAAAAACGCAAAAACATGGGCGGAAGTGACTTATTGCAGCACTTCCGCCCGTTTGTGTAAATTAATCTAATCTTTCTATTCTGTTATCTGCTATCTTGCGGTTTATATCCTTTGGCGAATTACCATTGTGATAATACGCCAAAGGATCTTTAAAACTTTATTCCTTGATGTTGGGCTCCTCTAGTCCGATGCCCTTCTTCTTATCGACCACTTTGAGGACGAGACCAAGGAGCAGGGCTGCTACACCCAGACAGGCGAGCATGACGAGCGGAGCCGTGTAGTCGTACTTGGTGGGGTCGGTCACGCCAGGGTTCGTCTGGTCGAGCACCTTGCCGATGAGCAGGGGGAAGAGCCAAAGGCCGATGTTCTGAATCCAGAAGATGAGGGCGTAGGCGGAACCGATAATCTTAGCATCGACGAGTTTCGGAACACTGGGCCACAGCGAGGCAGGCACGAGCGAGAACGAGGCTCCGAGCACGAGGATGGTGAAGTAGGCGATGATGATGCCGCCGAGGTCGTTGCCCTTGAAGGCTGGCAGGACGAAGGCAAACGTCAGGTGGCACGCAATGAGCAGCAGTGAGCCGAGCACGAGCATCGACGCAGCCTTGCCTTTGTGGTCAACATACGAGCCGAGAATCGGGGTGATGAGCACGGCGAGCAGTGGGAACACAGCGAAGATGGCCTCGGCCGACTGACGCATGTAACCCATGTAGCAATAGACGATGAGCGCTGCCACAGACACGCAGAGCAGCAGGATCTGACGCGATTTTTTCTTTTGGAAGTTGCTGGCAAAACCTGCAGCAGCCACTACGAGCATGATGATGTACTGCACGATGGTCACGCTGTTGCTGGCCCAGTAGGAACCCTCGGAAGGAGCCGTGAGCGTGAGGTTGCATTGCAGCATGTTCACGGCATACTTTTGGAAGGGGAAGATGGCCGAGTAGTAGAGTACGCAGAGCAGTGCCACAAGCCAGAAGCCGCTTGAGGTAAGAATCTGACCGAGGTCCTTGATGCGGAACGGGTCGTCCTTCTCCTCTGCCTCGCCCGTCTGTGCATCGAGTTTCTTATCCATGAAGAAATAGACGATGAACATGATGAGCGCAATCATCAAGAGGACTACGCCGAAGGCCACCGAGCGGCTCACGCTGATGTCGCCGCCGAGTTTGGCAAAGAACGGCGAGAAAATCATGCAGGTCGCCACACCGAGACGTGCCAAAGCCATCTCCGAGCCCATGGCCAGCGCCATTTCGCGGCCCTTGAACCACTTTACGATACCGCGGCTGACGGTGATGCCCGCCATTTCGACGCCGCAACCGAATATCATGAAGCCCACGGCAGCCACCTTTGCACTCGAAGGCATCCCCTGGTAGAAGGGCGACACACCGAGTTCGTCGAAGCCTGGGATGTAGTTCAGGTTGTTCGTAAACCATGTGTCCATCCCGCTTCCTTTGAAAGCATCCGTCACAGCGTACCACTTGATGATGGCACCCAGCAGCATGACGGCACCCGAGAGGATGGCTGTGAAACGCACACCCATCTTGTCGAGGATGATGCCTGCGAAGATGAGGAAGAATACGAAGACGTTGAGGAACGTCTCTGCGCCCTGCATCGTGCCAAATGCCGTCGAGTCCCAACCGCGCTGTTCGAGCATCAGGTCCTTGATGGGCGAGAGGATGTCCATGAAGATGTAACTGCAGAACATCGCCAAGGCGAGCAGCAGCAAGGCTGTCCAGCGCATCGCAGCGCTGTCACGAAGTGTTTGTTGGATTTTGTCTGTCATAATGATTAATGGGTTATTGTTGATAATTGATTCGGAAATGCTCCATCATGTCACGGTAAGCGTCCTGAGCCGTGAGGCACGTGTCAGTAAGGTAGCCGTCAGTATGTCCCCATTCGGCCAGTCCACGGTAGTAGAACAGTTTGAGTTCGTCGGTGATGATGAAGGGGATAATGCCGAAATGCAGACATTCCTTAAACATCACGAGACGCCCTACACGTCCGTTGCCGTCCTGGAAAGGATGGATGCGTTCAAACCGTACGTGAAAGTCCAGAATGTCGTGGAGCGTTGGCTGACGTTTCGTCTGATAGTCGGCAAGGAGTTCTTTCATGTCCTTCTCTACATCTTCTGGCAGACTGGTCATCTGTCCGCCAACCTCGTTGGAAAGCCGTTTATAGTCGCCGACGGCAAACCACTCGCGGCGACTGTCCGACGTACCCGACTTCAGCATGGCGTGCAGTCGTTTGATGTATGTCTCACCGAGGCGTTCGTCGGCTGTATCTATGATGTAGTCGATACAGCGGAAATGGTTCATAGTCTCAACGATGTCATCCGTATTGACCGCGCCGTCGCTCATGCCGATGGTGTTCGTCTCAAAGATAAATCGAGTCTGCTCATGTGTCAGCCGGCTGCCCTCGATATGGTTCGAGTTGTACGTCAGGTCTATTTGCGTCTTGTGGTAGATGTTCCCTTTCAGACTGGCGGCTTTTTGTTCACGCAAAACAGCCAAGAGTGGCATGACGTTTTGACGGGCATTCCTCCTCTGCGGTACTTTCGCATCTTTAGGGATGCTCCATGTCTTACCCGTCAGAAATGCTCCGTCAATCTTTCCCATAGCGCAGTAGTTTCGGGCTGTCCGTTCCGAAATCCCGTGCTTCTTCGCAAAGTCTGAGACTGAAATAAAACCCATCTCTTTTCTACTATCGGCAAGAATTAGAATCAAAAACTCTGCAAAGATACGTTTTTTTGCCGATAACGGCAAGAAAATGTTTCCACTTCTCCATCTTTTTTATAGAAATCCTTGCATAACTATTGCAAAAGCCATTGATGTTGTGTATATTTGCAACGTGTTTCGAAAGAAGCATGACATGTTAGGCTCCACATATCCGAATTACCTCTTCGAAATAACCGGGCCAATTATTAACAGAGCGGTTGCGTTTAATGCGCAGGCATCTCTGTGATGTTTGAGTAAGGTTATGGTAAATCTCGGATATTCGTGGACAATGTCTGCTCTTTATCTTTATTTATTCAGCCCTACGCATCACGGTGAAGTGATATCATTATGAGAAAGTGTTTTAATTCAATGATGGCCATCTTGTTGAGCATCGGTTTGGCAGCATGTGGTAGTGACAAGGATGAGGAGCCTTCTATGTCTTTTACCCAGGAAATTATCGTTGGAAAGTGGAAGATTGCCAGTATTTCTGGTGAAAGTGGACATGTTGACTTAAAAGTTGGCGTCGAAATGGTATTTAAGGCAGACGGCACATGCAATGGTTGGTTTTCTATGGAAGACGCCTACAAGATTGAAAACGGGCGAGTATGCACTTATTACGCAAAAAGTGGTGAGCCGATGTTTGTTTATACCTTGTTGTCTCAAAATGGAACGATGCTTTCGGTGCGAATGAACGGAACTTTGGATGACAAGACTTCTTGTACACTCATGTTGCAAAAGATAGAATGAAGAATGAGTGAATTAGGTATATGATTCATTGTTTAAAACACAATCGGAAGGATGACGCTGTTTACCAGCAAATCCTTCCGATTGTGCTTTTCTCTGAAATGGAATTATAACATGGTCGCTCCTGTTCGCATCACGTCATCGCTGATGAGAAGAATCATTGTTATTTACTTGTCCTCATAATGCCCATAAGCAGAGAGGACGTCGATATAGACTTCTGTCTCGAAGATGCGGTAGATGAGGCGATGCTTACGGGTAATGCGGCGGCTCCAACGGTTCTTCGGGTCACCTTTGAGGGGTTCTGGTTTGCCTGTACCTGTGGTAGGATGCAGTTTTAATTCTTCAATGAATTTGGCTGCCTTCTTATACGCAGAAGGTTCATTTTTCGCCAATCTCGACAAGTCAATCTGGGCTTTTGGGGAATAATGAATCTTATATGTCATACCCTTGTCGCTTCAAGAAAGTCGTCAAGTCTTCGTTTGGGAGCATAGTTGCTCCTTCTCCACGTTCGATTTGCTGCTCCGACTCGTCAAGCATTTTGAAGAACTCTTCGCGAGTCATGCAGGCGTCGTCTTTCTTGCGAGCCTTTTTTGCAAGAGACGATTCTTGAAGGCGTTGTGCCAGCCATGCTTCATTGCGGGCAGAGAGCGACAGGCCTTGTATGTAATTCCAAAGGTTGTTAAGTGCTACGCTTGTCATAAGGCTTTGTTTTAGTTTCGTTGCAAAGTTAAAGAAAAAACACTGAAGCGCAAAGGTTTCAGCGTTTTTTTTGATGTTTGCCTTTGTACTATTTCTTCAGCCAGCGGTCCAGCCAGTTGAAGTAGGTGCGTTGCCAGAGGATGCCGTTCTGGGGTTTGAGCACCCAGTGGTTCTCGTCGGGGAAGATGAGGAGTTCGGCGGGGATGCCACGCAGACGGGCGGCGTTGAAGGCACCCATGCCCTGGTTGGCATTGATGCGGTAGTCCAGCTCGCCGTGGATGCAGAGGATGGGCGTGTCCCACTGGTCCACAAAGCGGTGGGGCGAGTTGTCGTAGGTCTTACGGGCACGTGCCGTCTGGTCTTTGTTCCAGTAGGCATCGTCGTACTCCCAGTTCGAGAACCATACTTCCTCGGTGTCGGTGTACATCGATTCGAGGTTGAAGGCGCCGTCGTGGGCGATGAAGCACTTGAAGCGCTTGTCGTGATGGCCTGCGAGATAATAGACGCTGAAGCCGCCGAACGAAGCACCGACGGCACCCATGCGGTCACGGTCGACGTACGGCAGGTTCTGGGCTGCGTCGTCGATGGCGGTGAGGTAGTCGCTCATGCACTGGCCTGTCCAGTCGCCGCTGATCTGCTCACACCATTCCGAACCGAAACCCGGCAGACCATGGCGGTTGGGAGCGATGATGACGTAGCCTTGCGAGGCCATGATGTAGAAGTTCCAGCGGTAGGACCAGAACTGCGAGACAGGGCTTTGTGGACCACCTTCGCAGAAGAGCAGGGTGGGGTACTTGGCGTTGGGGTTGAAGTGAGGTGGCAGAATGACCCAATAAAGCATATCGCCGCCGTCGGTGGTCTTCACCCAGCGCTGTTTCACGCTGCCCGCATCGAGGCCGTCGAGGATGTGTTTGTTCTCCTCGGTAATCTGCTGAATCTTAGTTGATTTGATGTCTTTCCCAGGGGTGATGGCGTAGAGGTCGGCTGGGTGGAAATAGTCGTGGCGTTCGGCCACAATCTGCTTTTTGCCGAGCATCTGCAGCGAGCCAAAGTCGGCGATGTCGTCGGTCAGTCGTACCACTTCGCCCTTCAGGTTTGTGCGGTACAGGTTTTCTGTCGCATGCCACACGCCGATGAAGTAGAGCGTCTTGTTGTCGGCCCAGCAGTAGTCATCGACGTTCGAGTCGAACTGCTCGGTAATATAGTTCTTCGTACCCGTCGCCAGGTCGTAGATGCACAGGCGGTTGCGGTCGCTTTCGTAGCCATCGCGCTTCATCGACAGCCAGGCCACACTCTTGCCGTCGGGCGAGAACTGCGGGTTGGTGTCGTAACCGACGTTTTCGTTTTCGTAGGCAGGGCTGTTGATGGCTTGGAATTGCATCGTCTTGGTCGGGTCGCTCTTGGGCAGCGCCATGCCGCTCTTGCAGAGGTTGCGTGTTGAGCCTGTGGTGATGTCGTAGAGGTAGATGTCGGTGTCGGTCGAGATGGCATATTCCACACCCTCCTTCTTGCGGCACGTATAGGCCACGCATTTTGAGTCCTTGCTCCAGTCCAACTGTTCGATGCCGCCAAACGGTGCCGTCGGGCATTCGTATGGCTCGCCCTCCAGGATGTCCTTGCCTTCATCAAACGTGCCATCAGCCTTCTGCGAAGCCACAAACGGATGGGTGATGCTCTCGACGTAGTGGTCCCAGTGGCGATAGTTCATGTCGGTGACGAGTCGTCCCGTTGCCTTTGGCAGGTCGCTGGGATTCTCCTTGATGCTGCCGTGGTAGGGCAGGCTCTTCAGCAGGATGACATGCTTTCCGTCGGGAGCAAACTTGAACCCCTCGATGTCGGTAGCGTCGTTCGTCAGTTGCCGACGCTCGCTTCCGTCGGGTTTTACCGTCCACAGTTGTCCGCCCGTGAGGAAGGCGATGCGTTGTCCGCCGTCAATCCATGCAGCATCAGTCTCGCTCTTGGCAGAGGTCGTCAGTTTCTTCTGTCCCGTCCCGTCGCTGTTCATGACATAGAGCACATGGTGGCTCTTGTTCTCCTTGACGCTGTAATACGCCACGTTATAGACAATCATGCCTCCTTCGGGCGATGCAGCATAGCCGCCGATGCGCCCCATCGCCCAGAGCACTTCAGGCGACAGGGTGCGGTTCTCAATCCGCGGGTGTTGTTTACCGATATTCACAGGTTCTTGCGCTTTGACAATGGTGCTGCCGAGTATCAGCAGGGCAGCGACACAGGTTAACAATTGTTTCATTATAATCAATGTTTATAGTTCCGGACGCAAAGATACGACAAATTTCCGAAAATACACGATGTTTAGTTACGAAAAATCCAAAGTGCAGTCCATTTGCCGCCACGCAGCACCTCATTTTTCCCCGTTTTCCAACATATACTCATCCACACTGCACTTCAAACTCAAAATTTAAGTTATGTTTGCACAAATTTAAGTTAAATTTCGCCAAATTTAAGTTGTGTTTATACAAATTTAAGTTAAATTTTGAGTTTTATCGGCAGAACGGATAAGTTTGAAGTACGGAACAGGTAAGTTTGTGGTTCGGAACGCTGACAAACGAAAGTTCACGCAGAGCCGCAGCGTGCGCAGAGCAGGGGTGGAAGTGGGTTTCTCCGCTCACTCTGCAGCTCTGAAGGGGGACTCTGGTAAGACTTAATCAGTTCGTTGGGATGTGAAATCGTGATTCCCACGCTGTCCGAAATCACGTTGCTGATTTCCACGCCGCGCACGTAAGCGTTTGTAAGAAAAAATGCAGAGAACCCTCTGTTCATCTGCTCTGCGACCTCGCGCATTCTTTATTTCTTCTTCACAGGGTCGCAGGTGAGGTCGCAGCCGAGCCGCTTAAAGATTTTGCGGTCCACCTCGCCGAGCATGATGGTGGTGTGCACCTGACAGCCGCGCATCTGTGGCAGACTCTCGAGGGCACGTCGGCAGCGTTCGTCGTACTGCGAGAGGACGCTGAGGGCAACGAGCACCTCGTCGGTGTGCAGACGAGGGTTGTGGCCGCCGAGATATTCGATTTTCGTCTTCTGAATCGGCTCAATCATCGACTGCGGAATGAGTTGCAGGCGGTGGTCGATGCCTGCCAGATGCTTGATGGTGTTGAGGATGAGGGCAGCCGCACAGCCGAGCAACGACGACGTGCCGCTGGTGATGAGGGTGCCGTCGTTGAGTTCGATGGCTGCGGCATGGTCGCCGTCGCGTTCCTTGCGCTCGTTGGCGGCAACGGTGGTGCGCCGATCGGCGGTGGTTATCTTTGCCTGGTTGAAGAGCATGCGTAGTTTCTGTACCTCAGCCTCGTTGTCAGCGCCGTCGGCGAGTTTGTTGGTGGCGGCGTAGTAGCGGCGTATGATTTCATCGCGGCTGGCCTGGCAGCATACTTCGTCGTCGCTGATGCAGAAGCCCACCATGTTGACACCCATGTCGGTAGGCGACTTGTAGGGATTTTCGCCGTAGATGCCTTCGAACAGGGCGTTGAGCACGGGGAAAATCTCGATGTCGCGGTTGTAGTTGATGGCGATTTTGCCGTAGGCTTCGAGGTGGAAGGGGTCAATCATGTTCACGTCGTCGAGGTCGGCCGTAGCGGCTTCGTAGGCGATGTTGACGGGATGCTTCAGCGGCAGGTTCCACACTGGGAAGGTCTCAAACTTGGCATAACCGGCACGCACACCACGTTTGTTCTCGTTGTAGAGTTGGGAGAGGCAGGTGGCCATCTTTCCGCTGCCAGGACCAGGAGCCGTGACGATGACGAGGGGACGTGTGGTCTCGACGTAGTCGTTCTTGCCAAAGCCCTTGTCCGATGCAATCAAAGCGACGTTGTGCGGATAGCCGTCGATGAGATAGTGGACGTAGGAGGGGATGCCCATGCGCTTCAGACGGCGGCGGAACTGGTCGGCGGCTCGCTGGTGGTTGTAGTGGGTGATGACGACGGAGCCAACCATGAAGTCGCGCTGCATGAACTCGTCGCGCAGACGCAGCACATCCTCGTCGTAGGTGATGCCGAGGTCGGCACGTACCTTGTTGCGCTCGATGTCGTCGGCGCTGATGACAATGACGATTTCCAACTGGTCGCGCAGTTGGCTGAACATACGCAGTTTGGAGTCGGGCAGGAATCCTGGCAGCACTCGGGCGGCGTGGTGGTCGTCGAAGAGTTTGCCGCCCAGTTCGAGGTAGAGTTTGCCGTCGAA
>JAIKWU010000017.1 GCA_024684455.1 Bacteroidaceae bacterium | reverse complement strand
TGCTCACCGCAGTCGCAACGCTGGCTGCCGAAGATGTCGCCCGTGACGCACGAAGAATGCATCCGCACGAGCACGGGCTCATCCTTGGTCCATGTGCCTTTGATGAGTGCAACGTGTTCGAGACCATTGCTCTTCTGACGGAACGGAATGATGCGGAAGTGGCCGTGCTCGGTGGGAAGGTCTGCCTCGACACCCTTCTCGACCAACGATTCACGTTCGAGACGATAGGCGATGAGGTCCTTGATTTGTATGATTTTCAAGCCGAACTCCTCTGCTTTCTTCCTCAGTTCGGGCATCCGTGCCATCGTTCCATCGGGATTGAGAATCTCAATCAAAGCCGCTGCGGGACGAAGTCCGGCAAGACGGGCAAGGTCGATGGCGGCCTCGGTGTGTCCGGCACGGCGCAGCACGCCGTTGTCCTGGGCGTAGAGCGGGTTGATATGTCCAGGACGTCCGAAATCAGCTGGCTTTGACGTAGGGTCGGCCAAGGCGCGAATCGTCGAGGCACGGTCGTGGGCAGAGACGCCTGTCGAGCAGCCTTCAAGTTTATCGACCGTGACGGTGAACGGCGTACCGAGCATCGACGTGTTCTCCTCGACCTGGTGCTGAAGTTCAAGTTCACGTGCCCGTGAAATCGTGATGGGCGCACAGAGCACTCCCCTGCCCTCGCGCAACATAAAGTTCACCTTGTCGGGTGTAATCATCTCGGCCGGCGTGATGAAGTCGCCCTCGTTCTCACGGTCCTCATCATCGACGACGATAACGAACTTTCCCTGCTTAAAATCCTCGATAGCGGACTCTATCGTTGCAAATGTTACTTTGTCCATTATGATAGTTTTTTACACATTTCTGAAATCTTTTCACCCGTGGTGATAATCTGACGCAGGTCACGCCGCAGGCGGTTGCGGAAACGTGCCATGCGGAACACAAGGATGATGCCGATGGGGAACAGGATGCCAGCCACCATGTTCCAATACTTGTTGTGGAACGGTGCGGTGTGGGCATGTGGGTCGAGCACAGGGAAGGCATTGAGTTCGCGCAGCACATAGCGGTCCTTGCTGTTGGAGAGCGCATCGACACTGTATTCGAGTTGCTGGCTGAGATGCTCGATGCTTTCATCGCGCTCAACACGGAAGAACACCTTGTAATAGTGAGGGAAACGGCGCAGGTTGTGCGTGTTGCGATAGTCGCGTGCCTCCTCCACAATCTGCTGCAACAACACAGCCATTTCGGCATACTGCGGGTCGTTGATGATGACTTCCTTGCGCACGATGTGACGCTTCGTTCGGATGCCCCACAGACGGCGGAAGAACTGCGTGTAGGCATCCATGTTGAAGACGACGCTGTCGTTGTTCGACTTGATGGTAAAGAAGGCGCCTATAGGAGCCAGCACAGCCGTACTGAACCACATGCCCAACCACGGAGGTATCGTGCCGCCATACGCCAAGTTGTACCCCAGCGAATTGACGATGTAGTAGAAGATAAAGATAATGACCGCCACAACGACTGGCATACCCAGTCCGCCTTTGCGGATAATGGCACCAAGCGGCGCCCCGATGAAGAAGAACACGAGGCAAGCCAGTGCCAGCGTAATCTTCTGCCAAATCTGTATGCGGTGCAGACGCAGTTCCTTCGCATAGGATTCCATCACGTCGGTCCTGTACTGCATGTCAATCGAGGCAAGCACAGTCTTGTTCTGTGCACGTAGCATTGCCGACACCTGTTTGGAGGGTGGCAGATGGGCAAAAAGCGTGTCGATGTCAATGTCCTGCGGTGCGACGGCCGCCGCCTGCGGCTTGTTCAGACTGTCGTTGAGCATGACTTCGTCAACCATTGGGCGGTCCACATTGGGAATGTACAGCGTGCCTCGCTGCATGTCGGCCGAGAACGCACGCGACGTACTGTCAATAACCTGCGTCAGCGAATCGATGCCGACACGCAACTGGGCAAGGTCTTTCGTGCGCGCAGAGGTGGAGAAGTCGGCATCCGACATCTCAAAATTCTGGTTAAAGTCGATGATGAAGTGCTTGCGTATGAAGGTTTCGCGACGATAAGGCACCTCCTTTGTCTGCATGGCGTTGGAGTTCATGTTCTCAAACTGCTCGCCGCTGAACATGTTGAGCATTAAGTGCTGCTTGTCGGCACTGGTTTCAAGGCGGGCCGAGTCGCTGAGGATGATGTGGGCGTTGTTCACGCCGTCGCGGAAGTTGTAGATGATGACGCCATAGAGCATACCTGTCTCCTTGTTTTTCTTCTGAACAAAGAGGTTCATGCCTTCGACGCCGTCGTAGAAGACACCCTCGGGGATGTCGAGTTCGGGCGACTTCTGGCGCATCGAGAAAAGCAGTTGCATGAGTTTGTGCTGTGCCTCGGGTGCGACAACGTCCTGAAAATAGTACGACCAGCCTGTGAGCAGCACCATGAGCAGTGCCAGGGGACGGAGCGTGCGCCACAGCGAAATTCCTGCAGCCTTGATGGCGAGCAGTTCCAGACGTTCACCGAGGTTGCCAAAGGAGATGAGTGCGGCGAGCAGGATGGCAAGGGGTAGTGCCATCGGCACGAGTGTCTCGGCGGCGTAGAAGAAGAACTTTCCGATGACATCGAGGCCGAGGCCTTTTCCCACAAGATCGTCGATGTACTTCCACAAGAACTGCATCATCACCACAAAGAGGCTGATGATGAACGTTCCCATGAACAACGTGAAGAAGTTCTTCAGAATGAATATATCGAGACGCTTCAGGATGCGCATGTGTACCTACACATTATTTCAAGATGCAAAGTTACGACTTTTCTCGCACATACGCACGCGAACAACATAAATAATTAAGGATTTTAAGGATTTTTACTTCCTGTAGGAGCACAGAAAAGCAAATCCTTAAAATCCTTAAAAATCCTTGACAAATGCGGAATGTCAGGATTCTGACATTACTTACGGGTCACGTACGAGCCGTCGCGTGTGTCGATTTCAATCATGTCACCTTCGTTGATGAAGAGCGGCACACGGATTTCAGCACCAGTCTCGACGGTGGCGGGCTTTGTGGCGTTTGTAGCCGTGTCGCCTTTGAGGCCAGGTTCGGTATATGTGACTTTGAGGACAACCTTCACGGGGATTTCAACGGTGAGGATGGTGTCGGAGGCTGAGTCGATGGTAGCCATCACGTTTTCACCCTCCTTGAGGAAATCGACGCCGTCGATGACGTTGGCGGGGATGTTCACCTGCTCAAAGGTCTCGTTGTTCATGAACACGAGGTCTTCACCTTCCTTGTAGAGGAACTGGAACTGGCGGTGGTCCACCTGCACGTCCTCCAGTTTGGCACTGACGATCCAAGTGCGCTCAAGCACACGTCCGTCCTGCACGTCGCGCAGTTTGGTACGCATCACGGTGTTTCCCTTTCCTGGCTTCACATGAAGGAAGTCAATTACTACATAGATACGGCCGTCGATACGAAGGCACACATTTTTCTTGATGTCTCCTGCTAACATAATGTTTAAGTTTTTTGACTTTTAGTTCGCTTTTATCGGGTACAAAATTACGCTTTTTCCATAAAATGACAAAAAAAGTAGCGTAAAATCGTTAAAATTCTTGGTCAATTTAACGAAATTCACTAATTTTGCACGCTGATTCTGAGATACAGCGACTTTTTGGGGGCTCAAAATGCGCATTTTGGGCCGTATAAGTGTCTGTGTCTGCTGGAAGAAAAAGTGTGCCAATAATCAATAACAACCAAAAATAGAAAAAAGATGAAACGTACATTCCAACCCCACAACCGTAAGCGCGTTAACAAGCACGGCTTCCGTCAGCGTATGCAGACCAAGAATGGTCGCCACGTACTTTCTGCACGTCGCAAGAAGGGTCGTGCCAAACTCTCTGTCAGCAGCGAGCATCACGGCAAATGATGACCTGTCTCACAGGCCGTCGAACGGTATGAAGGAGGACGCATTTCGGTGCGTCCTCCTTCTTTTTTGCATAGCAAACTGCAAATTAACGGATTATAGGCTCTCTCCAACACCCGCCTAAAGACCACGGATTTTACACTGCAGTGTGAACGAATCGTGATGAAGAGCGTGTTTTACATGGCTCGTTGCCCTGTACTTTCACCCGATTTGCACCAAAAATCTACAGAAAAGAGAAATTCATGCGCGCGCGTGCGCCTATTTTCATTTTTTCTTTGTAACTTTGCAAGGATTTACTAAAAACAGAAACAGAAATGAAGAAAGGATTTTTCACCACATTGTTTTCTGCACTGTCCGTACTCTTCTGCACAACTTCTATGGCTTGCAGCAACAATACCAAATCGCCCGACGAACCATCCACCCCTTCGGACAACGACAAGAAGCCTGGTGTGAGATTCAAGCCGTTCGACTACCAACTGCAGACTACCACCCTCGAAGGCAAGGTCGAGGGCATGTCCGATGTGAAGGACGTTCCCGAACTCGTTTGGGTGTTCCAGGATGCCGTCACAGGTGAGGAAGTCGTCACGCCGCTAACCGTCAGTGCCGATGGAACCTTCCACGGCGAGGCAAAAATGTGGGCACCCACACGTTGCATCCTATCGGCAGGCGAGCAACGCATCAACTTCTTCGTAGAGCCAGCCGCGCACAATGCCGTCTTTATCAACCTCGCGAAACTGAAGGCTAAGGCCGACACTAGCGAGGTGTTCGGCTTTGGCGGTCCCTTCACACTCACCAACAACGAACTGCTCAAACTGCCCAACCCTCGGATGCTCCTCCAGCCCGTCATGCAACAAGCAAAGGGAATGCAGCCGGCCGAATATAAAAAGTTGCTCCTCGACACCTACCAGAAAGCCAATGCCGACCTCATTGCCCAGGGACTCAGTTCCGAGACAACCCTTCTGATGCAGGCCGACTGGCAGCAGGAACTGTGCATCTTCCAATCGCTGCAGACGCTGGCAGCCCTCAACGGGAAAAAGGATTTCAAGGAATACACCGTGCCTGAAGGCTACTATGACAACCTGCTCGCCTACGGCATTGGAAAGTCCGTATGGCAGCCCTACACCGTGATGAACAATGCGACGCTGCCTATCCTCGAACGTCTCGCACAGGAGAATCCCGCTTTCCAGCCGCAAGTAGATTCCATGAAACAGCAACCCATCCAGAAGGCACGTCAGGCCATGCAGCAAATATCCGACTTCAAACCGCTGACAGCCGACGAACTGAATGCCCTGCAGAAGGATGCACCGAATTTCTACGACACCGTGGCTGCCAAGAATGCCGAACTGGAGAAGAAAATCGCCGACAATGCTTCAAAAGGCGGCTACCGCGTCATGGCCATCGCTCCAGAACTGACGGGCGAGAACATCTTTAAGTCCATCGTTGCCCCCTACAAGGGCAAGCCCGTGCTGGTGGACTTCTGGGCAACATGGTGCGGCCCCTGCCGACGTGCAATGGAGACCATCAAGCCCGTCAAGGCTGAACTGGCAGGAAAGGCAACCTTCATCTACGTAACTGGGCCCAGCAGTCCCGAAGGCCTCTGGAAGAACATGATTGCCGACATCCACGGCGACCACTACTACGTGACAGAAGACCAGTGGAGCACGCTGTTGAAGCAGTTCGAAAGCCAAGGCATACCGACCTACGTCGTCGTCGATAAAGATGGCAACGTTAAGGCAAAGCACATCGGATTCCCTGGCGAAGAAGTCATCTCGAACGAACTCAAGGCAGGAATGTAATGATAAAAGTTTTTATAGAGAAGTTATAGGGAAGTTACAGGCCCGTTCATTCGTTCCAATGGCTACCCGATGAATCTCTCAAACCAAGTTTATGAAACAGTATTTCACAGGAAAAAAAGGAATTATATTCTGGCTGAACGTCCTACTGGCAGTGATCCTGCTCGTCGCCATCCCCGTTGGCATCCTCTACGCGCTCGGCGTCTATACCCATCACGGAGAGAAGGTCGAAGTGCCTGAAGTGGTAGGTATGCCGGCCTTCACCGCCGAAGAAATGCTCGACGACAGCCGGCTCATCGCCATCGTCAGCGACTCAGACTATGTCGAGAGTTTTCCTCCAGGCACCGTGCTCTCACAAGTGCCCAAGGGCGGCAGCGAAGTGAAGAGCGGACGTATCGTCTATCTGACCATCAACCGTAAGGGCAAGGCACCCGTTCGTATGCCAGACCTGATTCGCAACGTCACCGTCCGCATCGCAGAAGGTCAACTCAAGCAACTCGGTTTTCATCTGGCACCCACACAATACGTCGATGGCGAGCCCGAAGACCTGGTCATCGGTATCAAGCAGGGCATACACAACGTCTATGGCGGCGACATGGTGTCGGTGGACAGAGCACTCACCCTCATTGTCGGAGCAGGCATACCACTCGACACACTCGAGGTCGATACGTTCGGCATAGTGGACGACGGCGGCTTCGACATCGAATTATAACACATGGAGTACGAGGAACTGGACGAACAGTCGCAACTCTACGAGCACCATCGCGTCGAGGCCGACAAGGGACAGACGCCGATGCGCGTCGATAAGTTCCTCATCGAGCACCTCAGCGGCATCAGTCGCAACCGTGTGCAACGGGCTGCCGACGCAGGTTTTATCATGGCCAATGAAAAGCCCGTCAAGCGCAGTTACAAAGTCAAGCCTGGCGATGTCATCAAGGTGATGCTCGACCGTCCCTACTACGAAAACTCCATTGAGCCAGAGCCGATTCCGCTCGACATCGTCTATGAAGACGAAGACGTCCTGGTGGTGAACAAGCCTGCAGGACTGGTGGTCCATCCTGGCGTAGGCAACTGGACAGGAACACTGCTAAACGGCCTTGCGTGGCATTTCAAGGAAGACTCGCGCTACGACGTCAACAACCCTGAAATCGGGCTGGTACACCGCATCGACAAGGACACCTCAGGCCTGCTGGTCATTGCCAAGACACCCGACGCCAAGACGAGCCTCGGCTTGCAGTTCTTCAACAAGACGACAAAGCGCGAGTACAACGCCCTCGTATGGGGCACCTTCGACCATGACGACGGACGCATTGAAGGCAACATCGGACGCAACCCCAAGGACCGTCTGCAAATGGCGGTGCTGCCACCCGACAACGAATGCGGAAAACCTGCCGTCACACACTACCACGTGATGGAACGGTTTGCATACGTCACTCTCGTACAGTGCATTCTTGAAACAGGCAGGACACACCAGATTCGCGTTCACATGAAGCACATCGGGCACACGCTCTTCAACGATGAACGTTACGGAGGACAGGAAATCCTGCGTGGCACCCCCACAGCAAAGTATCGCCAGTTTGTCGAGAACTGCTTCAAAGTGTGCCCCCGTCAAGCCCTGCACGCACGGACATTGGGTTTCCGTCATCCACGGACTGGCAAGGAACTGTACTTCACCAGCGAACTGCCTGCCGACTTAGAAGCACTCGTCAGCAAATGGCGTAACTACACACAGAACATCGATTAACAAGATAAAAAAGAGAATGAAAAAGACCATTGCAATCGTCGCCGGTGGAGGTAGCAGCGAACACCAAGTGTCTATGCGCTCGGCAGCCGGCATCAGTTCATGGCTCGACCGCGAACTGTTTGAGCCCTATATTGTAGAGATGAAAAAGGACGGCTGGGAAGTTCATCTGGAAGACGGCAGAACAGAAGCCGTCAACCGCCACGACTTCACGTTCCCGAACGAGAAAGGACAGACCATCCGCCCTGACTACGCCTATATCACAATTCACGGTACCCCAGGCGAGAACGGAATTCTTCAAGGCTATTTCGAGTTGCTCGGCATACCCTACTCGTCGGCCGACGTGCTGGTGTCAGCCCTCACCTTCAACAAGTTTGTCTGCAACCAATACCTCAAGGGATTCGGAGTCAAAGTGGCAGAAAGCATACTGCTCCGCGACGAAAAGGTCAGTCCTGCCGACATCGTCGCCCGTGTGGGTCTGCCCTGTTTCGTAAAGCCCAATGGCGCAGGCAGCAGTTTCGGTGTGACCAAGTGTAAGACGCAAGACGACATTGAAGCGGCTATTGAAAAGGCAAAGACAGAGTGTGACGAAGTGCTCATCGAAGCCTTCCTCGACGGCACGGAACTTGCCAACGGCGTCTATCGCACCAAGAAAACAGGTACCGTCGTGCTGCCCATCACCGAAGTGGTCAGCGAAAACGAGTTCTTCGACTACGATGCCAAGTACAACGGACAGGTGGACGAAATCACCCCTGCACGTCTGTCGGACGACACGACGAAGCGGGTACAGGCCCTCACCAAAGCCATTTACGAAATTCTCGGTGGCCGTGGCATCATGCGCGTTGACTATATCATCACACACAACGAAGGCAAGGATGTCATCAACCTGCTCGAAATCAATGCGACACCAGGCATGACCGCCACATCGTTCATTCCCCAACAGGCACGTGCTGCAGGCATGGAAATGAAACAAATTCTCACCGACATCATACAGGACACACTATGAACATCCACGACTTTGACGACATCCGGCCGTTCCTGCCAGAGGAATTGCCCGAAGTATATGACCGTCTGCTTGCGGACCCCGAGTTCGGGGCAGTGCTGGCTTTTGTGTTTCCCGACATTCCGTCCGAGACACTGGCTCAAGGTATGCGCAGTTGCAAGACGAATTTGGAGTTTCAACTCAAAATGGTCTATCCCATGCTGCAGCAACTTCTTCAGAAAGCCGCAACAAGCCTGACGTCGAACTTCCAGCCTATCGATGGTGAACGCGACCGCAGCCACACCTTCATCAGCAATCATCGCGACATTGTGCTCGACTCGGCACTGCTCTCCTATGTCCTCCACGACAACGGCTACAACACCGTCGAGATTGCCATTGGCGACAATCTGCTCATCCGTCCCTGGATTCGCGACCTGGTGCGTGTCAACAAGTCGTTCATCGTACAGCGAGCCCTGACGATGCGCCAGATGTTGCTCGCTTCGGCACACATGTCGAAGTACATGCACTTCTGCATCAACGAAAAGAAGGAGAATATCTGGATTGCCCAGCGCGAGGGCCGTGCCAAGGACAGCAACGACCGCACCCAGGAAAGCGTACTGAAGATGATGGCCATCGGCGGCGACCTGCGCAACCTGAATATCGTCCCGCTTGCCATCACCTACGAGTATGACCCCTGTGACTACCTGAAGGCACAGGAGATGCAGAACAAACGCGACATCGAAGGATTCAAGAAGAGCCAGCAGGACGACCTTGACAACATGCGCACAGGCATCTTCGGATGGAAAGGGAAGATACACTATCATGCTGCACCCTGCATCAATGCCTGGCTCGACACGCTGCCTACCGATATGCCCAAGGCCGACTATTTCCGTGCCGTCGCCGAACATATCGACCAGGAGATTCACCGTCACTACCATTTGTACGCCGGCAATTATGTAGCCGCAGACCTGTTACAAGAAACGACGGTTCACGACACGCACTATACGGCTGCTGAGAAAGCGCAGTTCGAGGCTTATGTTGAGAAGAGGCTAGCGATGGTTCAACTCGAGAATCCTGACACTGCGTTCCTGCGACAGTGCATTCTGACCATGTACGCAAATCCTGTTTTCAATCATGAAGCCGCTCTTTAACACACTTCTCTGCTGCATACTGCTGTTGACGCTGGCATCGTGTGGAGATGACGAAAAGATTGAGGACTACCCGTCTGCCATCACCGAGTTGATAGAACTGAGCACCAACTCCTCGAAGGCTGTCGTCAGCATTCGCAACGACCGCAACGAGGCCTTCAGCGTGACTAACGATGCGTTGAAGGCTGATATAGCCGATACCACTTACCGTTGTCTCTGCACGTATGAAAAAATCAACGCTGCCAGTGTCAAGATTTACCAAGTCGCTGCTGTTATCTCCATGCATCCGAAGCCTAAAGACAAGTTCATCACACTTCCGAAAGACCCCGTCCACATCATTAGCCAATGGCGTACAGACCGCTACATCAACCTGACGATACGCTTCATGACTGTTGGTGCAGAAAATCACGGCTTCGGTCTCTGCGAAGACAAGGTCGTCACTGAGAGCGACGGCACACAAACAGTATATGTCCTCTTGTTGCACAAAAAACCTGCCGCCGACAAAGAGGCTTACTCAGAAAAAGTCTATGTCAGCGTACCCACGTTTGAATATGCCAAGACCTACGACAACATTGTCTTTACCATACCAACCTACGATGGAAACGTCGAATATAAATACGCTCTGAAATAAAGCATGACCATCTCAGAACTGATACACAAAGACCAGACCCATACGAACTTCTCGTTCGAGGTGCTGCCGCCGCTCAAAGGTAACGGCACCACCGCACTGTTCCGCACCATTGACCGTTTGAAGGAATTTGCACCGAAGTACATCAACATTACAACGCATCGTTCGGAATACGTCTTCACGGAGCGTCCCGACGGTACGTTCAACCGTCAACGCATCCGTCGCCGTCCAGGCACAGTGGCTGTGGCATCTGCCATCATGCAGAAGTACGACATTCCCGTCGTGCCGCACGTCGTATGCAGCGGTGCCACCCAAGACGACATTGAGTACATGCTGCTTGACCTGCAGTTTTTGGGTCTGACCCACATTCTTCTGTTACGTGGCGACAAGGCTCCCGACGAAAAGACCTTCACACCCGTTGCCGGAGGCTATCGGCACACAACCGAGTTGATTGAGCAGGTCAACCGTTTCAACGACGGCTTCTTTATCGACGGAAGCCCCATCCGTCACCCTGGCGTCCCGTTTTCCTACGGCGTGGCATGTTATCCTGAGAAGCATGAAGAAGCACCGAACCTCGAATTCGACCTGAAGATACTGAAGCGAAAGCAGGACATGGGTGCTAACTATGCCATCACGCAGTTGTTCTACGACAACCAGAAGTATTTCTCGTTTGTCGAACGGGCACGCAGCATCGGCATCACGATTCCCATCATTCCTGCCATCAAACCCCTAGCCAAACTGTCACAGTTCACCGTCGTACCCAAGACGTTCCACGTCGATCTGCCCGACGAACTGACGCGTGAGGCAGAAAAGTGTACCACCGACGAGCAGATGCAACAACTCGGTGTCGAATGGGCTGTCGAGCAATGCCGCGAACTCATTGCCGCTGGCGTGCCCAGCATCCACTTCTACACCGTCTCAGCAGTCGATAGCATCTGCCAGATTGCCCAACAGATTTACTAACAGCCGACCATGACCTTTACCGACATCATAGGACAGGAAGCTGTGAAGCGTCGCCTCATCGACGACGTAATCCAGCAACATGTACCCCACGCCCTCATGCTCTGTGGCAAGGAAGGCACAGGCACATTGCCGCTTGCCGTCGCTCTGGCACAGTACCTGCTCTGTTCGGGCAAGGAGCCTATGACGCAGCAGCCCGACATGTTCGGCGGCGATTTTTTCGGCGAGCCTGAACCGACACCGCCTGTCAACACACGGCAGCCGATGCTCGACCATGCCTGCGGACACTGTCCTTCGTGTGTCATGGCGGAAAAACTGCAGCACCCCGACCTCCATTTCATATTTCCCATCTACAAGAAACAAAGCGGAAAGGCCAGCCTGTGCGACGACTTCGGACAGGAATGGCGCGACCTGCTCCTGCAAAACCCCTACATGGGCTATGCCGAGTGGATGCAGACCAGTGGTGCCACCAATCAGCAGTTGATGATTTACGAGAGTGAGAGCGATGCCATCGCTTCCAAACTTGCCCTCAAGTCCAGTCAGGGTGGCTACAAGGTCTGCATCGTCTGGCTACCAGAGAAGATGAATGCCGTCTGTGCCAACAAGATGCTCAAACTGTTGGAAGAGCCACCTTCTCAAACAGTCTTTCTGCTCGTCAGCGAACGGCCAGACCTGCTGCTCCAAACCATCCGCAGCCGCACACAAGTCATCGAGGTGCCAGCCCTCACGCAAGACGACATCCAGCAGACGCTCGAGCACAAGTACGGCATCCTTCCTGAAGAAGCCCATCGCATTGCCCACACCGCCGACGGCAGCATGACGGCAGCCTTACGTGCCATCACCAACCAAGATGACAACGACGACTACTTTGAACTTTTCGTCTCGCTCATGCGTCTCAGTTACATGCGCCGCGTGAAGGAGATGAAGCAGTGGAGCGAACAAGTGGCCGCCATGGGACGCGAGCGGCAGAAAGCCATGCTCCGCTACTGTCAGCACATGGTGCGCGAAAACTTCATTTACAACTTCCACCGCGAACAACTCAACTACATGAGTGCGGCCGAATCGGACTTCGCCGTGCGTTTTGCGCCCTACATCAACGAGCGCAACGTCATCGGCATCATGGACGAACTCCAATTGGCACAGCGCGACATCGAACAGAACGCCAATGCCAAAATTGTCTTTTTCGATTTCGCGCTCAAGATGATTGTCCTCATCAAGAACAGATAAACAATGAATCATTAAGAATTAAAAACATCATAAAGAGCGAAAATGACAGAGAAAACCTATACCTGCGGCCGTTGCAACAACCAACTCTGCGCACAGGGCTGCACCCAGCACACCGACAAGATGAATGCCTACGACTGGCTTGCCGACCTTCCCGACAATGCCAATGCCTGTCCCGTGGTCGAAGTCACGTTCAAGGCACCTCGCAAGGGCTATTTCCTCAACAGCAACAACCTCAACCTCCAGAAGGGTGACATCGTTGCCGTCGAAGCCAGCCCTGGTCACGACATCGGCACCGTCACCATGACAGGCCGTCTCGTACCCCTGCAGATTAAGAAGGCCAACCTCAAGGCCGACTACGAACTCAAGCGCATCTACCGCAAAGCCCGCAACGTCGATATGGACAAGTATCGCGAAGCAAAGGCACTGGAGCACGAGACGATGATCGAGTCGCGCCAGATTGCCAACGACCTCGGGCTGAAGATGAAGATTGGCGACGTCGAATACCAAGGCGACGCCAACAAGGCCATCTTCTACTACATCGCCGACGAGCGCGTAGATTTCCGCCAACTCATCAAGGTGCTCGCCGAGCGTTTCCATATCCGCGTCGAGATGAAGCAAATCGGTGCACGTCAGGAGGCAGGACGCATCGGCGGCATCGGTCCCTGCGGACGTGAACTCTGCTGCGCCACCTGGATGTCAAACTTTAACAGCGTTTCCACTTCGGCTGCACGTTTTCAGGACATCTCCCTCAATCCGCAGAAACTCGCCGGACAGTGCGCCAAACTCAAGTGCTGCCTCAACTACGAGGTCGATCAATATGTAGAGGCACTCAAACGGCTGCCTTCGCGCGAAATCGTCCTGCAGACCCTCGACAGCGACTACTACTATTTCAAAGCCGACATTCTCGCGCATACCATCACCTACTCGACCGACAAGCACACGCTAGTTAACGAATCGACCATCAGTGCCCGCCGTGCCTTTGAAATCATACAGATGAACCGCGAAGGTCAGAAGCCTGCTGCCCTCACCGAGGATGGAAGGCCCGTCGAAAGTGCATCGACCGACCTGCTCGACCAGGACAACATCACCCGCTTCGACCGCAATCGCAAGAAGAAGCGTCGTGGCGGCAACCGTAACGGTGCATCCAACAAACAGCAATGACCCGCACTTCGTTGTTCCTTGTACTTTGTACTTTGTACTTTACAGTGTCCTCCTGCGACGACACGAACGACCTCTACCACGAGTATCAGAGCACTGAAGCACGTGGCTGGCAGCGTAGCGACACCCTGACGTTCATTATCATCCCCAAAATGGCTGGGAAGGCAACCTCCCACTATGAGGGGGAGATAGAGGGGGGCTTGAGCGTAGCCGTGCGCACCCTCGATACCTATCCCTATCGCACTTTGCCCCTGCGCATCACGATGCAGGAACTCCTGCCGCTTCGACTGCGCACCACCATCCGCCGCCAAGTCACACCCGACGGCACACAGATTCATGCCGACACCGCATCACGTCTCATTCAGCGCATCCGCAACGTCGAGACACACGACATCGACATTCCCCTTTTCGACGACCGCGACCAGCCACAAGGCGCAGCCCTACCCCACATCCAACAGGAACAGACCGTCGGTACCGTCACCCTCAATCCCCAGCACCGCTACCGTTTTCACGTCACCCACCGTCTGCGCGACACGGCTCCGCAAGGCATCACCGACGTCGGAATACGGTTGAAGCGGTAGGACACAAGTTTTTTTTTAGCAACCCCTCCGTCGCTTCGCGCCACTCCCCTTTCCGGGGAGGAGTTTTTATCTGCCAACCATTATAAAAGATGTAGCAGGAACTCCTCCCCGGAAAGGGGAGGTGCCCGTAGGGCGGAGGGGTCACTATCTTAAAACACACCATCTCCACCTTATAAATTTTTGGCCTATAGCTCAAATATACTCCTAAAATCGTTGTAATGTATTGAAATTCTTAACTTTGCAGCGGTTATAATATTATAGACATGAA
>JAIKWU010000083.1 GCA_024684455.1 Bacteroidaceae bacterium | reverse complement strand
GCCGTAGTGCGGGTGAAAAAAAACTGAGGCGGCTATAGCCGCGGGGTTCCACCTCTTCCCATCCCGAACAGAGCAGTTAAGCCCGCGCGCGCCGATGGTACTGCACCGCAATGCGGGAGAGTAGGTCGCCGCCGTCTTTTTTGGGGTCCCTCCGGAGTTCATTACTCCGGGGAGACTCTTTTTTTGTGCCCTGTGCGTGGATGGGACTGATGAAGTGGGAGAAGTTGAATGAGTATATGCTGTGAGGTGAATGATGAGAATTTGAAAGATTTCTTTCCTTTCATTTTGTATTCCGCAGGCTTAATCGTAACTTTGCAAAAAATTTAACACAGACTATTATGAAATTGAAAATTGCTGTGCTGGCCGGTGATGGTATCGGACCTGAGATTATGGAACAGGGAGTCGCTGTTCTGAAGGCCGTGGCTGAAAAATTCGGTCACGAAGTATCGTTTAAGGAGGCATTGTGTGGTGCGCACGCCATTGATGAGGTGGGTGACCCGTTTCCAGAAGAAACCTATCAGACGTGTATGGACGCTGATGCTGTGCTTTTTGCATCGGTTGGTGATCCGAAATTTGACAATAATCCTGCCGCAAAGGTGCGTCCTGAACAGGGCCTGCTTGCCATGCGCAAGAAACTTGGTCTTTTTGCCAACATCCGTCCTGTTACTACTTTCGATTGTCTCGTACACAATTCTCCATTGAAGGATGAACTGGTGCGTGGTGCTGATTTTATTTGCATCCGTGAACTGACCGGCGGCATGTATTTTGGTGAGAAACTCGAGGGTGATGAGCGCGCCTACGACACCAACATCTACACGCGCCGCGAGGTAGAGCGTATCCTGCGTGTCGCCTATGACTATGCTATGAAGCGCAAACGTCACCTCACCGTTGTCGATAAGGCCAACGTGTTGGCATCCAGTCGCTTGTGGCGTAAGGTGGCGCAGGAGATGGCACCGCAATATCCTGATGTTGTGACTGACTTTATGTATGTCGATAACGCTGCTATGCGCATGATTCAAGAACCCCGTTTCTTCGACGTAATGGTCACCGAGAATACCTTCGGCGACATTCTTACTGACGAGGGTTCGTGCATCACAGGTTCGATGGGGCTGCTGCCGTCGGCATCGACTGGCGAGCATACCCCTGTCTTCGAACCCATCCACGGTTCCTGGCCGCAGGCAAAGGGCCTGAACATCGCCAACCCACTTGCACAAATCCTCTCCGTCGCCATGCTGTTTGAGTACTTCGACCTGCAGGAAGAGGGCAAACTCATCCGCAAGGCCGTCAATGCCAGTCTCGACGAGAATATCCGCACACCTGAGATACAAGTCGATGGCGGTGCACAATACGGTACGCGCGAGGTTGGTGAATGGATTGTCGATTATATTCGCAAAGCATAAACGCATCTTATGCATGTACAGGAGGAGGCTCTGACACACTTACGTGCGGCACTCGAAACGGCGGCAGGCCGTCGGATGAGTGTGCCGCGCGACTTTGAGCGATTGTCAGAACTGGTGTTTGAGAAAGTTCATCAGAAGGTAAGCAGTACCACGCTTAAGCGGTTGTGGGGCTACTTGAAGGAAGGCTCGGTGCCACGCGAAAGTACTCTTGACATTTTAGCACAGTTTGTGGGAAATGCCGACTGGCAGGACTTTGTAAACACACATGCTGCCGAACAAGTGGACGTTCCTTCCTCAGATACGCCCATTGCAGAACAGGTTGAAGACGAGAAAGTCCAAATGTCTAAGAGGACTACCAACCGCCGATGGCTGTGGGCAGTAGTGCTTCCTGTGGCTGTCCTGAGCCTGATTCTCGTCTATATTTTAACACGTCCAACTCGCTCCGACGACATGCTTGTCTTGACGAAAGGACAGATGTTCCAGTCGCCAGTTGACTATCTCAGCCTCTTCGGCATCACTCCGACAGAAACTTATTGGGATGCACCACTGCCTCATCAGCAGGGCGTCGTCGTCTGGAGTCCGCAGTACCATCATCCTCACTGGCACAACGAAGGCAACGCCGACAGCCTCTGTCCCACCATCACCGAGTACTGGACTCCGACAGCTGCCGAAGCCGACACCATCAGCGACGTCCTAATTTTTCAGAAGAACCAGAATCTCTACTTTACAGTAATGCGCACCAACGAATTGCGCATTACCTTCATGCGTGGTCTGAATTCCGATAGCACCTTTACTTTTCTTGGCATCTATCGCGTAGATACTTTTAAGAGTGATTCAACCCATGTGGTCTGGCAGCGCATTGCCGACCGTCTCGACCTCGCTCACCTCGATTTTCTCCAGCAGTTGAGAAACTGAAAAATCAGGCCTTTTTTCGGTCGAAAAACGCACCGCAGTCGAAATAGATTTCGTCCACAGTGTGCCTATAGACGCACCGCAGTCCATTTTTATTTCGACTGCGGTGCGTTTTTTGTGACTTTTCAGACTTTTTTGATTGTGGTCGCAATCCCTTTGCTGACGGGCTTTGGCTGCAAGGATAACGGGTTTTGGACTCGTTTTGGACTTCTTTTGGACTGAATAAGGTTTGGATGGTTTTCGCCTTGGTCGGATGAAAACCCGTAACTTTGCAGGCATCAATAAGGAATACTGCCGAAAATCCTGCAACAGAGTAGGCATTCACTAAAATCATCTAAACTATCGTTAAAAATGAAAAAGATCATCATTTCCCTTTTTACGCTGCTGACATTCACAGTTTTCACAGCATGCAAGAACCAGCCTGCGCAGCCTGTCGAAGAGCAGCCACAGGAAGAAGTCGTCGACTACGAAGCATTGATCGACGAGCAACTCCCCTCCATAGAGAAGTTGGCAGAAATGGTTGACTACTACCAGAAAGGCATCGCAGACCTCAAGCCGACAGGCACCGTTTGGGACGGTTCGGAAGCCGACGTGCGCGACTTCTTCGAGCCGAAAGGCTACAAGGTAGAGCGCAAGGATCTCGCCATCCTGGCCGCTATGAAGAATGCCAAACTCGTCGAGGAAGACTACATTTACAGCATTGAGCCCGAAAATGCAGACAGCCTGTCGATGTCGGTCGTTTTCCGTGCACAGGGTGACATGTACGTGAGTGGTGAATACCTCGTATCGGACGAAAACATCTACAACGTGCTCGTAGAACGTGTCAAGGCTGCCGGCTACACGCCTGCCCCCGACCACGAAAGGGCGTATGACGGGAATGAAGTCTATACAAAAGACAAATACTACTTCGTCTGTGACAAAAACACAGGAACTGTGGCCCTGCACTACGACTTTAATATGTTTTGATGCGACGTCCCCTTCTGAAAAAAATTAAAAATGATATGAAAAAGTCAGCATTACTGAGTCTGCTGCTTGCTTGCACTCTGTCGCTCTCAGCCCAGAGCAAGCAGGACCTGCAAAATACAATCAACAACCTCAACCAGCAGGTGGGTCAACTGAAAGCCATGCTCGACGCTAAGAGCGAACAACTGGATCAGGCAAACCAGACCATCGCCGCCCTGCAACAGAAACTCGCCAGCGGAGCGGCTGCTGCACAGAAGCCCGCCACCTACCGTGACAGCATCGCCGACCTCATCGAGAAGTACACCAGCTGTACCTCGTGGCAGGAGGCACTCAGGTATGTCATGGAGCCCGAACGCGTGCGACCCATCATGCAGAAATACTATGCCGACCAAGGCTTTAGCCCCACCATCAGGACTGCTGAGGAGATTCTCAAAAATGAAGCTTTCCGACGCTTCAACGGTAAGAACTACGTTATCTACAAGTGCGTCAACTTCTATGCTGTGCAGACGCCCGACGGCTACCGTCTCGACTGGGAAGCCACGGTCGAGTACAATCCTGTAACACATACCGAACTGGCGGACAAGATAGGCCAGTCGGCTGAAATCAGAGGATACTTCCATTATGCCTCTTACTACGACAACGACTATTTCAGAGGTTTTACTGCTGGCGGTATGTATAACACCGATGGAAATAGCACGTTCTTCCTGACAGAGAAAGGCTCAGCCATTGACAAGCGCCTCTTCGCCATGCTCAAGAACGGAGCCGATATCGACATGATTCTAAAAATAAAAAGCCTCCGCGACAGCGAGGGATATCAATACTTCCTCGTCACTGACATCATCAGCACAAGTTTCTCCAAATACTAATTCACCAAGACAATGAAAAAGATTCTCGTAATAGCAGTGCTGGTACTCCTGTGTGTCGGCAAGGCTTCGGCACAGGGATGGATGGCTATCACCAGCGAATCAAAGAACGTCTGGGACATACCATTTCAGAAAGTGAGGATAAGACCTGCCGAAATCAGCTCGTTACTCGTGCCTAAAGCATTCAACGTCACCCTTTCAGAGAAGCCCAACAAAGGCGCACCAGGCAATACCTACAATGTAAATTCGGAGAATGGTTTCGTGCGCAACGGCTCGAAGGAGAAAATCCACATCGACCAGATGACACATGTGGGCGACGGTTGGTACGAATACGACTTTGGACAGACGCTCTACATCCAGAAGATTGGCAATCTTGTAGGCTATCAAGAGCACGACCCAATACTTATCCTGCCCATGGGCGACTATGCCTTGCCCGCCTCTGCCACACCCGTCCAGACGAACGGCGACTCCAACAGCAGGGCAAACGGAAATCTGGGAGGTTCCACAATGCCTAGAGAAGACCAATATGCTTTTGTACGCGACCTGTGGCCTGTCAAGAAAGAGACAAAGAACACATACGGCAAGACCGTCACCGTGGAATATGAGAACGGTGACAAGATTGTCATTTCTAACGGAGGGATGTTCGGCAACGACGCTGTCTTCACCGGAAAAATCCATCTGAAGGATGGCAACGTGCTTGAAGGTGTATCGGATACGGAAGTGAAGCTGCACTATCCCGACGGCAAAGTGTTCTGCGGTACTTACGAGGAAACATTCGACTTGACCGTTCCTAACAACGCCTTGACACACTTGAAGAATTTCACCACATTCACTCCAAGGTATGGCTACTTCATCTACGCCGACGGCACCAGGGACAATGTCTCTGGAGGCAAGACAGACAGCGAAAGAGAAAAGGAACGTCAGCAGGAAGAGGCTGCAAAAGCACAGCGTCTGAAGAATTCCAAACTCGCGACCCAGATTGTCGGCAAGTGGAAGATGAACACCTACGACGGCATCACCACGACATTCACATTCCTAAAGAACGGCACCTATCGGATACACCAAGTCTATACAAAACCGCAGACGCGTGAACTGGAAACCATCTCGTTCGACGTAATCGGTACCCACTGGAAACTGACCGACGGCGACGCCATCCTCTTCTGGATACCTTTGAGCAAGGTGGATGAAGGGAACTACATCACCAACATCAAGCGCGTTTACACTGGAAGTGATATAAGTCACAGAAGGGACGTGAACAAATTCAACAACTTCGACCCCGACATGAAGGAACTGGCCCTGACTACATGGCTTGGCAAATGTGACGGCAACCGCAACTATGCTGGCATCATGGCTGGGGCATCATACACACTCACCAATATCGTCATCTCGGGCAACAAGATGACGGCCGTATATACGGCTGGAGCCAACAATAGCCGCGACGTAACATTGGTAAGAACGCAATAGCAAACAGGCAAAAAACGCACCGCAGTCCATTTAAATTTCGACTGCGGTGCGTTTTTTTTGTTTTTTAAGGACCCAATATTATGGGTTCTACACAAAAAATGCTCCTTAAAGTTTTGTTGTTTAATAATTTTGCTGTAAATTTGCCAACGAATGGGTGGCAACACTCACTCACGACATATTAATATAGAAGCGTTATGCTCATTCTTGCAAGCTGAAAACCTGAGAAATTTTCAATTATTGCAGAATTTTTGAGAAGGCTCGCGTGCCACTGCAGCCAACTTGAAAAACGGAGATTAAGCATATCAGCTTCACGCCATGTGCGTGGAACTGATTTTTGTATTTCATCTTTCGTTTTTCGGGTAGTTCTCAGGACCCTCAGCTTGGAGATGTAGTCATACAGTTCCATGCTTTTTTGTATTATGTTCTAACTACCTTAATTCTATCATGGGATACATTCAAAATCATCTAATCAGTGGCGAAACGGTAGTGTATGAAGCCAAGTTACATAGCATTGTATATATTGGCCCGATTCTACTCTCGTTATGTGCTTTTGGCGTTGCTTTTATTCCTGTTGACCCCACCGCCATCGTTTGTGTGGTGCTTGGCATCTGGATTTTTGCCTTTGCCTGGGCAATCTCCATCTACGGCGGCAGGCAGTATGTAGTCACCACCCACAGGCTCATCTTCAAGCGCGGCATCATCATGCGGCGTTCGTTCGAACTCCTGCTTCGGAAGTGTGAGGGCGTGCAGGTTGAACAATCCATCCTGGGGCGCATCCTGGGCTACGGCTCCGTCCTGGTCACAACGGGCGAAGCCACCAACCGCTACAAGCACATCCGCGACCCCTTTACCTTCAGCACCAAGATTCATGAACAAATCAACAACTTGGGTTGATGCGTTTTTTTATTCACCTATTTATTAACTTTTAATTATTAATCATTATGGAAACAAAAAGAATGAATCAAAAGTGGAACAGAGTGTGTCTCATCTGCGCACTCATGTTAGGTGGTTTAGGTGCCAACGCACAGTCGTGGGATTGGAGTGATTGTGTCGAGTGGTTCAAGTATTCTGGAGTAACATTGTTGGCTGCATGTGCACATCCCGTGGATGCTACAAATAATATAAATAATACTCCTTTTACTATTAAACAAACATCTCCAGACATTATTGTTGAAATAGGCTTTGACGGTACCTCTGCCTATACCTGCACCTATAAAATAGTTAGAAGCTTTTATAATGGCAAACCTTATTTTAAGGATGTAAAGGTTTTGAAAGAGGGTGATTTATTCTTTCCGTCGTTTGATGCTTGGGCTAACTTGCCAACAATGTATCAATCGACTTACGATAATGATAATACTCTTTACCTCTTATATGATCGTGTCAAACCCTGGAAGAGTTTATCAAAAGGGAGAAAAGCTGCATGCGCGTTAACGCAGGCGTTTGTGAATATGCAATAGCATTCATGTGAAGAAAACTCTGTTTAAGTTTCACGAGTGAGTTTTCGCGCCTGTAGGGGCAGCCAACTTGCGAAAGTCGAGTAATTAAATACATAAAAATGATTTCGTCATGAAAGGAACGATTGAATTGTATGACAAGGGCCATGGATTTGGCTTTGTCGTCGGAGAGAACGGAACTGAGTATTACACCAAGTTCGACGGTTTGTCTCCTGAAGAAAAAGCCAAGGCAGAAAAAGGTATGCCCATAAGTTTTGAACTTCAGGAGGGACTGCGTGGTGAAGAAGCCGTCAACGTGAAACTCCTCTAATGGATTATCAACAACTTTATTTATGCCCCAAAAACAAGTGTCAAGATGAAAACTTTAAGAAATATTCTCGCAGTGACCCTGCTGTTGTTCACGGTCAGCGTTCAATTTGCCAGTGCCCAGAGCATGGAATCTTTCTTTAGGTACAACAATAATCAAGCGTATAAAGTCATTTTATATCTTGCGCATCCTGGGAATACGTTTACGAGTGGTTCTGTTGAAGTTGACGGAAACTACGTTAAGGTGAAAATCTTCTCCGAAGATGATAACTATACCAATATCAAGCTTATCGTTCGTCTGCATAAGCAAGGCATTGGTTTTGATTCCATCGAGTTAATAAGTGATAATGATGATTATCCAGCGTGGCTTCGATGGACGGTTCGCAAATTGATAATTGATGGCATATTACTGGATGTGTTTGATGACCCAAGCTCTGAATCCATGACAAAGTTACGGAACTACTATAATGAGAACATTAAAGATATGGGTCCGAAGAAAATGACATGTGCCGCCCTTACATATTTGCTTTGGAGGTATTAACTGTCAAAATGGTTATGTATAGTGGTTCTTATTTATGAGGCTAATCCGGCGAATTTAGGTAGTTAGAGAAGCAAAATCAATTTGCTTCTCTAACTACTAACAAAACAACAATCATCTTACTCTTAACATCATGGTAAAATTAGTTGCCATTGGTATCGCCGCAGTCATTGTAATCATATACTTGATTATAAAGTCGGTTAAGGGAGAGTTTGAATTCGACAGCAATTTGCTAAAAGTTTTACTTATTACTTTATTAGTAGTATGTGTTAATGTTGCTATTATTTTCATTTGGGTACTAAATCAATGAAGATTAATGTGTACAATGAAGAAAATATCTGCTTTAATTTGTCTGCTTGTTATTGTTTCTTGTCAGAATTCCAAGTATAACCCACAAAGCTATATGCCAGAATCATCGTCGGACATAGATTCGGACATTGCAAGACTTCGAAACGACTGCCTCAGTTTCATGAATTATTGCGACAGCAATTACTCGTCGGACTTGACGCTCTTTGTTCGCGACTATCTCCGTACATGGAAGGAGTGGACGACGGATGGTGTGAATGATTATTCACACGTTGTCTCTTGCCAAATCAAAAGAAAAGAGAGACGTATATATGACGTAAGGTCTATTCATTTCGCCATCTGGCTCAACAAAGACCCTCATGTATTTGAAGCGGAGTATCATTTCTTTAATGATGGCGTAATTTCGCATCTGCTTGATATGGCACGACAAGAGTTTGGTGAGCCTGATCATGAGATTGAAACCGACAAGGGTATGATTTATGAATGGTTTGTATCCGACACAAAGACTGTTTCCGTGGAAATGGAGAAAGGTAAAGGAACTTTTATGATTGAGTATCAGCTAACACAATAAAGAAATGAAAGACGAAACATTCAAAGGCCCAGCGCGTGCTGAGGAGATGTATTTCAAGTCGGCATTGGACGTGGAGGAAACCTTGAAAAAAATTCAAGAACATTTTCCTGCGCCAGGGGGATACTATAACATTAGTGACGATGAATACAGGATTAAGTTTTCAAAAAGACGGCTGTTCTTTTGTGAGTACAACCTGCATTGTGACATTGAGCAGAGTGACAACAAGTATCGCCTGCAACTCTATTACACAATAAACAACACCCAATGGGTCTATTGGGTGGCCGCTGTCCTTTATTTTGTTTTTATATCTACGACGAAGATATTCGCTCACGGAGATGACTCGACCAATACGTGGATTTCCATCGGATTGTTTACAGCACTCCTGCTGATCGTCAGACGATTCATCTATTCCATTCCTGCCGAAGAACTACGCGATGCGTGTCAAAGCATCAAGAAAGAATTGGGGGCGTTTATCAAGCTGGAACTCGAACCTTAAAGTGTGGAATTGATTATGACTGGGCTTAATATCTTATTTTTTGTTTCTATCACCATTTTGTTTTTTGGTTTCGCCTCTCTAAAAGAAATCTATGAATGGCTAAATCGTTTAATGGCAAGACAAGGTCGTTCAGGAGACTATATAAAGCCTTCACGAAAGGCAATCCTTATAATGTTGATAGGAGGTATTCTGATTATTCTTGGGGCTGTGCTGTATTATTTCGTTTGTGTCGCTACGATAGACGATATTGTTCGTCCGCGGCATCCGGTAGAATCTCCTATACCCTACGGCATTGCAATGGTGGTGACCTCTCTTGTCTTTACTGGAGGTGGTATTTGCTGTATTTCTGCGATGGAGACTGACGGTAAAGTAACAAAGATGATAATGATTGTTACTATTGTCATTCTGATTGTTTATTTATTGCTCAAAGCATTCAGAATCTTGCCTTAATTACTTTGAAGAAATCGACGGCAGATAAAGCGAAAGTTTTGAACTTCAAGAAGGGCAGCGAGGTGAAGAAGCTGTCAACGCGATGCGTGTCAAAGCATCAAGAAAGAACTGGGAGCATTTATTAAGTTGGAAATTGAACCTTAAAGCGTGAACTGATTATGACTGGACTTGTCATCTTTTTTCTGATGTCTCTCAGCATCCTGTCGCTGGGCTTCTCCATGTTGAAAGAAATCTATTTGGGACTGAACGGGGCAATGGCCAAGCGTCATCATGCAGAGGACTATATTCAACCCACTACGAAAGAAATTATCTTGATGGTGGTAGGTATCGTTCTTGGCATTGTAGGGGCAGTGCTGTATTACCTCGTCTGTGCCGCCACGGTAGAGGACATTATCAAGCCGCGCGATCCCGTGGAATCCCCTACGGCCTACGGCATCGCGCTTGTGATGACCTCCCTGATTTTCTCAGGAGGCTTTGCCGTCTGCGATTTTGTCATGGAGGACGAACGCAGGGCGAGAAAAATCGCAGCCGCAATCTCCATCGTCGTCTTGATTGTGTATTTATTGCTCAAGGCATCCAGCGTCTTGCCTTGATTTCTTTGAAGAAAGTACGGAAAGGGTCTTGTGTCCGGTAAGGGATGCAAGACTCTTTTTCTTTAATCTTTAAGTATTTTATCTGATTCATGAACTTTATGAACTGTTATTAACGTGAGTTCGGTTTACGGGCAAAAATAAAGGAAATTAAAAATCCGTCGAATCCGTGTTTCAAACTGCCTTAACAATCAGTGTTATGCAGGCTGAAAAACAGTACGCAGTGTGAGTATTTGTACCACCGCAGAGGTACTTTAGTTTCACTGCGGTGAAACTTTTGTATCGGCGCAGTGAAATTTTTGTTTCACCGCAGTGAAACAGTTGTACCAATACAGTGAGGACGCTTTGGTACAAAAGTATAACGGAAATCCCCTAATCAATTGTCATAATCCATTTTCGTCGGGACTCGGCGAAAATAACTTATAAATACGTAAGTTCGGCGAATACATATATATCAGTAAATCCCCATGAAGATTCCAATATGTTAAGCCTTCGGGAACTGATGGATGTCCTGCATGGCTTTGCTTATATCGAACCCACGTTATTATTGTGAACAGGAGATGAATGAGAATTCGATGCTTAAGTTGTTCATTATTTGAAATTATGAGTAGGAGGTTTATCCTGTTTGCACGTAAAATACAGGCGAAAACCACATTTTTTCTTCTTAAAGTTTTGTGGTTTAAGGAATTTGCCGTAATTTTGCAGTCCGTTCCGTAGTCCGACATGCCGTGCCGGACAGATGAGTGTGGCTCAGGCTGCGGAAGGGAAACGATTGTTTAACTTAATTATTTATCAAAAATCAAACGTAATGATCATCGTACCTGTAAAAGATGGTGAGAACATTGAGCGCGCGCTCAAGAAGTTCAAGAGAAAGTCTGAAAAGACTGGTGTTATCAAGGAAGTGCGCACACGCCGTGAGTTCCAGAAGCCTTCTGTGACCCGCCGTAAGAAGATGCAGCACGCTATCTATGTGAACAAACTTCACCAGTCGGAGGACTAAGTAGGTGTCCGTGGATGTCGTTTCGGCATTGTATTTGATGCGGAAACGACAAGCGTAACCTTCAATTTTGAGAAAAAACAAAAGAATTTTGCATCAAAATTTGGTTGCTATCCGAAAAAATCGCTAAATTCGTAGCATCGTAATCCCCGAACCTGCGGACGGCATGTCTGAACGCGAGGTGTGAAACGTACGAGACGATGTGTACAGATTCTTTCCTGGAGTACCTGCGGGCGGAAAGGAACCGCTCCGAAAAGACGGTTGATAGTTACCGTCGCTCACTGGAAGAGTTTGAAGAGTTCTTTGAAGGCTTGAATGAGGGCTTGACGTGGAAGACGGTCGATGTGTCTGTGGTCCGTGAGTGGGTCATCAAGATGCTCGACGAGGACGGGCAGAAAGCCTCGTCGGTGAGCCTGAAGTTGAGTGCGCTGCGCACGTTCTACCACTATTTGATGTTGGTGGGACAGGTGAAGCAGTCGCCGATGACAAAGGTGATGAACCCGAAGAAGGCAAAAGTGCTGCCGACGTTTGTCCGCGAGCAGGAGATGGATCGTCTGCTGGATTTGATGGCCGAGGGGAACGACTTTCCCGAGGTGCGAAACAGGCTGATTATCCTGATGCTTTACATGACTGGAATCCGACGGGCAGAACTGCTTGGGCTGACAGATGCCGACATCTTGCTGGACGAACATATCTTGAAGGTGACAGGCAAACGCAATAAGCAGCGGCTGATACCCTTTGGCGAGGAACTGTCGGCTGAGGTTCGCAAGTATCAGACTTTACGCAACCAAACGTTTGAAGGACGAAAGACGGGCGGCCGCTTCTTCCTGAATGATGCTGGTAACAATCTGGCCCCGTCGGGTGTCGAGCGCATTGTCAGGGAGAGTCTTGCTCTGGTGACCAGTCAGCAGAAACGCAGCCCTCATGTACTCAGGCATTCGTTTGCGACCCAGATGCTCAACCATGGTGCCGACCTGCAGTCCATCCAGAAACTGCTGGGACACGAAAGCCTGGAAACAACGCAAATCTACACACACCTGTCGTTCGAGGAACTGAAAAGAGAGTATCAGGGCGCACATCCGCGCTCAAAGTAACCCTTAAAACATATAAGACTATGGAAATTAGCGTAAAATCAATCAAATTCGATGCAACAGAAAAGTTGCAGGAGTTCATCCAGAAGAAGACAAGTAAACTGGAGAAGTTTTGTGGCGAAATAAGAAAGGTAGAGGTGTCATTGAAAGTCGTAAAGCCGGCCACTGCTCTCAACAAGGAGGCAAGCATCAAGATTGTGCTGCCTGGAGAGGAATTGTTCGCCGATAAAACTTGCGACACGTTTGAAGAAGCAATCACTCAAAGTCTGGCTGCATTGGAGAAGCCTTTGGCCAGATACAAGGAAAAACAAGATAAAAAATAAAAAAAGTCTTGAAAAATCTTGGGCGTTTGAAAAATAATGCCTACCTTTGCAGCCGCTTAGCGTGGGTTTATCCGCGCAAGCGGCTCAAAAAGCCTCTTTAGCTCAGTTGGCCAGAGCACGTGATTTGTAATCTCGGGGTCGTTGGTTCGAATCCGACAAGAGGCTCAAAAGCACTCGAAGTGCAACGGTTTTGATGGGCATATTCCAGAGTGGCCAAATGGGGCAGACTGTAAATCTGCTGGCTTTCGCCTTCGGTGGTTCGAATCCATCTGTGCCCACCAATATCTGAATGTGTCTGCTCCGGCAGAACGACACAGGCTGTTATAGCTCAGCGGTAGAGCACTTCCTTGGTAAGGAAGAGGTCCTGAGTTCAAGTCTCAGTAACAGCTCAAATGAATTTAATTGTATCACTTATATATTTTATTTTAAGCTATGGCAAAAGAGAAATTTGAAAGAACCAAACCGCACGTGAACATCGGTACGATTGGTCACGTGGACCATGGTAAGACTACCCTTACCGCTGCTATCACTACAGTGCTTGCAAAGCAGGGCCTGTCTGAAATCAAGTCGTTCGACCAGATCGACAATGCCCCTGAAGAGAAGGAGCGTGGTATCACCATCAACACCGCACACGTTGAGTACGAAACAGCAAAGCGTCACTACGCTCACGTTGACTGCCCGGGACACGCCGACTATGTGAAGAACATGGTAACGGGTGCTGCCCAGATGGACGGTGCCATCATCGTAGTTGCTGCTACAGACGGTCCTATGCCTCAGACCCGTGAGCACATCCTGCTCGCACGTCAGGTGAACGTTCCTCGTCTGGTTGTGTTCATGAACAAGTGCGACATGGTTGACGACGAAGAAATGCTCGACCTCGTTGAGATGGAAATGCGTGACCTGCTCGCTCAGTATGAGTTTGAAGATGACACTCCATTCATCCGCGGTTCTGCTCTCGGTGCCCTCAACGGTGTGCCCGAATGGGAAGAGAAGGTGATGGAACTGATGAACGCTTGCGACGAGTGGATTCAGGAGCCTGTCCGCGATAAGGATAAGCCCTTCCTGATGCCTGTCGAGGACGTATTCTCGATCACAGGTCGTGGTACAGTGGCTACTGGCCGTATCGAAACCGGTGTGATCCGCGTGAATGACCCCGTTCAGCTCCTCGGTCTCGGTGAAGACGCTAAGTCGGTTGTTACCGGTGTCGAAATGTTCCGCAAGATCCTTGACGAAGGTGAAGCTGGCGATAACGTTGGTCTGCTCCTCCGTGGTATCGATAAGAAGGATGTGAAGCGCGGTATGGTTATCACCCACCCGGGTGCTATCACACCTCACCAGGGCTTCAAGGCTTCGATCTACGTTCTGAAGAAGGAAGAAGGTGGTCGTCACACTCCGTTCAAGAACCACTATCGTCCTCAGTTCTACCTCCGCACCATGGACTGCACAGGTGAGATTTCTCTCCCCGAAGGTGTTGAAATGGTAATGCCGGGCGACAACGTAGAAATCAAGGTTGAGCTCATCTACCCCGTAGCCCTCAACGTAGGTCTCCGTTTCGCTATCCGTGAAGGTGGCCGCACCGTAGGTTCGGGTCAGATCACAGAAGTGTTCGACTAATTTCAGAACCGAAATACAATCAATGGTTGGCTCTTTGATTGGTTTCAATCGGAGAGCCAACTTATCCACGGGAATAGCTCAGTTGGCAG
>JAIKWU010000081.1 GCA_024684455.1 Bacteroidaceae bacterium | reverse complement strand
ATGTGCCGTTACCGCCATCAAGATGGTAGATTTTCATCGTAAACTGATTCATCGTCGCTAAAAACACCCTCTTTCAGCCATCAAGAAACTTCGGAAAATACTACGGCCCATCATTTGCAGCATCTTGATTCTGTATGTAGGATTGATTCTGCTGCTACACCTCCCATTCGTGCAGCAAGGGATGGGAGAGGGTGTCGCACGTTTGCTTTCCCGACAAATCGGTTCCAAAATCACGATTGACCGCGTCGATGTCGGATTTCTGAATCGCTTGATTATCGACGACCTCGATGTGTATGACCCACAAGGTCAGCAGGTGCTGATTCATTCAGCCCGCTTGGCAGTCACACTGGACCTGCCCAATTTGCTGCAAGGCGATGTCAACATCACCACGGCACAAGTGTTCGGCCTCCATGTCGTCATTAACAGAAAAACATCTGATTCACCGCTCAATATCCAGTACATCATCGACGCTTTTTCTTCAAAAGATGATGACGAGTCCAGCTGCGTTAATCTGAAAATCAGTTCACTCATTCTTCGACACGTTCACATCACGTATGATGTGCTATCCGAGCCTTTGAAAAGTAACCAGTTGGATGTCAACCATCTGGATGTCAACCATCTTGGCCTGACAGCCTCCATCAAGGCACTCACCGAGGATTCGTTGAACGTGTCAATTCGTCGTCTGAACTTCATAGAAGAAAACTCCAGGCTCTCCCTGAAAAATCTTGAGACATCGCTGGCGGCCAATCAGACATCTGCCATCATGGACAGCCTACATCTGCAGACACAAACGTCGGATGTGCGTTTAGGAATGCTCAAAGTCCAATATGAATACTACGACCAGCGACATCAATATGAGTTCTCCACCACCCTCCTCCCTTCGTACATCACTCCTTCAGAATTTGCTCCACTCTACGTAGAACTGGCCAACCAGACCTCTCCTGTCTCTCTGGAAGCCTGCGTTGAGGGTAATGAACAGCAGGTGAAGTTGGGAAACATCCGACTCCATACTGACGACCATGCCGTACAGTTGCATTCCGACGTACGTCTGGCCAAGCAACAGCAGAATGATTGGGGTATCGATGCCGAAATTCATCAACTCCAAGTGTCGCCCAATGGTCTGAACAGTATCCTGAATCTAGCACGTCTTGACGAAGATACAAAGGCAACCATCATGCGTGTGGGACAAATTTCGGCGACGGGACATGTCAACAAAGAAAACGACGTCGTCCTAATGGACCTGAAAGCCCAGACCGATGCGGGTGACCTGTCGGTGAACGGTAACTATACACTGAACGAGCAGAAGTTGTTGTCGGCTCACATCGAGTCGTCAAACCTGAAATTAGGACAGATTGTGCAGAACGAGTTGTTGGGTAATGCCGCATTCAATCTGGATGTCGATGCAGAACTGACTGATACCCAACACCTCACAGGTAACGTGTATGGAGATGTTCAAGCCTTCGACTACAACGGCTACACATACAACAATATCTTCATTGACGGCACCCTTGCGCCCAACCGCTATTCTGGTTTGCTGAGCGTGGATGACGAGCACCTTCAGATGATTTTTGACGGAACACTCTCCTACCCCTCCCAACAGGAACTAGAGGCGAACATGCAACTCTCCGTGAATAAATTGGAGCCCTACGCCTTGAACCTCACCCGTCAATATGAAGATGAGACGTTCCGTTTTACTGCTGTTGGGAATGTGAAAGGCAAAGACCTTGCCTCAGCCGTCGGCACGCTGGTGCTGGACTCGATTGCCGTCACTACACTCGAACAGACCTATACTACTCAGGCTATCACCATCAGGTCGGAGCAGTTGGATGTGGAGAAAAAACATATTGTCATCCATAGCGACTTCATCGATGCTTCGTTTGTGGGAAACATTAACTATACGGACATCGTACCCAGTTTCCAGAACCAGTTGGCACAACATCTGCCATCGCTGATACATAAGGCGAAGACCGAACGTAAGATGGACACGGCATTTGACTTCAACATGGAAGTAACAGACGATGCGCTGACACGCCACTTTATCGATGCCGACATTCAGTTGCTGACTCCTGCTCGCATTACAGGCCGGCTGGACGCTCAAAGCAACACGTCTCATATTCAACTGGACATGCCTCGTGTAGAGTACGAAGGTACACTTTATGAGGACATCCAAGTCACGTACAACGGTTCGCCGGCGAATTTCCGCGTCAATGGCGGACTGCTCCGGCGATTAGAAAACGGCACCACACGTGCTCAACTGAACGCTCTGGCACATGACGACCTCCTGACGACTCACTTAAGTTGGAATCAGCAACATCAGAAACTGTCGGAAGGCAGTTTGTCGGCACGCACCCTTTTCACGCAGCGAGACGGGCAACTCGATACACACATCCACATACAGCCGTCGCAACTCTCGTTCGACGAAAAGACATGGCTGGTGAAGCCTGCTGACATCTATATACAAGATAAAACCATCGAATGCCGCAATGTGGAGGTTAGTCATCGTGACCGCTATGTCAAAGTCAATGGCATCATTTCTGAAACACCCTCCGACTCTCTCATCGTCCAACTGAACAATGTAGATGTTGACTATGTGCTCAGCATAGTTGATTTTACTGCTGTGGATTTCCGTGGACGTGCCTTTGGCAATGCCTACGTGAGCAATATCTATAAAAAGCCGAAGTTCAATGCAGCATTGCGCGTCGAAGACCTCGCTATCGGCAATGGTGTATTGGGATTAGGTAATCTTCGTGCACATTGGGACGATGATGTTGACGGCATACGCGTCAACGGTCATATCGTCGATACCGATGAACAGGGGCGCGACCGCATTACCGACTGTTCCGGCTACATTGCTCCATCAAAGAACTATATCAATCTCAATATCAACGCAGACAACACCAACGCCTATTTCCTCAATGACTTTCTTGGAGGTGTTTTCCGTAACATTCACGGCAGTGCCAACGGTGTGATGAATGTGATTGGTCCGCTAAACGACATTGGACTCATCGGCGACATGAGCACGCAAGTTGACATGACCTTGCGTGCCACGGGCGTGACCTACCATGTCGAACCGCAAGACACGCTTCGTTTCCGTCCCAATCGTTTCCGTTTCGACAATGTTCGCATCTACGACGATGAACATAACGAAGGCATCGTCAACGGCTACGTCACGCATCGCAACGTCAAGAACTTCGCCTACGAATTCCGCGTAGATATGAAGAACCTGCTGGCATATTCAGAAGAAGAGTTCAACTCAGACAAGTTCATGGGCAAGGTCTATTCGAACGGATGGCTGACAGTAAAAGGAGCCGATCGAACCCCTCTTAACATCAATGCAGACATTAGTCCAACACGTGGCAGTTTCTTTGCCTACGATGCAGCCACCCCTGATGCCATCGCCTCGTCTTCATTCATTACTTTCCGCGATGTTGAAGAAGTAAATGACACCATCAAACTTGCCGACATCAAGAATAACCATTATGAATACCACGGTGACATCTTCATGAACGTCGCCATACATCTCAATCCAGAGTGTGCCATCAAACTCCGTATGGATAACATTGATGACGGCTACATCACCACCTACGGTACTGGCAAGTTGCAAGCATTCTACCACAACAAGGGCAGTTTTACGCTCAACGGCACTTACAACATTCAAAGCGGTCGTTATCGCCTCTATCTCCAGGACATCATCTATCGCGACCTGGAATTGCAGAACGGCTCGTCCGTCGTCTTCAACGGCAATCCCTTCGATGCCAACATTCATCTCATCTGTCACCATACCATCAACAGCGTACCCCTTACAGACCTTACGGCTGGCATGACTACCACCTCCAGCAATAAGGTAAAGGTCATCTGCATCCTTGATATAACTGGCAAACTGGGCAACATGAACTTTAAGTTCGACCTCAATCTGCCGAATGTCAACGACGAGACACGCCAACTGGTCCGCTCCTACATCACAACCGAAGAAGATATGAACATGCAGATGATCTATCTGCTTGGATTGGGACGCTTCTATACTAATGAATATGCTCGTTCGACGGGACAGACTGGTGGTTCTCAGACGATGAACACCCTGCTTTCTTCAACCATTAGCGGGCAAATCAACCAAATGCTCTCCAACGTCATTGGTACAGATAGCAAGTGGAACTTCGGCACGGGGCTTTCAACAGGAGAATTTGGCTGGAACGATCTTGACGTTGAAGGAATGCTGTCAGGCCGTCTCCTTGACGACCGACTACTCATTAACGGCAACTTTGGCTATCGCGACAACACGCTTACACAAAATTCGAGTTTCATTGGTGACTTTGATGTGAAATGGCGCATCCGTCCCAATGGCAACACATATCTTAAAGCATACAACAAGACAAACGACCGATACTTCACCAAAGCCACACTCAACACACAGGGCGTCGGCATCAGTTATCAGCGCGACTTCGAGCACTGGCGCGACCTGTTCCGCCGAAAGATGCGTGAAGAAGCCGCCTTCAACACTCAACTCTAAAACTCTCAACAATATGAACTACGGATTTTTGAAAGTGGCTGCTGCCATTCCATCAACACAAGTTGCCGACTGTACGTTTAACATTCAGGAAATCAAGCGTCAAATGGACGAAGCCCAACAGCGTGGCGTGGCCGTTGTGGTGTTTCCCGAACTGAGTATTACTGGCTACACCTGTGCCGATCTGTTTTCACAACAGTTACTACTTGAACAAGCAAAAGCATCTTTGCAATGGCTTTTGGACAACAATTCCACCAACACCGTCGTCGCCATCGTCGGAATGCCCATTGAAGTTGATAACACCCTGCTCAATACTGCTGTTGTGGTTCAAGGTACAACAATCCTCGGTGTTGTTCCGAAGACCTATCTGCCCAACTATAAAGAGTTCTATGAGAAACGCTGGTTTACCTCTGCTGACGATGTCAATGAGACGGAAGTCACCCTCTGCGGTCAGCAAGTCATGGTCAGCCGTCATCAGTTGTTCGGAAATGATGAAGTGAAATTTGGAATTGAACTCTGCGAAGATGTATGGTCTCCCATTCCACCCAGCAGCCATTTGGCCTTAGCAGGTGCAGACCTCATCTTCAACCTCTCTGCCACCAACGAACTGATTGCGAAGAACAACTATCTGCGCACCTTGCTCGCACAACAGTCAGCACGTTGCCTTGCAGGATACATCTATTCCTCCTGTGGTTTTGGCGAATCCACACAGGATCTCGTCTATGGAGGTAATGCCCTCATTTATGAAAACGGGAAACTCCTCGCCGAGTCACAACGTTTCAGTATGGAAGCACAACTGATTGTTTCTGACATTGATATAGAAAACTTGCGTCACGAACGCCGTATCAACACCACATTTGGAAGTTCTATCTACCAAATGCCGAATGTCAAATGCCAGCTCTCTCTCTTTAATAATCACACTTCAAAGTTCGACCGCTTTGTCAATCCCCATCCCTTCATTCCTACAGGAAGTGCACTCGACGAGCGATGCGAGGAGATTTTCTCCATCCAAGTAGCCTCCTTGGCCAAACGCATCGTTCACACCCACGCCAAGACCGTCGTTCTGGGCATTAGCGGAGGACTGGATTCCACACTGGCACTGCTTGTTTGCGTCCGTACGATGGACAAGTTAAAGAGGAGCCGCAAGGACATCGTTGGAGTGACCATGCCAGGCTTCGGTACCACCGACCGCACCTACCACAACGCTATGGCACTCATGCAAAACCTCGGTATCACCATCCGCGAAATCCCCATTCGTGATGCCTGCCTTCAGCATTTCCACGATATCGGCCATGACCCACAGAACCATGATGTCACCTACGAAAATGCTCAGGCACGTGAACGCACGCAAATTCTCATGGATATAGCCAACCAAGTCGGTGGTTTTGTAGTCGGAACAGGCGACCTCTCCGAACTTGCCCTCGGCTGGTGTACCTATAACGCCGACCACATGTCCAACTACAGTGTCAACTGCTCTGTACCTAAGACACTTGTACGCCATCTCGTACGCTGGGTGGCATTGTCCCCTTCTCTTTCAAATGAAGACGGAAAGAGGCTGCTGCTTGACATAGTCGATACACCCATCAGCCCCGAACTCACCCCAGCCGATTCCGAAGGCAACATCCAACAGAAGACAGAAGACCTCGTGGGACCCTACGAACTACACGACTTCTTCCTCTACCATTTCCTGCGGCACGGCACCCGACCAGAAAAGATATACTTCCTGGCACAACAAGCCTTTAGCGGTTCTCAAAAATACGATAAAATGGAAGGCCTGAACGAGCCAGTGGGTCACTACGACCACCCAACCCTATTGCATTGGCTCACAACCTTCTGCCGCCGTTTCTTCTCGCAACAGTTTAAGCGAAGTTGCTTGCCCGACGGTCCAAAGGTGGGTAGTGTCAGCCTCAGTCCTCGAGGCGACTGGCGTATGCCTTCCGATGCCACCGCAGCCGAATGGCTCCGCGAATGCGAAACACTTCATTAATTATCCTTTTAATCCATTAAATCTTTGAGAAAATGAAAAAGTATCTGATGACTTTTGCCGCTGTAGTAGCCATGCTGCTCGTGGCATCGTGTGGCAACAAGAGTGCTAACACAACTAACGAGAGTGCAGGAGAAGAGGCTGTTGCCCCAGCCGAAGTAACCTACGAATCCTTTGACATCGAGACGTGCGCAGCCACCTGCGATGTACCACAGGGTATGCGCCGCACCGACGACCCCATCATGGACAACGGTGGCGTATGGTCTTTCGTACCCGAAGAATCCGAAGACTTCCCCATCGACGCAACCGTACAGTTCTCCGTCAACGAGACCTACTTTGACGATTACACACAGGAGAAAGTCGAGCGTTACTTCAACGAGGACATCCCCTCTGATGCCACGTCTAAAGAACTCGGAGACATGGAGTACACCTACAGCGTCGAAGGTGAATTCATCAACGAGTACCACCGTGTCATGTACAAGGGCAAACTCTGCGCCGACGTCACCGTGGCCTACACCGAAAAGTACGCCGACAAACTTGGTGGTGACATCCGAGACCACATCCTCCAGTCGATGAAGTGGAAGTAATCAAGAAACGAACATCAACAAACGCCTTAGCAAAGAAGGGACCCTGTCTTGTCGCAAGACAGGGTCCTTTTTTCTGCGTAATAAAATTAAAATCATGTCATGATTTCTGTGAATCACACTTTGATTTACGTAAATCATGGCGCGATTTACGAAAATCACATCATGATTTTAGTTAAAAAGCGAAGTATAGACAATCGTTGTTCTCAATTCGGCTGATTATATGCTTAAAATTTCGTATCTTTGTACTGTGAATCAATAAAAATCAGTTGGATTATGGCAGAATACATTAAACATGAAATGAGCGAGAAAATGGGCAGCGGCAAAGCATTCTACCGACTCGCCACGTACAGCAACTTCTCGATGGAGGATTTTATCGACTACATGCGACGCAATGAAGGCCTGAAAGAGAGTCATGTACGCGCAGTCATCGCAGGTATTACAGAACAGTTGGCGCAAATGCTGTCGATAGGCCATACCGTCACTATCGAAGGTTTTGGTACCTTCCGCATCTCCCTCGGTGTCAAACCCAACAAGGAAATTGAGGATTTTGACAGCGACGAGAGCAAGCGCAACGCCGACAGCATCTATGTGCGCAACATTTTATTCAAGGCGGACAAGAATTTGGTACGCATGGTGAACGAACGAACCAAACTCGAACGTGGTGGCGAGTGTCGTATCAAACGTCCAACTTCTACACGCGAAGAACGACTTGCCATGTTACACACATATCTTGAAGTTCATCCATCGGCACACGTCGCCGACTACATGCACCTGACAGGCTTAAATCGCAATGCTGCCACACGGGAACTTCGTGCCTTTCGTGAAGACCCGACCTCGGGAATAAAAACACAAGGACGACGTTCATACAAGGTTTATATCAAGGCGGGTATTTAACAGACCTCTCATTATTGAATCGCACATCGCAACCGATAGTAATGGCATCCGTCCATACATATTCTTATGAAAACAGGATTAAAGGGATTTGGGGAATTCTCTCCTTACAATCCTTTTAATCCTGTTTCAATTAAGTTGGCAGGTTCTTACTTCACACGAACCACGAGGTACTTTGAGACACTCCAGAAACGGTAGGCATCGGTGATGCGGAGGGTGTACATACCCTGAGAATCCTTGAGTAGCGTATAGGAACCGTCGGGATGGGTGGTGAGCAGTTTGGCATACTTCGAACCGAGCGGAATGACGGTGGTTTTGCGGATGTCAATCTTCGTAAAGTAGTCCTTGTCGAAGTCGTCTGACTGGAGTACGTCGCCACTAATGAGGATGCGGTGTTGCTTCAGTTCATCTTTAGTGCCATAAACATACCATGCAGTGTTCAGTTGTGCATCTTGGTTCTTGGCAATCTGTTCGTTGACATTACGCTCTTCTGTCACGCGGGCAATCTCGTTCTTCTGCTGATTGACCTGTTCTCCAAGTTCGGCAATCTGAATGTCCTTTTCTTCCAGTTTGACACGCAATTCTTCGATTTCCTTGGTTTTCTCCTCCAACTGAGCCGTCATCTTATCAACCATCGTCTTGAGTTGACCTGAGTTGATGTTGCTCTGCTTGAGTTTGGCCTGCAGTTCTTCAATCTTCTGCCGGTTCTCCAACATGGTCTGCTGGATAAACTCCATGTTTTCTTCAATCGTAGCACGGGCATTGCCACTTTCAACGTCCTGATTGAGCACGTTGACTCGGCCTTCAGCCTCGTTGATTTGCGCAAAACCCTCCTGAATTTCATTCAGGGTGGTCATCAGTTCGTTGAGGTCTTGATCTTTCTGGTCGAGCATGTTCTGGAGCGAGTCGATGGCTGCATTTTCCTGGTTCTGCTGACCGTTACCGCCAAGGCAGCCTGTAAGCAGTGCTGCCGAGAGGCAGATAAATAATACTTTTTTCATTCTTTCAATGGATTAAAGGTTATACATTCTTATACTTGTTCTTCGATTTATTCTGTTCTTTTACAGGCTTTTCGCCATTCTGACGACCGGCAACGACAACGACTATCTCGCCTTTGGGCTCTGTCGTGGTAAAGTGCTGGATGAGTTCTGTCAGAGTGCCACGCCTACTCTCCTCGTGTATCTTGGATATTTCGCGGCAGACGCTCGCCTGACGGTCATCGCCAAACACAACGGCGCACTCTTGCAGGAGTTTCAGCAGACGATAGGGCGATTCGTAGAAAATCATTGTCCGCTGCTCATCACGAAGGGCATCCAGGCGCGACTGACGTCCTTTCTTCTGTGGCAAAAAACCTTCGAAGCAGAATCGTTCGTCGGGCAGTCCGCTGCTGACGAGTGCGGGAACAAATGCCGTAGCACCAGGCAAAGTCTGGACTTCTATGCCGTTGCGCACACATTCGCGCACTAACAGAAATCCTGGATCACTAATGCCAGGTGTACCCGCATCGCTGATGAGGGCAATGGTCTCGCCTGCAAGCAACCGCTGCACGACGGCCTGTGTTGTATGATGTTCATTAAACTTATGGTGTGACTGGAGGTTGCCGTGGATGTCATAATGATTCAGCAGGACGCGCGATGTGCGCGTGTCCTCAGCGAGAATCAGGTCGGCTTCTTTCAGGATGCGGATGGCACGCAGCGTCATATCTTCCATGTTGCCGACGGGTGTGGGAACAACATATAATTTGCCCATATTCGCGGCAAAGTTACAACAAAATGCTAAAAGTTAAAAGTTAAAAGTTAAAAAAAGTAGTACCTCTGCATCTTTTAGCGTTTTTTTTACTAACTTCGCAGAAATTTAGACTATGTCGATTTAACCCATTCGCCATTATGAAGAAAGAAATTACCTTCGACCGCTTTGTGCGTATTCTCGGTGCCATTATCGTCATCGTACTCTTATATTTGCTGCTCGACCAACTCAGCAGCGTGCTGATTCCTTTCTTCGTGGCATGGCTCATTGCTTACCTTCTCTACCCTATCGTCACTTTCTTTCAGTACAAATGCAAACTGAAATACCGCCTGCTGAGCATCATCGTGACCATCATCCTGCTGCTTGGTGTGCTCTATGGTGTGGGGCTTCTCATCATTCCTCCCGTTGTCGATGAGTATAACCGTCTGCAAACCATCATTGTTGACTATGTGAATTCACAGACGAAGGGCGCCAATCTGATTGTACTTTTGCAGGAATATGTCACGGCCAACATCGATGTGAACGAACTGTCGAAGATGTTCACCATCAAGGACATCACGGGCATGTTGGAAAACTATGTGCCACAATTGGTCTCATTCATATCGGGCTCCATCAATGCCCTGCTCGGTTTCATTGCTTCGCTCATTGCCATTCTCTACCTATTCTTCATTCTCATGGATTACGAAAACATGTCTAGCGGCTTCATTAAGATGGTGCCAAAAGGACATCGTAAGTTCATACAAGGTATGTTGAACGATGTGGAGCAAGGCATGAACAGTTATTTCAGAGGACAGAGCCTCATCGCCCTCATAGTCGGCATTTTGTTTGCCTTCGCTTTCTGGATCATCGACTTCCCAATGGCCATTCCTCTCGGTCTGTTCATGGGATTTCTCAACCTTGTCCCGTATCTTCAGACATTGGGATTCGCTCCAGCCATCGTACTTGCCTTGCTGAAGGCACACGATACCGGCGATAATTTCTGGCTCATTATGATAGCCTTCACCATCGCTGTACTGGTGGTTCAGACTCTTCAAGATGCAGTCATCACGCCCAAAGTAATGGGAAAAGTTACGGGACTAAATGCTGCCGTCATCCTGCTTTCGCTTTCTGTCTGGGGCAGTTTGCTCGGATTCATCGGCCTGATTATCGCCCTTCCGCTTACCACCCTTCTTATCTCTTATTATAAACGGTACGTGCTGAAGGAAAACGAAGACTTAGGTATTCTCGACAATAAACTCCCTATTACTTCTAATAATTGAAAAGTTATTAATGTAAAAACTCTTCTGCTGTGGCAAGCGTGTCGAGTTTGCCTACATCTACCATACGGAAATCAGGGCGTTCCACCCCTCGAATCACGGCATGTTGGCATACGGAGAGATAAAAATCAATGATGGAAAAACGTGAGGGCCACGACTGCATCTCCTTCAGCATGGAGGGGGAGAGGACATGGATGCCCGAAAAGGCTAAAAGCCCCTCGCAAACACCCTTGTGAGGAAGTGCCAGACCTTTCACCTCTCCTGTCTTGATATTTGTCCATCCGATGAGTTGAAGTTCATGGTTGAAGATGAGATATCGGGTGGTGTTCCGATGGCTTACAAGCAACAGTGCATCGTCAGTCTGCATGGTATAGAATTCGGAAAGATTCAGGTTGTGCAGAATGTCAACATTGTGGACGAGGACAGGCGACTTGGGGTCGAACAGATCGGCTGCGTGACGGATTGCCCCCCCTGTGTCAAGGAGTTCGGTGCGTTCGTCGCTGATGAGTAATTCGACATCGTTGAAGTTTGTGATTTGTTCTTTGTACCTCTCTACGAAATCAACAATCTGTTCCGCAAAATGATGAACGTTGATGACGATACGCTTGAATCCTGCAGCAGTCAGTCGTTCAATCTGATGCTGCAGCAGGGGTTTGCCACAGACAGGGACAAGTGCCTTTGGCATGGTGTCGGTCAGAGGCTTCAGACGTGTGCCCAGCCCTGCAGCGAGGATGAATGCCTGTTTCATCTTAGTATCTGATGAATGTTTTGTTCGCGATGGCAGAGATGAACCTCTACGCCGAATTTCAGGTGAAGATGTTCAGCCAAATGCTGTGCGCAATAGACACTGCGATGCTGTCCACCTGTACAGCCAAAGGAAAACATGAGCGAGGTGAAACCACGGTCAATGTAGCGTTGAACATGAAAGTCTGCGAGTCGATAGATGCTGTCGAGAAACGTGAGGATTTCGCCGTCGCGTTCGAGAAAGTCAATGACTGGCTGATCAAGACCCGTCAAGTGTTTGTATTCCTCATAACGCCCAGGGTTGTTGGTTGAACGACAGTCGAAGACATAACCACCACCGTTGCCACTCACATCTTGAGGTATGCCCTCGGACGACTTATAAGAGAAGGAGAAGATGCGAAGGATAAGTTTTGACGGGCGATGATGAATGGGCTTAGACGATTGTAAAGACATTAAGGACTTTAACGTCTCTTGCAAATAAGGATAGGCATCGACCACGCCCCATGCACAACAATGCTCCAGATTCTCAAGGGCAGCAGGTATGGAATCAATGAAGTGTTGCTTCCGTTCCCATAGCCCTCGGAAACCGTATGCACCAAGTACCTGCAAAGTGCGGAAGAACACAAAGAGGCGAAGGCGTTGCAGGAAAGAATCTTTGTCGATAGGAAGATAATGCTGCAAGGCTGTGAGATAGGTGTCAATGAGTTCTTCTTTCAGTTCGTCTGGATAATGTGCTGATGCTTGCCACAGAAACGAAGCCACATCGTAATAAATCGGGCCGCGTCGTCCTCCCTGAAAGTCAATATAGTAGGGTCGCCCCTCCTTCAGCATCACATTGCGTGCCTGAAAATCACGGTACATAAATCCCTGCTCTGCCACACTGAGCAAGTCGTGGCAAAGGCGGTCGAAATCGTCCTCAAGCAACATTTCATTAAACTCAAGGCCTGTTAGTTTCAGGTAGTTGTATTTAAAGTAGTTGAGGTCAAAATGAACGGTGCGCTCGTCAAAGTATTTTTGTGGATAACAATGTTTATATATCTGTTCCGAAGCACCTTCCATCTGGAAACGAGCCAAATCGGCCATAACAGTATGGAGTACGGCACGATCACCACCTTTTTTCAGATGATTGTACAGACTTTCATCGCCGAGATCAGCCTGAAGATAACAGGTTTGGTCGTTGCTGATGGCATATACATGGGGAACAGGCAACCCCCGCGCTTCAAAGAGTTGTGATAAATGATAGAAAGCGGCGTTCTCTTCAGCGGAGGTACCGACACAGCCAATACAGTTAGTCATCCGGTAATACTGACGGTTACTTCCACTCGCAGGGAGTTTTTCGACCTGATTCGGTGTGGAGCTAAATGTCTCAACGTAGAGTTGTATCAATCTTTGCGGTTCCATATTGACATGACTTTACGATGTACTGCGATGATATTGAGAATAGAAACGACAATGAGCAGAACGATGCCCATGATGATAGCAGGCAAGAGCGATGGTGATGTGAAATCGGGGAAGAAATCGGCAAAAAGCCCGAGCCATACATCACGTGCCACCAACAAGATGGCAAATGCAATGAGAAACACCAACAGATTAAGACCGAGTGTCAGCAACTGGTAAGGCAATGATACTTTCGACGGACTATAGCCCAGCAAAAGAAGGTTTTCAAGTTTCGTGCTGTTCTTTTCGACCAGCAGATAAATGCTGAGCATAAGAATATATATGGCTAGAATACATATGACGAGACCGACCGACATAACTACAGCAACGATGATCCGTAGCAAAAACGTGGTTTTGGAAGCATCAAGCTTGTCTTGGTCTGTCTCATAGTTGTTGTCCTGCAGATAGGTGGTAATACGGTCGTCAGTGGGATTGTTCACCTGCATAATCAGCCGTGTATGCAATATCTCAGCATTGTTTGCATAGCGACTGTTCGCATAAGCCATGAAAGCCTGGGGCACAAGAATCGTGTTCAGACGACTGCTGAAACCGACTATCTGACCGTCGTAACTGTCTTGATAACCATTACCGTTAATATCAATCCTTAGTTTCAAAGCACCGAGAATGCCTTCAGAGAGTTTTGGCATATTGCGACTCTGTGCGTAACCAAAGTTGTAGAGGTCAAGATAATCCTTAGGCAAAATAATGGGAATAGACCGATCACCTGCTTCGTATGACCAGTCTTCGGTCTTTACATCCACAAACTCGTCGGGCACTGACTCAAAAAACATGTCTGTAGAGAAACGGGCAAAGCCCTGAATGTCAAAACTGGCTCGAACATCGAACGATGAAGAAGAGAAGGCTCCTGTTTTCTGCACAAATGGCTGAGTCGCAGCATCGTCTATCTCTGCATCACTGAAAGCGTTCGATTTTCCTGTGATGGTGGTGACAGTACCTATTTTCTTATTCACAATCAGATAGTCTTCCTTCATAAAACTATCTTCAGACTGATAGATGGCCTGCGTGTCGTTGTAGAACTGAATGCCTAACAGGATAATGGCCATTCCTACGAGATTGGCAAAGAAAAAGCCTGCAAACTGTGGCACACTGATATGCTGGCGGAGAAGTTTCCAAACGAGTTTCATGGGGTCACAATTTATATTGTTTGTCGTAATGAAGTTCTATGCGCTTTCCTATACTCGTGGCAATGACTCCTGCACCCTGACGCTTAGCCTCTTCCATAAGCATATCGGCCATGATACTGGAGTTTGAATCGTCAAGGTGACTGATGGGTTCATCAACAAAGATGAAGTCGAAAGGCTGGCACATCGTCCGAATCAACGCTACACGTTGTTGTTGCCCGAACGACATGCGTCCGATAAGAGCATCATGCTTGTCAGAAATACCCAGACGCTCAAACCACTCGTCGATGGTTTTTCGCTTTTGATAACCCGTGAGTTTGTTCTTGATGAGCACGTTCTCCATTGCTGTCAGTTCAGGAAATAGACGCAGTTCCTGCCACATCAAGGCCAAGTGTCCCTTACGCTGCTCCACCCATTGATGGATGCTGAGGTTATGAATGTTGGTTTGATTGAAGAAGATGTCACCTTGAAAATCTTTGCGATAGCCATAGATGTAACTGCAAAGTGACGACTTGCCTGTACCGCTGTTGGCTTCCACTAAGTAAGTTTTTTCTTTTTCAAACACCACCTCTTGCAGCCATACATCACTCTGAATGTCTGTACGCTGCGAGAATACTTCTGGAAGCGTGTTGCGAAGTGTGATTGTATTCATGGATTATCTTTTATTACAAATTCATTAAGCCAGCAAACATATCGAGCATCTGTGCCAGCAGGCTACGGCTTGGGTTCTTTCCCTCCAAGCGTATTTCCACCTCTCCTGTACGTTCTGATTTCATCACAATGGCATTGAGAGGTATCTTGTTCATGTTGGGTGAAGGCAATGCTTGCATATTGACAAGTGCAAAGAACTGAGAGTCCTTAATTTCATCTTTATAAGCAGAAAGTAGGCTACCGTTCTGGGAAAAGGCCTTTTGCAACACAGCGTTTGGTGTGGTGAAATACAACGTCTCGCCATCGACACCCCACTCCATCTGCATATCCTGTGCCTTGAGCAGATATTGATTTTTACCTTTCTCTGAGAGTGTAATGCCATAGTCACGCGCAGAACGCTGCCAATCAGCAACGTCAGAAAGGAAGTCACTGTTCTTAACCGTTGCCATGGCTATGAAATCGGTCTTGGCAAAACCCTCAGCAGCAGGCTCCGAAGGCAGTACGAAGGTCACGTCGCCATCAATACTTCGCAACATCTGCTCAATGTCAATGCCTCGTTCCAACATAAACAATGCTTGCTTGGCCTGTTCACTCTGCTTCAGCAGATTATGGAGCCATTCACCTTGACATCCGACAGAAATCCAAGCAAAGGAGTGGTCGGAAGCAGCACCGAGATAATCGCCTTGTATCTTATACATGTTTTCATCAGCCTGTTCAAAGAGTTGCTGAATCTTCTCATTGTCACTGAACATTGTTGCACGCAACACCGCATTACCCTCCTTAAAATCAGCAGAAATACATACTTCCACATCGGCACTACGAACGCCTTTCGGCAAAAAACTAGTCATTTGCTGGGCCATATCCTGCGGCAGTGCTGCCATGCGAGAATAGATGGAGATTGGAGCATCGGCTGATTCTAATTTCAGCATCTTATCCGTCTCGAAGAAACTCAAATCTTTATCTTGTTCAAAAAGTTGAGACATTTGCCGTTTCAACACATTGGGTGCAGCACTTTCGGAGTGTGCAGTGAGGATGAGCAATCGCTGATTGTCATAGGCAATGTTAATGTCGTCAAGCAACGAAGTCCACATCAGGCCATCACGTTCAGTCGGTTTAGCGGCTATTTGCTGCTTAGCCAACACCTTGAAGGTTTCATCCAAATGATCATTGTCTTTCACACAAAGAACCAGTCCCCAATGATGATCGATGGTTTCAAAGACATAGGCCGGCGCAGCAAAGTCAACACCGATAATAGACGGGTCATCGAGCACCGCTTTTACCATTTCTTTCTCTTCCCCACTGGCAATTAACCCAACGTATCCTTTCAAGGTTCTTATAACAGGAGCATTTTGTAAATCAGCCTGTTCCGCTAAATCGGCTAAATTGATTTGAGCCACAAATGTAGCATCAGCGGGGATGACCGTCATATAGTCTTTCTTGCTACATGAAGCCAAACCGAGCATCAAGAAAAGAGCAATACAAAAAATATAAGTTTTCTTCATATCTATCTGGTTTTAAATTTATTATTCTTTTAAATTTCATTTACCAAATGCATCAGATGCACAGCAACCAAAGCTGCTGTTTCGGTTCGCAGTCGGCTTGTTCCCAAAGTAACAGGAATAAAGCCAGCCTGCTCTGCCATACGTACTTCCTCAATGCTAAAATCGCCCTCTGGGCCAATCATAACAACAGCATCTTCTTGAGGAATCAACATCGTTTTCAACATCTCTTTAGGTTGCAAGTCTGGCTGTTCATAACAGTGGCAGATAAATTTCTTACCCTTGAAATCACGCGTAATAAACTTCTTGAAGTCGGTCATTCCATTGAGTTGTGGTTTCTCAGCCTTATGACTCTGCTTCATCGCTGAAATGAGAATTTTGTCAATGCGTTCCTCTTTCAGAACGGTACGCTCCGAAAACTGGCAGCGGAGAAATGTCAGTTCGTCGAAACCTATTTCCGTAGCCTTTTCAGCCATCCATTCCGTGCGATCCATGTTTTTGGTCGGAGCCATGGCAAGATGCAGATGACCATACCACTGCCGAGCCTGAGGCATCGTTTCCACAATTCGATAAGCGCAACGTTTCTTCGTTGCATCCGTGATTTCAGCCCGATAGAAAGTACCTTTACCATCCATTAGCATCACTTCCTCACCAACACCAAGCCTCAAAACACGTATGGCATGTTGCGCTTCATCGTCGGGCAGTTCCTGCACGTCAGGAGCCTCTGGTACGTAGAAAAAACGGACTTCCTTCATCGTTTACAACTGATTGAGTAAGAGGCGAAGAGCCTCCTCTGTAGCGTGTTGTAGATTTTTCTCTCTCGTAGATATTTCATGCAAGCAGACCGTGTCAATACGTTCCACATTTCCAGCACCAATCCAAATGGTTCCCGTAGGAATATCTTCCGTACCTCCTCCAGGACCAGCATAACCCGTGGTAGCAATGGCATAGTCCGTTCCAAACATACGGCAAGCCCCCAACACCATTTCTTCCACTACTTCACGACTGACAACGTCATGTTTTGCTATTGTTTCGGCAGAAACACCGAGAAAGCGCTCTTTCACCACATTCTGATAGGCCACGATGCTTCCCTGAAAATAGCCAGAACAGCCAGCCACAGCCGTGAGAGCAGTAGCGATGCGACCACCCGTGCAACTCTCTGCCGTCACCAGTGTCTGATGACGATTGACGAGCAGTCTTTGTATATCTTTGGCCAACTGTTTCATTTTTCTATGCGAGCAAAAGCTGGCGCATCAATGTTACAAAAATCCCTGTCCAGATACTTAAAATAGCCTGTAATACCTATCATGGCCGCATTATCGGTCGTATATGAGAACTTCGGAATAAAAATTTTCCATCCATAGCGGCGTGCATGATCATGGAAAGCATTTCGTAATCCGTTGTTAGCCGACACCCCACCAGCCACAGCCACTTGACGTATGCCCGTATCCTTGACTGCAAGGCGGAGTTTCTTCATCAGAATATCGACGATGGTTTTCTCCAACGACGCCGCCAAGTCGGCCTTATGGTGCTCAACAAAGTTAGGATCATCCTTCAACCAGTCACGCAGATTGTAAAGAAACGAAGTCTTTAATCCCGAAAAACTATAGTCGTAACCCTTAATCTGGGGCTTCGAAAACTGGAATGCATCAGGGTTTCCCTGCCTTGCCAGTTTATCAATGATGGGACCACCTGGATAGCCTAGACCCATCACCTTGGAACACTTGTCGATAGCCTCGCCAGCCGCATCGTCGATGGTCTGTCCGAGAATCTCCATATCGTTATAGGCATTCACCTTGACAATCTGCGAATTACCTCCACTGACAAGCAAACAGATAAAAGGGAAAGACGGCTGGTCGTGGTCGTCGTCAGCCTCCTTGATAAAGTGCGCCAGCACATGACCCTGCAAATGGTTGACGTCAACGAGAGGAATACCCAGTGCACGTGCCATGCCTTTGGCAAACGACACGCCAACGAGCAGACTGCCCATCAAGCCAGGGCCTCGCGTAAAGGCGATGGCCGACAGTTGTTCTTTCTCAACCCCAGCACGCTTCAACGCCTGATCGACCACAGGCACGATGTTCTGCTGATGAGCCCGTGAAGCCAGTTCTGGCACCACACCTCCGTAAGCCTCATGCACCGCCTGACTTGCAGTCACATTCGACAACAGCACACCATCGCTCAACACAGCCGCCGACGTGTCATCACACGACGATTCGATGGCAAGGATAACAACCCTTTCTTCCATTTGGCATAACTTCTTAAAACGTTAGAATTTCCACTCCCGTTTCAGTCATCAGGAGCGTGTGCTCCCATTGGGCACTGGGAAGTTCGTCTTCAGTGACAACCGTCCAGTCGTCATCGGCATCCACAAACACATGCCAGTCGCCCATATTGACCATTGGCTCGATGGTGAAAACCATGCCTGGTACTAGCAACATGCCGCTGCCCCTCTTGCCGTAATGAACAATGTCGGGGTCTTCGTGGAACTCATTGCCTACGCCGTGTCCGCATAGGTCGCGAACGACCGTAAAGCCATTCTTGTGAGCGTGTTTAGCAATCGCATAGCCGATGTCACCAACGAAGCAGTACGGATGACAAGCCTCGATGCCTATCTGTAGGCATTCTTTTGCCACATCGACTAATTTCTGCTTTTGGGGAGTCGTCTTTCCGATGACAAACATGCGCGAGGCGTCGGCAAAGTAACCGTCGAGTATCGTCGTCACATCCACATTGATGATGTCACCCTCTTCGAGGAATTCGTCTTCGCTCGGAATGCCATGGCACACCACCTCGTTGATACTCGTGCATACGCTTTTAGGAAAGCCCTCATAATTAAGCGGTGCAGGAATACCACCATGGTCAACGGTAAACGTATGCACCAGCGTATTGATTTCCTCGGTCGTCATGCCTTCATGGATATGCGCAGCCACATGGTCAAGCACCGCAGTGTTCAACACACCAGCACGACGTATCCCTTCAATCTGTTCTGGGGTCTTCACCAGGTTCCGTGTCGGAACTAGTTTACCACGACTTTCCCACGCCATGATGATTTTATCCATATCTGTGAGGGGTTCACCAGGTATGGAATGCCACTGCCTACGATTCTTTTTGTTTTTCATCTACACTGTAATCAAAACATAAATCAACTGCGAAGTTACGACTTTTTGCGCGAATCACCACCCTTTCACTTCTTTTTTTCTATATTTTTAAGTTTTTGCCTATTCGGTTTGCCTATTTCATATTCTTTCACTACTTTTGTATCGAAATTCAAATTCGGCCACAATGAAACTTACACCTTATTTATATATTATAGCAGTATTAACAGTGGGAATGCTACTGTCATGTAAGGGGGAATCGACGAACGAGCAGAATGCCGACAGCATCTGGGTGGCACCGCAGGAAAGCAATGCCATTCTCGACCTCGGTGTGATTGAACAGAACCAGACCTTCACCGTTCGCGGCAAACAATACGACTGGTCTTTCCGCTTTGCTCCCGTCGATTCGCTGCCCATCGTCATCAATCCCGACGGCTCACGTTACCACGACAACGAGGTGCTACTCACTATCCGTCGCGACTCGACTATCGTGTTGCGGCGTCGGTTCACAAAGCAATCGTTCGCCAGCATGGTGCCTAAAAAAGAATTGAAGAACACTGCGCTTGTCGGTTTTTGCTACAATCTTAACCACACCGACGACCACTCTTGCCTGCGTTTCATCGCTACCGTCGGCGACCCTGACGAGACTTCAGGTATCTACTATCCTGTAGAAATTCGCATCGACCCCGACGGCTCCTATTCGCTTCATCACGTTGAGGACTTTGAGACTGAATCTCTCTTTGAAGGTATGAATGAAGACCCTGCTGATGATATAGGAGTGTGAAGATGTAGGAGACCCCGTGTCGGAAAAGCGAAATGCCAATCGGGACGTCCCATGCATCGTCCGTACGGGGGATACATTCTAGTGAAGAGTTAAAAGTTAAACAACGGAAACACACGGAATTTCTCAGAAACACACAGAAAAATTCCGTGTGTTTCAGTTGTTTTTTCTTTTTCCGTTGTCTTGCCAAAGGGAGAAAGTGGGGCGATTTACGTTAAATACTCTTAAATGTTAAAAAACGAAAGTTTTTTTAATTTTTATTAGAACTCTGCGTGTGTGTTATTCCGACGGAAAGCCGTACCTTTGTCGTCGAATTTGAGAAAGCAATCACTAAAATGCAAAAATAAATGGCAGAATCTATTGACATTCGCGAATTGAACGAGCGAATTGAAAAACAAAGTACGTTCGTAACAAACCTGATGACGGGTATGGACCAGGCCATCATCGGACAAAAGCATTTGGTCGAATCACTGCTCATCGGTTTGCTGAGCGACGGACACATCCTGCTTGAGGGTGTGCCTGGCTTGGCTAAGACAAAGGCCATCCGCACGTTGGCTGCCTTGATTGATGCCAAATTCAGCCGCATCCAGTTCACGCCCGACTTGCTGCCCGCCGATGTGGTCGGTACGATGGTGTATAACCAGAAGGAGAGCAGTTTTGAAGTGAAGAAAGGCCCCGTGTTTGCGAACTTCGTATTGGCCGACGAAATCAACCGTGCACCAGCAAAGGTGCAGAGTGCCTTGCTCGAAGCCATGCAGGAACGTCAGGTAACCCTTTCCACCACGACTTACGAACTGCCGAAGCCTTTCCTCGTACTGGCAACGCAGAATCCAATCGAGCAGGAAGGTACGTATCCGCTGCCCGAAGCGCAAGTGGATCGTTTCATGATGAAGGTGGTGATTGATTACCCGAAATTGGATGAGGAAAAGCGCATCATCCGCCAGAACATCTCTCCAGAGCAGACTATCATCCGTCCTGTGATGGGAACTGCCGAAATAGATGCTGCCCGCAAGGTGGTTTCACAAGTCTATCTCGACGAAAAGATTGAGCAGTATATTGCCGACATCGTCTTCGCCACTCGTTTCCCCGATAAGTATGGTCTGAAAGATTTAGTAGGCTTGATTGGTTTTGGCGGTTCACCACGTGCCAGCATCAACCTTGCGCTGGCAAGCCGTGCCTACGCATTCATCAAGCACCGTGGCTATGTCATTCCAGAAGACGTGCGTGCCGTGGCACACGACGTGCTTCGTCACCGTATCGGACTGACCTACGAGGCCGAGGCATCAAACGTCACGCAGGAGGAAATCGTTTCGAAAATTATCAACAAGGTCGAAGTGCCCTGATGGAAACTGAGGAATTACTCAAAAAGGTCCGGCGGATTGAAATCAAGACGCGGGGGCTGTCGAGCAACATCTTTGCCGGTGAATACCACAGCGCGTTCAAGGGACGTGGTATGGCATTCAGTGAGGTGCGTGAGTACCAATACGGCGACGATGTACGCGACATCGACTGGAACGTCACAGCACGTTTCGACAAGCCCTACGTCAAGGTTTTTGAAGAAGAGCGTGAACTGACGGTCATCCTGATGGTCGATGTGTCTGGAAGCCTCGATTTCGGTACGGCTGGACAAACAAAACGCCAGATTGTCACTGAAATTGCAGCAACACTGGCTTTCTCTGCTATTCAGAACAATGACAAAATTGGCGTCATCTTCTTTTCCGACCGCATCGAAAAGTTCATTCCTCCGAAGAAAGGCCGTAAACACATTCTCTTCATCATCCGCGAACTTTTGGACTTTCAGCCCCAGAGCCGCAAGACAGACATTGGCGATGCAATTGTCTTCATGACCAACGCCATCAAGAAACGCTGTACGGTGTTCCTCATTAGCGACTTCTTCGATTCCAAAGAATACACGCAGCAACTCACCATCCTGAGTCGCAAGCACGATGTCTGCGCTTTGCAAATCTATGATCAGCGTATGCTCGAACTGCCCGACATAGGCCTGATGAAAGTGTGTGATGCAGAAACCGGCGAAGAAATCTATATCGACACATCCTCCAAAGCGGTGCGCCGTGCTCACCACGAGTGGTGGATTCGCAACCAAGCACGCCTGAAGGAAATGTTCACACACTCCAATGTGGATTGTGCTCATTTGCGCACGGATGAAGACTATGTGAAAGGTCTGATGGGACTGTTCAAACGCAGAAGTTAACGGTTAACGATTAACATGAAACGCTTATACCTTATTATAATAGGAATAGTTGGTACACTGTTATCGGTTCGTGCACAGGTAACAGTCGACGCAACGATTGACTCTACACAGATCTTCATCGGACAGCGCGTTGGCGTCACCCTCGAAGTGAGTGCCGACAAAGGCACAGCAGTGGAATTGCCTGAGTTTGACTCACTCGCACAGATTGTGCCAGGAGTGGAAGTCATGCACATCACCGATGCCGACACTCAATGGCTCAACGATGGTAAGCGCATGGTACTAAGCCGACGCTACATCATCACATCGTTCGACTCGGCACTCTATTATCTTCCGCCGTTGACTGTAAAAGTTGATGGAAAAGACTACGAATCGAAAAGCCTGGCATTGAAAGTCTATTCACTCGACATTGACACACTGCACGCCGACAGCATTTTCCCCATGAAGCCTGTGATGAGTCCGCCGTTTGTATGGGAAGACTGGAGTGCACCGCTCTGGATTTCGGTTGTCATTCTCGTGCTCACTGCTCTGCTCCTCTACATTATCATTCGTCTCAAGGACAATAAACCCATCATCCGACGCATCAAGATTAAACCGAAGATGGCTCCGCATAAGGCTGCCATGCTCAAGATTGAGCACATCAAGGCGGAAAAGATCTGGCAAAAGGAGGACTCGAAGGAATACTATACGGAACTGACCGACACGCTGCGCCAGTACATCAACGAGCGCTACGGCTTCAATGCCATGGAGATGACGACGGCCGAAATCATCGATCACCTGCAGGAAGTGAACGACGAGGAAGCACTGCGCGAACTGCGCGAACTCTTCCAGACTGCCGATCTTGTGAAGTTTGCCAAATACAGCACATTGCTCGGAGAGAACGACCGAAACCTCGTCAGTGCCATCGAATACATCAACGCGACCAAGAAAGAGGAACCTGTCACGCCGCAACCCACAGAAATCGTCGTGGTGGAGAAGCGTTCGCAGAACACCAAGAAGATACTCATTGCCAGCATCATCGTGGCATCCATTGCCCTGCTTGCAGGTACGGCCTACCTCATCTATCGCATCATCATGTTGAACCTCTGATTAAACAATGGAATTCAAGAATCCATATTTCTTCGCGCTTTTAGCACTGCTCATACCCTATATCATCTGGTATGTCCTGCGCAACAAGAAGAGCCAGCCGGCCATGCGGATGCCTCAGACATCCAAATACCGTTATGTGCCCCGTACATGGCGAACACACCTCATGTCTCTGCCTTTCCTGCTGCGCATCTTCCTTTTCACGCTCGTTGTTTGCATTCTGGCGCGGCCACAAAGCAAACACAGTTGGAACGACACCGACGTCGAGGGTATTGACATTATGCTGGCTGTCGATTTCTCTACATCCATGCTTGCCCAGGACTTCAAGCCCAATCGCGTGGAAGCACTGAAAGAAATAGCCCAAGACTTCATATCTAAGCGTCCGAACGACAACATCGGTCTCACTTTCTTTGCTGGCGAAGCCTACACACAGTGTCCGCTTACAACCGACCATGTCGTACTAATGAACCTCTATGCCAGTGCCGACAGTTACATGGCTTATAACAACAAGTCCATCGACGACGGAACGGCCATCGGCGACGGCATCATGAATGCCCTGTTGCGTCTGCGCGAAAGTCAGGCTAAATCAAAAGTCATCATTCTGCTGACCGACGGTGTCAATAACTCGGGCAACATCTCTCCGCTCACGGCAGCAGAAATTGCTAAGCAACAAAAAGTACGTATTTACACCATCGGCATAGGACGCAACGGCATGGCTCCCTACCCGCTCGATTCTGGCGGCACTATCATGCTGCCCGTTGAGATTGACGAGCAGACGATGACGAAAATATCGGAAGAGACAGGTGGACGCTATTTCCGTGCCACCCAGAATGCCGAACTCGAAGCCATCTACGACGAAATCGACCACATGGAGCGCACAAAGTTCAGCGTACGCCAGTACAGCAAACGCAACGAACTTTACGAACCATTTGCCCTTGCCGCACTCATCGTCCTGCTGCTGGAAATCCTACTGCGCGTCGTTGTACTCCGACGGCTACCATGAGTTTTCAGTCAGGATAAAGTGTTGACGAGAAGTGTCGCTAAGTACTTAGCGTAAATTCTCCAAGCACTTGGCGTTCGAACGCTAAGCACTTGGCGTAAAAATTCCAAGCACTTGGAAATAAAATAACAGAACATCAAAGAACAACATCATACAATGTTTCGATTTGCTCATCCTGAATATCTATATCTGCTGGCGTTGATACCTGTTTTCATCGCCCTTTACTTCTTTTACCTTTACAGACAAAAGAAACGGTTGGCAAAGTTTGGCGACATGTCGCTTGTCAAAAATCTGATGATAGGCGTATCTCCGCTGCGACGCCATCTGAAGTTTACCCTGCTCATGCTTGCCCTGACACTTGCCATTTTCCTCTGCGCACGTCCTCAGTATGGCACCCGCAATGAAGAAGTGAAGCGTCAGGGTATCGAGGCAATCATCGCTGTCGATGTCAGCAACTCTATGCTCTGTCAGGATGTAAAGCCGAGCCGGTTGGACAAGTCGAAAATGCTGGTCAGCAAACTTATTGAACAACTGGATCAAGACCGCATCGGACTAGTAGCCTTTGCCGGAACCGCCATCACGCTGCTGCCCATCACCAGCGACTATGTTTCTGCAAAGATGTTTCTCGACCAGCTCTCGCCTGCCTCAATCTCCGTGCAGGGTACCAACATGGCAGATGCCATTCAGCGAGCCACGGCGGGGTTCAGCGACAAGACTAACGTGGGCAAGGCTCTCATCTTAATCACTGATGCCGAAGACCACGAAGACGGTGCCCTCGAAGCAGCCAAGGAGGCTGACAAGAAAGGCATCCGCATCTACGTGCTCTCTGTCGGAACCGAGAACGGCGGGCCGATTCCCCTCGGCAATGGCAACTACAAGAAAGACAACAGCGGGAACACCGTCACCACCAAACTGAACGAGGAAGTTGGCAAGCAGATAGCCAAGGCTGCGGGTGGCATATACATCAAAGTCGATCAGACCGATCAGGCACAGCGTCTGCTTGATGCCGAGATTGAGAAGATGCAGAAAGAAGACATCACCTCCAGCATGTATTCAGAGTACGACGAACAGTTTGTGGCTGTAGCCCTGTTGCTGCTGCTCGTGCTCATCATAGAAGTGTGCATCATGGAAAAGAAGAACCCACTGTTACGTGGTCTGCGCCTCTTCAAAGACAAGCGTGCCATGCTTCTCATGGTTCTTGGCACATTGTATTGTGCAGATTCCTTTGCCCAATCCAACGAACGTGACCACATTCGCATGGGTAATGCACAGTATCGCAACGGACTGTATCAGAAAGCCGAGACCAGTTATCGTAAATCTATTGCCAAACTATCGTCGATGGAAGCCTACTATAACCTGGGCAATGCGCTAGCCATGCAAGGCAAGGACTCAACGGCATTTGAAATGTACAAGAAAGCACTCGAAGAGCCGTCACAGAACACTGGCAAGAAAGCACAAATCTATCATAACATGGGCAATCTCACCTATGTGAACGGTGTCCGTGAGATGAAAACAGGCGGTCAGAATGCGGCTGAGGCCTTTCAGCAAGCGGTCGAACTCTACAAGAGTTCTCTCCGCCTTAATCCCGATGACAACGAAACGCGCTATAACCTTGCCATGGCTCAATATCAGTTGAAGAAGAGTCAGGAGAAACAGCAGCAACAACAGCAGAATAAGCAACAGCAACAACAAGAACAGCAGCAGCAACAGCAGCAAGAACAAGAAGATCAAAAGAAGGACGAGCAGCAGCAACAGCAGCCACCTCCACCTAAGAAAGACCAAATTGACGAAAAGACTGCCGAACAACTCCTCAATTCAGCCCAGCAGGATGAAAAGAATGTGCAGCAAAAAGTACAGCAGAATCCTAATAAACGCCGTAGTCTCGAAAAAGACTGGTAGTGTTTATTTACCGATTTACGAATCACAAAGTACAATAGACAATATAACTCACTCATAGATGAAACGCTTCATAGCAATACTTCCTATACTCCTCTGGATTGGTATTCTCCCCATTTCTGGGGGAGTTAAGGGGGGGCTTGACGACATCACACTGACCGTTCAGGCACCTACAACCGTGGAGGCTGGCGACCAGTTCCGCATCCGATTCACAGTCAACTCGCAAAACGTCAGCAACTTCAGTGCCCCCGACTTCAAGGGGTTTGAAGTTATCTACGGCCCATCCACCTCGCGTCAGAGCAGTTTTCAGATTGTTAACGGACAGACTACCCAAAGTAGCAGTATCACCTATACCTACGTTCTGATAGGCTCGAAGCCTGGCACCTACACCATCAACCCAGCCGCCATCCAAAGCGGCAGTTCCATCATCAAATCGAAATCGCTTACCATCAAGGTACTCAAGCCTGGGACGGGAGGTGCCAACATAGGACAGCAACAGAGTTCGTCGTCCTCAGCACCCTCACATCCCAATCAGCAGCCTGCGACTCCGAGCAGGAACGGCATCTCGTCCAGCGACCTGTTCATGACGGCAACAGCCAGTCGTACGAACGTCTATGAGCAGGAAGCCATTCTCGTCACTTACAAACTCTACACTCTTGTCAACATCACGGCACTCGATGGAAAACTGCCCACGCTCGATGGTTTCCAGATACAAGAAATCGACCTGCCACGCAACAAGGAATTTGGTCTCGAAACTTACAATGGCCGCAACTATCACAGTGTTGTTTGGAGTCAATACGTTCTCTTTCCACAGAAGACTGGCAAACTGACCATTCCCAGCGTCACCTTCGAAGGTACGGTCGTGCAGCCTAACCGCAACATCGACCCCATCGATGTATTCTTCAACGGAGCCAGTGGCATGGTTGAACTGAAGAAGAAAATCACCACCCCCACCCTCACCATTAATGTGCAGCCCCTGCCTGCCAAACCCGCAGGCTTCACAGGAGCCGTCGGCACCTTCAACATCAGTTCCACACTTTCGCCACAGGAAGTCAAGACCAACGATGCCGTGACCATGACGATTACCATCAACGGTACAGGCAACATGAAACTCATCGGAACGCCCGAAGTGGCATTCCCGAAAGACTTTGAAACCTACGACGCAAAGGTCACAGACAACTTCAGCAAGTCGTCCAGTGGCTTGACGGGTACAAAAACGTTTGAATACCTGGCAGTGCCTCGCCATGCCGGAACATACACCATCCCTGCTACGACATTCACCTACTTTGATACACAGACCCACGCCTACAAAACCGTTCAGACTCAAGCCTACACACTCAATGTTGTCAAGGGACAGGGAGATGCCTCCAGTGAAATTGCGGACTTTTCATCGAATCAGCAAGATGTACGTACCCTGGGCAACGACATCCGATACATTAAGACACACGACATCACACCCTCGAAGGACGACGACCAAAACCGTCTTACCTCTTGGCGCTACCTGATCAGTTATCTCATACCCCTTCTCCTCTTCCTCATCATCGTATTCGTCGGACGAAAGCAGATACAGGACAATGCCAATCTGGCTGTCATCCGAGGGAAGAAAGCGAACAAGGTGGCCCGCCGCCGTCTGAAACGTGCTGCCCATCTCATGCAAGAACATAAGCAGAATGATTTCTACGACGAAGTGCTGAAAGCCCTTTACGGTTACACTTCAGACAAACTGAACATTCCACAGGAGCATCTCAACAAGGATAACGTTCAGCAGGAACTGCTCGACAAGGGCGTGACACCTGATATCATCGACCAGTATCTCGGCGTTCTCAACGATTGCGAGTTTGCACGCTATGCCCCAGGCGACCCCAATGCCAATATGGAAGGCATCTACAACAAGGCCATTACGCTCATCAGCAAGATTGAGGACAACATCAAAAAATAGAAGAACTATGAAACGGATTACCCTGATACTCCTCCTGCTTGGCACTTTCACATTGGCACAAGCCAGTCCGAAGACAGATGCCGACAAACTCTATGAGCAGGAGAAATACAAAGAAGCCGCTGCAGCCTACCAAAACATCATCGACAACGAAGGCATAGCCGCTGAACTATATTACAACCTCGGCAACAGTTATTACAAACTCGACGATATTCCCAATGCCATCCTCAACTACGAACGCGCACTCCGCATCGACCCCAGCGACGATGACACACGCACCAACCTTGCACTTGCACGCTCGAAGACCAGCGACAAAGTCACACCCCCCAGCGAGATGTTTTTCGTCACATGGTGGAAAAATCTTTGCAACAGTCTGAGCATTCATACATGGACCACCCTCGCCGTCGCATCCTTCATTCTCATGCTGCTCGGCATACTCGCCTATATGTTTCTGTCCTCCACAACCCTGCGAAAAATCGGAATCTATAGCGCCATCGTACTCTTCTTCGCAGTCATCCTCGCCAACCTGTGTGCCCTAGGGCAGCATCTGACGACACGCAGCCACACTGACGGCATCATCTTTTCCTCGGCTGTCACGGTGAAGAGTTCACCCAGCGAAAGCAGCACCGACCTCTTCATCATCCACTCAGGCTCCAAAGTCGAGATTCTCGACAACACACTGCAGGATTGGTACGAAGTCAGACTCGAAGAAGGCAAACAAGGGTGGATTCCAACCAACACCCTCGAAGTGATATAGACAAACGATGCTTCAGTTCGACCAGCAAGCCACTCTCTTTCTCAACGGAAGTCAAAACTTGTTTCTTGACAACCTGATGATTACCGTGACCAGCACCTTCTCATGGTCGCTCCTCATCGTCATGCTCATCTACATCCTTTTCAAGAACAACAACTGGAAAGAAGCCCTGTTTATTCTTTTTACCATCGGGATGATGATATTCGTTGCCGACCGCATCTGTTCTGGATGGATCAAGCCTACCATCGCACGATGGCGCCCCACACGCGATCCTGAAATCATGTACCTCATCGATACCGTCCTCAACTACCGAGGCGGCCGCTTCGGTTTCTTCTCCGGCCATGCCTGCAACACCTCCTGCGTCGCCATGTTTCTCGCCTGGCTATTTCGGGAAAAACGCCTCACAATCATTCTCTTCCTTTGGTCAGTCACGACCACTTACACGCGCCTCTACCTCGGTGTCCATTATCTCGGCGACGTACTTGTAGGATGGAGCGTCGGGCTCACCCTCGGATGTGTCTTTTACTTTCTGTACAACAGGGTTCGACAACGTGTCGGCACATCCCAACTCATCTCAGGGCAGTTCACCTCATCAGGCTATCCACTTGGCGACATCCACCTCTTCATCACCGCCATTGCCTTCAATTATATCATCATCACCATCTACGCAATAACAAGAGGAATTATCTGATTCCAACCGCCATGACCTCAGAACAACTCCTTTTTTCCCGTTGACAAGGAACAAACCCTTCAATAGCATTCCACACGCTCGGAAAAAGCAAATGAAAGATGAAACTTTCGCAAGTTGAGTTATAAATAGAATTAATAGGATTAAACGGATGCAAACTTATAAGTATAAATCTCCATAATCCTGTTTATATCACCACTGATTAAGGTATTTAGGACATTATTAAATCCTTATAATATAGTATTATCACTTGCGATACTTTTAATTGTTACTTGGAGTGCAACCACTATTTTTTAGTGTCTTTTTTTGTTTTCCTGTCCTAAAAGCAAGATGTTAGTCTCGATGAGAGTGTCTGATTAACAATGTGGGGTGTTTTTTACGGTAATATTTGGCAGACTGCGCGTTTTTGCCTATCTTTGCAAATTGACAAATAATGTCGGACTATCAATTGCATCTCAAAATATGAAACAGTTTATCGTTTGCTTCCTTGCAGTGTTATGCTGTGGCAACGTGTGGGGACAGAGAATGACTGACCGCCTGGACCGTGGTTTGGTGGTGATTCCTACAGGCTCAACTTCTGGAAGCACTAGCAATGTCATCACATGGCGCAGAATGGCAGAAGAGTATTATGGCGTCACCTATAATCTGTATAAGGACGGTGCACTGCTGGCTTCGAGCCTGACGGCTCCTTGCTATGCGGACAACAGCAACGGTCTGCCAACGACTCGTTACAGCGTGGCGGCTGTGAAAAACGGTGTCGTGGGGTCTCAATGTACGGCTGTGACGGCGTGGAGCCAATATGTTTATAATTTGGTGGAGCGTTGTTCCAGCGGCTTCATCGACATTCCGCTGGCAAGGGTCTATGACCGCAACGGCAGCGACGTGACGGCCAACTACGAGCCCAACGATGCGGAGTTTGCCGACCTGGACGGTGACGGTCAACTGGAGATGATCATCAAGCGCATGAACGTTTACGACTCGTGGAACGGCTCGGAGATGTATGCCTACGGCAGCACGCAGTTCGACGTGTTCGATGCCTACGATATCAACTGGCAGACGGGTGCTGCCACACTCCTGTGGCGTATCGACGTGGGGCCTAACATGGTCACGATGAACCGTACGGAACTGAACATCATTGCCTACGACTGGGACGAGGACGGGAAGGCGGAGGTGGCCTTGCGTGGTGCCGACAACATGATTGTCTATGGACCTGACGGCAGGACGCGGGTCTGCACCATCGGCAATATGTCGGTGAATACGCGCAACAGCCTCAATTCACACTCTGATGCCCAGTATGCCTGGACTATTACGGGGGCTGAGTATCTTATTTACATGAACGGACTGACAGGGCAGACGTATCAAGTCATCGACTATCCGCTCAAGCGGCTGGAATCGAACGAGAGCAACCTGAACTCGGCATGGGGCGACGGCTACGGACATCGCTGCACGAAGCACTTCATGGGGGCTCCCGTACTCGATGGACGCAAGGCCAGCCTGTTCGTGGCACGCGGCATCTACACGCGCCATAAGATGGCTGCTTACGACATCAACCCCTCCACACACCAGTTGACACAACGTTGGTATTGGAGCAACAACGGAGGTTGGAACGACCCTTGGTACGGCAACGGCAACCACAACTACTGTGTGGCTGATGTCGATGAGGACGGACGCGACGAGATTGTCTATGGCTCGATGGTGATTGACGACAACGGACGCGGTCTTTCCACTACAGGTCTGGGACACGGCGATGCTCTGCACTGTAGCGACTTCGACCCATTCCGCCCAGGACTGGAAATCTTTGCCTGCAACGAAGACGAACCCAACATGAACTACCGCAACGCCACGACAAGTCAACTGTATGTTCGGCGCACGGGCAGTGCCGACGACGGACGTGCGCTCTGTGCCAACTTCTCCGATCTGTATCCAGGCGCGATGGGCCGTTCTGTCAATACGGGCATGATCAGTTGTGTGGCCGACTGCGACAACGGTCTGGGCGGCGACGAGTATATCAGTTATGGCGACCTGAACTTCCGCATCTACTGGGACGGCGACCTGCTATCCGAAATCCTCAACTCTCCTGGTACGGGCAAAGAGGCCAAGATTGAAAAGCCTGGCAGAGGACGACTCTTCACCTCGTCGGGCTGCAACATGAACAACGACTCTAAGAATGTACCATGCTTTCAGGGCGACCTCATCGGCGACTGGCGCGAGGAGATTGTAGTACGTTGCGGACAGAATGTGCGTGTCTATACAAGCGGCTACTACACCAGTTACGATATTCCTACTCTGTGGCATGACCACCAATACCGTCAGGCTATGGTATGGCAGATGCACGCCTACAACCAGCCGCCCCACCTGAGTTACTTCCTCGGAGCAACGGAAGACATCACCATAGCCCCACCGCCACTCTCGCTGACCGACCGCACCATCGTCGAGCCAGGGCAGTCACTCACCTCATCACTGAACAACAAAGAGGTGCTTACCTACGGCTATTCCAACCAAACCTACAGCCTTTCCAGCAGCATTACCCCCCGTGTGCTCACGATGAATGTGCCTGTATGGACACAGGGCAATAACAACAATGCCAACATCACCACAACGACATACACTCACACGCTGAACATCAGCGGTAGCGGTAATCTCAGCGGTGCTGCTCGTCTCGTGAAGCAAGGACTGGGCACTCTGACCATCACAGGCTCGCCTACGCTCAGTTTCACGGGCAAGACCGACATCTGGGGCGGTACGGTGAACTTCAACGGCAGACTCAACAACAGCCCTGTATGGATGAACCGCCACACCACTCTCAATTCCACTGGAGGTACGTTCAACAGGGGACTTGAAATGTGCTATGGTGCGACACTCAATGTGGGCGGACCTGTGGCACAGACACTCAGCACCGTCACTGTAGGAGGTACGCTGAAACTCAACTACGGATCGCGTGTCGTCCTCGACATCAACAGCACCGACGCCAGTCTGAACGACCAACTTAACATCAACGCCCTGACCATCGGCACCAAGAACTGGCAGTATGGTCCCCAGTATCAGCAGCCCGTATTTTACATCAACACGACGAGCACGCTGACCGAAGGCCGCTACCCCATCGGTACGATTGGCAATTCGCCAGCCAATCTTTCTGATATCCTGATTGAGAGCAACGGAAACGTGACATCGTCTGCCTATCTGGAAGTGTCCAGCGGCATCCTCTACCTCGTTATCCCTGAAGGAGCCGTACCGACCACAGAAGCACCCATCTTTGCCATCTCTTCTATGAACTCCTACGGAACACACTATTACCTGCCCTCCGTAAGATATAGCAGTGCAACGGAAGGTGCCACCTTCACAGGCCGATTCATCGACATCAATGGCAGCGAAACTGTCCTCGGCCAGCAACTCTATGCTCAAGACTTCGCGGCGGCCAACACCGACGGATGGAGCACCAGCACAGGTGGACGTTACACTCCGACCATTCTCTATGACGGCACGAATCCCTATCTATCAGTCACTCAAGGAGAACGTCAGAACAATGGCTGCACTGTCACTGGCACAAACCTTCAGGATGTCGCACCAGCAGGGTCAGATTTCAACCTCAGTTTCAATCTCAAACTGAGCAGTTCGACCAATCAGCAACCAACCTCCTTCACTATCTACGACCAAGCCAACCTGCACCCCATCCTTTCGCTTACAGCCACTGGCACATGGTCAACATCGTGGATCGTCAACGGTTCGTCTCTGCAAGTGGAACTGCCGAATTCCAATAAAGGTAATAGTACGCAAAGCATCGCCGACGTCACATGGTGTACCTACCAGTTGGAGCGAATCGGTGAGCACACCTTCCTGACCATTACCCATCGTGAGAGCGGCACCATCATTCTGTCCCGTACCGAAATTCAGACGCTCAGTACAAGCGGAGGACTGGGAAGTATGACATTCGTCACCAGCCGCTACTTCGCCAACTTTGCCATTGACGACCTCCTCGTACAGACTCCTTTTGGAAATCCATTCACATTCAACCGGCCAGGAACCCTCGAAATTACGGCTTCTGCTGCAGGATGCACACCTACTGTGGCCACCTTCCCCATCCTCGCTCCCTACGCCATCTACTACGAGTCACCGGCTTATAACGAAATCAATGCTGCCGATGCAGCCAGTGTGCTTGGGACGAATCTTTGGAACACCAACACCTACCAGAGCCGTTGGGCGAACTGGAACCGCAACAATACCTACGACATCGTAGAGTCGAAGAATAACAGCGGCTACGTTGACCAAGACAGCATCATTACCGTCAGCCGTAAAGGCAATGCCTACCCGCTCTGCCTCATCCAAGGCTACGGCATTGGACAGAACGGCTCCAACGCAACCACCATCACAGCCTCTGCGCTGGGTGACGATCAGACCATCGTCTATTACAAGGCAGACAACAGTTGGGGCAATGGCACCAGTTACGACCAAGGCTACCGCAACCTCTCTGCCGATGGAACCTTCACCTATACGATGACCAACAACACCTTCTGCAAACTCATCGCCTACGTTCCTATTCATGAAGAATACGACGAGACATCCACCACCGCGCCCATCACATGCGGAGCAGGCAACATCGCTATGACACGCACCTTCTCCAGCATCACGTCAGGTAGTGGATGGAACACCCTAGTCCTGCCCTTCGACATGAACGAGGCACAAGTCGTCCGCACGTTCGGTGCTGGCACTCAGGTTGCACGACTGACAGGCAGCACATCTGGCACACTCATCTTTAGTACAGACACACGTACGGTGACAGCCAACGAACCCTTCCTCATCCGTGTGACCAAACAACCTGACGACCACTTCTACGTCATTGCAGGCATTGACCGTCAGCCAGTAGCAGAGCCGAAAGTAGAGACCACCTACTACGACTTCATCGGCAGTTATGCCAACAGCGGCAAGGTGACGTTCCCCTCCAACACCTACTTCTACAACGCCTCCAACGGCAATACGTTGAACAAGGTGGCAGAGAACAACAGCATCACCTTCAAGGCCTACCGAGCCTACTTCTCCGCCAAGAACGGAAGTACGCTCGCCAAGACCATTTCCATCTCGTTCGATGAAATCCCCACAGGAATCAATGAAATCACAAATTCACCGGCCCAGACAACCATTTATGACCTTACTGGCCGCCGACTTTCGACATTCGATGCAGAACACTCAACCCTACCTAAGGGCATATACATCATCAACGGTAAAAAGGTATTAGTAAGATGAAAACAACAATAAAACCCTACCATCATCCACGCCTTTCCATTTATATACCCCAACTCTACACCCCACTCTACCTCGATGTCAACACCAGCCAAGTGGATGAGGTGGAAGAAGGAGAAGTGGGTGCCCGCATCCGTCTCGATGATACCGAATCCAGCAATGACTCCTACGGTACACTCTATAAAGACAACGGGCTGTGGTAACATACACGAGACCCCATCAAACAGCGAAGGCAGCATCATCATGCTGCCTTCGCTGTTATTTTGCGGAGAGAGAGGGATTCGAACCCCCGGTACCTCTCAGTACGTCGGTTTTCAAGACCGATGCAATCGACCACTCTGCCATCTCTCCTAAAATGATGAAAGGGACATTGATACTGTCGCCGCCCCTCTCCTCTGTACGCCCTCAGGGGCTCGAACCCTGGACCCATTGATTAAGAGTCAATTGCTCTACCAACTGAGCTAAGGACGCATCCAAATTGTTTTGCGCTTCAGGATGGGCTTGAACCAACGACCCCATGATTAACAGTCATGTGCTCTAACCAACTGAGCTACTGAAGCATTGCATTGCCCGCCTGTGTGGAGCGGAAGACGGGGCTCAAACCCGCGACCCCCAGCTTGGAAGGCTAGTGCTCTATCAACTGAGCTACTTCCGCAACATCGCGTGCTCGGCATGCGTGGGCACAGATGGATTCGAACCACCGAAGGCGAAAGCCAGCAGATTTACAGTCTGCCCCATTTGGCCACTCTGGAATATGCCCTCCACAAAATTTACGGGGCTGTGCCCCGTGTAGTGACTCGTATAGGATTTAATATCCTAAAAGCCTGCCGGCGGCAGTCTTACGAGTTCCTTCATTGTCATCGTTCTGAAAGCAGGCTTTCGCTGCCGTCAATGAATGACCTCGTGACTCGTATAGGATTCAAACCTATAACCTTCTGATCCGTAGTCAGATGCTCTATTCAGTTGAGCTAACGAGCCTCCTTAAATTAAAGTCAAGACTGAAATGTCTCTTGTGGGCGCTGAGGGATTCGAACCCCCGACCCTCTGCTTGTAAGGCAGACGCTCTGAACCAACTGAGCTAAGCGCCCTTCCGGAAGTCTCTCTTTCCGAAAGCGAGTGCAAAGGTACTGCTTTTTCTTGGACCGACCAAACTTTTCCGCGTTTTTTTTCGATTTTATTCAAAAAAAGTAATCACACGCAAAGCCCCAAGAAGATTTTAATGTATTTTTTACACGTCAATCTTCGGAAATCATATCATCAATCTTAAGAAATAATAATTAACGTGAAGATTATCGAAGATTGACGTGTAAAAGTCTTAGGGCCCTGATGTTTGTCTGCATGGCTTTGCTTCTTGTAGGGACGCCCCACGGGTCGTCCCTACAATTCATACAATTTATATTTCTTACACGTCAATCTTCGGAAATCATGTTATCAATTTAGAAATAATAATTAACGTGAAGATTATCGAAGATTGACGTGTAAAAGTCTTCGGGACCTGATGTTTGTCTGCATGGCTTTGCTTCTTGTAGGGACGACCCGTGGGGCGTCCATGTTGGCAATCCTCTTCCACAATCCTTCATGGACGCCCCACGGGTCGTCCCTACAATTCATACAATTTATATTTCATACACGTAATCTTCAGAAATCATGTCATCATTCTTTAGGAATAATAATAAAAGTTTCGCAAGTTGAGTAATAAACAGGATTAAAGGATACCACAAATAAGCATAAATCCTTAGGGAGATTTACCTTATGCTTTTGTACCAAAGTGTCCTCACCGTATTGGTACAACTGTTTCACTGCGGTGGAACAAAAATTTCACTGCGCCGATACAAAAGTTCCACCGCAGTGAAACTAAAGTTCCGCTGCGGTGGAACAAACACCCCACTGCATACTGTCTTTCAGCCTGCAACAAAATTGAAAATTGAAAACACGGATTCGACGGATTTTTATTTTTGCCAGTAAACTGAACACACGTATAATTCATCAAATTTGCCCAAGGGAAATGTTGATTATATTGCTGAGTAACGATTGAATGAATGATTTGTTTCTTGCTTGCCACATCTGTGTTACGATTATGTGAATTTTTACTTTTTTGTTGTCGTAAGCAACAAATAAACGGGTGTAAATTTCGCCGTCTCGGAGATAATCCGTAACTTTGCACAAATTTACGGGTACGATGTTATATCGTGCTCCTGACATACAGAAATCAATTATTAACTCTTTTAATTCAAACAAGTTTTATGAAACATTTTACAAATTTACGATGGCTCATCATGAGCCTTTTGCTTACCATCGGCGCGAGCAGTGCGTGGGGAGATAATGAAACCGTAACGTTTCCTACATCTTCATCTAACTCAACATTATCTCTTCCTTATACTGTAACAGGAACGACTAATGTAACAGTTACAATCAACAAAAATTCAGGAACCTCTGCTGCCTCAAATACTGATGGTGTTAGAGTATATGCTGGAGGTACTATTCAATTTTCCTCTTCTAAAAAGATTTCTAAAATTGAATTTACATATAAACGGAACAAAAAACAAACAAATGGCATTACAGCAGATACAGGTTCATTCACTACCGAATTTACGACCGGAACTTCTACAGCAAGTAATTTGACTGCTATATGGGAGGCCTCAGGACAAACAAGTTCGGTTACATTTACTGTTGGTTCTGGTAGTGGCAACTATGCTCTTCAGACTGCCGTTGTAACATTTGTAGATGAAGGCAGTTCCGCCGTCGCTACAACCACAACCATAGACGCTTCTGACATTACCAACACCGACATTCATGAAGGAACAGCTGCAGGTTCTCTTTCTGCAACAGTAACCTCGAAAGGCAGTGCTATTTCAGGGGCAACTGTCACATGGTCGTCCAGTGACGAAAGTGTAGCTACTGTTGGAGAGACCACAGGTGTTGTTACACTTGTCGGAGTTGGAACAACAACCATCACCGCCTCCTACGCAGGTGTTGTCGATGAATATCAAGCATCCAGCGACACCTACAGTCTGACAGTAACTGACTCCTACGCCAAAGGAGGACAGAACAACCCGTTCACCGTGGCAGAAGCCGTCGCGTACATCAACACGAACAACCCAACGACAGCCACTTCCACATACTTCTATGTGAGCGGCATCGTTTCTGCATTTCAGAACACAAGCATCGTTGGCGACGGCAGCAATTACAGGTATTACATCTCTGACGACGGAACGACCACAGGGCAGTTGCTTATCTATAAAGGCAAGGGACTGAATGAACAGACTTTCTCGAATGTCAACGACTTGTTAGTTGGCGATGAAGTCACGGTCTGTGGACCTTTCCAGAAGTACAATAGCACTCCTGAAATTGCAAGCGGCAACTACTTGTACGCATGGAATCGTCCATCTGCCAAGGAAGAAGCGGGCATCGCTTACTCGGGCGACCTGACCTTTACGAAGGGCGACGCATACACCCTGCCTACTTTCACAAACACCCATAGCCTTCCCCTGGCCACATACGAAAGTTCGGATGAGACCGTGGCAACGGTTGACGAATATGGTGCCATCACGCTAACAGGCAAAATCGGTACAGCTACCATTACTGTAACTACGGCAGAAACCACAACCTACGCAGCAGGCGAAGCCACATGTGTCATCACGGTGAATGGTATTGACCCGGGTCTTGAATTTGCGACCGCATCCTACAGTTTCGGTTTCCCGTCAGCAGAATACGACGCGTTTACCGGTCAGGCTGTGACAAATCCCAACAACCTTCCCGTCACCTACAGCACCACCAACCAGACAATCGCCGCTGTAGCCAGCGACGGAACAGTTACGTTGCAAGACAAGGTAGGTACCGTCACTATCAAAGCAACCTACACGACCACCAACGAATCCAACTACGCTTCAGCAACCGTTTCGTACACGATTACAATCTCTACCGCTGCCAGTGAAGGAATCATCGACCTCACAGGTTCAAAACGCACACTGTCGTTCACTGACTTCTCAGGAGCTCCAAGTAATTATAATCCAATCGAAACAGACACTGACCCGATTAATGTTGACGGAACCATGAACGGTGTAACAAGCACTTACCAGTGGACAGGTTTACAAGTTATGGTTCACAATCACACACAACTACAACTCAAGGCAGGAAAAGGTAGTGTGACGAGTTGGCCCATCAAGTCTGACGAAGGTTACCGAGTACGTGTTTATGTGCAGACTCAGGCCAATGGTGCAAAGAGTACATTGAGCATTGATGAAGTAGAGGTTGCAACCGTCGAAGGCCTTCACGACGAATATGTTTTGGAGGGCTCTACCTCGGCTACGAATAACTCCGTTGTTACCATCACTGCGAACACGAACGCCCTCTACATCAAGCAAATTGACCTCATCCCAATTTGTCAGGACTATCCCAACCTTTCACTCTCTGAATCAAGTGTAACAGTGGCATCAAACGAAACGGTTACTATTCCTACTCTTACTAAAGCAGCAGGTTATGACGGTACTATCGTATGGTCAAGCAGCAGCGAGACTGTCGCAACGGTGAATCCCTCAACTGGTGCAGTTACCATCAATAGTACGGGCTCCACCATCATCACGGCAACGGCAACGGAAACAGACAACTACACAACTGAATCCGTTTCCTACCTTCTCACGGTTAATCCCGACAATACTAAAGGTACGACATATTTCCATGAATCGTTCCAAAAATATAACAACGCGGGCGGAAACGATGGCTCATTCAACACAAGTGGAACTACAGCCTTAAATGCTACGACCATCGAATCCGCAGACGAAACGTGGAATACCCCAACCACGACATATCCCGCCAAATCTTGTGTCCGCATGGGTTCAGGCAGCACCAATGGCAACCTTACTTCGGGAGCGATTACAATCAGTGGAAGTACGGCTATACTGACATTCCGTGCCGCAGGATGGGCTACAGGAACAAACTCATTCACTATCAGTGCTACCAATTGCCAGCTCAATGGCACAACAAACATCTCGCTTGAAAATGGTGAATGGAACAACTACACCATAGAAATTACGGACATTACGGGTGACATTACCTTGACCTTCTCGGGCAAACGCGGCTATCTCGATGAAATCTATGTGATGAGCTCATCAATCAGCACAACAATTACGGCAGCTGAGTACTCGACTTACGTCGTACCTGAAAAGATTGTCGTCGACAATGACACGAAAGTCTATATTGTTACAGAAGCCTCGTCTGCTGGCGCTACCCTTTCTGAAGTAGCCAAGGGCACAGTACTTCCCGCTGGTGCAGCTGTCGTTCTGAAAGGTGCTGAAGGCATACATACATTTGCTCCTTCTTCAAATAATGCCGACGCATTGACAGGAAACCTGCTCCAGGCAGCAACAGATGAAATCACCTGCGATGCTAACTTCTATCCTCGCATGTACGTACTGAACAAGGTGAATGATAAGGTTGGTTTCTACCGTCTGAAGCAAAATTCAAAACTTGCTGCAGGACGTGCATACCTGCTCATCGACGAAGAGCCAGGCGGTGAGACAAAGGCTTTCCTGCCCTTTAATTTCGATGACAATGCATCCACTCCGACAACTATCGAAGAACCTGTTGTTACTAAGAAGATTGCAAACGATGTCATCTACAACCTCAACGGTCAGCGTGTCAACAACCCGACCAGAGGCCTCTACATCATCAATGGCAAGAAAGTGTTTGTAAAATAAGTAATCACACACTAAAATCAGATGAATCGTATGAAACAAATATATAATGCTCCCCTCATGACGGAGAATGAAATCGCAGGCGGTATGCTCCTGCAAACACTTGATGTCAGTAACACCGAAGTTGAAGGCGGCCTGTCAAAGGGCCGCTGGGACAACGAAGACGATGTAAAGAAAGAGACTGACTCGTGGACAGACGGGCTGTGGTAAACAGCTCCCTCTACCCTACTATATGAAGAGTGGCGATGCGCAGAATGCGTATCGCCACTCTTTTTTGATGAAGGAACTTCAGTCAGCTGCGCAGAGAAATCGTACAAATCTATATAAATTCCACAAATGTACGAAAGTTGTTCTGAGTTGTTTTAGTTGTCTTTCAGCATCTAATCCTTGCTGATGATGAAGCGGATGGCGTCGGGACGAACTGTAATGTGGACAGGTGTGACGGGAGGGTCGCTGAATTGACGTCCGTCGAGACTGACAGAGGCACGTCCCAAGTCGAGCAGGTCGATGTGACGGATGCGAGAGGGATGAACGTTGCTGTAGTTAAGAAACTTACCTTTGCCTAAAAGCCAAAATCCACGAAGCAGTTGCCAGACGGTGGGACGTGTGATGACGGACATGTCGAGCAGGCCGTTGTAAGGCACGGCATTGGGTGTTTGCCCAAAACCGGTGGTGTTACCGATGCAGACTGACATGATTTCCTGTGTGAGGGTCTCGCAGTCGGTTCGCATGGCGATTTGGAACGACTTTCGTTGGAAGATGTTGCCAATAAAGACAGGAAGGAGCGACAGACGTTTGGAACCGATGAGACGATGCCAATGGTTAGTGAGTTCAACCAGTTTGGCACCAAGCCCGATGTTCACGCAGTTGAGGAAATAGCGTGTGAAGTATTGACCGTCGGCATTGGTATAGTCGCACTGGCCCACGTCAATCAGACGGGTGCGTCGCTCGATGATGTTGTCAATGGCTTGTTGATAGTCGTCGGCTGTAATGTCCCAGAAGGAAGCAAAGTCGTTGCTGATGCCACAGGGAATCACTCCGAAGGCGAAGTCGTCGCTGAGGGGTTCGGCTGCCATGATACCATTGAGGGCATCGTTGAGCACGCCGTCTCCTCCGACAAGGACAACGGTCTTGTAGCCTTGGGTACAAAGCATACGGGTGAGCCGCTCCACACTGCCTGCCACGTCGGACTGCACGGAGTCGTACGTGACACCACGTGCATCGAGATAGGTCTGCATTTGCGCCCATCGTTTACGTGACTTGTAGGACTGTGCACCTACGACTATTCCCCAGCGAGACATGATGATTATAAATTCAATAAATAATAACAAACAGGATTATGGGGATTATTGGGATTTTTCTTAATCTTTTCAATCCTTAAATCCTGTTTCAAAGCGTATTAAATCGAGAGTTCATCGAGCACCTTGATGAGGTTGAGGTTCATCGGCTTGTCGCTACGGATGGCATCGGCGAAGGGTATATAGATGACTTTGTCGTTGCGGATGCCAATCATCACATTGCGCTGTCCATCAAGCAGCGCATCGATGGCACCACTGCCCAGACGAGTGGCAAGGATGCGGTCACGTGCAGAAGGACTGCCTCCACGTTGCAGGTGCCCCAAGATGGACACTCGCACATCGTACTGAGGATACTCCTTCTTGACACGGTCGGCATAGAACATGGCACCGCACTTGGGACTTTCGCTCACAATGACGATGCTAGAGTTCTTGCTCTTACGAATGCCACGGCCAATGAAATGTTCCAACTGGTCGGCATCGGTAGAGTCCTCTGGGATAATGGCTGCTTCAGCACCACTGGCTATGGCGCTGTTCTGTGCAAGGAAACCCGCATCGCGTCCCATGACCTCGACAAAGAAGATGCGCTCGTGGGAGTTGGCGGTGTCACGGATTTTATCAACACACTCGACGATGGTGTTAAGGGTGGTGTCATAACCTATGGTGAGGTCGGTACCGTAGAGGTCGTTATCAATGGTGCCTGGCAGTCCGATGCAAGGAACATTAAACTCGTCGGCAAAGATGCGAGCACCTGTCAGCGAACCGTTGCCGCCGATAACGACGAGGGCATCGATGCCTTCTTTTTTCATCGTCTCGTAGGCTTGTTGACGACCTTCGGGCGTTGTAAACTCCTTCGAACGCGCACTCTTGAGAATGGTGCCTCCACGGGAAATGATACTGCTGACGCTCTCGGTCGTAAACTCACGAATGTCTCCATGTATGAGACCGTCATAGCCACGGTAGATGCCTTTGACACGAAAACCACGACCGATGGCGGTACGCGTGACGGCACGGATGGCTGCGTTCATGCCAGGAGAGTCGCCGCCCGAAGTGAGGATGCCGATGGTAGAGATGTTGTTCATAGAATTATATTGCGGTTATACCGGTTATAGGGTTGTGCGGTATTCGTACGAGCGAAGCGACCTTAAAACCGCATAACCATAAAACCATTTAGTGTGTAAGCCAAAAGACGAGCATACCTGCTGCCCAGGCAATGAGCATACGCCAGGATATGTGACGGAAATACCAAGACAGACGAATGCGCTCGACTTCGACAACGGCCTGTCCTGCCAATGTTCCCACATAGAGCAGGCAGCCGCCGACGGCGCTGCAGTAACTGAGCATCTGCCAATAGGCACCGTTCTGCACAAAGTCTGTGCCAGCACCTGCTGCATCCATGTCGAACATATTCATGCCAGCCATGACAAAGGGAACGTTATCGACCACGCTACTCATCAATCCCGTAATGGCACCGTAAGCATAGACGTTGTGAATGTACTGTGTGAGCCAGTCGCAAGCAGCATCGAGGGCTCCACATTCTTTTAGGGCACCTACACCGAGAGCAATGCCAAGGTAGTAGAGGATGATTTGTATGCCGATGAACTGGGTGTTGCGGATGTAGTCGCGTCGAACGAAGAAGATGTTGCCGTTCTGACGAAACGTAAAAATGCCTTCGACCACCCAAATGAGTGCCAGCACACAGAGGGCTCCGATGAAGGGAGGAAAGTGGGTCACGCTGTTAAACGTAGGGATGCTCCATAGTCCGGCAATGCCCAAAACGAGCATCACACTCTTCTGCCATGGTGCCAGCGTCGAGTCGTCGCCACGGTAACTGTTCAGGAACGAACGTACCTCAACATTGCCATAAAGCAATGAAGAAAGCAGGATATTGAAGACACACATCGTCAGCAGACAGGGCAAGACAAGCCCTTGTGCAAAGGCAGAAGCGGTCACTACCCCACGCACCCAAAGCATGATGCTGGTCATATCGCCGATAACCGTAAAGGCACCGCCGAGGTTGGCTGCCACGAGAATGGCACAGGCGTAGATGATGCGCTGGCGGTGGTTACCCACGATTTTACCCATGATGCTAAGCATCAGGATGGCTGTCGTGAGATTATCGACATTCGCAGAAATCGCAAAAGTCAAGAGGGTGAGAATCCACAGGAATCGCTTGCTACTGCGCATTCTTAGCCACGAAATCAGCGAGTCGAACACACCGTTGTTGTTCATCACCTCCAAGATGGTGTTCGTGGCAATGAGGAAGAGGATGACGGAGCAAGCCTCGACGATATAGCGCATCATGACATTGTTGGCGACGAAATAGCCTACAGTCAGACCGCTGGTCTGTTCTGTCTGTAAGTATTCGGCATATTCGTCGGGGTGCATCAGTTCGAGAAAGTCGCCCGACTGGAAGACATAGAGCACCCACACAGTCACCCCACAGAACATAGCCACAGCAGCACGGTTGATGTGGTTGACCTGGCCTGTGCTCATAAGCAGATAGCCTGTCACAAGCACAGCCACAATGATAAGCGTCATCATTACCATAAGCAATATCATCAAAAGGAGTTTCCCCCGTCCCCTCGAGGGGACGGGGGAAACTCCACTTTAGAGCGGCAGACGAGGCTCGAACTCGCGACCCTCAGCTTGGGAAGCTGATGCTCTACCAACTGAGCTACAACCGCGGATATTTAGTCCAGAGTTGCAGCAATGTTGCGGCATAGACATATAAAAACTACGCAAAGGTAGAAAGAATTTCGGAAAGGGAAAAGGAGTTTACGAGTTTTTTTGTAATTTTGCAGTGAATTTGCGGTGTTTCCTTCTTCAACGCAGAATTATTTAGCACTACAGACGATGATTTTAACCCGTTTGACACTTCTGAATTACAAGAACATCGCCGAGGCCACGCTGACGTTCTCGCCGAAGATTAACTGTTTTGTCGGCAGCAACGGCGAGGGCAAAACCAATGTGCTCGATGCGATTCATTTCCTGTCGTTCACGCGCAGTGCCAACAACACCATTGATGCGCTGAACATCCGTCATGGTGAGGAAATGATGATGCTGAGCGGCACGTATGACCTCGAAGGCGTGGAGGAAACATTCACGTGCGGCCAACGCCTGCATCAGAAGAAGGTGTTCCGCCGTGGTCAGAAGGCGTACAAACGGATGTCGGAACACATCGGGCTGCTGCCTCTGATTCTCGTCTCGCCCAACGACAACGAACTGATTCTAGGAGGCAGCGACGAACGCCGTCGCTTTATCGACATGGTCATCTCGCAGTACAATCCCACCTACATGGCCAGTCTGATGCGTTACAACAAGGCATTGATGCAACGCAATGCACTACTGAAAGAAGAAGATGCTGAGGAACAAAGCGACATGATGGATGTCTATGAGCAGATGATGGCGACCGAGGGCGAGTTTATTTATAAGGAACGCGCGCGATTCATCGACAATCTCATCCCTGTGTTCCAGCGTTATTACGACCGCATCTCGTCGCAGCATGAGCAGGTCGGTCTCACATACACCAGCCACTGCCAGCGCGGCCCGTTACTCGACGTGATTCGGCGCGACCGCCATAAAGACCTTGCCGTCGGCTATTCGCTGCACGGCATCCATCGCGACGACCTCGTAATGACACAGGGCGGATTTGCCATCAAGAAAGAAGGATCACAGGGACAGAACAAGACCTATCTCATCAGCCTCAAACTCGCACAGTTCGACTTTCTGTGCCAGACAGGCAGTCGGACGAAACCCATTCTGTTGCTTGACGACATCTTCGACAAACTCGATGCACAACGTGTCGGGCAAATCATCTCTCTGGTGGCAGAGGACAAGTTCGGGCAGATATTCATCACTGACACCAATCGCGAACATCTGGACCGCATTCTGGAACGTTCATCGGGCGACTATAAGATTTTTCAGGTCAAAGAAGGAAAAATTGTATGAGAAAGAGCAATGCCGAACCCATCGGAGACCTCCTGCTGCGCTACCTCCGCGAGGAAGGTCTCGAAACGCCGCTCAACCAGCACCGGCTCATCAACGCATGGGCCGACGTAATGGGTCAGGGCATCCTGCAATACACTGGCGAACGCTTCATCAAAGGACAGACGCTCTATGTTCAGATTCGTTCGTCGGTACTGAAGCAAGACCTGATGATGTCGCGTGCGATGATTGTCCGCCGACTGAACGAACACGTCAAGGCGCAAGTCATTACCGACATCCAATTTTACTAAGCCGAAGTTCTCGTTTTGTACCACCACAGTGGTACAGTAGTTTCAGCGCAGTGAAACAAAAGTACCAGCGCAGTGAAACGAGTGTTCCAGCGCAGTGAAACAAGTGTACCAACGCAGCACTTTTATTTTGGTACTACATTTATGCTGATTATCAGCCAATTGAAGCATAGACCTAAATTGGCTCACACATATTCCAAGTAAAAACATATATAGTTATTACTGAACTTTCGTAAGTGATATAAACAGGATGATGGGGATTATAAGGATTTATGCTTATAACGTGAGTTCGGTATCAGCAATGCCATGCAGGACATCCATCAGGTCCAGAAGGCTTTTACACGTCAATCTTCGAAAATCTTCACGTCAATTATTATTATTTCTAAAGATTGATGATATGATTTCCAAAGATTGACGTGTAAGAAATATAAATTGTATGAATTGTAGGGACGACCCGTGGGTCGTCCATGAAAGATTGTGGAAGAGGATTGCCAACATGGACGCCCCACGGGGCGTCCCTACAAGAAGCAATGCCATGCAGACAAACAAAAGAAAAAACTTCGGCTTTTTCTTTGCTTTGTGCTCACTTATCCGTACCTTTGAACTGTATTCGAAGGTACTCACGCTCGAAAATACTCAAATAAATTTGGTATTTCTCTCACTTATCCGTACCTTTGAACTGTATTCGAAGGTACTCACGCTCGGAAATACTCAAATAAATTTGGTATTTCTCTCACTTATCCGTACCTTTGCAGAAAGAAAGAGAATCATTTATTCATTCTATCAATATAAGGTAAAAACAATGGAAAAAAGCAATCTGCAAATTGCACGTGCTGCTTATCAGCCGAAACTGCCGAAAGCCCTGCAGGGACCGGTCGTAGTTAAAGAAGGAAAGCCGACTCAGTCGGTGGGCAACCAGGAGGAAATCAAGCGGATGTTCCCCAACACCTACGGAATGCCTGTTATCGAGTTCGTACCAGGCGAACCGCAGAAAGTTGAGCCGTTCAATGTCGGCGTCATCCTCAGCGGCGGACAGGCTCCTGGCGGTCACAATGTCATCAGCGGACTGTTCGACGGCATCAAGTCGCTCAACCCCGCTTCACGCCTCTACGGATTCATCCTCGGTCCTGGCGGACTTGTCGATCATCATTACATGGAACTCACTTCTGACATCATCGACGAATACCGAAATACCGGTGGCTTCGACATCATCGGTTCGGGACGTACAAAGTTGGAGAAGGTTGATCAGTTTGAAAAAGGTATCGAAATCCTGCGCGAACTGAAGATCAAGGCTCTCGTCATCATTGGCGGTGACGACTCGAACACCAACGCCTGCGTGCTCGCCGAATACTATGCAGCCAAGAAGTACGGCGTACAGGTCATTGGCTGTCCGAAGACCATCGACGGCGACCTGAAGAACGAACAGATTGAGACTTCGTTCGGTTTCGACACAGCCTGCAAGACCTACTCCGAACTTATCGGCAACATACAGCGCGACTGCAACTCCGCCCGCAAGTACTGGCATTTCATCAAACTCATGGGACGCTCTGCCAGCCACATCGCCCTCGAATGCGCCCTGCAGTGCCAGCCTAACATCTGTCTCATCAGCGAGGAAGTGGAAGCCAAGCAGATGTCGCTCGACGACGTAGTGACCTACATTGCCGAGGCTGTGGTGAAGCGCGCCGAACAAGGCAACAATTACGGCACCGTGCTCATTCCCGAAGGACTCATCGAGTTCATCCCTGCCATCAAGAAACTCATCGCCGACCTTAACGAAGTGCTCGCCACCGACGAGGCCAAGGAAATCAGCCGATCCGAGCAACTCGACTTCGTGCGCCGCCACATCTCTAAGGAGAACCTCGCTGTGTTCAAGTCGCTGCCTGCCGACGTTGCCCAGCAACTCGCCCTCGACCGCGACCCGCACGGAAACGTACAGGTCAGCCTCATCGAAACTGAAAAACTGCTCTCGAAGATGGTGGGCGACAAACTCGCCGACTGGAAGCGCGAAGGCAAGTTCCACGGAAAGTTCGCTACTCAGCACCACTTCTTCGGCTACGAAGGCCGCTGCGCAGCACCCTCCAACTACGATGCCGACTACTGCTACAGCCTCGGCTTCAACGCCAGCCGCCTGATTGGTGCCGGCAAGACTGGCTATATGTCCATCGTCAAGAACACGACCGCTCCGGCAGCCGAATGGATTGCCGGTGGTGTGCCCATTACGATGATGATGAACATGGAGCGTCGTAACGGTGAGGACAAGCCAGTCATCCGCAAGGCTCTCGTCGAACTCGACGGTGCCCCCTTCCGCTACTTCGCTGAACGCCGCGAAGAGTGGGCTGAAAAGACAATGTATGTCTATCCAGGTCCTATCCAGTATTTCGGCCCCACCGAAGTCTGTGACCAACCTACACTGACACTGCAACTCGAACAGGCGTAAACCACGAAAATACACGGAAAAAATCAGAAACACACGGAAATAACTCTGTGTTTTTCCGAGAATTTCCAAGTTTTCCGTTGTAAATAACGTGAATTCGATGAATTTTGAAAAAACGATAATATATGAATTATTTATGTGTTTTTTACACGTTAATCTACAAAAATCTTGACGTCAATTTAGATTGACGAATTGATTAACGAAGATTTACGTGTAAAAAAATAAAACAAATCATTTTCGTCGAACTCACGTTAAATATATGGCAAAGAAATCACGACGACGCCGTAAAGGCAAAGGTATATTCAGACGAGTGCCCTCACACATCCTGTGGGGGCTACTTGTCTTGGTCGTCGTGGTGTATATCATCTTCTTCTACAAGACATTCATCGGCCCCTACTCCTTCCGCTGGAAAGCCATCTACGGAGACACCGACTACCCTGCCGGCACCGTGCGCGGCATCGACATCAGCCACTATCAGCAAGACATCGACTGGGAGCAGGTTCGCAATGCCGAGATACAAGGAGCACCTGTCAGTTTCGTGTTCATCAAAGCCACGGAAGGCACGGACAAGTTTGACCCCAACTTCAATTACAACTTTCACGAAGCCCGCAAGAACGGTATCATCCGTGGAGCCTACCATTTCTTCTCGACCCAGAGCTGTGCCAAAAAGCAGGCAGAGTTCTTCTGCCACATGGTACAACTCGACGAAGGCGACCTGCCTCCCGTGCTGGACGTAGAAACCGAGGTGGACCGCATCAGCAACTACAGCCGTGAACATCTGCGCAAAGAAGTGCTCACATGGCTGCAGTACGTTGAAAATCACTACGGTACCCCCCCCATTCTCTATTGCTCCTACTCTTTCCGTCAGCATTATCTCGGTGATGCAGCCTTCGACCACTACCCTTTCTGGATTGCCCACTACTACGTGAAGCAATTGGAATACCAAGGTGCATGGCATTTTTGGCAGCATACCGATGCTGGTCATGTGAACGGTATTCCTGGCGAAGTGGACATTGACCTCTTCAACGGTGATAGTGACGATTTGGAAGACCTGCTCCTTACGGAGAACTGATTTTTTCTTTGATCTGATTTCATTTCTCAAAGAAAAACACTATATTTGCAGCGATTTAACGACTTAACTAACTAAAAATCTGTATGATGAAGCCATTTCTACTTTCATTAGTGTGCATTCTTCTCGCTCCCCTGAGCCTGCAAGCGCAAAAATCCATCTATATCCCTTCGGGATGGTCGTACAATTCCAGCACGAAGGAGTACACGCAGGACGGTTACTCCTACTCGATGTCACGTAAGCGCGAAAGTAACAATTTCGTCGTGTTCTGGTCAAGCGAATATGGAACCACAGCCCCTGACATGCTGCCCACCAACGACTTCTACTACGTCAACATCAACGACCTTCTCAACAAGGCTGAGGAATTCTACCAACTATATGCCGAAACGCTGAAGTTTGTCGATCCCACCAAATCGACCACCATGTCAAAGTACAAGTGCATGATCATGCTCATGCACAGCACCGAGTGGGCTGCATACGGCAGTGGATTCGACTTTGTCGTACCGGCCCTGTGGATCAACCCTGCCACATGTAAACCTGTGGGCCACACCATTGCCCACGAAGTAGGCCACTCGTTCCACTACATGTGTTTTGCCGAACACAACAATCACCGGAACTCCAACAGCGACAACACAGGATTCCACCTCGCATGTGGACAAGGACAGGCTATCTGGGAGCAGACCGCTCAGTGGCAAGCAGCCATGGCTTATCCGCAGTATATGTTCTCGGAAAGTTATCCTCTCTTTGGCAACAATGCCAACTATGCCTTTTCTCACGAATGGATGCGCTATCAGTCGTATTGGTTCATGTACTATCTCTGTCAGCAATACAACGACATCACCACTGTGGCACAAGTATGGAACACCCCCATGACCGGCCAAGCCAACGGTTCGGCTACCGACTTCTGCTCGGCCCTCATCAAGTTGAAGAGCCTGACGGCAGAACAATTCTATGCACTCTATTTCGACTATGCCATGCATTGCGCCACTTTCGACTTTGATGCAGCATCCCGTTACCGAAACAACTACATAGGCCGTTTTGACTACCGCGCTGTTCAACTTGACGAGAACAAGTATCAAGTGGCCTACTCCAGTGCCCCACAATCGACAGGCTTCAATGTCATTGAACTGAACGTACCAGCCAGCGGCACGACACTTACCACAAAATTTACGGCACTCCAGCCAGGGTGTGCACTGTCGAAGGCCGACCCTGGGCTCTATAACAATGGCAATGCCAACTCACTTGTCAGTGCCGGCGTCAGCCATTACAACACCGTCAGCCAAGCGGCAGCACGCGGCTTCCGTGTCGGCTACGTATTCCTCATGAGCAATGGCACCAGACAGTATGTCAACGATGATATTGTTCACGGAACCGGTTCTGGCATCATGACCGAAGACATCACTGCCACCGTACCCACTGGTACGTCACGAATTTTCCTTGTCGTCTCACCTGCACTTTCCACATACGTCATGCACAAATGGGACGACAACATAAAGAATGATGACCAGTGGCCCTATCAGTTTGAAATCGAAGGCACAACCGCCAAGAGCGTGACGCCCTACATCGAAGAACCTGACTTTGAACTGCAACTGGACGACCGCCGCATCACCGACGTAACCCTCACGTACAACGTTGTTCTTCCACCTACCAACGGTTACGATGCAGCAACAGTAACCTTCTCGGGAAGCGGTCTCAATGCACTCTGCACTGCATTCCAACTGACAGCCGACGAACTGTTCAGCAAAATTGTCAACTATAGCAACTCTGGTCCACAAAACGGCCAAATCATGAACTATCCCGCCCGCGCCGATGGAACGCTGCAACAACTGGGTAAAACATCAAACGGAGATTTCGGCCACTGGTTCAACGCCAGCGGAACAGCCGTCTCCTTCGGCACAGGATGTGTTGCCTACGCAGAATTCACTAAATCCACTAAAAGTGCAGCCGTCGGACAATATCCCAATGCCAACAGCAACGGTACGAAACGCACCATTCGCGAAGCCCTACGCTACAAAAACGCAAATGGCGACATCGCCACTGCCACCTTCGTCTTTAATATCACCTTTAAGACAGGCACCAACGCCTACAGTTATCTCTCCGACATAGACTATGTAAAACCAGAAGTCGCAGTCATCACCACTTCTGTTTATTCAGCCTCCAAGGTGATGGAGCCTATCCTGTATGTTACTCCAGGCAGCCAAGCCACCTACACACTGACCGATGACAACGTGACAGCGCTCACCACGTCGCTCAGCAACGTCAACGCACGCTCACTGTCGAACACCCAATTCAAAGGTTTCATCCACCCCATGACCTCCATCACATCTGTCCAAAGTATCTATTACTACGCACTGTCTGATGAGCCCACCCTCACTGCCATCGACGACGAAGAACGTACAGCAGGCAGCGTCAACTACTACAATGTAGCATCGGATCAGAACAAAGTAGGTTTTGAAGGTCAATACACGTACTACTACGATGAGACAGCCCGTCTTGTCGATCATGACGATGCAGCCAGCCTGGCTGTCAGTTACAACAAGACTGATCTCACCTACACCATACAGGCTGCAACCCATTGCCCCCTATCCACCTATACAATCTGGTATGGTATGGTGCGACGTACAAGCAATAACATCTACATCGGCTACTATCCCCTCCACATCCATGTCGTCAACGAAATCCCGACGGGCATCGAGACAATGAACAATGGTCAATGGTCAATGGTCAATTTACCGATATACGACCTGCAAGGGCGACCTGTCACAATCGAGGGCACCCGAAACCTTCCAAAAGGATTATACATCGTCAATGGCAAGAAGATATTTGTACGTTAATTGAATGTTGCTATTTCCAGAAGATATCAACTCCATGGAATAAATAAATTGTATTTTGTTCTTTTTTCTTTCAAAAAAGCCGTAAATTTGCAAAGATTATATGCCATTCAAATGCTAATAATAAATAACTAACAATATCTCAAAGCAATGAAAAAAGTATTACTCACTATGCTCACCATGCTGTGTATAGCAGGTTCAGCATATGCCTACAATGAATTAAGAGCATACAACTCATCGACAGGCGAAAAAGGTATTTACTACCCTTCTGTGTGGACATACAATTCGTCCACAAAAGAATATGCAGAGGGTTCATTCTCCTACTCGATGTCACGAAAGCGTGAGAGTGCCAACTTTGTCGTCTTCTGGTCAAGCGAATATGGTACCACTGCTCCTGATGCTTTGTCAACGAGCGACAGTCACTACGTTGATGTTGACGACCTTTTGGTAAAAGCAGAGGCTTACTACACGCTCTATGCCACAACGATGGGATTTGTCAATCCGACGACTTCAACCACCATGTCGAAGTACAAGTGCATGATTTTGCTATATAACCTCGATGAATGGGCTGCATACGGTGGTGGCTACGACTTTGTCATTCCGGCTCTGTGGATTAGTCCAAGTACTTGCAAACCTGTGGGCCATACGATTGCTCATGAAATTGGTCACTCGTTCCACTACATGGCATTTGCTGAGTCAAACAACCACCAAGACTCCACGACTGATAATACAGGCTTTCACCTAGCCTGTGGTAATGGTCAGTGCATTTGGGAGCAGACGGCTCAGTTCCAGGCCGCTACGGCAGAACCGTCAGCGATGTTCACGGAGAGTTTTCCTCTTTTTGGCAACAATGCCAACTATGCCTTCTCTCACGAATGGATGCGCTATCAGAGTTACTGGTTTCATTTCTACCTGAATCAGTATTACAACGACCCTGCGTTTGTGGGCAAGGTTTGGAACCAGCCGATGAAGAATCAGCAGAATGGTAGCGCGACAGACTTCTGTCAAGCCTATATCAAACTGAAAGGATTGACAGCCGCTCAGTTCTACGAGCGTTACTTTGACTATGCACTGCATTGCGCCACGTTTGATTTCGATGCAGCGGCTGCACGCCCCGACCGTGACAACTACATTGGAAAGTTCGACTACCATGCCGTGATGCTGGGAGCGAATAAATACCAAGTGGCTTACCAAAGTTGTCCGCAATCGACAGGCTTCAATGTGATAGAACTCAGCGTGCCGTCGTCTGGCACCACCATCACCACCAAGTTTACAGCCCTGCAACACGGTTGTTCCTTGGCCGATGGAGACCCCGCCTTATATAACAATGGAGAGGCAAATGCCAGTGTGAGTGCTGGCGTGACAAACTATAACAATGCTGGTACGGCATCTTATCGTGGATTCCGCGTGGGTTATGTCTTCTTGAAGAGCAACGGCACTCGTGAGTACTATAACGACAACACCGTCCACTGTACTGGTACGGCAGTGGCAACTGAGAACATCTCCACCACCGTGCCTGCCAACACCAGCCGCATCTTCCTTGTCGTCTCACCCGCACTGACCACATACGTCAAACACCCCTGGCAAGAGGACATCACAAAGGACGACCAGTGGCCCTATCAGTTTGAACTGGAGAATGTCACCGCCAAGAGTGTCACGCCGATTATTCAGGAACCCGAGTTTACCAAGGCGATTGACGGACGTAGCATCTCCGACGTCACCTTGACGTATAACGTCGTGCTTCCACCAACAGACGGATATGATGGCGCAACAGTCACTTTCACTGGCAGTGGCCTCAATGCCCTCTGTACAGCATTCCAGATGGAAGGAGACAACATCTTCAACAACGCCGTTGGCTATGCATCCAGTCAAAGTAATGGAAGTATCATGAACTATGCCGTTGCCGCCAATGGCAATCTCCAATCAGCAGCATCCAACACGAATGGAGACTTCGGACACTGGTTCAATACCAGTGGAACCGTAGTCGATTGGGGTAACAGCACTGTTGCCTTTGCCGAATTTACGAAGAGCACCAAGAGCGCGGTCATCGGACAGTTCCCAGGAGCCAGCAGCGACGGGCAGACCCGCACCATCCGCGAAGCCCTTGTTTACAAAAAGTCTGCTACTGAAACCGCCACCGCCTACCTCATCTTCAACATCACCTTCCAAAGCGGACTGACCTCAGGCTACGCCTACCTCTCCGACATCAACTATACGGAACCACCAGTCAGTAGCACGACTGTAACGGCATACCGAGGATACAAAGTCAATGACATCTCACTGCAAATGGAGCAGGGAGCATCAAAATCCTATCCGCTTACAGACACCGATAAGAGTGATTTGATATACTATCTCGGCTATACTACGACCACTACCTATAATACTTTTGCTGGATACTTCAAAGGTTATAACGCTAACATTTCATCTGCTTCATCGAGTACTAATGTCTATTACTACGCTTTGCCCTCTGCTCCTACAGCCACCAGCAAAGCTCAAGGCAGCCTCGTTTTCTACAACGCGGCAGCCTCTACGACGGACAGTGAATACAGCGGACAGTATGTCCACTACTATGATGAAACAGGTGCCTGCATTACCAACAGCAGTAATGCAAAATTCAAAGTAGCCTACGATCGTGCCAGTGCCACATTCACTGTTAAGGCTGCCGACGATTGCCCAGTAGGCACTTACACAATCTATATCGGTATGGCGCGCCGCTACGGAAGCAGCAACCAAAACCGTATCTACGTCGCCTACTTCCCCATCACCATCACCGTGACCGCACCCGTCATCTACAACTACATCATCAACGTGGCAGAGGGGGCTCCTGCAGGAGCGGGCTTCACCACACAGAACGGCTTGACAGGTAGCGGAAATACTTACAGCATCACTGATACAGAAATTACGGCTACGAACGTGGCCGACTATGTCACAGCTACCCCCGTGAGCGGCTATGCTTCTGAAATCACGATGAGTGGAACGACAATTACAATTACCTACACGGCTACAGGAGAGACCCTGAATGTGGAACGCTATACAGGACAAGGCTATACTGCAAGTTCAGCCACCGTTGACTTCACGGCTGCTAAGGCTTACCTCGGTGTGAGCGAAGTGACGACTGACATGCTGCGAATCATTAATCCTGATGAGTCGGTCATCAGCGACTATGCCGGATACGACGGCTGGTTTGCAACAGACGGTACTGCCAAGACATGGAGCGATCTCAATGCAGAGACTGAGGCTGCTGACAAGGCTGGTATTTGCGTGAAGTTCTTCCAGGCTGTTTCAGGTGGCACATACGAGATATGCGACATGAACGGAGCAGACGTGGTTGGCACGACCTATACCGTGAAGTGGGCACTCATGGCCAATAGCAAGACTTATATTTACACCATCAACGTGACGTTTGCTGCACCTCCTGCAGCAGAATTTGACTTCGATGACCTCGCCGTGCAAAACACTATGAATGTCAATCTGACATCGACGCTGGGCTCTTCTTATGAGGGCTTGACAAGCGACGTGGATGTGTCAAGCATCCTGAGCACGCTTAATGTGGCATCGCTCGACGATTTGACAATTTATGCTGTACAGTCGGACGGCTCGCTCGACGACAACTACCAGTTGGGTGGTACGGATGGTTGGCGCAATGCTGTAGGTGACTGGCAAGGATGGGGTAATGATGCCCGTTTCTGTGTTAAAGCAGACTTTACTGCAGCGACGGAAATTTATTATGTCGGAGGCATGGATGGGCAGACAAGTAATCCTGCAACCTACACAGCCAAATACGCATTCGTGAAGAACGGCTCGTCAACCCATGATGCCGTCGTTCTCAATGTCAACCTGATTTATCCTTCGGCAATTCCAGTGGTGGAATATAACTACACAATTTATGCACAGTCGCGCGAGACAGAGTCACTCCGCATAACGCTTAACGATGCAGCAGTCGAATCATTCGGACTGACTTGGGATCAGGTGAGAACCAAACTTACTGATACCCATACGGCGAACAGCAATAGCATCGGCGTTGCCAACCATACCTTGGCAACCAATGAAGTCATGCTCTATCCTGCCAACTATGCTTCAGGAGATGTTGACCAGACCAAGAGCGTGAACTGGGCTGACAACGGACACTGGTTCAATGACACCGGTTTCGTGCAAGATGCAAACGACGGAGAAATAGCCATTGCGCTAGACTGGATAGGCTCGTCGTGGGTTATCTACCAAAAAGTCAACACTCTCACAGCAGGCGATGAGTACGAAGTGGCCAACGCATTACTTTACAACGACGGTACGGAGACAAAGCAGATTGTCTTCAAGTTCCACATCACCGTGGCTGCTTTGGATAATGTCATCCTTGCCGACACACAGACATCGTACGAACAGCATACAGGCAACTGCAATGTGACGCTCCAGCGCAGCCTTGCCGCCGGCAAGTGGCTTACCTTCTGCGCTCCGTTCAACATCGGTGCAGGCGAGTGGGAAGGCATGGGCATCAGCGAGGTGCAGAGACTGACGGGCGTGACCTACGAGAACAACTGCGTGACCTTCAACTTCTCCGACGTGACCGACGGCATCTGGGTCGGCATACCTTATATTATTAAGATGAGCGAGACGAAGACGGGCATCACCAAGACTGAGACAGGCTATGGTGCATACAGTGACCATCCGACAACGACTGTTGAAGCACCGACAGGCGACTGTACGGCTCAGATGATAGGAACCTACGTCAAGATATCTCTGCCAAACGACGTATACTACATCTCCGACGACCGGTTCTACCATACCAACTACACTGGAACAAACGTGACCAACATGAAGGGATGGCGCGCATACTTTACCATCACGACAAACAGCGAGGTGAAGAGCATGGCCTACCAGATTGGCGAGAAAGTGGAAGAACCAACGGCCATAGAGGGTCTGGATGTGCTGTTGAACGACCGCGTGGATGTCTTTACGATATCAGGCCAGAAAGTTAAGGGTGGCGTGCAGCGACTCGAGGCAACCGAAGGTCTGCCCGCAGGCATCTACATTGTGGGAGGTAAGAAAGTAATGGTAAGATAATCAGCAAAACAAACTGGCAAATAAAGCAAAAAGATGAAAAAGAAATATATTATGCCTGCCACTCGCAAGGCAGTGACTCGTATGAATACATATATGCAGAATATTTCCAACGTGTCAGGTAATACCGGTGGAGGCACAGGCATCGGTGGTGGTGGCGACGACTCAGGTGGCGAACACGACCCTGATGCCAAGCACCGTGGCGGCATAGACGGCTACGGTGACCTCTGGTAATATTGAAGAAGCCCTCCTCTACAACTGTTAGAGGAGGGCTTCTTTTCACTCAATTTCTTCCCAACGGAACACCGAGCCGTTGCGTCGTGCAGGGTCGGGGCCTGTGAAATCCATACTGTAGGGACTGCCTGTGGTGGGCGACTTACCAAGGTAACGGTGATTCCTGACGGAATAGAGCATGAAGTCGTGGTCGAGATAGTCCTGCCAGAGGAACACTTCGGCTGCGGCGGGGTCGTCGGTGAAGCGGACGTCGCCAGGAAGTCCTTCGCCATAGACCTTGATGTAGCGGCCGTCGAGACACTGGAGCGACACTTGACCCTGCCCGTGGTCGATGATGCGGAACTGGGTACGATGGCTCTTGTCACCTTCACGGGTGTCATAGAGCAGACCGTGTGGGTCGCAGACGGCAGGACGACCTGTAGCCTTGTTGACAATACGGAAGGTGCGCCCATAGGGGATGTTCTGCGAACGGTCGGCACAGGGTTCCTCGACGGTAAAGTTGTCAAATTCGGCATAGCCGCCGTTATGGCCCTTGACGTTGAAAGCAAAGAGAGCGTGGCGCGAGCCTTGGAAGGTGCAGAGTTGATAGGAAAGCGGCATCATGCGACCGAGTGTCTGGAAGTCGTTGCCGTCGGTCGAATAGGCATACTGCGCCTGGTCGTTATCATAGTCGCCCACGGAGCGCAGCCAAATGCGTCCCTTAGGTAACGTGACTTGCACATCAACCGTGTCGTTGGTGAGTTGCTCAAAGCAGCGGAGAGTGAAGGCATTACCGTCCTTCACTATGCCTATCCATGAGCAGGGTACGTTGATGTTGCCAAGACCGGCCACATCACCGTCCTTCAGATTCTTGACATAGAGTTCGACGGTGGTGACGGATTTGGGACCGATGACACGCTGGGTGAGACTGTTGCGTGCCCACATAAGTTGTTCGGCAGGCATGGTCTTCAGACGCAGTCTTCCTCCAGTAAGACTCCACATTTTATCTTCGGGATTATGGTTCCACTGCCAGATACGGCCCAATGCTTTACCGTCGAAGTTGTCGCTGCGTTCGTAGGGGCCATGTGGGCGATTGTTCATTGTTAATTGTTCATTGTTCATTGCATCGGGCTTGAACCATGTGCGTGGAGCACGTCCGAGGTTGTTGGGCAGTCCGACCATGGGCCAGCCATCGACCCATGTCATGGGCATGAGGCAGACGGTACGACCGATGGAGTGGAAATCCTGCATGAACAGTGCCCACCACGTTCCGTCGGTGGCTTGCACGATGCCTCCTTGATGAGCATTGGTGCAGGCGGTGGCGTCCTTGTCGAGCGGACCGAGGCGGAAGGGGTGGCCGTCGGGCTGGATGCGTCCCTGCCACTGGGTGAGTGAGGCGGCGTGATAGCCGTAGGTCTCGTCTGCAGTGATGACACGTGTCTCGTAGGGACCCCAGATGTTGTCGGCACGTGAACAGAGCGTACGACCGTTGGGACGGTAGTCGGTGGAAATAAGGTAGTAGCGACCGTTGATTTTGTACATGTGGTGCCCCTCGCCTACTCCGTTTCCTTCGGGAATGATGACGCGCTCCGTGCCTTCGACGGGTCCACTCATGTCAGGCTTGAGTTCAGTACATTTCACTGTGCCGTAGCCGTGGATAGCATAGACTTTTCCATCATCATCGAAGAGCACACCGAGGTCGTAGATATTGCCTTGCATGTTGATGTGTCGCCACGGGCCTTCGATGTTCTCGCTGATGTAGCACTGCAGGCCTTTGCCGTTGACATTGCTGTAGAGGTAGAACTTACCGTCATTCCAGCGGATGCAGGGTGCCCAGATGCCCTGACCATAAATCTCTTCGTGGTTCTTCAGCGAGAAACGGTCTTCGGGAAAGTCAAAACGGTCGAAGCAATAAGAGACGTTCTCCCAGTTGACAAGGTCTTTCGAATGAAGTATGACAAGACCTGGGACACAGTGCATGGTCGTACCTGCCAGATAGTAGTCGTCGCCTACCCGCAGGACGTCGGGGTCGCTGAACTCGTCGTAGAAGAGGGGATTGGTAAACGTGCCGTTGCCGTTGTCGGCGGTCCATGAGGCTGTTTGGGCTTGCGCTGTGCCGATGCTTGCCAGCAACAGACTCAGCATGATCAGAGTTTTTTTCATATTCAATTAACATTTAACAATGAACAATTATTTTAACTTTATACTTTGAAAAAACAGGATTATGGGGATTTTTAGGATTATAAGTAAATCGGTAAATCCCTTTAATCTATTAATCCTGTTTTAAACATTTAACAATGAACAACTATTTTAACTTTTTACTTTGAAAAAACAGGATTATGGAGATTTTTAGGATTATAAGTAAATCGGTAAATCCCTTTAATCCTATTAATCCTGTTTTAAACATTTAACAATGAACAATCCTCCCCCCTGGGGGGAGTTAGAGGGGGCTTTCATACCCCCATAATCCTGTTTTTGTCATTTGCGAATGTTAAGTTAATGTAATTATTAGGTTGGTGATTGATTTCGTTCGTATTCCATTTTCAGATATTCAGCGGTAAACCCTCGTCCAGAATGTGCCACCTCATGCGGTGTACCTGTCACGACGATTTCACCACCACGACGGCCTCCCTCGGGACCGACGTCGATGATGTAGTCGGAGTTCATAATCACATCCATGTTGTGCTCGATGACGATGACCGTGTTGCCCTTTTCGACAAGACGGTGTAGCACCTGCAACAATGCCTGGATGTCGGCAAAGTGAAGCCCTGTCGTTGGTTCGTCAAGAATGAAGACTGTACGCCCTGTGTCACGTCGTGCCAACTCTGTAGCGAGTTTGACACGCTGGCTCTCACCGCCTGAGAGCGTGGTCGAGGGCTGTCCCAGTTTGATGTAACCCAGACCTACGTCCTGCAGTGTCTTGATTTTATTGAGGATATGTGGCTGGTTCTCAAAAAACTCAACGGCTTCGTTGATGGTCATGTCAAGCACATCGGCGATGGACTTTCCCTTGAACCGCACCTCCAGTGTGGCACGATTGTAGCGTTGGCCATGACACATCTCACAAGGCACTTGGATGTCGGGCAGGAAGTTCATCACAATGGTCTTGTACCCATTGCCGCCACAAGCCTCACAACGTCCGCCCTTTACGTTGAACGAGAACTGCCCAGGCTTATAGCCACGCATCTTCGCCTCGGGCATCTCAACAAAGAGGCTGCGGATATCACTGAAAACACCAGTATAGGTCGCTGGATTTGAACGGGGGGTACGTCCCAGCGGCGACTGGTCGACGCTGATGACCTTATCGACCAGTTCCATGCCTTCGATGCTGTCGTAAGCCAAAGGCTCTCGGAGCGAGCGGAAGAAGCGCTGCGACAGGATGGGCTGCAGCGTGTCATTGACCAACGTCGATTTGCCGCTGCCACTCACTCCAGTGACGCAGATGAGTTTTCCTAACGGGAAACTGACGTCGATATTCTTCAGATTGTTGCCACGACAGCCATGCAACGTAAGCGTCTCTCCTGTCTCGTAGGTCCAGGTCTGTTGGGGTGATGTCACTACAGAAGGGGTTGCGGTGGCCAGCATCTTCTCCTCGCCTCGCAGCCATCGTGCCGTGAGGGTATCGGCTTTGAGGAGTGCTTTGGGAGTGCCTTGAAACATGACTTCACCGCCATAGCGACCGGCGCGAGGCCCGATGTCGATGACATAGTCGGCCGCCAGCATCATGTCGCGGTCGTGCTCCACGACAATGACCGTGTTGCCAAGGTCGCGCAGTGCCTTCAGCGAATGGATCAGGCGCACGTTGTCACGCTGATGCAGGCCGATGCTGGGCTCATCGAGGATATACAGCACATTGACCAACTGCGAGCCGATTTGTGTCGCCAGGCGGATGCGCTGGCTTTCTCCACCCGAAAGCGAAGCAGAAGGACGATTGAGACACAAATAATCAAGCCCCACATCAAGCAGAAACTTCAGCCGTTTCGCTATTTCTTTCAGTATCTGATGGGCAATCTGCGACTGCCGCTCCGTGATTTCATCTTCGATGTGCTGTGTCCAGTCGTACAGTTCGACCAAGTCCATCGACGAGAGTTCATGGATGTTGTTCCGTCCAATGCGGTAGTGCAACGACTCCTGCTTCAAACGTGCCCCATGACACTCCGGACATTCACACACACGATCGAACGATTCGGCCCAGCGTTGTGCCTGCGCCGACGTCTCCTCCTCTGCCAACTGATGAATAAACTTGCCGATGCCTTCATACTGACAGAAATAGTCGCTGTTGGTGTGAATCTTCGCCGCCTTGATACAAACGCGGTAGTCGGTTCCGTGGATGACATCGTGAAGAGCCTCCTCAGACAAATCCTTGACAGGGGTCCGGAGGGTGTAGCCATAATGGTCAAGCACCGCTTCGATTTGATGAAAAATCATGGTCTGACGAGCCTTGCCAAGAGGAGCCAAGGCACCGTCGGCAATCGAAACCGAGCGGTTGGGAATAATCTTTTCTTCATCAATAAGATTCACATAACCAAGGCCTTTGCACCTCGGACATGCACCTTCAGGTGAATTAAAGGAGAAGTTGTTTGGTGCAGGATCGTTGTAACTGATACCTGAGGTTGGACACATCAGTCGGCGGCTATAGAACTTGGGGTCGTCGCTGCCACGCTCCAGCAGCATGACCAGCCCCTCGCCCAGCGACATGGCTATGCCGATGCTCTTTTTGAGACGGTCCACATCCTTGGCATCGACCACAAGTTTGTCCACAACGACTTCAATGTTATGGTTCTTGTAACGATCGACCTTCATGTCAGGAACAAGGCTCAGCATCTCGCCATCGACACGGATGTTAAGATAGCCCTTGCGGCGCATCGAATCAAAGAGTTCTCGGTAATGACCCTTACGGCTGCGGACAAGCGGTGCCAAAATGTAAATCGGCTTTCCGTGGTAGTCGTTCAGAATCAGATCGAGCACCTTTTCCTCGGTGTATTTCACCATAGGTTCGCCTGTGACATAACTGTAGGCCGTTCCAGCACGTGCAAAGAGCAAGCGTAGGTAGTCATAGACTTCTGTAACGGTGCCGACCGTCGAGCGAGGGTTTTTGTTCGTGGTCTTCTGCTCGATGCTGATAACTGGGCTCAACCCCGTAATTTTATCGACATCGGGACGCTCCAATCCACCCAGAAAATTGCGTGCGTATGCAGAAAACGTCTCAATATAACGGCGCTGGCCTTCGGCATAGAGCGTATCGAATGCCAACGACGACTTACCACTGCCAGAAAGTCCTGTAACGACCGTCAGGCTGTTGCGTGGAATGCTGACATTGATGTTCTTGAGATTGTGTACACGAGCACCAAAAATCTCAATCTGATTCTGCATAGTTTTGACTCTTTCTTTATCTACTCTAAAAGGGAGGCTAAGCACTTGGAGATTTTACGCTAAGCACTTGGAGATTTTACGCTAAGCACTTGGAAGAATTACGCCAAGCACTTGGCGTGATGTTCAAGATGCGACGCATGTCCCTATCCTGTGGTAGTGTTTTCTTCAGTCTCGATAAAGCCTTTCAGCACGTTGATGACTTTCTTGATCTTGTATTCCACGCCATCACTTCCGACAGCCTCCAAATTGAGGAGGTAGATGCCGTCGCGCACATACTTGCCGTTCACCATGCCGTCCCATCCCTGATCGACATTCTGCATCGTAAAGGTATGGAGTTTCTTGCCCCAACGATTGAAGATGGCACCGTCCAACTTGACAATTGATTCGTACATGATGTGATAGACATCGTTCTTTTGGTCGCCATTAGGAGAAAAGCCGTCGGGACACGACAGTTTCGATTCACTGATGACGATGTTGAAGACATCAGACTCATACTCCACCTCGGCGTTCGCAGCATTGCGGAAAGTGATATAAAGTTTGATGCCATAGCCACCCGCCTGGGTCATCGTGTACGTGATATCGTCGTCGTAACGGGTGAGGAAGGCCGACTTTTCACCCTCATCGCTATTATAGATACGCCATTCACAGGTGTAGTTGGTGTAGGCTGTTCCCTGAAAATCAACATTGGCGGTACATGTAATGTCGAGCGGCGCCTGCATCGTCTGCTTCTCTCCAGGCTTCATCGTCACATCAACCCTGTCCTTGATGTTGTAAAAAGTGACAACGGGAGCGGCTGTCTGTGCAAGGGCCGACATGCCACCGATGTAAAGTGCAGATGTCAAAAACAGTTGTCTAAGGGTGTTCATGTGTTAAAGTATTTGACTTAAGAGACCTCAACAGTTGTATTTACAAGTGCAAATATAACGATAATAACTGATAAATAATATGAAAAAGCAAGGAAAAAAACAAAGTAGCAGAAAAATCGTTTTGTGGTATGGAAGGTTTTTGTTAATTTTGCATCTTGAAAAATTGTGCATATACATTTACAACAATGAACATTCTGAAAATATGTACGCTCGGATTGCTCCTTTGTGCAAGCACAGCCTGGGCACAGGTGGGCGACCAAAAAGTGAAGACGACACATGAGGTGCAGATGGGCGAAACCCTCTACTCCATCAGCCGACAGTACAGCATCACTGTGGAGGAATTGCGTCAGGCAAACCCGAACATAGGCGATACGCTGCTGGCAGGTAGCGTGGTTATCATCCCCATAAGCCAGGGAACACAGCCTGTCGCCGTGACAGACGACCAGATGCTGGACGGACCGAGCATGGTGAAAGAGTCGATTCCATGCAAAACCATGTATCAGGTGGGCAAGAAAGAAACCCTCTTCAGCATTGCCCGTCAGTTTCATGTGACGGAAGAAGACCTGCGCCGTGCCAACCCTCAGATTGACGGCGACAACATCAAGAAAGGCGAATACCTCTGCATCCCTTACACCACGATGGAACGCTACGAGATGCAACTCGAAAGCGAAGCCTACGCAGCCAGTCAGCGTGAACGCGAAGCCGCCGAAGCACGCGCTGCCCAGGAGGCAGCCGAGGCTGCCAGAAAGGCAAAACAACTGGAACGCATCAAAGTGGCCGTGATACTCCCGTTCAACCTCGACAGCAGCAAGAAATCGAAGGAGGCTGTGAAGATGTACGACTTCTACGAAGGATTCCTGCTCTCGGTCGATGAAATGAAGCGCAAAGGCGTGTCGGTCGATGTCTATGCATACGAAGAGCCCAGCCTGTTGTCCAACGGCATGGATGCCCTGCTCAACAGCCCTATGCTCTCGCACATGAATCTCATTGTCGGACCCATGCGGGTGGAGAACATCACGGCTGTCGCCAACTTTGCAGCAAAGCATAACATCCCGCTGGCAGTGCCGTTCAGCACTAAAGCCTCGCTCACGGCCTCCGTACCAGTGTGCTATCAAATCAACACCAATGCATCAAGGTTTTATAAAGAAATCTTCCAGCAGTTCATCGAACGCCATCGGCAACACAACGTCCTCATCCTGAGTACAGGCGACCGTGGCGAAAAGTCCGACTATCTGAGCAGCCTGAAACTCTCACTCGATGAAAACGGCATCTCCTACAAGACCGTGGGACTGGACGACCTGGCGAAGTTGTCGGAACTGATGACTCCTGGAGAGCGCACCGTCATCATGCCTGTGTCAAACTTGCAGAACACCTTCGAGAAGATGATTGGTAAACTGGAGCAGAACAAAGAAATCGACACATCAGTTATCGAACTGTTTGGTTTCCCCGAATGGCAAACGTTTTCTGATAAGAACAAGGGCTACATGAGCAAGTATCATGCCTCATTCTTCTGCACGTTCTACACTGACCCCTACTCTACTCAAGTACAAGATTTCAACCGTCTGTTCCACAATTGGTTCAAGCGCGACCAGATGGCGACTTATCCGCAATACGGCCTGCTGGGATACGATACAGGAAAGTTCTTTCTCTCAGGTCTGCATGAGTATGGCCTGACTTTCCCCGAAAACGCCAGTTCGGTGCGAGTGGCAGCATTGCAGAATCCCATGCAGTTTGAACAGGTCGGCAACGGAAACGGCTTTATCAACACGTACTTCCGCATCGTCAATTATTAAATCATTAGAAATGAACAGGAAACTATTATTGCTTCTGATGCTTTGCACCACACTAGTCGCTCAGGCACAGGTGGGAGAACGGCGCAACGACTTTGCCATCGGCGGCAATGCGGGCATCACCATGAACCGCGTTTCCTTCGTTCCTACCATCAAACAAGACTGGAAGGCATCACCCACTTTCGGATTCTCTGCCCGCTACATCTGCGAAAAATACTTCACCTGTATCTGTGGAGTTCAGATAGAAGTCAACTATGCCAACATGGGTTGGAAGGAACTCATCGAAGACGGTACTGGCAACACGTATTCACACGACATCCACTATGTACAAGTACCGATGCTCATGCAACTCGGTTGGGGACGTGAAAGAAGAGGAGCCAAGTTCGTATTCGAGGCTGGGCCACAACTCGGCTATGCCATCGGCACCGCACGTCATAAGGGAGGTGGAGCCTGGGATCAATCCCACCGCCCTAACAACGTCACCCACCAGTATGACAATGACATCGACCGCCGCTTCGACTATGGCATTGCTGCAGGGTTGGGCATGGAACTCAGTACCGCTGTCGGTCATTTCCTGTTGGAAGGCCGCTACTACTATGGTCTTGGCGACATCTATGACAACTCCAAGAAAGGTTATTTCAGCCGTTCGGCACATGGAGCCATCATGGTCAAACTGAACTACCTCTTTGATATCGTACGCACCAAAAACGACAACATTAAATAACACAACACCATGAACAAAAAAACTATTCTAACCGCACTGCTTCTCACGGCATTCGCTGCTCCTCTTGCAGCACAGAACGACGAGCCCAAAGTGGCCTATCTCTTCACCTACTTCACAGGCAATGCTCCTGAAGAAGAACAAATCTGCTATGCCCTCAGCGACGACGGCTACAATTACACTCCGCTCAACAACGGCAATCCTGTCATCAAGAGTGACACCATCGCACTGACTGGCTGTGTACGTGACCCGCACATCCTCCGTGGCGAGGACGGCAAGACCTTCTACATGGTTGTCACCGACATGCGTTCTGCACTCGGATGGTCCAGCAACCGAGGCATGGTGTTGCTCAAATCGACCGACCTCATCAACTGGCAACACAGCACAGTCCACTTCCCCACCAAGTATCCCAAAACATGGAGAAACGTGATCCGTGTCTGGGCTCCGGAGACCATTTACGACCATCAGGCCGGCCGCTACATGGTGTTCTACTCACTGCGGACCAGCGACCGCGACTCTTTCGATCGTATTTATTATTCATACGTCAACGACGACTTCACCGACCTCATCGGACAGCCTCAATACCTCTTTGACAATGGTTCAGCCACCATCGACGGCGACATCGTCTTCAATCCTGCTGACCAGTTGTACCACCTTTTCTACAAGAGCGAAGGCGGACGTGGTATCTTCCAGGCAACCGCCAAACAACTCATGGCTCCACGTGGTCAGCGTCCAGGAAGTCAGTGGGCCAAACATGACGAACACGTTGACCAGACACAGAAAGCCGTCGAGGGTGTAGGCGTCTGCCAGAGCATCGACGGGAACTCATGGATTGTCATGTACGACTGCTATGGCGACGGACACTATCAGTTCTGCACCAGCCCCGACCTCAAGACCTTCAAGTGGGTACAAGACACCCAGACCAAAGGCAAGTTCACACCTCGTCACGGCACCATCATCCCCATCACACAGGCCGAGAAAGACCGTCTGCTTCTCCACTACGGCAACCATGCCAACCCCATCCTCCCTGCTTTCCATGCTGACCCCGAAGTGCTCTACTCCAACAAGACAGGCAAGTACTACATTTACTCCACCACCGACGGCCATCGGGGCTGGGGAGGTTGGAAATTCAACGTGTTCTCGTCCGACGACCTGATCAACTGGACAGACGAAGGTACCATGCTCGACGTTCGCAGCGACCAGGTACGCTGGGCAGTAGGTAATGCATGGGCACCTTGCATCGAAGAAGTCAAGCAGAAAGACGGAACGTACAAGTACTATTTTTACTTCTCCGCCCATCATCCTCAACTCAACCGCAAGGCCATCGGCGTGGCTGTGAGCGACTCCCCCACAGGTCCCTTCGTTGACAAAGGAGAACCCATCGTCACAGACTCGCCCACTGGTCATGGCCAGCAAATCGACGTCGATGTTTTCTATGACCCGAAGTCCAAGAAGCATTACCTTTACTGGGGAAACGGCTACATGGCTGGTGCAGAACTCAACACCGATATGCTCAGCATCAAACCCGAAACGATTAAGGTGATAACACCACAGAGTGGTTCACTCCAGACTTGGGCCTACCGCGAAGCCCCCTATGTCTTCTACCGCAAAGGAACCTACTACTTCCTTTGGTCAGTCGATGACACCGGTTCGCCCAACTATCACGTCTGCTACGGCATCGCCAAGTCGCCTCTCGGTCCAATTGAAATGGTGGACGGCACCTACCCCACCATCCTCCAGCAGCAACCCGACAAACTCATCTACGGCACAGCACACAACTCAGTGCTTCAACTCCCTGGCAAAGATGAATGGTACATTGTCTATCACCGCATCAACAAGGACTACATCGACCGTCACTCCGAGCCAGGCATCCACCGCGAAGTCTGCATCGACCGCATGACCTTCGACAAGAAGGGCCATATCGTACCAGTCATTCCAACCCTTGACGGACCGGCACCATTACCCATTAAAAAGAAAAAATGAGCCTCATCTTCGACCTCGACGGAACACTGCTCGACACGCTCGATGACCTATGGGCAAGCGTCAACCATGCGCTTGCCCAATTTTCTATGCCCATGCGCAGCCCCTGCGAGATTCGTCAGTTTCTCGGAAACGGTGCACAAGTACTGATTCACCAGTCACTGCCCACCGACACACCCACCGAACTCGAAGAACAAGTCTTCGCCGCTTTCCGTCAGCATTATCTGAAGCACAATCAAGACCGCACACGCCCATATCCTGGCATCATCGAAATGCTCCGTCAGTGCAAAGAGCGTGGCTATCGCACAGCCATCGTCAGCAATAAGCCCGATGCCGCCGTACAGCAACTCCACCAACGTTTTTTCGCCGACACCATCGACCTCGCTATCGGTCAACAAGCCAACATCCGACGCAAGCCAGCCCCCGACATGGTACTATTGGCAATGGAGAGGCTCCAAACAACGAATGCCCCAACCATCTACATTGGCGACAGCGAAGTAGATATAGCAACGGCCCGCAACGCTGGTCTCCCCTGTATCTGCGTCGACTGGGGATTTCGCGACCGACACTTCCTTGAAGAACAAGGTGCCACCCGCATCATCCACCTGCCTAACGAACTCTTTACAGAATAAAACAATCGCCACCGAAGAACTGAATCCTCGGTGGCGATGTTGTTTGTGCCTCTTCCTGTGAGAGACAAAGCCCAGAATTACTGTGCAGGAGCCTGTTCTGCAGGCTGTTCCGTTGCAGGGAACGATGGTACTTCCTGCTGAGCCGGAGCGGATGTCTCAACGACAGGAGTGTCCGTTGCCGTGGTCTTACCGACAAACGAAGCAGACACAATGCTCAGGACAACCATAGCAGCGGCAAGTCCCCATGTGGCTTTCTCAAGGAAGTCGGTCGTCTTACGAACGCCCATGATTTGGTTGGATGCGGAGAAACCCGAAGCCAGGCCTCCGCCTTTGCTCTCTTGGATGAGCACAATTCCGATCATCAGACACGATGCCAGAAGTACAAGTACAATGATAAGTGGATACATTTTTTTGTTTATTTTTGTGATTTTTGTTCTACAATTATCTCAAGTAACTGCATTTGAGTTGCAAAGTTACGGCTTTTTTCTGGATTATTCAAACAAATCTGCCGTAATATTTCGAGAGCCTGCGCATATTGCCGCTGTTTGACCAGAATTTCAACGATTTTCTCGTTGTAAAGGTCGGCACCATCAAAATCCGTGTCTGGTGCAGCGGTCTGAGGCGCATCTTCATCCTGTTCGGAAAACTCATAGCGCTGCTTGCCTTCCTGAGATGAAAGGAAAGAGTCGATGATGGCATCTGCCCCACCCTTTTCTGAAGTATCTTCGACGGGACTTTCCACCTCCTCCTGCATGGCAAGGAACGAGGCATAGTCGCTCGTCACCTCCGCCACTGTGGGCACGCTGTGAGGCTCACTTTCCTCGGACGGTTCCTCCTCAGGCTGTTGAATCAGGAAATTGTCGATGAGCGAGAGCGTACGGTCCTCATCCTCAGTCACGATGGGCGACTTCACAGACGTATTTTCAAGGTCATAATGCTGTCCCTCCACCAACTGGAACAGTGCTGTCAACGAAGGCAGGAACACGCTGCTACGGCGTAGTTCATCGCCAAAAGACGGGTCACGCAACTGATGCAGATTCACAAGATAGAGCAACCGCGCCTGATGGAAGAACGGATACTGTTCCACCATCTTGCGCAGTTCGCCCAACGTCTCATAATTGAGTTGCGAGCGGTCCTCTATGAGCGATAAAAAGTCCATGTGGATTGCAAAGTTACAAATAAGTATGCAAAACACCAAACTTGTAAGACTTTTTTCGAAGTATACGCTTGTAGGGCAAGCTACCATGCCCGCCTATTATTGTTTTGGGTCTGCTTCGCAGAGAAATCTCACAAATTCAATTCAAAATCTTTCATTTATATTTGTCAAATTTGAATAGATTTGTAGGATTTCCACACGAAGTTTGTCCATAACATTCAAAAAAACTAAACATTTCGCACTGTTACCTACTGCAAAAATTCCACCGCAGTGAAACTTTTGTTTCACCGCAGTGGAACTATAGTTTCACCGCAGTGGAATTCTCGTTCCACTGCGGTGAAATTTTCAGTCATCTACAGCAGTTATTTACCTGCTCACTTTCACTGTCTTATCCGCAACCTTCACAAGGTAAATGCCACCTTCCGGGAGATCAACGTCCATTTGTGCGCCAGCAACCTTCACGGCTTTCACCAGTACACCGTCTGGCGTGTAGATGCGTGCAGTCTCACCTTCCGCATTGAGGATGCGGATACCAAATGCAGTTAGACGAATACGCAGTGCTGATTCTTCGGAGGCATCTACCGAAGTAGCCACGTTCACCACGATGGTCTTCGTGATGCGTTGTGTAGGATAATAGTTCTTGTTGCCTTCCTGCTGAGCCTTGATGACAACAGTGCCCGGTTTCAGGCACTCCATATAAGTCTTTCTACCTGCCTGATAAACATCGACAATGTCATTGTCCGCCATCGTGAACGTCACAGGGAGTCCTGACGAGGCGATGGCTTTCAGTTCCACTTGGTCACCGACACGGAGGTCACTCAGGTCTTGTTCCCATGTAAATATCTGCTCAGCACGATTGATGGTCAATAATCCTGGCACATACGTAAACGTGTAGTTCGGTGACGAACCGCCTGTTACATTAATGGCATAAGTACCGACATCCGATGTCTTCGTCGCAGTTGTGCGAGCAACAGGTTTGGAAACGAGCGAAGTCTCATCATCGTTGCCGCCAAAATTGTCATAGATGAGTTCAAACGTCGGGTTTTCCTCACCGTAGTCACGTTCGTAGTCACTGACTGAAACGGTCAGCGGACGTTGCGTGACAGTGAGAAGTCCCTGTTGATAAGAAAGTTCGTAGTTGGTTGCTTTTCCGCCGCTCACATACAGGTCATACGTACCAGCATCGCTGTTGACGGTGGCAGCTGTCGAAACGATCGGAATCTGCGTCAACACCTTATATGTTTCGTTGTTCACAAAGCCTTCGTAAGTCAGTTCAAACTTCGGATTCTGCTCCCCATAGACTCGTGTCGCATCGTTCACCTTGACGCTGAGCGGACGTGGGGTTATCGTGAGCGTCGCAGGCACATACGAAATGGCGTAGTTTTTTGCTTCTGCTCCCTCCAAATTAAGGTCATACGTACCTACATAACTGCGCTTGATGGCATCAGGTGTAAAAGTAGGCTGCACGGTCAGCACCGATGCATCGTCGTCATTCTTAAAACCCTCGCATGTAAACGTAAATTCGGGGTCGTCGGCATAGTACGGACGTGTAGCATCGTCAGCTTTGAGAGTTAAAGGTGCTTGCGTGATGGTCAAAGTACCCGTCTGCTTCGACATGATGGTGTAGTTCTTGGGCTCTGCCGTCACATCCACGGCATACGTGCCCACATCGCTCTTAGCCGTAGCTTCCGTCGTAAAGGTTGGTGCCGTCGTCCATGCAGGCTCTGTTTCCTCTTTTTTCAGCCCCGAATAGGTCAACGCAAATGCAGGATTCTCCTCGCCATATTCCCGCGTCGCATCATTTACCGTCACTGCAAGATTAGCAGGTAACACCGTCAACGTTCCATCTTCATACGTAAACGAATAGTTCTGTGCTTCACCACCACTTACTTTGATGGCGTATGTTCCCACATCGCTTTTTGATGTGGCTGTCGTTGAAATTGTCGGAGCCGATGTGATAACACTTGCATCCTCGTTATTCATTAAGCCTGTGTAGGTGCAGTTGAAGACAGGATTCTCCTCTCCGTATGTGCGGCTCGCGTCATTCGCTTTGATATTTAATAGTGCTTTTGTGATAGTGTAATTATATACACAATTGGCAATGAAAGAATCTCCTCCTTTTGTAAACGTTACAGGAATTGTTACACTCCATGTTCCAACATCTTTAGGTAAAGAGTTTGTATTGAAACTCGGTGTATAATCATCCACCTTTTCTGACCAGACAACCTCTGGTGTATGTCCTGAATAAACAAAAGAATATTCGTTCGAATCCCAATTCAACATAGAAAATGCTGCTGCAACCCAATCATGACCAGTGTAAATATGTGCATCATTTATACTATATTTCGGTTTCGTATAATTAGCGTTGGGCACGTATGTCTGGGTTGTTGCCACCCAATTAGTGGGAGGTACTTCCCCCATATATACAATTGTGCGCAGTAGATCATCCGAATCGAAGATGTTTGTTCCAAACGAATAAGCTGATGAAATAAGAATACTTGTTAACTTTTTCATGTCTGCAAAAGCACCATTGCCAATGTTGCAGACGGATGGAATATGTATAGAACTTATCTGTGTTCGGCAAAAAGCAGCGTTTCCGATGCTATAAATTCCTTCTTGCATTTCAATACATTTAATGTTCGTGTTATAGAATGCCGCATTGGCAATAAACGTGATAGTATTCGGCAGGATGATTGTAGTCACATAAGAATTGTAATATGCGTTGCCATTATCCCAAGTATAAGATGGAGTGCCAAAAGGAGTGTTTCCTTGATAGTGTGGATATCTGTTACCTCCTACAATATAATATTCATTACCAACACCTCCAGAATTATAATAATTACAAAATGCTTTTTCCCCAATTTTACTCACAGTGTACGTCAGACCTTCATACACAACGGTTGCAGGTATTTCTATTGTTGTGTTTTTGTTACCTTGAGCCACATGCAGCACGGTAGCAGACGTTCCCGACAAATCATACACTAATCCATCAATGGTGACTTCCAATGCACTCACAGACGATGTGCCACACAGACACATCAAGAAGAACAACGTTCTTCGCAATAGTTTTCTTGTTTTCATAATTTATGGTTTTATTGAAATGCTAATTTTCTATTTCTTGGTAAAAACCTATATTAACAGGAAAATCTAACCCTTTTCTTCCCAAAATTAGTCCATCCTGTA
>JAIKWU010000032.1 GCA_024684455.1 Bacteroidaceae bacterium | reverse complement strand
TCTCCCCGACTTGATTTTCACCATTCTGTTCTTCTTCATGATGGTAACGACCATGCGTGAGGTGACGTTGATGGTGAAGTTCGACAAGCCGACGGGTACGCAACTGGAGAAACTGGCTCGTAAGTCCTGTACCTCGTTCATCTACATCGGTCAGCCGACTGAGGCGATGCGAGCACAGGTGGGTTCCGGTACACGTATCCAGTTGAACGACAAGTATGCAGAGCCTGCTGAAGTCTATGACTATGTCTATTCAGAACGCAATGAACTTGCTGAGGTGGACAAGCCTTTCTTCACCGTTTCGCTGAAAGCCGACCACAACACCCCAATGGGTATTATGACCGACGTGAAGCAGGTGCTTCGTAAGGCCTACGCACTTAAGATTGTTTATTCCGCAAACAAACCACGCGAATAGAATCCTTGCCGCTGGTTTAGCATAATGGAGGAGTGGCTTGTGAATGCAAGCCACTCCTTTTTTATCATGTAGAGTTATGAGTCTGATTGCTTTAATGCGAAAGATTGCACCCTACGTCCGTCCCTACAAATGGATGGTCGTGGCTACGCTGGTGCTCACGCTGATAGGTTCGTTCATTGCACAGATTAATGCTATTGTGCTTGACCGAACGGTCGATGCCATCAATGATTTGGTGGTGCCAGAAGGCTTTGATTGGAGTCAGGCTGTGCGCATTCTCACCATCATTACCATTATTCTGCTGGGCAAGGAGGTCGTTGCGGCAGTGATACGTTTCGCTCAGAACTATTATGGTGAGCGAATGCGCATTATGGTCAGCAAAGACCTCTCGCAGGCAGTGGTCGATCGCATCCTTACTTATCGCATGGCATTTTTTTCACGTTCAGGCAATGAGACGGGTAAACTTCAGACGCGCATCGACCAGGGTGTGGGCAGTCTGTCCACGACGGTGCAAAGTGTTTTCATCGACCTGCTGCCGCTCTTTACCAGTGCCTTGCTGGCCCTCATTCTCATGTTTGCTGCCAATGTGTATGTAGGACTGACGGCCTTGTTCATCGTGCCCATCTACATTTGGATAACCATTGCGCAGGCACGTCGTCTGAAAGGGTGGCGCAGCAACATGCGAATGTTTCGTGAACTCAAGTCGAACGGCATCGTTGGCATCATTGAGAGCATGAACGTCGTCAAGTCTTTCAATCGTGAGGGTATCGAGAGCAAGAAGCAATGGGACATACAGACCCAGTTCACAGACAATCAGATGAAGGTGCGCAAGACCTCCTTCTACTTCGATGGTATGAAGAGCCTTGTTCAGCAAGTCGGTACTGTCCTCATCATCATTCTCACTGCCTATCTCGTCTTGATTCAGTATCCAGGCATGACCATCGGTAAGATCATGTACCACGTCATGCTCTTCGCCAACGTCACTGCGCCCATCACCCAACTCCATCGCATCTTCGACACGCTCAACGACGCCCTCATCTATGCCGAAGGCTTTTTCAATATCCTCGATGCCGAAGAAGAGGTCGAACCTACAGGCACTGCGCGTCCTGCGCCCATTCAAGGCACCTTCACCCTGCGCGATGTCGATTTCACCTATCCCAACGGGACGAAGGCCCTCCACCACATCAACATGTCCATTGAGGCAGGCAAGATTACTGCCCTCGTCGGCCTCTCAGGGGCAGGCAAGTCCACCATCGTCAATCTTCTCGACAAGTTCTACATGCCTGACACAGGTGAAATTCTTCTCGATGGCACCCCGCTGACCGACTACGACACCCATTATCTCCGCGACAACATCGGGCTGGTGTTGCAGAAGAACCACATTTTCGAGGGGACGATCGAGGAGAACATTCGCTACGGCAAGCCCGATGCCACGGAGGCAGAGGTCATCGAAGCCGCACGCAAAGCCTTCATCTACGATCAGGTCATGCGTCTGCCCAAAGGCCTGCAGAGTCAGGCCACTGCCCTGTCGGGAGGCCAGCAGCAGCGTATTGCTATTGCCCGCATGTTCCTCAAGAATCCACCCATCATCTTCCTCGACGAACCGACCGCCAGCCTCGATGCCGTGGCCACCGAGCAGATTAAAGCCAGCATTGATGCCATCAAGCAAAATCGTACTGTTGTCATCATCAGTCACAACATCTCGCAAATCATCGATGCCGACGTCGTCTATGCCCTTCGTGACGGTCGGGTCGAGCAGTCGGGCCATCCCGACGAACTTTATCAAAAGGGTGGGGTATATAAAGAAATACTCGACGCCTCAGCACGCAGCCTGAACATCGACAAACTGGCACACACGCTCGAGCAAGGGGCTGCTACGGCAACTGCTTAATGCTGTTATACATGTATGATGTTCCTGCTGCTGTGAAGGGGCAGAATTGGCTTCCCTGACGCTACATCGCTGTAAAGGTACGATAAATAATTGATAATTGATAATTGAAAATTTGCTCAACAGACTTATTTGTCGTATCTTTGCCATTGTAATCATAGAACAACAGCGATGAAACAATATCTCGACTTGCTCGACCGCATTCTGAACGAAGGCGTGAAGAAGGACGATCGTACGGGCACAGGTACGATGTCTGTGTTCGGCCATCAGATGCGCTTTAATCTTGAAGACGGATTTCCGCTTCTGACAACGAAGAAACTGCACCTGAAGTCTATCATCTACGAACTGTTGTGGTTTCTGCGCGGCGACACAAATGTTCATTATCTGCAGGAGCACGGCGTGCGCATCTGGAACGAATGGGCAGACGCCGATGGCGGGCTGGGGCACATCTACGGCTATCAGTGGCGCTCGTGGCCCGACTATCAGGGTGGACACATCGACCAGATTCAGCAGGTGGTCGATCAGATAAAGAACAATCCCGACTCGCGCCGCATGATTGTCTCGGCCTGGAACGTGGCTGACATCAACAACATGAACCTTCCGCCGTGTCACATCCTATTCCAGTTCTACGTGGCCGACGGACGGCTTTCGTGCCAACTCTACCAGCGCAGTGCCGACACGTTTCTGGGCGTTCCGTTTAACATTGCCTCATACTCGCTGCTGACGATGATGATGGCACAGGTGTGCGGTCTGCGTCCAGGCGACTTTGTCTATACGACGGGCGACACGCACATCTACCTCAACCACCTCGAGCAGGTGAAGTTGCAACTGACCCGCTCTCCCAGGCCTCTCCCGACGATGCGTATCAATCCTGACGTGAAGGACATCTTCTCGTTCGAATACGAGGACTTCACGCTCGAAGGCTACGACCCGTGGGAACACATCAAGGGGGTAGTAAGCGTCTGAGAAGTGAAGAGTTAAAAATCGCGTCATTGGTGAAGAACGTCATGAGAATATCCATCATAGTTGCGCTGGCAGAGAATCGAGCCATCGGCTTTGAGAACCATCTGTTGTACAGGCTGCCGAACGACATGAAGCGGTTCAAGGAACTGACGACGGGCGGTACGGTCATCATGGGCCGCCGCACGTTTGAGTCGCTGCCGAAAGGCGCGCTGCCCAATCGCCGAAACATTGTGCTGACCAGCACGAAACAGTCGTTTGCAGGTGCAGACACGTTCCGTTCGCTCGAAGCGGCTCTGAAGGATTGCTGCCAGCGTGCCGAACTCAATGCACCTCAGTCGCAGGAGGTGTTCATCATCGGCGGTGCCAGTGTCTATGAGCGTGCTCTTCCCTATGCCGACCGCCTGTGCCTGACGTTTGTCCATGACACACCGGCGGAAGCCGACACGTTCTTCCCAGAAATTGACATGAATGAGTGGAGTGAGGTGTTTCGTGAGGAACATTCTGCCGATGAGCGCCATGCTGTCCCATACGCCTTTGTGAATTTTCAACGGAAAGAAAGATTGTAAGGAACTAAAAGTGATAACCCGTAATAATAAAAGTTAAGAATATGATCGTCTATCCTAATGCGAAAATCAACATCGGACTGAACGTGGTGGCAAAGCGTCCCGACGGCTATCACGACTTGGAGACGGTGTTCTATCCCATTGACCTGCAGGATGCGCTGGAGGTGCATGGTGTGAACGAGAACGAACCCATGACGGGGGAGGGCTACCAGTTGAAGGTGGGCGGAACGGTGCTGGGTGGTCGGCCAGCCGACAATCTGGTTGTGCGTGCCTATCAGTTGCTGCGCCAGGAATTTCCCGACAAGGTGCAGCCAGTGAGCATCTATTTATTCAAGCATGTTCCGACGGGAGCAGGACTGGGCGGCGGAAGCAGTGATGCAGCGTTTATGCTGAAATTGCTCAACGAACGTTTCGACCTCGGACTGACAACGGAACAACTGGAGGAACGTGCTACACGCATTGGTGCCGACTGTGCTTTCTTTGTGCAGAACAGACCTGTCTATGCCGAAGGTATCGGCAATGTGTTTAGTGACATTAGTCTTTCTCTGGCAGGAAAGACATTGGTGTTGGTCAAGCCCGATGTGTTTGTGAGCACTGCGGACGCCTACAGGTTTGTTACCCCACAACGTCGCGAACACTCGTTGAAGGAGTTGCTACAGGAACCGATTGAAAAGTGGAAGGACTTGGTGGTGAACGATTTTGAGGCAAGTGTTTTTCCCAAGTATCCCGAAATCGCTGCCATCAAAGACCGTCTGTACGACCTGGGTGCCGTGTATGCGGCAATGTCGGGCAGCGGGGCGTCGGTCTATGGCATCTTCAATCAGCCTGTCGAACACGTCGATGAGGTGTTTGCAGGATATTTCTGCAGACAAAGAGACTTGAAATAGTATGACGCCTGAGGAAGAGATACGCCAACTGCGTGCCGAATTGAACCAGCACAATTACAATTACTATGTGCTGAACGCTCCGACCATCAGCGATTATGACTTCGACCAACTGATGCATCGGCTCGAAGACCTCGAACTATTCTATCCTCAGTTTGCCGACCCTAATTCGCCGACACAGCGAGTGGGCAGCGACTTGAACCAGCAGTTCCGTCAGGTGGCTCATAAATACCCGATGCTGTCGCTGGCCAACACCTACAGTGAGGCGGATGTGCGTGATTTCTACGAACGTGTGCGCAGTGGTCTCGAAGGAGAGCCTTTTGAAATCGTCGCTGAAATGAAGTATGATGGCCTCAGTATTTCGCTGACCTATATCGACGGACAACTGGTGCAGGCTGTCACCCGTGGAGACGGTGTGCAAGGCGATGACGTGACAGCCAATGTGCGCACCATCCGTTCCATTCCACTGCAACTGCGTCCAGGCAGCGGCTATCCCCATGAATTTGAGATACGCGGCGAAATCCTCATGCCCTGGGCATCGTTCAACCGCCTCAACGCCGAACGTGAAGCCCGTGAGGAGCCGCTCTTCGCCAATCCTCGCAATGCAGCGTCAGGCACGTTGAAGTCGCAGAAGAGTGAACTGGTGGCACAACGAGGGCTGGATGCATATCTGTATTATGTCTTGGGCGATGAAATTCCAACCGATGGTTTCCACTATGAGAATCTACAGGAAGCCAAAAAGTGGGGCTTCAAGATATCGGAAGGGATGCAGAAGTGCCACAGTGTTGAGGAGGTGCTCGACTTTATCAACTACTGGGACAAGGAGCGCAAAAATCTGCCTGTTGCCACCGACGGCATTGTGCTGAAGGTGAACTCGCTGCGACAGCAGCGACACCTCGGTTATACCGCAAAGTCACCACGCTGGGCCATAGCCTATAAGTTTCAGGCAGAGCGCGTGGCGACGAAACTTTTGGAAGTGACCTATCAGGTGGGACGTACAGGTGCCATCACACCAGTTGCCAACATGGAACCCGTGCAACTGGCTGGCACCACAGTGAAGCGTGCCTCGCTTCATAATGCCGACATCATCCGGCAACTCGATTTGCACATTGGCGACACCGTCTATGTAGAGAAGGGGGGTGAAATCATCCCCAAAGTGGTGGGCGTGGAGGTAGAGAACCGTTCCAAGGATGCTGTGGCTGTACAGTTTATACAGAACTGCCCCGAATGTGGCACACCGCTCATCCGTATCGAAGGCGAGGCTGCACATTATTGTCCGAACGACACAGGCTGTCCTCCTCAAATCAAAGGTCGCATTGAACATTACATCAGTCGCAAGGCCATGAACATCGAGAGTCTTGGCCCTGAAACGGTGGACGATTATTTCCAGCGTGGGCTCATTCACGATGTGGCTGACCTCTATCAGATTCGTCCAGATCAGATTAGTGGGGTGAACGGCACGAAGATAAAGTCGGCACAGAAGATTGTTGAGAGCATTCGAGGCTCGTTACAAGTACCGTTCGAGCGTGTGGTCTTTGCCATCGGTATCCGTTTTGTCGGTGAGACTACTGCCAAGCAGTTGGCTCGACACTTTCGTTCGATGGATGCCCTGTCCCATGCCTCGCTCGAAGAACTTCAGGAGGTCGAGGGCATCGGGCTTGTCATTGCGCAAAGCGTAGTCGATTACTTCCACGAGCCGCGCAATGTGGATGTCGTCAATCGTCTGCGTGCCGCAGGGGTTCAGATGGAAATTGACCTTGATGAGAATGTAGGTGGTTCGGACGCTTTGCAAGGGAAGTCCATCGTCATCAGTGGCGTGTTTACCCACCATTCACGCGATGAATACAAGGCGCTGATTGAACTGCATGGCGGCAAGAACGTCGGGAGCATTTCCGCCAAGACCTCCTTTGTGTTGGCAGGAGACAATATGGGACCAGCCAAACTGGAGAAGGCGCAGAAACTCGGCGTTCCCATTGTTTCGGAAAATGAATTTCTGAATATGATTCAATAACAAAAATACACAAAAAAGTATGAAAACGAACATTTTTCTTTGGGCTGCAGCGATGCTGATGCTGGTTTCCTGTGGTAGTGACGACGAGTCGTCGGCAACAATTTATTATAAAGCGACGTGTTCAAGTATCACGTTTGGGAATCCTGCTCACGAGGAGTATCGTGATGCAATCAAGGCTGGTCTTCAAGGCTTGCAACTCATTGACGACATGTCGTATTTCGCACAGACAGCCTCTGCCAGTTCGGTTGCTGAAGCGGCTGCACAGTGTGACGACGCGGCACAAACTACGTACCAGGGCCGTCTCAATTCGTTGTCGCTTCTTGTTCTGAAGCAGAAAGTTTATCTGATGAACGAAGAAGCGTACAAGGCCAAAGGCATCATGTCATTTTCTGATTTACCCTTCAGCAATCTGACCTTGACGTTCAAGTTGATCAACTCACAGTCGGCACAGGTCGTCAGGGAATACACCATTTCGCTTTGATGCTTTATTGGCTTTCGTTCCTCTTGTTTTGCTTGGGTGGTTCATTGGCTCAGGCGCAGCCCAACTATGACTACACCCACCTTCAGTGTGAGCGGTTGGGGCGTGGCTTTGTGGCTGTACGCGACGAATGGAGCGACAGCGTCGTGTTCTCTTGGCGGTGGCTCAAAAGCGATTCAGACAATGTTTACTTTAACATTCTGAAGAATGGTAAACGTTTGAATCCCAAACCGATAACATCGTCTACCTTTTTTAAGACTTTAGATGCAGACTTCTCTGCGGCGACAGCGCCCGACTATGTTTTGCAAGTGATGGAGACAAACTCGATGTCGTGTTTGCTCGTAAATCCAGAAGCCGACTATCTATCCATCACGCTTCACAAACCAGAAGGCGGTGTGGCTCCCGACGGTCGTCGCTACAACTATACGGCCAACGATGCCAGTGTGGGGGACGTAGATGGCGACGGTGAGTACGAAATCATCCTGAAATGGGAACCCACCAATGCCCGAGACAATTCCCACGACGGCTACACGGGCCACGTCCTGTTCGACTGCTATCGTCTGTCGGGTGAGCATCTCTGGCGCATTGACCTCGGGCCCAACATCCGTGCCGGTGCCCACTACACGCAATTCATGGTCTATGACCTTGACGGCGACGGGCGTGCCGAGTTAGTCATGAAGACAGCCGACGGTACACGCGATGGAGTGGGGCAGTGCATCGGCGACAGCACGGCGAACTACGTCGGGCAGTCGGGACGAGCATTGGGACGCATCCTCGACGGTCCAGAGTATCTGAGTGTCTTCGACGGATTGACCGGGCGCAATCTCTATACCGCCGACTATGTCCCTTCCCGTGGACGTCTCGCCGACTGGGGCGATACCTATGGCAACCGCTCTGAACGTTACCTCGCCTGCATTGCCTATCTCGACGGAATTCACCCCAGTGTGGTGATGTGCCGTGGCTACTATACACGCACTGTTCTCGCTGCCTGGGACTGGGACGGGACGACCCTTCGTCAGCGATGGGTATTCGATACCGACTTACCCCCTTGGTGCGATTATGCCGGTCAGGGCAACCACAACCTGCGTGTCGCTGATGTCGATGCCGACGGCTGCGATGAAATCACCTACGGCTCGATGGCTGTCAATAACGACGGCACTGGCCTTTATAACACCCGCATGGGTCATGGTGACGCCTTGCATCAGATGCCGTTCTATCCTGACAGCACGACGTTGCAGGTGTGGGACGTTCACGAGAACCGTCGCGACGGTTCTACTCTGCGCGACGCACACACAGGCCGCCTCATCTTCCAAGTCAGGAGCAACACCGACGTCGGGCGCGGCATGGCTGCAGATATTGACCCGACAAATGCTGGAGTCGAGATGTGGTCGGCCGACAGCCGTGGCATCCGAAATGTGCGAGGCGAAGTGGTGGCCGAACAGGTGCGCATTCCTGTCAACTTTGCCGTGTGGTGGGATGGCGACCTTTTGCGTGAAATGCTTGATCATGAACGTATTAGTAAGTATAACTGGACCACTCATCTGTGTGAACTCATCAAAGACTTCTCACTCGAATGCCGTTTCAACAACGGCTCGAAGAGCAATCCCTGTCTGTCGGCCGACATCGTCGGCGACTGGCGGGAAGAGGTCATCGTCCGCACAGCCGATAGCCGCCAACTCCGCATCTACACTACCACCCATCCGACTTCTCATCGCATTCCCTGTCTCATGGAAGACATCCCCTACCGCCTTTCTGTCGCCACCGAGAACGTGGGCTACAACCAACCGCCTGAAACAGGTTTTTATTTGGGAGCAAAATGAACTATCAGCAAATCATCGACCGATATTACGAGCCGCAAAGTCCCCTTTGGCAGATTCTGGTGACACACAGTCGCCTTGTTGCCGATAAAGCGTTGGCAGCCATAAAGAGCCATCGCCTCGATGTCGATACCGTCTTTGTCGAGGAGGCAGCCATGCTTCACGACATCGGCATCTTTCTGACTGATGCGCCAGGCATTCATTGTTTTGGCACAGAACCTTATCTTTGTCATGGGCTGCTTGGCGCCGACCTATTGCGGCGCGAAGGTTATCCGCTCCATGCGCTTGTCTGCGAGCGGCACACAGGTACAGGGCTGACTTGCGAACAGATCATCCGTCAGCAACTGCCTTTGCCCCATCACGACTTCGTGCCCGTCAGTCTGGCGGAGCAGTTGATTTGCTGGGCCGACAAGTTCTTTTCCAAGACTCGTCCCGATCAGGAAAAGACTCCCGATCAGGCACGCCGAAGCCTGGAAAAATTCGGTGCTGAGGGCCTGAAGAAGTTCGACGTGTGGTGCGAACGCTTCGGGTAACCCCCACCGTTTTATAGTCTGTACATTACATTTTGTTTCAGCGCAGTGAAACAACTGTACCACTGGACTGAAACAACTGTACCACTGGGCTGAAACAACTGTACCACTGCGGTGGTACTTTTTTGATGTTTGACACTGTATTTCCGAGATGTATGGCGACAGGGTGACAGCGAGGGCAATTTGCTTTTGAATCGTCACACCATCGGCTGTTTTGTGCATGAATTTGTGAAGAATCGAGGCGGATTTTGTTTTAATTCGTTGCAAAATGCCGTTTTTTGTCGTTTTTATTGGTCACGTGGCAGAAAAGTGATAACTTTGCATCATATTTTTAAGTAGAAAGGCAAAAAGATGAAGATTCCATTACGTAGTTCCGTTTGTACGGAAGGCAGGAGAATGGCAGGTGCCCGTGCCTTGTGGGTAGCCAATGGCATGAAGCGTGAGCAGTTTGGCAAGCCGATTATTGCAATATGTAACTCGTTCACGCAGTTTGTGCCTGGTCATACTCATCTGCACGAGGCAGGCCAGATTGTGAAGCAGGAGATAGAACGTTTAGGTTGCTATGCGGCCGAGTTTAACACTATTGCCATCGACGATGGCATTGCGATGGGCCACGATGGCATGCTCTATTCGCTGCCGAGCCGCGACATTATCGCCGATTCGGTGGAATATATGTGTAACGCACACAAGGCTGATGCCATGATTTGCATTTCGAACTGCGACAAAATAACGCCTGGCATGATGATGGCAGCCATGCGACTGAACATCCCAGCGGTGTTTGTGAGCGGTGGACCGATGGAGGCTGGTAAGTGGAAGGGTGAAAACCTTGACTTGATTTCGGCGATGGTGAAAGGTGCCGACCCAAGTGTGTCGGACGATGAGTTGGCTGAGATTGAAAATCGTTCATGCCCAGGCTGCGGTTGCTGCTCAGGTATGTTTACGGCCAACTCGATGAATTCGCTGACCGAGGCGATTGGCTTCTCTCTGCCTGGCAACGGTACGATACTTGCCACACACGTGAACCGCAATGAACTGATGAAGCAGGCTGCGCGTCAGATTGTGAAGAATGCGATGGCCTACTACGAAGACGGCGATGAGACGGTGCTGCCACGATCGATTGCGACACGTGAGGCTTTCCTCAATGCTATGACACTGGATATAGCAATGGGCGGTTCGACGAACACCATTCTGCACTTGCTGGCCGTGGCACAGGAGGGTGGCGTGGACTTCAAGATGAACGACATCGACCAGTTGTCGCGCCGTGTACCTTGTCTGTGCAAACTGGCTCCGAATACGCAGAAGTATAGCGTTCAGGAGTGCGGACGTGCCGGCGGTATCCTTGGTATTCTCGGTGAACTGGCGAAGGGCGGTCTGCTCAATCTCGACGTGAAACGCGTAGATGGTGCTACATTGGGCGAGGATATTCAGAAGTATAGTATTCTTGTCAACGATATAGACCCAGAGGCTCAGCGCATTTATTCGTCTGCTCCTGCCAATCGCTTCTGCAACCAACTCGGTGTGCAGGACACGCAGTGGGAGAGCCTCGATACCGACCGTGCGAACGGCTGCATTCGCGACATCGAACATGCCTATACGAAGGATGGCGGCTTGGCGGTACTTTTCGGAAACATCGCTCAGGACGGCTGTGTCGTGAAGACGGCTGGTGTCGATGAGAGCATCTGGAAGTTTACAGGTCCTGCAAAGGTGTTTGATTCTCAGGAAGATGCTTGCGAAGGAATCCTTGGCGGAAAGGTGCAGAAGGGCGACGTGGTGGTTATTACGCACGAAGGTCCGAAAGGCGGCCCAGGTATGCAGGAAATGCTTTATCCCACTTCGTACATCAAGTCGATGCACATGGGGAAGGAGTGTGCGCTGATTACTGACGGACGTTTCTCAGGCGGAACCAGCGGACTGAGCATCGGACATATTTCGCCTGAAGCAGCCTCGGGTGGTAACATCGGTAAGTTGGTCGATGGCGACCTGATTGAGATTGACATTCCCAACCGCAAGATTAACGTGTTGCTGTCGGATGAAGAACTTAATGCACGCCCACAGCAGCCGCTGAAACGGAAACGCACGGTCAGCAAAGCCCTGCGTGCCTACGCCCAGAGCGTGGCCAGTGCCGACAAGGGCGGCGTAAGAATTATTGATTAAAGATAGATTACTGAGTAGATGGCAGAAAAGATAACAGGTAGCGAGGCGCTGATGCGCGCATTGCAGTACGAAGGGGTGAAGACAATCTTCGGTTATCCAGGAGGGTCAATCATGCCTGTCTATGATGCGCTGTATGATTATACACGTGGCGAGAAAAAGGCATTTGACCACATCCTCGTTCGTCACGAACAGGGTGCTACTCACGCTGCTGAAGGCTATGCCCGTGTGAGTGGTCAGGTGGGCTGTGCCATTGTGACAAGCGGTCCTGGGGCAACGAACACATTGACAGGTGTGGCTGATGCCATGCTGGACTCGACACCGATTGTGGTAATTGCAGGTCAGGTGCCTATCTCTGCGCTGGGTACAGACTTCTTCCAGGAGGTTGACCTCGTAGGTGTGGCGCAGCCGATTTCCAAGTGGAGTTACCAGATTCGTCATGCAGAGGACGTTGCCTGGGCCGTGAGCCGTGCTTTCTATATTGCCCGTAGCGGTCGGCCTGGCCCTGTAGTGCTGGACTTCCCCAAGAATGCTCAGACAGAATTGGTGGACTTCAAGCCTGAGAGAGTGGATTTTGTCCGTTCTTATGTGCCTTATCCCAAACTCGATGCCGATGCTGTCCGTGCTGCGGCTGAACTCATCAATCAGTCGAAGAAGCCGCTGGCTCTCGTGGGACAGGGAGTCGAATTGGGAAATGCTCAGGACGAATTGCAGGCATTCCTGGAGAAAGCCGACATTCCAGCCGGTCGCACGATGCTGGGTCTCAGTGCCCTGCCCAGCACACATCCGCTGAATGTGGGTATGCTGGGTATGCACGGCAACTATGCCGTCAACCTGAAAGAACAGGAATGCGACGTGCTGATTGCCATTGGAATGCGTTTCAGCGACCGTGTGACAGGAAGCCTGAAAACCTATGCCAAGCAGGCAAAGGTGATTCATCTCGACATCGACCGTAGTGAAATCAATAAGAACGTGAAGGCAGACGTGGCTGTGGTGGGTGACTGTAAGGAGTCGCTGCCTGCCATCACGGCTTTGCTGCAGAAGAACGACCATCGTGAATGGCGTGATTCTTTCAAACCGCTTGACGAAAAAGAGCGCGTGAAAGTCATCGAGCCAGCCATCCATCCCAAGGAAGGCCCCTTGCTTATGGGTGAGGTGGTCAATGCTGTTGCAGAAGCCACACAGGGCGATGCCGTGCTGGTGACCGATGTGGGTCAGAATCAGTTGTTTGCCACACGTTACTTCAAGTATCCGAAACGCCGTAGTATTTGCATCAGTGGTGGATTGGGTACGATGGGCTACGGAATGCCTGCCGCCATTGGTGCCACGTTCGGTACGCCCGACCGCACTGTGGTATGCTTTATGGGAGACGGAGGTTTCCAAATGTGTATTGAAGAACTCGGTACCATCATGGAGCATCAGTCGCCCGTGAAGATGATTTTGATGAACAACAACTATCTGGGCAATGTGCGTCAGTGGCAGGACATGTTCTGGAATCGCCGCAAATCATTTACACGGATGTTGAACCCTTGTTACGAGTTGATAGCCAAAGGGTACGGCATCCCTTACTCATGCGTTACAGAACGTAGTGAGTTGAAGGATGCAGTGGCGAAGATGCTCAATACCGACGGCCCCTACATCATGGAGTGTGCCATTCTGGAAGACGACAATGTGCTGCCGATGACACCGCCAGGAAAGAATGTCGATGATATGCTGTTGGAGGTAAAAGGATAGAAGATGGAAGAAAATAAACTATACACCATTCTCGTGTATTCCGAGAACTTTGCTGGTGTCCTGAATCAGATTACTGCGGTGTTCACACGTCGCCAGATCAATATCGAGAGCCTGAATGTATGTGCATCCTCAACGCCTGGTGTGCATAAATACACCATTACCTGCTATTGTTCTTCCGAGATGGTGAAGATGCTGAAGATGCAGATTGAGAAGCGTATCGATGTGTTGCAGGCACGTTATTATCTGGATGAAGACATCTTTATGCTGGAGTCTTCGCTATTGAAGATTTCTACGCCGACGATGCTCGAAAATCCCGAAATCTGCCGCATTGTACGTCATCACGGAGCACGTATTGTGGAAGTGAATCCCACCTATTCGGCTGTAGAAAAGACGGGTACGACCGAGGAAATACTTTCTCTTTTCGAAGCCTTGAATGCGCTCGGTGTGGTACGACAGTTTGCACGCTCCGGACGTATCTGTATCACACGCGGTACACGTGAACAGTTGGATGACTATCTGGCACAACGCGAGAAGGAGAGACATGCAGAAGATTGATACTACAACAATTGTTGTTGACCCGTTCAACACGGACTTTCAGCGCAGGTGGACATGGCCCATGCTGGGAAAGACCTTGCTGAATGCAGCGGAGAACCATGCCGTGAAGCGTGGCTTTGGCATGATGGACTTGAACAACCGGCGCTATACGTGGGTACTGTCACGCCTCGCCATTGAGATGGAGCAGATGCCGAAAGTCTATGATACCCTTGCTGTAAGTACGTGGATTGAGAACATCTATCGCCTCTTTACCAATCGTAACTTCTCCATCAAGGGAGAGGACGGAACGGTGTTTGGCTATGCCCGCAGCATCTGGGCAATGATTGACTACGACACACGCCAGCCTGCACAACTCGAGCAGATGGAAGGCGAGGTGTTCCAGCAGTTTCTCTTGCCGGAAGAGCCTTGTCCCATTGCTCCTCAAGGACGTGTGCGCCCTCTTGCTGATGAGGATTTTGTGAAGGCGCACCATGCCAAGTACAGCGACATTGATATGAACAGCCACGTCAACAGCATTAAGTACGTGGAACACATCATGGACCTCTTCAGCATTGACGACTACGCAGCAGAGCGCAACCTTCATCGTCTCGAGATAGCCTATATGGCAGAAAGCCGTTATGGAGACCTCCTCTCCTTCTTCCGCCGACAGGTGGACGACGATACGTACGAGGTCGAGGTGCGTAAGGACTTCATTCCTGGCGGTGATCGTGGTACGCCAGTTGTGCGTGCGCTGCTGAAGTTTTGACGATTAACATTCAATTTTAATTTATTAACTTATTATTCTTATGGCAAAAATGAATTTTGGCGGTGTCATCGAAGAAGTGATGACCCGCGAAGAGTTTCCTCTCGAGAAGGCTCGTGAGGTGTTGAAAAACGAAACCATTGCTGTGTTGGGCTATGGTGTGCAAGGTCCTGGTCAGGCTTGCAACCTTCGTGACAACGGCTTCAACGTCATCGTTGGCCAGCGTCAAGGTAAGACCTACGACAAGGCTGTGGCCGACGGATGGAAACCAGGTGAGACACTGTTCTCGCTCGAAGAGGCTGCCGAACGCGGCACGATTGTCTGCATGTTGTTGAGCGATGCTGCACAGATGCAGTTGTGGCCTAAGATTAAGCCCTATCTGACAGCCGGCAAGACGCTCTACTTCAGTCATGGTTTTGCGATTACGTGGAACGACCGCACGGGTGTGGTTCCTCCGAAGGACATTGACGTCATCATGGTCGCTCCGAAGGGTAGTGGTACCAGCCTCCGCACGATGTTCCTCGAAGGCCGTGGCTTGAATTCTTCGTACGCAGTCTATCAGGATGCCAGTGGCCATGCTACTGAGAAGGTGCTTGCCTTCGGTATCGGTATCGGTTCGGGCTACCTGTTCGAGACGACTTTCAAGCGTGAGGCTACGAGTGACCTTACCGGTGAGCGCGGCTCGCTGATGGGTGCCATTCAGGGTCTGTTGCTCGCACAGTATGAAGTGCTGCGTGAGAATGGTCACACACCTTCTGAGGCTTTCAACGAGACGGTTGAGGAACTTACACAGTCGCTCATGCCTCTGTTCGCCAAGAACGGTATGGACTGGATGTATGCCAACTGCTCGACCACCGCTCAGCGTGGTGCGCTCGACTGGATGGGCCCCTTCCACGATGCCATCAAGCCTGTGGTCGAGAAACTCTATCACAGCGTTGTGACGGGCCATGAGGCACAGATCAGCATCGATGCTAATTCGAAGCCTGACTATCGCGTCGGTCTTGAAGCCGAACTGAAGGCTTTGCGCGACAGCGAGATGTGGCGCACGGGTGAGGTGGTTCGCAAACTGAGACCTGAGAACGACTAAGAAGCCCTCTCTTACTCTCCTGAATGGAGAGGAGACAGAGAACTAAAAGAAATCCCCTCTAACTCGCGAGTTAGAGGGGATTTTCATATTCTCTCCCTTTCGGGAAGTGAGAGGGAATCTTTTACTTCACCATGACCTTCTTGCCATTGATGATGTAGAGACCCTTGGCAGGAGCAGCGACGCGACGACCTGTGAGGTCGAACACTTCCTTCTTGCCATTAGCATTGGCAACGATGTCGCTGATGCCAGTTTCGATGGTTTCCTTGTCGCCAACGAGGCAGTGGAAGATCCAGCGTTTGCCTTCGTATTCCATGGCTACGTTCACTTTGACAACGCCCGATACAACCCATGTATCCAGGTTGTTCAGCGACGAAACGCCAAACGAGAAGTCAACATAGTCGAAGCCTAAGCCAAAAGCAGCCGTGTTGTATGCTTCGTCGTAAACATCACCGTCGCTCAACTGGCAGATAAACTTACCGTCTGCATCAAAGAGGCAACCTTCTGAATCCGTGCCAAAGTCGGGCTTCATCTGGTATTCATTGTCGATTTCTATATACCAGTTGCAAGAACCAACCAGAGAGTCGTCACCGTCGAGCACACCATTGACGGCCTCTTCCAAGTCAGGATAGCAGAGGGAGATGCCGCCGTCATCAGGATTCCATGCGACTACTACCTCCTGTTCGCCCACAACTTCAATTGGAACGAGCGACGAAACAAACTTCACAATAACGGGCAGTTCAACGTACGTTTCTTCAGCGACATTAGCAAGATAGAATGTAGTCTTGTACATGTCGCCTGGCTGTCGACGTCCAGGTTCGTTATACATATATACTTCACCTGTCGAATAAACCATGGAGAAAGCCCAAGAAGAGCCGCCGTCACCCCAACTACCCCATGACGATACATAGACACCATTGTCTGCCATCCAGAAGCCGTGACCTTCGGGGTCGGCGCAAGAGTACGAATTTGACCATGTGACTTTGTCTGTTTCACCTTCTACAGTTGCAGGAATGAGTTTCTGGCCGAAGAGGGTGAAACTGTTGGAGCCGAGCAATTCCTTCACTTGGTCGATAGGAATGATGTGGCCGTCCTTTTCTGTGATTTCATAACCTTCGGTCGGAACTACGCCCTGAATCGTCATGGCAATCGTTCCGACTTTCGTCCATGTGCTGTAGTCAGTTTCTTCACCACCATACTTGACAGTGACGTCAAACTCCCAGTACTTCAATCTGCCAAGGAGATAGTATTTAATGTGTACTTCGTCGCCACTCTCGTGGTTGTTCTTAGTGTAAGTACCAACCGTCCAGTTTGCTTTGCTGGCGTCGAACTCAATGTAGCAGTCGCGGGTATCACCATAGGCAACTACATAACCCTCAGCACTGAACCAACTACCGCCATTGTTGGCAGTTGTTCGTGTACTGATTTCTCCTTCGGAGGCAAGACCATAATAGGCAACGTCGCCAACTTCTTCACCGAGGGCTTCAAGAATCTCGGCGATGTTATCGACTGCGTAGGATGTGCTACATGTTGCTTCGCCGGCAGGCAGTTTAATTTCGACTTCCGTTGTGCCAGCACATTCCATGTCAGCAAAATCCTTCTTCTCGACCTTGTCGATGATGAGGTTGATGCGGATGGGGTAGGCAAGCGTACCGTTCACGATATACATGACGGCATGATAGTCTTCGCCATCGTCGCTGGCTACGCTGGGATACTGGCCTATATTGAGAGAAAGCGAGTCGGCACCTTCACTGCGGAAGAATTCCACATTCTCTGCATAGAAAAGGCATTCGACGCCATGTTCATGTCTGCCTAAATTTGTTCTGTTTTCAATCGCTTCTTCATCCAAGTCAGGGTATTCATAAGTCTTGCCAAACCAGAAACCAATTCCAGTAGTTGTTCGTTCGTTAGTGATAGAGTCTGCCCACTGATACATGGCAGACACTCCGTCGTATTGATATACCTGTGCGTAGAGAGCCTCAGCCATCACGAGTTCCGACTGGCTGGCAAAGCCGAGGTCAGCCAGCAGGGTAGGAACAGCCACGTGAACGTTGTCGGCATCGTAGTTAGAGCGTGGCTTTTGGTGAAGGACAACATCTGTGCCAGGCAGCATGGTCAGTTTCGAGAGCGTTGTTTCGTTCTCAATCACGGGACGTGCCTCGTAGGTGTAGTCGATTTTGAACACCACGGTCTTCTCACCATACGTAAGGGTGGGGAAGAAAGTGAACGTGCCACCATCGGTCGAAAGATTGGGGTGACGGCCCACCCAGATGGTGATATAATCACCTTCCCAATCGAGACGGTCAAAGATTTTGCAGGTAGCGCCTTCGCCATCGTAACCGCAAGGCTCGCCGTTGGCATCCATCCAATAGCCACAGCCGTCGGCGGTGTAGTTACCTGTGTAGAGGGTGCCGTCCTGCATCTTGCTGGAGAACGGGATGGTCGATGCGGGCCAGTCGCCACGCTCCTCGTCTGCTGGATAGGAGTACTCCAGTTCAGTGACAAGTTGTTCTTTGGTGATGCCCAACTTAGCGGCTACCTCCTCCAACGAGAAGTTAATGGGTGTGCTTGCATAACCGTTGGAATCCCAATAGCCCACAGTGACACTGTTCGAAAAGTCAGCGTCCTGGGCCTTTACTGTTGTGCTTGCCAGCAACATGACCAGCAGCACTGCCAATGAGTAAATTTTTCTCATAAGACAATTAGTTTTAGGGTTAATAAATAATAGATGAATAATAGAATTGTTCCTTAACGTGTGTCGCAGAGTCGTAGTTAGTCCTATAAATCCGTACAAAGTAAACGATTTTTTCTGATATTGCCAAAACTTTCCTGCCTTTTTTTTGATTTTGACCGAATTAAATGGCTGAAGTTGAGTTCTGGCCTTGTTTGTGTTGGGTGTTATTTCAACGTGAGGTCAACATCATTGACTTTCAAAAAATGTGACGTACGCTCGGGCAAAAGTACCACCGCAGTGAAACTGGAATTTCACCGCAGTGATACGGTCGTACCAACGCGTTGGTACAGTTGTACCACCGCAGTGGTACTTTTGGGGTTACAAAGAAATCCCCGACATGCAGGATGCCGGGGATGGTAGAACAGAAGAAAATGTAGGTATTGATTTCGTTTTACTTCTTCTTTGCTTTCGGAACAGCCTTCGTAGCAGCCGGTTTCTTCTTTTCAGCAGGAGCGGCTTTCTTCGCGGCAGGCTTGGCTTCCGCCTTCTTGGGCGCAGCCTTTTTGGTGGCTTTAGGTGCAGGAGCCGTCTTGGCTGTTTCCGAAGGCTGATACTTGTCGAGCAACTTTTGCAGACGCTCGATTTCCTTGTCCTTCTGCGTAATCTCATCACCCTGGTTCTTGATGGTCGTGAGCAGCGAGTTGAGTTCCTCGTTGTCGATGTCGGCGGGATAGAGGGTGTTGACGCGGTTGATGAAGTCGCCGAGGATGTTCATGTAGTTGGTGAAGGCATCGTAGGGATTGTCGTAGATGCCACGGTTCAGACCGACGGATGCAGGTTTGGTGGTCATGAAGCGGAAATTGTTCGATGCCTGGAGGTAGTCCCAGTCCTGCTTGATACGGCGGTCGGTGCAGATGCGCACACGGTCGGCCACACTGTACAGTTTGTTGAAGGCTTCACGCTGCATGGCATTGCCGAGCCAGCAGGAGGTGTCGCGCTCCTCGTCCACCCAACTGACGTTGTAGGGCACTTCAATCGGTCCGACCGACTTCTGCTTGCAGAGTTCCGAGGGTGTGGAGAAGGTGATGCCGCGCTCGCGGGCACACTGTGGCAGGGCGTGCAGGAACTCGAGGATGTTGCTCGACAGGGGTTGGAAGATGCCGAGGGCGGAGAGTTCCATGAAGATGTTGATGACCTGCTCCTCTTCGGGCATCTGGGCAATCCAGTTCATGTAGGTGTCGGCATAGAGAGGATATTCTGCCCACGACGAGTCGCTGAAGCGCAGGGAGATGTCGTCGGAGAGTTTGTAGTCGCGGAGCAACAGTTTGAGGTTGGGGTTGGCGGCGCTGTGATAAACGAAGTGGGGCGACTTCCAGCCGAGAATGTGCTTGGCGCCTTCGGTGAGCATTCCCTTGAAGCCCATGGCAGCGACCTGTGCGCCGATTTCATCGCTGTAGATGAGCGATGAGTTGCGGAACACCTTGGGTGTCTTGCCAAACACTTCCTTGATCTTATCGCGCATACGCAACGACTCTTCGCGGAAGGATTCCTCGTTTCCGAGTGCAGCAAGTCCGTGGCTGTAGGGTTCGCAGAGGAATTCGACGCATCCTGTGGCATTGAGTTCCTGCAGGAGGTCGATGACCTGTGGTGCATGGAGTTCAAGTTGCTCGAAGCCTACGCCAGAGAGTGAAATGGCAACCTTGAAGAACTTTTCGTTCTCGCGTGCCATGGAAATCAGGGTCTGGAGGGCTGGAACATAACTGCGTTCAGCGATGTCGGTGATGGAGCGTTCGTTCTCGTAGTCGTCGTAGTAGTAGTGGTCGCGGCCGATGTCGAAGAAACGATAACGTTTGAGATGGATAATCTGGTGCATCTCAAAGTAAAGGCATATTGTTTTCATTGTTTATCAAGGATTTTAAGTATTTTATGGATGTTCTTGTATGTCTGGGTGTGCCAGACGGTTAGGTTTTAGTGATAGAATTTCTCGATGGTCTGGTCGTAGAGTTTGCGGATGCGCAGTGCCACCTTTTCCCATGTGATTTCGTTGACCTCCTTGAGGCCTTCTTCCTGAAGGTACTTGAAGAGCGACGGATAGGTACAGATGGCATAGATGGCATCGGCCATAGCGTGGATGTCCCAGTAGTCGGTCTTGATGACGTTGGTGAGGATTTCGCCGCACCCCGACTGTTTTGAGATGATGCTGGGTGTGCCGCACTGCATGGCTTCGAGCGGAGCAATGCCAAAGGGTTCTGACACCGAAGGCATGACGAACACGTCGCTGTCCTTGTAGCATTCATAGACCTGCTTGCCGCGCATGAAGCCTGGGAAGTGGAAGCGGTCGGCTATGCCGCGCTCTGCCACGAGGTTGATCATGGCGTCGAGCATGTCGCCTGAGCCTGCCATGCAGAAGCGGATGTTGCGTGTGCGCTGAAGCACGAGCGAGGCGGCTTCGACGAAATACTCCGGCCCTTTCTGCATGGTGATGCGTCCGAGGAACGTCACGACTTTCTCCTTCGAATGGTCGGGACGCGGCAGGTCCTGCAACTCCTGCGAAAGAGGATAGACGGCGTTGTGCATCGCAAAGACTTTCGAGGGGTCTTGGTGATACTCGTTGATGACCGTGCGGCGAGTCAGTTCGCTGACACACATGATGCAGTCGGCATGGTCCATACCATTCTTCTCGATGGAATAGACGGTGGGGTTGACCTTGCCGCGCGAACGGTCGAAGTCTGTGGCATGGACGTGAATGCAGAGTGGACGTCCGCTCACCAGTTTAGCATGAACACCGGCAGGGTAGGTGAGCCAGTCGTGTGCATGGATGATGTCGAACTGCTCGGCACGTGCCACGACTCCGGCAATGATGCTGAAGTTGTTGATTTCGTCGTGCAGATTGCCAGGATAGCCGCCTGCGAACTCCATACAGCCCATGTCGTTGGTGTTCATGTAGGAGAAGTCGGCGTAGATGTGGTCGCGATAGCGGAAGTAGTCGTCAGCCGACATGTAGTTTGGCATCCGTGACTGAACATATTGGTAGTCGTGCCCGCGATAGACAATGGGCACTTGGTTCATGCCGACGATGCGCAGGAATTTCTCCTCTTCGCCACAGGGCTTGGGGAGGCAGAAGATGGTCTCGACATCAGGCTGCAGACTCAGGCCCTTCGTGATGCCGTAGGAAGCCACGGCAAGTCCGCCGTAGATTTTGGGTGGGAACTCCCATCCGAACATGAGAACTTTCATATTGTTTCTACCTCCTTTGGTTAAAGATTATACATTCGATTCATCAGTGTGTAGATGCGCAGTACCTCTGCCACGTTCATGGCGAAGGAAAGGGCGCCACGTCCGTGGAACGGAGGGTTGCCGTCGAAGAGTTCCGGAAGGGTGCCGATGGCGTGGAAGTTCATCTCCTCTTCAAGACCGACGAAGATGCGGTCCATGAACGAGAAGGAGGATTGGCCGTAGATGCGCATACACGTCTCCAGATAGAAGCCGGCGAGCCATGGCCACACCGTGCCTTGATGATAGGCGGCATCGCGCTGCGGCTGTCCACCTTCGTAGATGGGGTTGTAGCCGCCGCTCTTGGGCGATAGGCTGCGGATGCCCTTGCGCGTGAGCAATTCTTTGGTGCAGATGTCGAAGATGCGCTTCTTCTCCGGCTTTGTGAGCGGAGTGTAGTGCAACGATGCTGCAATCAGCATGTTGGGGCGTACGCTCCACGAGATGTAGTTGCCGTCGATATAGTCGAGTAGATAGCCGTGCTCGTTGAGGAAGGTCTTCTTGAAGGCCACGCCTGTCTGTTCAGCAAGTTGGGTGAACTCAGCAGACTCTTTCAGACGCTTCTTCAGGTCAAGCAACTCTGCATTGTACAGCAGGGCATCGTACCAAAGCGCATTGATTTCGACAATGTAGCCCGAACGTGGCACCACGGGATGTCCGTTCACGTAAGAGTTCATCCATGTGACGGCTGTGTCTCGCCCATTGGTATAGAGCAGTCCGTTTTCGTGCAGTTCGAGGTTGGGGTGTTTGCCCTGTTTGATGAAAGTGACAATTTTGTTGACCAGTGTGCCGTATTTCTCGGCAGCCTTCTCGGTTGAAACAAATTTGGCGTATTGCTGTATGCACCACACCGCCCAGAGGAGGACGTCAGGGTGCTCCATTTCGTAGATTTTGACAGAAATGGGTTTGCCGGCGATGAAGTCATTGATGGCTTTCTCGGCCGTCTTCATGGCCTGTTCGTAGTACTCGACTTCGCCGCAGGAGAGAGTAAGTCCTGGCAGAGAGATGAACGTGTCGCGGGCACGGGTCTTGAACCAAGGATAGCCAGCGATGATGTAGTTCTCGCCGTCTTTCTCATAATGGAACTGGTGGGCAGCATTGATGAGGCACTGCTGGAAACTGTCACGCGACTTGTGAACTTCGACTTCGTCGTCAAAGACCTTCTTCGCCGTGCGCATCTTCAGTTCTTCCACACCGGCCGAGAAGACGATGCTCTCACCTTTCTTGATGTTGAACTCGAAGTAACCAGGCACGTAGAGGTCTTCAAGGTAGTCGTAACCCAGTTCCAGTTCGCGCTGGTATTCAATGCCCTTGTACCAGTTGGGCTGGAACACCCAGTCGGCCTTCTTGCTCACCTGCATGTAGAGGTCGGGGTAGCCGTCGTACATGCGTGTCTTGATGCCGCCGTCGCATTCTTGATAGTCACGGCGTGCCATGGCGTTTTCGTGAGTCAGGCTGTTGGCACGACGGAAGGCGAGGAACGGACGCAGCCGAAGGGTGGTGACAGAATGAGCATCGAGCAACGTGTAGCGGATGAGTACACGGTTGTGGAAATGCTGGAACACTTTCTCTTTCTTCAATATCACGCCGCCGACGCGGTAGATGGTGGTCGGAACCTTGTCCCATTCGCACTCGCGAATGTACTTGTGACCGTTGGGCGAATAGACACCGCCCTGATAACGGTGCAGGCCAAGGTTAAACTCTGCTCCGTGCTGGATGACGGTCTCGTCGAGCGACGATAGCAACACGTGCGTCTCGTCGTCCAGTTCAGGCACAGGAACGACCAGCAAACCGTGATATTTACGCGTATTGCAGTCAACGATTGACGAGCAAGAGTACGCACCTGAACGATTCGTCCGCAGGATTTCTTTGGGCAATGATTCCTGCAAATTCGTCATCAGGGTTTTGTCATAACGTAAATAGCTCATAGTTTTAGAATTATTCATGGTAGTTAATGGTTTCATCCTTCAAAATTACAAACTTTCTTCAACCCTTGCAAACAATTAAGTGAAAAAAGTGTTGTGGGCTTGTCTTATTTTCAAGAAAAACGGACAAAATATGTTGTATAGCAGAGTTTTTTATGCTTTTTCTTGCAGGATTCTTCTTTTTGCCTTAAATTTGCACGTCGCTAACAATCTTTACTTTCGTTACATGGTCAAGAAAGAGACATTCTCCGTACAAGAGGTCATCGCACAACTGGACATCACAAACCTGCTGACAGAACAGCAGGTGGAAGAGTTGCGTAAGTCTGTCTCTGTGTTGCGTTTCAAGAAGAACCAGCCCATTTATGAGGAGGGTGATGTGCCCCGTTATATGTTGTGTGTGCTGAAGGGGAAGGTGAAGATTTTCAAGGAAGGTGTAGGTGGACGCACACAGATTGTCCGTGTGCTGAAAGCCTCGGAACACTTCGGCTACCGTGCCTATTTTGCCAATCAGAACTACATCACCGGAGCGGCGGCATTTGAGGCGTCGGTGATATGCCGCATTCCTATGGAGGACATCGAACGATGGATGTCCCGAAACATTCAGTTGGCACTTTACTTCGTCAAGCAACTCTCTGTGGATTTGGGTGTGTCCGACCAGCGGACAGTCTCGCTGACGCAGAAGCATATCCGTGGCCGTCTGGCAGAATCGTTGCTGTTCCTGCGCGACACATACGGACTTGAAGAAGACGGGGCCACGCTCAGCATCTATTTGTCGCGTGAAGACCTCGCCAGCCTGTCCAACATGACAACGTCGAATGCCATCCGTACATTGTCGGCCTTTGCAGCCGAACGTCTCATTGCCATTGATGGAAGAAAGATCAAACTGATTGACGAAGAGGCCTTGAAACGCACGTCAAAAAACGGATAACGATAGCAGTTTTTCTGACGTTTTCTTGGTCGTCTTCTGAAAAATACCTACCTTTGCAGCGTCAAACAATGCGTCCTTAGCTCAGTTGGTAGAGCAATTGACTCTTAATCAATGGGTCCAGGGTTCGAGCCCCTGAGGGCGTACTGATGCAGAAAAGGCTTCACTCCCACGAGTGAAGCCTTTTTCTTTGTATGGCGTAGTGTCATTTATTGGCGTGAGGGACGTGCCTCCTTTGCCTCCTTGAAAAGCGAGAGCGGAAGGTGGCAGTAGCCATCGCTGTGTTTGTCGAGGTAATCTTGGTGAAACTCGCTGGCAGGGTAGAAATTGCGCAGCGGCTCTATTTCCACAACAATAGGGCGGGCGACCTTCTGTTGCTGTTCAGCGCACACGTGCTTGATGACGTCCAATTCCGCTGCATCGGTATAGTAGATGCCGGTGCGGTAGCGAGTGCCGACGTCTTCGCCCTGCTGGTTCATGCTCGTCGGGTCGATGGCCCTGAAAAACATGTTGAGCAGAAACTCCAATCCCATCTGCTCGTCGTCGTACGTCACCTTGACCGTTTCGGCAAAACCTGTCGTGTCGGTATAGACCTCCTCATACGTAGGGCTCTCCGTGTGACCGTTGGCAAACCCCACTTCCGTGGCTTTCACGCCGTACAACTGCTTGAGGTAGTGTTCCATGCCCCAGAAGCAGCCGCCGGCAAGATAGATTGTCTTCATATATTAAATTAGTACGCGCGCGCGATGATGACACGATACTTCGCAGGCTTGCCGCTCACCATGTCGGTTCCAGGCGTCTGCTCCACACCGAAGGGCACGCAGCGGATGGTCGCCTGTGTCTCTTCCTTGATGCGGGCTTCGGTCTCTTCCGTGCCATCCCAGTGGCAGAGGAAGAAGCCGCCGTCCTTCACCTTCTGCTTAAACTCCTCGTAGTCCTCGCATTCGTAGATGTGAGCGTCGCGGAAGCTGACAGCCTTCTGGTAGATGTTCTGCTGCATGTCGTCGAGCAACTGCTTCACGTAAGCCTCGATGCCTTCGAGTTGAACGGTTTCCTTCTCCAGCGTGTCACGGCGCATCACCTCGACGGTGCCGTTTTCGAGGTCGCGCGCACCGATGACGAGACGGACGGGCACACCCTTCAGTTCGTAGTCAGCGAACTTGAAGCCAGGCCGCTTGTTGTCTGCATTGTCGTATTTTACGCTGATGCCCAAGGCACGGAGTTTATCCTGAATCGGCTTCACGTGCTCGTCAATCTGCTGCAGTTGCTCCTCATTCTTGTAGATGGGGATGATGACCACCTGAATCGGTGCGAGCAACGGAGGCAGCACGAGGCCGTTGTCGTCAGAGTGCGTCATGATGAGCGCACCCATCAGGCGTGTGCTCACACCCCACGACGTTGCCCATGCATATTCGGGCTTGTTGTCCTTGTTGAGGAACTGCACCTCGAAAGCCTTGCCGAAGTTCTGTCCGAGGAAGTGCGACGTACCGCTCTGCAGGGCCTTCCCGTCCTGCATCATCGCTTCGATGGTGTAGGTGTCGAGGGCTCCGGCAAAACGCTCCGTCTCGCTCTTGACGCCTTGAACGACAGGTACGGCCATGTATTTCTCGGCAAACTCTGCATACACCTTCAGCATCATTTTCGCACGCTCCTCAGCCTCCTCACGTGTGGCATGGGCCGTGTGGCCTTCCTGCCAGAGGAACTCCGACGTGCGCAGGAACAGGCGAGTGCGCATCTCCCAACGCATCACGTTGCACCATTGGTTGCACAGGATAGGCAGGTCGCGGTACGACTTAATCCAGTTCTTGTATGTGTTCCAGATAATCGTCTCAGACGTCGGACGGATAATCAGTTCCTCCTCCAGTTTGGCAGCAGGATCGACCACCACACCGTCGTGCGTCTCGTTGGTCTTCAGGCGATAGTGCGTCACGACGGCACATTCCTTCGCAAACCCCTCCACGTGCTCGGCTTCGCGGCTGAGGAACGACTTCGGAATCAGCAGCGGGAAGTAGGCGTTCTGCACACCCGTTGCCTTGAACATGTCGTCCAGAATTCTCTGCATCTTCTCCCAAATGGCATAGCCATAAGGTTTAATGACCATACATCCGCGCACGTCCGACTGTTCAGCCAGGTCGGCTTTCACCACCAGTTGGTTGTACCACTCCGAGTAGTTCACACTGCGCTTGGTCAGTTCTTTCAGTTCTTTAGCCATAGTATTGTAATTGTTGATGAAATCAGTGATTGAGAGTCCCTTTCACGTTTGGACATGCAAAGTTACGAAAAAATGCCCAATATCCACCTAAACTCCGCCCGAAATCTCACCAAACTACGAATAAAATACCCACATAGCACAGTGGATACTTCACCGCGCTGAAGACAAAACATATTTACTCCGTAGATGAAACTCAAAATTTAACTTAAATTTCTATAAATTTAAGCAGAATTTATGCAAATTTAAGTTGTATTTGTACAAATTTAAGTTAAATTTTGAGTTTGAAGTGCGGTTCATTTAACTATCATCCACAGAAAACATCACTTTAATGTGGGGTAGATATAAGTATGCCATGCAGACAAACATCATGTCCCGAAGGACTTTTACACGTCAATCTTCGTAAATCTTTACGTCAATCTAAAAATCCTCATAATCCCCATCATCCTGTTTTTATCACCGCAGATTTTCAAAGTTGAAAGTTAAAATAATCCGTTACATCCGTGTCATCCGTTGTTAAGAGTTAAAAGTAAATCGTAAATCAGTAAATAAAAAACGCATGAATTGTAAAAAAAGTCGAATTTGGCAAAAAAATATGCTGTTTCATTTGTGAGTGTTCACTATTTTTTTCTATCTTTGCAAGTGAAATGTGTATCTGCTTTATATTCATTTTTTATTAACTCATTAAAAAACGAACAATTATGAAAAATTTGAAGTTTAGTGCAATCGCACTGAGTGCTCTGCTTGTTTTCTCAAGCTGCAACATGAACAACACCACGAAGGGTGGACTCATCGGTGGTGGCGGCGGTGCCCTCATCGGCGGTATTGTTGGTAACATGATTGGCAAGAACGCAGGTGGTACTATCATCGGTGCTGCTATCGGCGGTGCTATCGGTACAGGTGCTGGCGTGCTCATCGGCAAGAAGATGGACAAGGCTAAGGCTGCTGCTCAGGCTGTTGCCAACGCACAGGTAACTGACTGGACCGATGCTAACGGTCTGCAGGGTGTGAAGGTTACTTTCGACTCTGGTATCCTTTTCGCAAGCGGTAGCGCTGCTCTCCAGCAGAACGCAAAGAACTCTCTGACTCAGTTTGCCAACAACGTGTTGAAGCCCAACGCCGACATTGCTGTTGCTATCCAGGGCCACACCGACAACACTGGTTTCAAGGGTGTGACATCGGCAGAAGAAAATGCTGCACGCAACCAGGCTCTCTCTCTGCAGCGCGCACAGGCAGTGCAGAGTTATCTCACTTCTCAGGGTGTTAACTACAACCAGATTCGCACAGTCGAAGGTATGGGTCAGATGGCTCCTATTGCTGACAACTCGACCTCTTATGGCAAGCAGCAGAATCGCCGCGTTGAGGTTTACCTCTATGCTTCTGAGGCTATGATTAACGCTGCCAACAACGGCACTCTGCAGTAATCAATGGTTATGCTGCAACACCTTTGCAGCAACAAAGTTCGGCAGGCCTGACCGGCCTGCCGAACTTCTTTTATGAATATGTTTAAGCGAATCCGAAAATTTTTCATGTGGCTGCTGATATTGTTTTTCGGCAGCAGTGTTTTGGCAGTGGTCGCATACCGATGGCTGCCTGTACCGTGTTCTCCGCTGATGTTTATCAGGTTGGTGCAGCAGGTGAAGGAGGGCCAACAACTGAAGATGGTACACCATTGGGTGCCACTCGACAGCATTTCTCCTCATCTGCCGTTGGCTGTGTGGGCATGTGAGGATCAGAACTTCATGAAACACAACGGATTTGATTTTGAACAGATTAAGGCAGCGTACGAAGAGGCGCAGAAGGGTGGGCGAGAGCGAGGAGCCAGCACCATCAGCCAGCAGACAGCCAAAAACGTGTTCCTTTGGCCGGATCACTCGTGGGTGCGCAAGGCACTTGAGGCCTATTTCACGGTGCTCATCGAAGTGTGCTGGTCGAAGCAGCGCATCATGGAGGTCTATCTTAATACCATCGAGATGGGTGACGGCATCTACGGTGCCGAGGCTGTGGCACATGAACATTTCGGATGTCAGGCTGCCGTACTGAGCAAGCAGCAGTGCGCCCTCATTGCTGTCTCTCTGCCCAATCCGCGTAAGATGAACAGCGGTAATCCCTCGCGCTATATGCTTCGTAGGCAGACGTGGGCGCTGCGTCAGATGCGTGCCCTCGGCTCCTTTCCGATGGAATAGGAGGAAGGGCTGTCGGGTGTTTCATCGCTCTCACTACGGCGGATAAGTAGCCCCTCTTTCGTTTTTTTTTGCACTCGCTGCTCGAAAAATTTGGATTTCCAGTCACATAATTGTATCTTTGCAGTGTTATAACCTCTAAATCGTAATATTATGAGTACACCGACTCCCCACAATGGGGCAAAATTGGGCGAAATCGCCGAGACCGTCATTATGGCGGGCGACCCTCTGCGTGTGAAATTCATGGCAGAGAAGTTTTTGGGCAATCCTGTTCAGTTTAACAATGTGCGTGGTATGCTGGGCTATACGGGCACGTATCAGGGTAAGCGTGTGAGTGTGATGGGGCATGGCATGGGTATGCCGTCGCTGGGCATTTACACGTATGAACTCTACCATTTCTACGATGTGCAGACCATTATCCGTGTGGGTTCGGCGGGTGCCATTCTGGACGACCTGAAGTTGGGCGACCTTGCCATTGCGATGGGTGCTTGTACCGACTCTAACTATGGACGTCAGTACGAATTGCCTGGCACGTATGCTCCTATTGCCACTTTCGACCTCTTGCGTGGTGCTGTCGAAGAGTGTGAACGTCGTGGCTATGCTTACAAGGTAGGCAATGTGATGTCGTCCGACACGTTCTATACCGAGAATGCTCACATCGACAAGTGGATCAACATGGGTGTGATGGCTGTTGAGATGGAAATCGCCGCACTCTACATGAATGCGGCACGTGCCGGTAAGCGTGCGCTGGGCATTTGCACCGTTTCCGACCACATTGTTCGTGGGGAATCGACGACGGCTGAAGAACGCCAGAACACGTTTACGAAGATGATGGATGTGGCATTCTCGCTGATCTGAGCATACCTCTAATGACTACATTGAATCAAAAGGGACAACATTTTTTGTTGTCCTTTTTTGTTGCCATTCTTTTTTCTTTACATGAATTATCATCTATGAAATACGATTTTTATTATCAATTATTTTTGTATTACGCCACTTAGTCGTAACTTTGCAGAAGTTTTTAAGAAAAAGATTGTTTATGCAAGAACTGGAACTGAAATACGGGTGCAACCCCAATCAGAAGCCGTCGAGGGTGTTTATGGAAGGAGGCCGCGAACTGCCGATTGAGGTACTGAACGGTCGTCCTGGTTATATCAATTTGCTGGATGCACTCAATGCGTGGCAACTGGTGCGGGAACTGCGTGCAGCCACAGGTATTCCTGCTGCTGCATCGTTCAAACACGTCAGTCCTGCAGGTGCTGCGGTGGGTTTGCCGCTCAACGAAACGCTGCGTCAAATCTACTTTGTCGGTGATGTCGAACTCTCACCGATTGCTTCGGCTTATGCCCGTGCCAGAGGTGCTGACCGTATGTCGTCGTATGGCGATTTCATTGCCCTGTCAGATACATGTGACGAAGCGACTGCTCTGCTCATCAAACGCGAAGTGAGCGATGGCGTCATTGCGCCCGACTATACGGAAGAGGCTTTGAAGATTCTACGTGAGAAACGCAAAGGGACGTACAACGTGCTCAAGATGGATGTCGATTACCATCCAGACCCCATCGAACGCAAACAAGTGTTCGGTGTGACATTTGAGCAAGGCCGCAATGAGATTGACCTCACCGGCGATGACCTCTTCGTCAATATCCCCACACAGAACAAGACGTTCACCGAAGAGGCTAAGCGTGACTTAAAGATTGCTCTTATTACACTGAAATACACTCAGTCGAACAGCGTCTGCTACGTGAAGGACGGGCAGGCCATCGGCATCGGAGCCGGTCAGCAGAGCCGCATCCACTGCACACGTCTGGCTGGTCAGAAGGCCGACCTGTGGTGGTTGCGTCAATGCCCGAAAGTGATGGCGTTGCCGTTCAAAGCCGACATCCGTCGTGCCGACCGCGACAATACCATAGATGTCTATATGGGCGACGAGTGGGAAGATGTGCTGGCAGAGGGTGTATGGCAACAGTTCTTCACCGAACGTCCTGAACCGTTGACACAGGAAGAGAAACGTGCCTGGATTGCCCTGAACAAGGACGTGTGTCTCGGTAGCGACGCTTTCTTCCCATTCGGTGACAACATCGAGCGTGCCCACAAATCAGGTGTGAAGTACATCGCACAGGCTGGCGGATCTGTCCGCGACGACCACGTCATTATGACTTGCGACAAGTATAACATTGCAATGACCTTTACAGGCATTCGTCTGTTCCACCATTAACCCTATGGCATCAGAAGAAGAAATCATGTTCGCCATGATGCACGGCATCAACTTCGGCGGCAAGAAGAAAAGTGCGGACGACACTGACAAAGTGAAGACCAAGGCGCGTAAGAAAGCCTATCACACGGGTGCTCACAACTCTGGCGCCGCGCGCCACAAGGCTGAAATTCGTCAGCGGGTGAAGAACCGTGCCTCGCAACGTAAGAAGAAATAAGCATAAACTACAAATATCATGTTGACATTAAAACTCATTACTGAAGAGACCGAGCGAGTTGTCGCCGGATTGGAGAAGAAGCACTTTGAGGGTGCACGCGAGGCAGTGGAACGCGCCATTGCCCTTGATAAGATGCGTCGTGAAACGCAGACTCGTCTGGATGCCACATTGGCTGAAAGCAAGAAATACGCCGCTCAAATCGGGCAGTTGATGAAGCAGGGACAGCGTGAAGAGGCCGAGAAAGCCAAAGCCGAAGTCTCCCAGTTGAAAGAACTGTCGAACGAACTGCAGGCAAAGATGAAAGAGACGGAAGACGAACTCAACCGCCATCTCTGTACGATTCCAAACATCCCTTACGACAATGTCCCAGAAGGCCGACACGCCGAGGACAACCGTGTCGTGAAGAGTAACCTGAAAGAGTGTACAGATACTGATACCGTGGGCAACTGGGATGCCAATCCCGTCGTTGAGTCGGCACGTCTGCCACACTGGGAACTCGCCAAGAAGTACAACCTCATTGACTTTGACCTTGGCGTGAAAATTTCGGGTGCAGGATTCCCCGTCTATGTCGGAAAGGGCGCACGACTGCAGCGTGCCCTCATCAATTTCTTCCTCGACGAAGCCCGCAAGAGTGGTTATACCGAGATTATGCCTCCCACGGTCGTCAATGCAGACTCTGGTTATGGCACTGGTCAGTTGCCAGACAAGGAAGGTCAGATGTATCACTGCGAAGTCGATGACCTCTATCTCATCCCTACGGCCGAGGTTCCTGTGACCAACATTTACCGCGATGTCATCCTCGATGAGAAAGACCTGCCCATCAAGAACTGCGCCTACACTCAGTGCTTCCGCCGCGAAGCAGGCAGTTACGGAAAGGACGTGCGAGGACTGAACCGTTTGCACGAGTTCTCTAAGATAGAGATAGTCCGCATCGACACCCCCGAACATTCGCAAGAAAGCCACAAGGAGATGCTGCAACATGTCGAAGGCCTGCTCAAGAAACTCGAACTGCCTTACCGCATCCTTCTGCTGTGTGGTGGCGACCAGAGTTTCACCAGTGCCATCTGCTATGACTTCGAGGTCTATAGCGAGGCACAGAAGCGTTGGCTCGAAGTCTCCTCTGTCAGCAATTTCGACACCTACCAAGCCAACCGCTTGAAGTGCCGCTATCGCAATGCCGAGACCAAGAAGACGCAACTTTGCCACACGCTGAACGGCTCGGCTCTTGCTCTGCCTCGCATCGTTGCTGCACTGCTTGAGAACAACCAGACGCCCGAAGGCATCCGCATTCCGAAGGCTCTCCAGCCCTACACTGGTTTTGAAATGATTGACTAAGACATTTTTGCTACGATAAACGCCGATGCTCCCTTTTCGGAGCATCGGCGTTTTTTACTACCATCTGTATTATTTAACGGAAAGTCTGAAATAAAAGGTCAAGAGAGTGCGGGATACTGCATCGTGCAGCAATGGAGTGAGCCGTGCTGACGAATCAAAACAGTGCAATCAATACCAACGATTTCATACAGGGGAAAGGCTTGTTGGAGTTGACGTCTGGCTTGCTCGTCGTGTTCGGGCTGACGGTAGGTGGGGTAGAGGACGGCTCCGTTAATGATGAGGAAGTTGGCATAGGTGGCTGGGAGCCGATCGTTACCGTCGTAGATGTAATCGGGAAGGGGCAGTTGTATCAGGCGGTATGGACGTCCGTCGAGGGTGCGGAATGCCTGCAACTCGGCTTCCATGCATTTCAAGTCCTCGTAATGCTCGTCGGCAGGGTGGGTACATTGTACGTAGGCAATGGTGTCGTCGGGACAAAGTCGGGCGAGAGTGTCGATGTGACCGTCGGTGTCGTCACCCGCCAAATGACCATGATGAAGCCAGAGAATGCGACGGGCGTGGAGGTCACTCAGCAGGCGCTGCTCAATCTGTGCGGCGCTGAGGTCGTTGCGGTTGGGTGCAAGCAGGCAGGAGGTGGTGGTGAGAATGGTGCCTTTTCCATCGCTTTCGATGCTTCCGCCTTCGAGCACGAAGTTGAGGCGGCTCTGATAGTGGAAGTGAAACGGCAGATGGGGGTATATGTGTGTGTTGATTTGATTGTCAAGGTTGGCAGGAAATTTAAGCCCCCAGCCATTGAACTGATAGTCGAGAAGTGTTGCAGCGGTGCCGTCATCGCTGAGGAGGGTGATGAAGGCGTGGTCGCGTGCCCATGTGTCGTTGTTGTCACATGGGATAATATGTATGGGAAAGAGTGCATTGCTGAGCAAATCGGCAAGTTGCCTACGAACTTCATCGGGGTGTTGGGCAACGATGAGGAGTGGCTCGCGGAGTGAGATTTCGCGAGCCATGTTGTAATAACACTCATAGACTTCATCCAGCATGGGAGCCCAGTCGGTGTCGGTGTGCGGCCAAGTCAGTTGAACAAAGGCCTGGCGGTTCCATTCAGCGGGAAGATACATATTACCAGTTGGCGACGGTGGCGTTGAAGATTTGGTCGGTGATGTCGTCGAGGATTTCCTGAACGAGTTGTTCCTGAACGGCATTCAACTGCTGCGAGGAGTCGTATTCGGCGGTGGCTGAGAACTGACGCTCGAAGTCTTCTTCATGCTTGGTGTTGTTGACGAAGCGGACGTTGACGGTGATTTTAAGTTGTGTCTGTGCCGCATAGCCGTCGGAGGAGATGGACTTGTTGAGTTGCGAGTATTCCGTGATTTCGCCCGAAAGTTGCAGGTCGCCTCCTCGTTTGAGGACTTGCAACTTGGTTTTGTTGTTGTAGGCATCGGAGAGGGTGTTATAGAACATGGCCTCCATCGGTGACCAAACGTAGGCGCAACGGATGGGAAACTTGTCGATGCTGACGGTCTTGACGATGTCGTAGTTGATGCTCGACCCGTTGAAACTGTAACTGACGGAACAGGCTGTCAGTATGGCCAGCAGTGTGATTAGTGCTGGGTAGAGGAGGGTGGTTTTCTTCATAGGTCGAGTCCCGTTTTTTTGTTGAGTCTCATTTCTTTGATTTTACGGTAGAGCGTGCGTTCGCTAATGCCGAGTTCCTGGGCTGCCTTTCGTTTGTTGTTGTGACGACGGAGGGCGTCGACGATGCTCTGTTCGGTCTGTTCCTTAATGGAGCGTGGTGCTTCCTCGACATAGGCTTCAGCCGTCTCAATATCGTCGAACGTAGGTTCGGCCATTCGCGACTGTTTGGGCTGAGGCGATTCATAAGTGACGTACTGCAGTGGCTGTGACCTTTCGATGGATTGGGATGCTGTGTGATGCGTCTGCTGGAGCATTTCCTTCATCTCCTTGATTTCATTCGAAAGGGTGAAGAGTTGCTTGAAGAGCATTTCACGCTCGTTTTCGTAGAGATGCTGTGAAGCCGAGGCATTGATGTCGCGTGCCAGCACAAGACTGCTGCCGTTCATGCTGTCGTCTTGTACTTCGACTTGTTGCAAAGCCTCTACCGAAATCTCTCGTTCGGGGGCCAAGAAACTGAGTTGTTCAACCTTGTTTTTGAGTTGTCGAATGTTTCCTGGCCATTTGTAGCGGCAGATATATTCTTTTGCCTCTTCAGAAAGATAAACAGGGTCTATGTTATACTGCTCGGCAATGTCGGCTGCAAACTTACGGAAAAGCAACGGAATGTCGTTGCCTCGTTCACGCAAAGGAGGCATCGTGATAGGGACAGCAGCAAGACGGTAGTAGAGGTCTTCGCGGAATCGTCCCTCGCTGATAGCCTTTTTCATCTTCAGATTCGTGGCGGCAATGACACGCACATTGGTTTTACGTATTTGGTTAGAACCAACGCGGATATACTCGCCTGTTTCCAGCACACGTAGCAAACGTGCTTGAGTCGAGAGCGGCATATTGCCCACTTCATCCAGAAAGAGTGTTCCTCCGTTAGCGGCGGCAAAGTATCCCTCGTGTTCACTAATCGCACTCGTGAAGGCACCTTTCTCATGTCCGAACAATTCGCTGTCAATGGTTCCTTCGGCAATGGCGCCACAGTTGATGGCAAAGTATTTTTGATGTTTCCGTCGGGAATGATCGTGAATGATGCGCGGAATCACCTCCTTGCCCACTCCACTTTCTCCCTCAATGAGCACGGAGAGGTCGGTCGGTGCGATTTGCAGGGCAATGTCGAGCGCACGATTCAGTTGGTCGTTGTTGCCAACGATGCCATAGCGTTGTTTGATGGGTTGCAGATTTTTCGTCGTCATTATAGATAGGGATTGTAGTTCAATTCGTGTTCAATCGTTGTCGAAGGTCCATGACCTGTATATACCACCGTAGAGGGTGGGAGAGTGAGAATGCGGTTCATCAGACTTTTGACCAAGGCTGCATAGTCGCCACCTTGTAAGTCAGTACGTCCGACACTGCCCATAAAGAGCGAATCGCCAGAGAAGAGTACGCCTTCCTCTTTTTGATAGAAACAGATTCCGCCTGGTGTGTGTCCAGGGGTGGCAATGATGTCGAGCGTGGTGTGGCCGAACGTGACTTGTCCTCCGTCATAGAGTGGAGTGCCGATCGCGTTTGTGAACGAAAGGTCGAACTTGTTGGTGATGTGTTCACCGATAAACAGTGCCATCTGCTCGTGCATTCCCTCATAGAGGTAATAGTCGGCAGGCGAAGCCTCTGCTTTCAAACCATAGTCGCGCAGCGCAAAGCGGTTGCCCAATGTGTGGTCGAAGTGCAGGTGTGTGTTTAGCAGATGGACGACTTTCAGGCCGTTCTCCTCAATGTATTTCTTCATCTGTCTCCATTCGCTTTCGGCAAAGCAGCCGCAGTCGATGATGACCGCTTCGCTGCTTTCATCACTGACGATGAATGCATTCTCTTCGATGGGACCTAACGTAAACTGCTGTATCTTCATAAAGCGACGTGTACAATTTTCTTTGTTTCGAAATACTCTTCACTGAACTCTTCGTTGATGTTCCACACCGTGCTGATATGTCGGAATGCGCCGATTTCTTGTGCCAGTTCGCCTCCTTTCAGTACGATGAGACCGTTCGGCAGTGCGTTGTGCGGCTCATGGCTGATGAGACGGCGCACACATTTGACAAGATCGGCCAGGGGCATGACGGCACGTGAGACGACGAAGTCAAATGCCCGCCCCTTGATTTCCTCGCCACGAGCATGGAGCGTCTGCACATTCTTCAGTCCGATACTGTCGGCTACGGCCTGCGCCACGCGCACTTTTTTCCCGATGCTATCGACCAGCAAAAATTCGGTTTCGGGAAACAGGATTGCCAGAGGTATTCCTGGAAAACCGCCGCCACAACCGATGTCCATCACGCGGGTGCCTGCTCGGAAATTCACGATACGAGCAATCGCCAGCGAGTGCAGCACATGGTGCTCGTACAGGTTCTGTATGTCCTTGCGCGAGATGACGTTAATCTTTGCGTTCCACTCTTCGTACAGCGGTTGCAGCAGTTGCATCTGTTGTTGCTGTGTGGTTGTCAGTTCTGGAAAGTATTTCGTAATGATGTTCATGGTTCTGTGCTTCTTAACAAATCCTCTACTTCGGTGTACGATAGGCGGATTTCGATGCTGCCGAGTGCATACGGGGCCAGTTCGTAGGGGTCGTAGTGGAAGACGATGCCGTCCGATTCGAGCAGCATATCGTCTGAGATGTACATGTCGGACAAGTCGAGTATGCCCATTTCATGGAGTTCATCGACAGATTCGACGTCGTATTGCTCCATCAGACTGTTGGTGAGCCGTTCGATGAGCATGTCTTCTGTTCCTTCACGAAACACATCGGATGGACGGATGACACAGCCGTTCTCAATCGAAAAACTCAGTGTGCGGGTCTGTGTTACAGGGTGGGCACCACCCTCATACAGGTCGTTGGTCAGCGTGTAACACAGCACATTATCGCCGAATCCCCAATGGGCTTCAGTCGTGACACGACGGGTGAACACGGCATCGAAATCCTCGTCACGTTTGCCGTACATCGTCTGCATGTCGTCGGCCAGCAATTTGCTGCTGATGCGGACAAACTGCTGGGCAGCCTCCGTTTCCGATGCATTCCGGCAGCCGTCCAGCAGTTCGTCGATTATATAGCGGTTGATGCGTGAGGCCCCCGCGTAGTGTTCCGACAACGTGTCAGCCGACAAGAGAATGAGACGGACGTCGGCAATGCATTGCATGGCACCTTGTGATCCGTCGTTCTTCAGCACAGGAGACACCGTGTCTGTCGCCTCGTATGTTTTCAACTGCACATCGAAAACTCCTTTGCTGCAAGCCGAAAGAAGCAATGTCAGCAACATCGTTATCAGATATTTTCCTGTGTCTTTTCTCATTTGTTGTGCAAAGGTACGATAAAAAGTTAAGAGTAAAAAATAAAAGTAGGAAATGTTGCGACAAAATGTCATATTTTCTACGCTCAGTAGATAGGTCTGTTCCACTATGCAGATACGTCATCCAAAGTTCCACGGCATTGTTTGTCATTTGTGTGATGGGAAAATGCAAATAAAATTTGCTTTTCCGCTCACTTATTCGTAACTTTGACTCTGTCTAAATTACTCTCGTTCGGGAAAATGCAAATAAAATTTGCTTTTCCGCTCACTTATTCGTAACTTTGCAAAAAATAAGGTTTTCTATAGTATGATTAACAGGACGACAATCCGCCTGAAAGTGGTGCAGTTGATATATGCGTATTATCAGAATGGCGGAAAGAACATTGAGTCTGCTGAGAAGGAATTGTTGCTGAGCCTGTCGAAGGCCTATGAACTGTACAATCAACTTTTGATGCTGATTGTCAAGGTAACACGTTATGCAGCCCAACAGGTGGAACACCAGGAGGAACTCAACCGTGTCACACACAAGACGGAATCGGTCAGCCATCGCTTCATTGACAACCGCTTCGCTGCTCAACTGGAGATGAACCAGCAGTTGTGTGAGTTCCGCGAACATGGAACAATCTGGGACGACGAAACATCATATTTGAAGGCACTCTATGAAGATATTTGCCGCTCGGAGGACTATCTGTCCTATATGGAAGCCGACAGCGTGACATGGCAGGACGACCGCGAGTTGTGGCGAAAACTTTACAAGTTGCTGATTATGAATGATGAGCGTATTGATGCCCTGCTCGAGGAAAAGAGCCTCTATTGGAACGACGATAAGGAAATTGTCGATACCTTTGTGATGAAGACCATCAAGCGGTTTACGGAGGAGAGTACGGCCAAGCAGGAACTGCTGCCGGAGTTCAAGGACGAGGAAGACCGTGAGTTTGCTGTCCGCTTGCTACGCCGCAGCATCCTGAACGACGAATACTACCGCAGCCTGATCAACCAGAATATTCAGAACTGGGAGTTCGACCGCCTTGCCTTTATGGATGTTGTAATTATGCAGGTGGCAATAGCCGAAATCTTGAGTTTTCCACAGATTCCTCTGTCGGTGAGCATCAACGAATATGTTGAAATCGCCAAGTGTTACAGCACGCCGAAGAGTTATGGCTATGTCAACGGCATTCTCGACGCTGTGACCCGTCGCCTGAAAGAGGATGGCAAACTGCTGAAAGAGTAAAGAAACAAATAAAAAAGTAATAATAACTAAAACAGTATGACTACATTAATGATTCTGCAAGACGCTGGTGCCGCTACGGGTGGTGCCGGTGGCATGATGCCCATGCTGATTATGCTGGCACTCATGTTCGTGATTATGTATTTCTTTATGATTAAGCCACAGCGCAAACGTCAGAAGGAAATCCAAGAGTTCCGTAACAAATTGGAAATCGGCACACGTGTCGTGACCAATGGCGGAATCTATGGCACGGTGAAGGACCTCAATCAGGGCGAAGCCTACATTACGATTGAAATCTCGAAGGGTGTCACCATTCAGGTGGATCGCAACTATGTCTTTGCCGATCCGAACCAGATGATGCAGCAGCGATAAAGTTTGTGTTCAGGAAATTAAAGTTTTTCGTCAAGCGGCTGGTCAAGAGTGCGCGGATGTTTCGTGTCAACCGCGAATTTCTTGTCTTTCTTGTATTTCTGCTTGTGGCCGTCGTGTTCTGGTTCTTGCAGACTTTCAAGGAGGACACGTCGGTGACGGTCAACTATGAACTGGAACTGACGGGGGTGCCGAAAAACGTCATCCTCACCAGCGATATACCGAAGGAGGTGACGGTCACTGTCACGGGACGTGGCTTCTCGATTCTTGACTATCTGACAAAAACAGAAAAGCGAAAGGTGTCGATTGACTACTCCATGTTGGCTGACGATGGCGACAAGGTGACCATCGACGCCAATGTGTGGAAGCGTCTTTTCAGTCGTGCACTGGGCAGTTCGCTCAAGTTCTCGTCCATCAATCCCTCCATGCTGGAGATTTATTACTCTACGGGCGCTCATAAATATGTGCCAGTGGAGTTCGGCGGAAAAGTGAGGGTGGAGGAACAGTACGTGTTCTGCGGCATTGAAATCAATCCTTTGTATGTTGATATCTATGCGCCTGATGCTCAGTTTGATACCATTTCTGTAATTCGTACGGAGCGAATTTCCTACACACAACTAAAAGACACGATGCACGTCAGGCTGGCACTGGCTCCGCCACGTGGGGTGAAGTGTGTGCCTGACTCAGTCAATGCGACCATTTGTGTCGATCTTTTCACAACCAAGAAACTGCAGTTGCCTGTCTTTGCCGAGCATGTGCCCGACAACATCATTGTGCGGCCTTTCCCGAGCACAGTCAGCATTACGTTCCGCGTCGGTTCGTCGCTCTATGCCGACATTACCGAAAAAGACTTTGCAGTTGTCATTGACTACGACAACATTAAGCCAGGCGACAAACGTTGTCCGCTCATTCTGCGTTCGCAGCCAGATGGTATCTCGAACGTGCAAATATCGCCTAACAGCGTTGAGTACATTATTGAGAAGCAGTGACAAGTATGATGCACATAGGAATCACTGGTGGTATTGGTAGCGGTAAGTCGTTTGTGTGCCGAAGGCTTGAAGCCATGGGCTATCCTGTTTACGACTGCGATGCCGAGGCGAAACGGTTGTTGACAGAAAACACAGAACTGGTAAAGGCTGTCAAATGCCTCATCGGCAAAGATGCCTATCAGGGAGATGCGCTTAACAAGGCGGTTGTAGCGCAATTCTTGTTCTCTTCTTCCGAGCATGCTGTACAGATGAATTCTCTTGTGCACCCTGTAGTTCGACGGGATTTTGTCACCTGGGCTGCCCGTCAGACATCGCCCGTTGTTTTTGTGGAGACAGCCCTGCTCTTTCAGGCACAGTTTGACAGTGTTTGCGACCGTGTCTGGTGTGTCACAGCACCCCTTTCCGTCCGATTGAAGAGAGTGATGGAACGAGATGGGTGTACGAAGAAAGATGTGCTGAATCGTCAGCGTCAGCAACTGGACGATCTTGAAGTGCAGCAACGCTCGGACGAAATAATTTTCAACGACGGAAAGCACGATATTGATAAACAGATACAATTACTCATTTCAAAATTATCATCTCACTTATGTTGAAAACAGTTTTAGCCATTTCTGGCAAGCCAGGCCTCTTCAAGTTTATTTCGCGAGGCAAAAACATGCTGATAGTCGAGGCAATCGATGAAAGCAAGAAACGTCAACCAGCATACGCCACCGACCGTGTTGTGGCGCTTTCGGACATCTCCATCTATACTGACGATGACAAGGAGGTGCCTTTGGCAGTTGTGTTCCAAAACATTCAGAAAGCATACGACGGAAAGGCTGTCGAACTGCATCCGAAGAAGGCCAGTCAGGACGACGTGGTTGCGTTCTTTATGAAGGCACTGCCTAACTACGATGCTGACCGCGTGCGTGTCAGCGACATGCGCAAGGTGCTGTCATGGTACAACATCCTTGTCAGCGAAGGCATGACAGACTTTGAAATCAAAGAGGAAGAAGCCGAGACTAAGGAGGCATAGTCATGTATCTCTTAGGTTATGACATTGGCACGTCGTCTGTGAAGGCTTCACTGGTTGAGGTGAAGTCGGGGCGTTGTGTGGCATCGTGCTTCTGGCCACAGACCGAGGCTCCAATCATAGCGCATCAGGCGGGGTGGGCTGAGCAAGAGCCTGAGATGTGGTGGCAAAACTTGAAAGTGGCCACACAGCAGGTGATGCAACAGTCTGGTGCCACTGGTGCTGATGTGCTTGCTATCGGCATCAGTTACCAGATGCACGGCTTGGTCTGTGTTGACAAAGAGGGCAAGGTCTTGCGTCCCAGTATCATCTGGTGTGATGGACGTGCTGTACCCTACGGCAATGCTGCTTTCGAAGCCATTGGTCATGAGCGTGCGCTGAGCCATTTGCTCAATTCTCCTGGCAACTTCACTGCTGCGAAACTCGCTTGGGTCAAGGACAATGAGCCTGCGTTGTTTGCGCGCATTGACAAGGTGATGCTTCCTGGCGACTACATCGCCATGCGGCTGAGCGGAGGATGTATCAATACGACAGTCTCGGGCTTGTCGGAAGGCATCTTCTGGGATTTTCAGGAGAACCGTGTGAGTCGTGACGTGATGCAATACTTCGGCTTCAATGAGAGTCTGATACCCGACATTGTGCCAACCTTTGCGGTTCAGTGCCGTGTGTCGAAGGATGTAGCCAGCGAACTCGGATTGGCTGCCGACACGCCGATTGCCTATCGTGGAGGCGACCAGCCCAACAATGCCTTGTCACTCAATGTGATGCGTCCAGGTGAGATTGCCGCTACAGCAGGTACGTCAGGCGTGGTCTATGGCGTGCTCGACACAGTGAACTATGACCCGTTGAGCCGTGTCAATACTTTTGCACACGTGAATCACAGCCCAGATGCCATACGTCTGGGTGTTCTCCTTTGCATTAACGGTACCGGCATTCTGAATGCATGGGTCAGGCGTGCTGTGGCTCCCACCGTTTCCTACGACGAAATCAACGTCATGGCTGCACAGGTGCCGATTGGTTGCGACGGACTGACCATTATTCCCTTTGGCAACGGTGCTGAGCGCATCTTACAGAATCAGGATGTTGGTAGCAGCATACACGGGCTTAACTTCAACATCCACACTCCCCAGTGTCTGCTTCGTGCCGCGCTGGAAGGCATTGTTTTCTCCTTCCGACAGGGTATCGACGTGATGAAGTCGATGGGTATGAGCATCGCCAACATCCATGCAGGTCACGCCAATATGTTCCTCAGTCCGCTGTTCCGCGAGGCGTTGGCTTGTATCTCGGGTGCCACCATCGATCTTTACAAAACCGATGGTGCGGCAGGTGCGGCAAAGGGTGCCGGCATCGGTGCCGGCATCTATGCTGATAGCGACGAAGCCTTTGCTACGCTCGAACATGTCTCTACCATTGAGCCCGACCCACAGAAGCAACAGGCATACTTGGATGCATACGCTCGATGGCAAAACTATCTTTCCAAATACACTTTAATTCATTCATAACTATTAACACATTAACACCTATGTCTAAAGAATTTTTTCCTGAGATTCAGAAAATCAAGTTTGAGGGCAAGGACTCGAAGAATCCTTTTGCCTTTCACTACTATGATGCCGAAAAGGTCATCATGGATCGTAAGATGAAGGACTGGCTGCGCTTTGCCATGTGCTGGTGGCATACCCTCTGTGCTGAAGGTTCCGACCAGTTTGGTCCTGGCACCAAGACCTTTCCGTGGAACACGGGCAAGGATGCGCTTGACGTAGCGAAGAATCGTGCCGATGCAGGTTTTGAAATCATGCAGAAACTCGGCATCAACTACTTTTGCTTCCACGACGTGGACCTCATCAGCGAGGGTAATAGCATCGAAGAGTACGAAGCCAATCTCAAAGCCATCGTTGCATATCTGAAGCAGAAGATGCAGGAGACAGGCATCAAGTTGCTGTGGTCCACCGCCAATGTCTTCGGCAACAAGCGCTACATGAATGGTGCTTCCACCAATCCTGACTTCGACGTCGTGGCTCGTGCCATCGTTCAGATTAAGAACGCCATGGATGCCGGCATCGAACTCGGTGCCGAGAACTACGTCTTCTGGGGTGGTCGTGAAGGCTACATGTCGATACTCAACACCGACCAGCGTCGTGAAAAAGAACACATGGCAACGATGCTCGGTATGGCTCGCGACTATGCACGTTCGAAAGGATTCAAGGGCACCTTCCTCATCGAGCCTAAGCCGTGCGAACCAATGAAGCACCAGTATGACGTCGATACGGAGACCGTTATTGGATTCCTCAAAGCACACGGTCTCGACAAGGATTTCAAGGTGAATATCGAAGTGAACCACGCCACCCTTGCTGGTCATACCTTCGAACACGAACTTGCCGTAGCCGTTGACAATGGTATGCTTGGTTCCATTGACGCCAATCGCGGTGACTATCAGAACGGATGGGATACCGACCAATTCCCCATTGACCAGTACGAACTTGTGCAGGCATGGCTGCAAATCATTCGCAACGGCGGATTCGGCACGGGTGGTACCAACTTCGATGCCAAGACACGTCGCAACTCGACCGACCTCGAAGATATCTTCATCGCACACATCGCAGGTATGGACGCCATGGCTCATGCACTCGAATCTGCAGCCCAGTTGCTCGAGGAATCGCCCTATTGCCAGATGCTGAAGGACCGTTACGCATCCTTCGACAGCGGTATCGGTAAGGACTTTGAAGACGGCAAACTCACTTTCGAGCAGGTTTATGAATATGGCAAGAAGGTTGACGAGCCGAAGCAAACCTCTGGAAAACAGGAACTTTACGAGGCCATCGTTGCCATGTACGCATAACCCCTTCATCGTCTAAAACAGGATTATGGGGATTATTAGGATGAATACTTGAGTAAAAATCCTTTTAATCCCCATAATCTTGTTCAAGAAACTCTCGTTTTACTTACTCCCTTTCCGTCGGTTGCACTCGCGGCAGAGCATCTGGCAGTTTTCAATGACTGTGCGGCCACCTTCGCGCCACGGCGTGATGTGGTCGCCTTCCATAAATTCGATGTCGAACTCCTTGCCGCAGAGTGGGCAGATGTGCTTTTGCTGCTCCCACACAGCGAGTTTGATGTCTTCGGGAAAAGCGCGGAGGTCCAGATAGTGTTCGTCGCCAGTCAGCACATAGGGGATGATGCCCGCCTGCTTCTGGATTTCGCTGTCGCGCATGAGGGCAGAGATGCGTTCGCCGAGGGCCACCGTGTCGAGCGTTTCCGTTCCGTATTTGTCGTAGAGCATGGCCCAGTCGAGCCCTTTCATGATTTTCTTGAAACGGCGCATGTCGAAGTTCGTAATCGCCCAGTTGAGTACGTTTTGGAAGTAAGTCCACAAGTTGTTGGCATTCGGGTCGTGCTGGTGCTGAGCCATGTAGCCGACGGCACTCTGAACGTGACCCTCGCGTGTTTCGTGGTCGGCTATCCATTCGAGCGCTTTCTTGAGGAAGTCCTGACGGATAGGTGTGCCGTTCACGAGTTCTTTGCCCAGTCGCCAAGCCCCGCAGTTCGACTTCGAGAAGTGCCGCTTGGCATCCGAGACAAACGGCCCTGCATAGATGGCATTGTTGATTTCCTGTTCGTTGAGCGGTTTGCCGGCAAGGTTGATGGTTTGAAACCATGCCAGTTTCTCGCTCGGCTCGCCTTCACACACATACACGGTCAGCGGATAGTCGAGAATGCGCTGCTGAATGTCTGCAGGTTGGTTGAAGAAGTTCTTGAAGTCGTAGGCGAACTTGCCATTGACGTATTCGCAGATGGAGAGCGTACGTTGCTGCCCGTCCATCACTTCGTAGGGACATTCGGCATCGTCCGAGCGTCGCACCCAGTACATCGTATTGAGCGGATAGCCGTTCAGCACGGTGTTGATGACGGCACGCTGTTCCTTTTCGTTATAGATAAACTCGCGCTGGTAGGGTGGTCGGATGTCGAGCAGTCCGTCATAGCCACGAACGCCTTGTTCGTCGTTGTTGACATAGCCGCGGACAATGTCGCCCACTTTAATCTTACGTTCTTCGATGGTCATCATAGTTGTGGATGTTTTTTGTGTGATTTCTTTGCTGGTAGGGGCATTGCTTGTCAATGCCCTTTACGAGACAAGAGGGCATATACAAGATATGCCCCTACAATGCTATAATTGAGGATGTTTGTTGCGGATGAGGATTCTACTGTATTGTCTTTTACCCATTACTACACCACAGCCTCCTCGGTCTTCTGGATGAACTTTATAGCCAACTCTTTCAAGTATATCCAGCGGTGCAGAGGCACGTGTATTTCCACTTGCTTGCCATATAATCTCGAACTGTTCGGGATTGTATTTGTCAAGAAAGGTAATGGGTACTCCCATAATTCCTGGATAATCATAAGGAATGTCGGAGGTTTTATTAACATTAATGGCATTGTAATTATCAAATGAAGGATATTCTTTGGGTGTATATTTGCATACCAAATCAATTGATTCGTTTCTTTTCGGTATATCGAGGTTTGTGAACCAATGAACACCTGACACTCTGATCATTCCTTCTCTATGATCATTTGCAGTAGCAGTATCTTGATATGGTGAGACAAAATGAGCAGCGCCTCCCTTAAAGCCATACCCTAACCAAATTTTATTATTAATGACTGATGGGAATATCTCCTTATATATAATAGCCCCTTGATTTCCCACAATCAAAAACTTCTTCTCATATTCCATCAGTTGTGCAACATATTCGCGGAAGAGAGAGAAGGGTGGGTTGGTGACGACGATGTCGGCTTGTTTGAGCAGTTCGATACATTCGGGGTCGCGGAAGTCGCCTGTTTTGAGTGTTGAAAGTACGTTCTTGTCGTTCTGCAACAAGTAGCGGACATCGCTGAGATCTACGGCACCGTCGCCGTTGAGGTCACGCACTTCCGTAATCTCAACCTTGTAAGCAATTTTCTTCGGTTCGTCGAAGAAATCGCCCCAGTCAATCATCAGTTCGTTGCCTTGCACAGGCGAACCGTTGTAGCACGTACAAATCAATCGCTTCAGCCCTAACTGGTTGAAACGCAAAGCAAAGTATTTGAAGAAATTCGATTCGTAGGGGTCGTCGCAGTTGCAGAGTACGGTTTTGCCACGAAAGTGTGGCCAATAGTGTTGCAACTCACGTTCGATGTCAACGAGTTGGGTGTAGAACTCGTCCTTCTTCGCCGTCTTGGCGGCATTCAGATTTTTGTTAGCCATGGTGATTGATAGTTAGAAGCACTCTACTATCAATCACGCCATGACGCAAAAAGGCGTGATGCACCTTATTGCGTTCAGCATTGAGGCAGCCTCGGACGGAAACCTCAGACAACTTTACAAGAATGCATCACGCTTGCGCGTGATAGCATCGCTAATTAAAGTTGTCAGAGATGTCCATACGAACACCTCTTTCGTCTATTATTTCAGTACGTTTTTATTTCCAAGAAGTTTCCGAGGCTTTTGGCTGAACGCGAAACAATAGCGAATGCTAATTCTTCGGCATTTCTCTTCCGAATCAGTTGCAAAATTACTGTTTTTCGCGTAGAAAACAAAGAGGATTTCCAAAAACTTGCATGGGGAACCCTCAAATACATGGCTACAGATGTCTGAAAACTGTACCGCTGTTCTCAAAAAGTTTCACCGCAGTGAAACTTTTGTACCACCGCGGTGAAACTTTTGTTCCACCGCAGTGAAACTTTTGTACCTCTGCGGTGAAATTTCTAACGTAGGTAACACTCGCGAAAACGGGTGTTTTTGATGCATAAAAATAAACTACGAATTACACGAGTTTCATTTGTTTAAGTCGTGTCATTCGTAGTTCTTAAATGAGATGTTATAATATGTTACGTGCGCGCGCGACGTATGATGTCGAGACATGAGCGGCACATGTCGGTGATGTACTGCCAATCCTCGGCTTCAACCTTGTCCTTGGGGAAGAGTTTGCTGCCCATGCCTACGCAATAGACGCCAGCACGGAACCAGGCGGTGAGGTTTTCCTCGGTCGGAGCAACGCCACCCGTGACCATAATCTTTGACCATGGCATCGGAGCCTTGAGACCTTTGACGAAAGCAGGGCCATAGACGTCGCCAGGGAATACCTTGGTGAGGTCGCAACCGAGTTCCTGCGCCTTGCCGACTTCGCTGACAGAGCCGCAGCCAGGACAGTAGGGGACGAGGCGGCGGTTGCAGACAGGTGCCACGTCGGGATTGAAAAGGGGACCGACGATGAAGCAGGCACCGAGTTGGATGTAGAGGGCGGCTGTGGGTGCATCGACCACGCTGCCTACGCCCATCGCCATGTCAGGACATTCCTTGGCAGCATACTTGACGCACTCGGCAAACACTTCGTGGGCGAAGTCGCCGCGGTTCGTGAACTCGAAGGCACGTACGCCTCCGTCGTAGCAAGCCTTAATGACCTTTTTT
>JAIKWU010000027.1 GCA_024684455.1 Bacteroidaceae bacterium | reverse complement strand
CCAGCCTTGTCTCGTCACAGACCGGCCTTACCCTTGCCCAACTGCAACTGAAGGTGCTGATGGGGGTGACAGAGAACGTAGGCATCGTCATCGACGACAGCCTCGAACGCTATGAGGACTATCTTACCCTCGCCAACATCGAAGCCGACGAACAAGACCTGCAGAACAACTCGGCCATGCGCCAGTTGGACCTCAACCAGAAGTTGCTCGAACGTTCGCTCAAGATTCAGCGCACCAACTTCATGCCTACGCTGGGCTTCCAACTCACGGGCCAGTACCAGTCGCTCTACAACGACCACTGGCGCCTGTGGGATTATGAGTATGCACCCAGCGCATCGTTCACCCTCGTGCTCTCCATTCCCATCTTCAAGGCCACCAACTGGACGGCGTTGAAGAAGACCAAACTGCAGATCTCGGAACTCGAGGACACACGCGTCAACACACGACGCCAACTCTCGATGGCTACCGAAAGTTATGCCAAGAACATGGCTTCGAGCATCGTCCAGGTGGGCAGCAACCACGAGGCCATCCGTCAGGCACAGAAGGCTGTGACCATCACCGAAAAACGCTATGAGGTGGGACGTGGCACAATTCTCGAACTGAACCAGAGCCAAGTGGCGCTCACACAGGCCAAACTGACCTACAACCAGAGCATTTACGACTATCTCACCAACCGCGCCGACCTGGACTACACGCTCGGCCGCGAGACATACTTAAAGTAACGATATAATACATCACAATATGAAGACAAAAACATTTCAGGCCGCATGGATGGTCGTTGCAGCCATCGTCATTGCCTCGTGCAGCAGCAGTTCGGACGACAAGAACGCTGCCACTCAAGCCGAAGCAAAGCCACAAGTGAAAATCGCTCTGGCCACCAGTGCCAGCATCCCGCAGACGGAGACCTTCACTGCCACCGTCGAAAGCGACGTGAAGAACAACATCGCGCCGAATGCACCTCTGCGCATCGAACGCATCTACTTCGATGTGGGCGACTATGTGCGCAAAGGACAGGTGGTCGTTCAACTCGACGCTTCCAACCTGCGCCAGTTGAAACTGCAAATCGAGAACCAGAAGGTGGAGTTCAACCGCACGAGCGCCCTCTATGAAGTGGGCGGTGCCTCTAAGGCCGAGTATGACAACATGAAGATGCAACTCGACGTGCTGCAGACCCAGTACCGCCAACTCGTTCAGAACACCCAACTCGTAGCCCCCATCAGCGGTGTCATCACAGCCCGCAACTACGACGACGGCGACATGTACGGCGGACAGCCCGTGCTGACCATCGAGCAGACCAACCCCGTGACACTCATCATCAACATCTCGGAGACCAACTACTCGCTCATGCACAACGGCATGCCTGTTGACATCAGCCTCGATGCCTATCCCGACGAGATGTTCACAGGAACAGTCACCACCGTCTATCCCACGGTCAGCCCAACGACACACACCTTCCCCGTCGAAATCACCATCAACAACTCGGCACAGAAGGTACGTCCCGGCATGTTTGCTCGCGCAACTGTCAACTTTGGCGACAAGCGTCACGTGCTTGTTCCCGATGCTGCTGTCGTCAAGCAGATTGGTGCCGGCGACCGCTACGTCTATGTCTATAAGGACGGCAAAGTCAGTTACAACAAAGTGGAACTGGGACGCCAACTGGATGACAAGGTTGAAATCATCAGCGGCGTGAACGACGGCGACCAAGTGGTCATCGCAGGTCAGACCAAACTGGCTAACGGACGCGAGGTCGAAGTCGTCAAATAACAAGATTCACATACCACAATATGAAAAAATCCTTGCTATCCCTTTTTGCCCTTTGCTGCTCGCTCGTCATGAATGCGCAGCCAGGCAGTGGTTTCAATGGCTTTGGCGGTTTCCAGCGACAAGCTGAACTGGAGACTTCGCAAGTATGGAAGGACGTCAATTATGCAGGCGACGGCCAAACCTACCACACTTGCGACATCTACCTGCCTAAGCAGAAGGCGAAAAAATACCCAGTCGTCATACACATCTACGGAAGTGCTTGGTTCAGCAACAATAGCAAGGGTGCAGCCGACTTGGGAACGATTGTCAAGGCTCTGCTCGACGCAGGTTTTGCCGTCGTTTGCCCTAACCACCGCTCCAGCGGGGATGCTCAATGGCCGGCTCAGATTCATGACATCCGCGCAGTCATACGTTTCATCCGCGGCGAGGCTAAAAAATACAAGTTCGACACACGCTTCATCGCGACGAGCGGCTTTTCAAGCGGAGGCCATCTCGCCTCTATCGCTGCAACCACCAGTGGACTGAAACAGACGAAAGTGGGTAGTGTTGACATCGACTTGGAAGGAAATGTTGGACCCTATCTTCATCAAAAGAGCACGGTCAACGCAGCCTGCGACTGGTCTGGTCCCGTGGATTTGACCCAAATGGACTGCGGAGACCACATGACGATGGGTGAGCGCAGTCCTGAGGACATCATGCTCAACTCCAATCTCTCTGACGAACCAGACAAATACCGCAGCCTCAGCGCCACACATTACGTCAGCAAAAACACGCCGCCCATCATCATCTTTCATGGCGAGAAGGACAACGTCGTGCCATGCTGTCAGGGAAAGTATTTCTATGAATTGTTGAAAGCCGCAGGAGTACGGACGGAGGCGACCTTTGTCCCCGACGGTGGACACGGCATGGGAATGTATTCCGAAGAGAACCTTCAGAAGATGGTTTCCTTTCTGAAAGAAGCCATGCACAAATAGCGACTAAGACGCTGAGTGATAGTCATTACAGAGAACAGAAACATGAGAAAGATTCTTATATTGACCTTATTTGTTTGCAGTCTCCATGCCTTTGGGCAGCAAGGGAAGGTGATACAGCCTGAGCAGTGCAACATGCCGCTGTTCCAGACGAAATATACAGCCGACCCTTCG
>JAIKWU010000057.1 GCA_024684455.1 Bacteroidaceae bacterium | reverse complement strand
GCCGTAATATGGCATTTTTTGACATCACATATCCCAACAGAGGCTTTAACAAAATGACAACATATAATGAATTACAAATGGAACTACGAGGCTCCGACACCCGAACAGAAGGAGGCTGCGGCGCGGCTGGCGGCTGAGGCGAACGTGAGTCCGGCCATCGCCCTGTTGCTCATGCAACGGGGACTGACGACGGCTGACGACGTTCGAGCCTACTTTCGCCCCCAACTGCAATCGCTGCACGATCCTTTCCTCATGCGCGACATGGACGTGGCTGTGGAGCGTCTGAATGCGGCTATGGGCCGCAAAGAACGCATCTTGGTCTATGGCGACTATGATGTGGACGGATGCACAGCCGTTGCACTGGTTTACCGCCTGCTGCAACAGTACTATTCAAACATCGATTATTACATTCCTAACCGCGACGAAGAAGGTTACGGCGTTTCGCGTCAGGGCATAGACTATGCCCATGAGACGGGCGTCCGCCTCATCATTGTGCTCGACTGCGGCATCAAGGCTGTCGATGAGATTGCCTATGCCAAGAGTCTGGGCATCGACTTCATCATCTGCGACCACCATGTGCCTGACGAACAGTTGCCGCCTGCCGTGGCTGTGCTCAATGCCAAGCGGCGCGACAACACCTACCCCGACCTCGACCTCTCGGGCTGTGGCGTCGGGTTCAAGTTCATGCAGGCCTTTGCCATCAGCAACGGCATTGCCTTCAGCAAACTCATTCCCCTACTCGACCTGGTGGCAGTGAGCATTGCGGCCGACATCGTTCCGATTATGGGCGAAAACCGCATCCTTGCCTATCACGGACTGCGCCAACTGAGCCAGAACCCCAGCATGGGTCTGAAGGCGGTCATCGACACCTGTGGCATGGGTGGACGCGACATCACGATGAACGACATTATCTTCAAGATAGGTCCTCGCATCAATGCATCGGGACGCATGCAGGACGGCCGCGAGTCGGTCAGTCTGCTCGTCGAACACAACAAGCAACGGGCCATGGAACTGGCTGAACAGATCAACCAATACAACGACGAACGCAAGGAACTCGACAAACGCATGACCGAAGAGGCTACAGAACTCGTCAGCCACATGCCCGACCTGGAGCAGAAGTCGTCCATCGTCATCTACAACGAAGACTGGCACAAAGGCGTCATCGGCATCGTTGCCTCACGTCTGACAGAGACTTTCTTCCGCCCGGCCGTGGTACTGACACGTACTGGCGACTCCGTCACAGGTTCGGCTCGCAGCGTCAGCGGTTTCGACGTGTATAAGGCGGTTCAGTCGTGCCAGGACTTGCTCGAGAACTTCGGCGGACACACTTACGCTGCAGGTCTCTCGCTGCCGGTCGAGAATGTCGAAGCCTTTAAGCAACGGTTTGAAGCCTATGCTGCCCAGCACATCAACGAAGAGCAGACCAGCCCGAGCATCGACATCGACGCCGTGCTGACGTTCCGTGAAATCAGCCGCAAATTCCAGTCCGAACTGAAGCGAATGCGTCCCTACGGCCCCGACAACCGCAAGCCTGTCTTCTGCACGCAGCAAGTCTATGACTACGGCACAAGCAAGGTTGTGGGCCGCAATCAGGAACATATCAAACTCGAACTCGTCGATAGCAACTCGAACAATGTGATGAATGGCATTGCGTTCGGTCAGAGCAGCGAAGCCCGCTATATCAAGACCAAACGCGCCTTCGACATTGTCTATACCATCGAGGAGAACACCCACAAGCGCGGCGAAGTGCAGTTACAAATCGAGGACATCCGACCGCGTGAGCAAGTATCTTGACATTCTCCACGAAGTCTTTGGCTACGAATCGTTTCGTGGCATCCAAGAGGACATCATCGAGAGCATTGGACAAGGGCGCGACACGCTCGGTCTGATGCCCACGGGTGGAGGTAAGTCCTTGTGTTTTCAGGTGCCGACCTTGGCACAGAAAGGGCTTTGCCTGGTGGTCACACCGCTGATTGCCCTGATGAAAGACCAGGTGCGCAGTCTGCGGCAACGTGGTATCAAGGCCGAAATGGTGCATGCTGGCATGATGCACGACGATATTGTCCGCGTCATCGACAACTGCATCCTCGGCGACTATAAGTTCCTCTATGTCTCGCCCGAGCGACTGGAAAGCGACCTCTTCCTCGCCAAACTTCCCTACATGCGCAACCTCTGCATGATTTGCGTCGACGAAGCCCACTGCGTGAGCCAGTGGGGATATGACTTCCGTCCTTCTTATCTGCAAATCGCACGTCTGCGCCACCTCATCCCCTACCATGTTCCCTTACTGGCCCTGACAGCAACGGCAACGCCGCGCGTTGTCGAGGACATTCAGGAGCGCTTGGAATTTCAGGAGAAGAATGTCTTCTCCATGAGTTTCGAGCGCAAGAACCTCATCTATGTGGTTCGCGAAACGGCCAACAAAGAAGAGGAAATCGTCCACATCCTCAAGAGCATGCCGCAAGGAAGCGCCATTGTCTATGTACGCAATCGCCAACTGACCTCCGACCTCTGCAAGTATATCGAGAGCGAAGGCATGACTGCCGAAAACTATCACGCAGGTCTGACCGAGGCTGAGCGCGACTTGAGACAGACAAACTGGACCAAAGGCCGCTGCCGCGTGATGGTGGCAACCAACGCGTTCGGCATGGGTATCGACAAGGCCGATGTGCGGCTGGTCATCCACTACAGCATGCCCGACTCGCTCGAGGCCTACTTTCAGGAAG
>JAIKWU010000050.1 GCA_024684455.1 Bacteroidaceae bacterium | reverse complement strand
GTGGCAGAGGGCTGCCAGAAGCCAAACTTCGGCGAAGCCACGAGGGTGGCATAGACACGGTCCTGATGGTCGAAGTTGTCGGGCTGGAAAATGCCTATCTCTTTCTCCTCGTCATACACATTGCCTACATGGGTGAAGATGTCGTTCTCTCGGGTGAAACCTGCCATGAAGTTGAGCCACGAATAGGTGAGGTTGAAGTCGATGCTCTGACGAGTCGAGGGGCGCAGCAGCGGATTACCACCTTCGTAAAGCATACGGCTGTCGTAAATCACGATAGAACTCAACATGTTGTAAGGCGGTCGGGTGATGCGCTTGCCGTAACTCAGTTGCGCACTCCACTTGCCCTTCTGCCAGGCGGCAGAGAGGTTGGGGAACCAGTCGTTATAAGTACGGCTGGGCTCTGGCTGCCAGATGCCAAACGAACTGTAATCGGCTGACACATGCTCATAGCGCAAGCCTGCGTTCAGGCGCCATTGTCCCAGTTGCAACTCGTATTGGGTGAAGCCGGCGATGTTCTTTTCGTCCATCTCGTTGTCGGCTGTGGGTATGATTTGCTCGTCGTTATGGTTGCGTCCGTGGCTCTCCGTGCTTGTCACCTCCGAACCGCCGCTCAGCACGCCTTTCCAGATGGGATAAGTCAGCACCAACTTGCCTGCCACCATCCTTCGGTCTTCATTGCTATGGGTGGTGATGGTTCGGTCGCCCAATTCCTCACTCGTCTCATATCCGATGATATGGTCTTCCTGTGCACGTCGCAGCAATGTGGCATTCAGGTCGATACCTAATTTCCCCACCTTGCCCACATAGTATGCGTTCAGTTCCCAGACGGGTTTGTCTTTTTCGTTAATATCCGTTTTCAAATGCACATCACCATAAAAGGCCCCATTTTTCAGATAGTGTTGCCTCATATCTGAGAAGTAACGATTATAAAGCAAATGCTGCGACGAGAAACTCAGTCCTAAGGAATGGTCGGTGTTGAAGTCATAACTTATCCCTGCCTTATATTGTAGGTCAGTCCAGGAACTTCTCAACAGCACGTCCGCATTGCCATTGAACATATCCTTGCTGATGTGCAACTCTTGGTCAAGGTCTTGGTCGTTGCTGTAATGACCGTTGTCGAGTGTCACGTTGGCGAAAGCCTCCATTCCTCCCTGGCGGTACTTCACGGTCAGGTCGTCGTAGTTGCTCAACTTGTTGTTCTGTCTGGCATCCATGGTAGCCATCACACTCAGTCCGTCGCCCTGTGCCTTGAGCGTCTTGATGCGGATGACGGCATCCACCTCGGCGTTGTATTGTGCCCCGGGGGCGGTGATGATGTCCACGCTCTTGATGTCGACAGACTTCAACTGCTTCAGTTCGCTGGCGTTGTTCACCTTCTTGTTGTTGATGTAAATCTCCGGCTCCCCTTTGGACAGCACCTCGAACTTGCCATCGCGCCCCTGCACCATGGGCATCATCGAGAGCACGTCGTCGGCGGTGCCGATGTCGTGGAGAATGGAGTGCTGCACCTCTACGGTCATGCCGCCCGAGGTCATCTTGTATTGCGGAACCTCGCCTTTGACGGTGACTCCTTGCATCAAATACGAATCTGGGTGCATGGCGATGGTGCCGAGACGCCCCACCGTTGCGTTCCTAGTCACGGTCTTATAGCCTACATAGGTAAGTTTGACAATGAGTTGCTGCGGTTGGCATGGTACGACGAAGTCGCCGTTCTCATTGCTCACGCCCCCGGTGATGAAGGCGGAGTCCTTCGGTGCGAGGAGCGACACGTTGACGTAGGGCAGTGGCTTTCCGTGCTCGTCGACGACGTGTCCTGTCAACTTGGTTTCAGCCTTTTGCAGGCATTCCACGTAAATGTCCTTGTCCTCAGAGGTCACACGCATGGGATAGAAGCCTACCACCTGTCTGACGGCATCCCTGACAGAGGCGTTTCTCAACGAAGTGGTGACGGTGAAGTCTTCCAGTTCATCGAAGATGAAATTGATCTTGTAACTGCTTTGAGCATTGTCAATCCAGATGAGTGCCTCGGAGAGAGAGGTATTCCTGAAGTCGTGTGTGAGTTGCTGCGCCCCAGCCGTCGAAGCGACAAGGCACATGATGATGATATAAAGATGTCTCATGATGATGTCCTATTCGATGGTGATGGTTTCTCCGGAAAGCGTGAGGTGCACTTTCTCGAAATGGTTGATGCGGTTGAGGATGTCTTGGATGGAATCATTGGCCTCCCATTTCAGGTAGAATCGCAGGGTGCGTTTGGCCTCGTTCTTGAACACCACCTTCACGTCGTAGTCACGGCTGAGTTGCTGCATGATTTGTTGCAGTTCCACGTTGTTGAACTGCTGGTCCTGCCTGATGGAGTCAATCTTCTCCGCAATTGGTGCCACGTGGTATTCGGTCTCTTGTAGTTCCATCTCCTGCACCTCTTTTTGTTGGGGCGCAACGGCAGGTGTATGCTCTTTCACGTCGTTGGCGTTTCTGAAATGCTGGATGGCAGCGTAGGTGATGCCAGAGAGTGCAGCCACGGTGATGATGACGGCTGCCCATCGCATCATCGGGTTTTGGCGACGGCGACGCTGCCGCTGCGCCTTGAATTGTTGCCACTCCTCCTCCACATCGGGGACGGGGATGGATGTCTCGTCGAGCATCTGGTCGAGTTGCTCGTCGGTGTATTGCTCTGGGTGGAGCAGCATGCGGATTCGGTCTTTGTTCTTCATACTTCTCATTGGTTGAATTGTTGACGCAGTTTCCTCAGTCCTTGCACGATGTGTTTGTTGACGGCAGAGAGGCTGATGCCGAGGGTGTGTGAGATGTCTTTGTAGGACTTCTCGTCGTCGAAGCGCATGCGGATGACGCGTCCTGTCTGCGGTGAGAGCCTTTCGTCGATGTAGTGTTGCACCATCGTTGTCAGTTCTTCGTCAGACTTGTCCTGCCATGTCTCCGTATTGTCCTCTGTGGGTTGCGTCGTGAGTCGCGACGTGGTCGCCTGTTGTCTTTGCCGTTGTGCAATGATGTTGAGGCAGCGGTTCCTGACGCAGGTGAGCAGGAACGCCCGTTGCGACTCCTCACGTAGAGCGACGCTGCCGTCCCAAAGGCGTGCAAACACGTCTTGTACGGCGTCCTTGGCCTCGTCGTCGTCACCCAGCAGGATGTGGGCTGCCCTGTACATCCTGCCGTATTCAGAATGGAAAAGTCGTTCAAACTGTCGTTCTCTGTCTTGCATCTTTTGTTCGCTGTTTTATCCTATATACAGCCGAGTATGAAGAATCATTACCCCTAAAAAGTATTTTTTTAGGAAGAATGTTAAAATATCATGCATATTATTTGAAAATTTGTGGCTTATGATACCGTCGCACCATATTTATGTCCATTTCATTGTATTCTACAAGCCACATTTTATAAATGAATAGGTTGAGATGAAAACAAAGCGAACACGAATCTCAAATCATACGGAAGAAATCGGTAGATTAGGTAGATTCGTGTTCGTTGGAAAAAACACCAGTTCGTGCTTACACGCCTCGGAGGAAGCGGTCGGCTTCGATGGCGGCCTTGCAGCCGCTGGCAGCGGCGGTGATGGCCTGGCGGTAGTGCGGGTCGGCCACGTCGCCGGCAGCGAAGACACCGGGAAGTTTGGTGCGTGGTGTGCCGTCGATGGTGAGGATGTAACCCGTCTCGTCGGTGTCGAGCCAGGGCTTGAAGATGTCGGAGTTTGGCTTGTGGCCAATGGCGAGGAAGAAACCGTCGATGGGCAGGTCGTAACGCTCCTCGTCGGGTTCGCCAAGGCGTTTCACCACATGGGCGCCCTCCACGCCGTCGGTGCCGTAGAGTCCCACGGTGTTGTGCTCGAAGAGAATCTCGATGTTCTCTGTTTCCTGCACCCGGCGCTGCATCACGTCGGAAGCACGGAGGAAGGGCTTGCGCACAATCATATAGACTTTCTTCGCCAAACCAGCGAGATAGAGGGCCTCCTCGCAGGCGGTGTCGCCACCGCCCACCACAGCCACAGTGCGCTTGCGGTAGAAGAAACCGTCGCAGGGGGCACAGGCAGAAACACCCTGTCCGCTGT
>JAIKWU010000034.1 GCA_024684455.1 Bacteroidaceae bacterium | reverse complement strand
TTCATTCCGCGCATCGGCTACTGGGCGTGTGCGTGGGGAGGCTTTGCAGGCTACGCCACGTCGATGTTGCTGAGTTATTTTGTCGGACAGCAAAAGAATCCCATCCGCTATCCGATGCGCGACATAGCGCTCTACACGTTGCTGGCAGGTGCACTTTATGTCGTGATGACGTTCGTGCCCGAAACGTGGCATCCTGTGCTGCGCATGACGGTCAACACCTTGTTACTTCTCATTTTTGTGGCTTATATCGTCTGGAAAGACATGCCGCTCAGCACGTTGCCTTTCGTTGGAAAATACTTTAGAAAAGTTAAGAGTTAAAAGATAAAAAAGTTTGAATCCGTGTTTTTTATATTGAAATAATGAAAAAGAAAATTCTGCTTACCGTTGTGGCTTTGCTTTCGCTTGCCACTGCCCGTGCCGACGAAGGCATGTGGATGATTACGAACCTCAGTGCCCGTACCGACAGCATCCTCCACGCGATGGGGCTCGAACTGACGCACGACCAAATCTTCTCGACCACACATCCGTCGTTGAACAACGCCATCGTGCAGTTCGGCGGGTTCTGCTCGGGCGTCGTCGTCAGTCAGGATGGACTGGTCTTCACCAACCATCACTGCGGCTATGGTTCCATCCAGGACCATTCTTCGACAGAGCACGACTATCTGCGCGACGGTTTCTTTGCCAAGAAACAGAAGGACGAACTGCCCAACGAAGGACTGTACGTTGATTTCCACATCAATACCTACGAAGTGACGAGCCACATCCTTGCCTTTGTCACGCCCGACATGGACGAGGCTCGTCGTGCCCAAACCATCGACTCGGTGGCTACGTCGCTGCAGGACGCAGTGGCCGACTCGGTGCGCAGCATCCATGCCGTCGTCACTCCTTACTACAAGGGCAGCAAGTACTACTTGAGCGTCTATCAGCGCTTCAACGACGTGCGTCTTGTGTTTGCTCCGCCACAGTGCCTCGGCAAGCACGGCGGCGACACCGACAACTGGATGTGGCCCCGTCAGACGTGTGACTTCAGCGTCTTCCGCATCTATGCCGACAAACAGAACCGTCCTGCCGAGTATTCCAAGGACAACCGTCCCTATCGTCCGCAGCAGTATGCTCACGTGTCGTTGCAGGGCTACCAGCCAGGTTCGTTCTGCATGACCTTCGGCTACCCAGGCTCCACCGACCGCTACCTCTCGTCGTTTGGCGTAGAGAACACGATGCGCACGACCAACGACTTGCGCATTCAAGTACGTGGCGTAAAACAGGAAATCATGAAAGAGGCGATGAATTCGAGCGACAAACTCCGCATCATGTACTCCTCGAAATACGCCCAGAGTTCGAACTACTGGAAGTTCTCCATCGGTCAGAACAAGGCGTTGGAGGAACTCGGTGTCATCGGCGAGAAACAGGCCGTCGAGCGTGAACTCGTCGGCTGGAAGCCTGAGTTGCAGACATTGCTCGACTCGCTTCAGCACACCTATCAAGCCAACCGCGACCGCAACTATGCCCAGACGCTTTGGGAAGAGTCCTTTTGGTCGGGCAGCGACATTCTGCAGTTCATCATCCGCCACATGATGCGCGGAACGAGCGACGAGCCAGGTGCCTTCCAGCGTGATGTTGACAAGGCTTACAAGGACATCGACATCGATACCGACCGCCGCATCTTTGCCGCCATGCTGCGCAACTACTGCGAGCATGTGCCTTCGCCCGATTATCTGCCCGAGTCGTACGTAGCCATCGACTCTTTGCTGGCAGGCAACTACGAACTCTTCGCCGACCGCATCTACTCCAGTTCTGCCTTCACGTCGCCCGATCAACTGAAGTCGCATGACACCATGGAAGAACTCTCCAGCGACCCCATGATTGCCGTGGCGATGGACCTCATCACCGTGCTCTACAAGACTTTTGGCAATGACAAAGCCGATGAACTCGAGCGCCAACTCGGCGATGCCCTCCGCGAGATGAACCGTGACAAGGAGTACTATCCCGATGCTAACTTCACCTTGCGCATGAGTTACGGCCAGGTACAGGGCTACAACGACTACACGTGCTTCACGCCGTCGCAGTCGATCATCGATAAGTACGAGCAGACGCCCCGCAACCCCGACTACGAACTCACTGCGCCTGTCTATCAGTGGCTGAAGAAGGGCAAGTGGGGCAAACGCTATGTTGATACGACCTCGAACGACCTCCAACTCTGCTTCCTCACCACCAACGACATCACGGGCGGCAACTCGGGTTCGGGCATGTTCGACGGCCGTGGTCGCCTTATCGGCCTCGCCTTCGACGGAAACTGGGAGGCTATGTCGGGCGACATTAAGTTCGACACCCGTCTGCAACGCACCATCGGCGTTGACATCCGTTACGTCCTCAGTGTCATCGAACAGTATGGCGGCGGCAAACGCCTCATCAAGGAACTGACGCTGGAATAGCAGCGCACCTCTCTTGACAACGTGCCGAAGTTTACATAACAGGGCGTTTCAGACTGATGAAATCCGTGGCGCAGTGTGAATCCATTCGCACTGCGCCACGCCTGTTATGTAAATTGCTTTTGACGTTTCTCCCAATTATTTCTTGCCTAAAAAACTCCGTTCTGCAAAAAAAAATATATATCTTTGCGCTCACTTCATCGATTTTTTGTATCTTTGCAACGTATATACCTCTTATCTAAAAACTACTAATATGAAAATGTCTTTACTAACATTTGTCAGACACACGATGCTGGTGAGCATCGCGATTTTGCTGGCTGTGCCGACGGCAAAAGCAGAAGGCACGAAAACGTTCACGTTCACGATCGAACGTACCATGGGGCAGGAAGAACCCACCTTCTGCCAAGTTCACGAGTCGGTGCTCAAGGCTAACCTGAATACCGAGACACTGAATTTCAGTTCCAACATCAAGGTATATTCCATTCAGGCCACGAATGGCAAACCTTACACCGAATACAAGGTGCAGCCACTGGGCAACTACTTCAACTCGACCGGCAATGTAGCAACGACCAAGTCGGTGGCCGTGGCATCCATCACCTTCGACACCCAGAAGATGGGATTCAGTGTGATGCACTATGAAGGCCGCAGAAATGCCCAGGACGGTGAAACCTATACGATGCACGAGGCAATCATCAATACAACCACCAAAGACACCGTACTCTACGTCTTCAACATGACAATGGGCACGAAGCAGAGCGTCATCAGCGACGAACCTGCCTATATCCACCGCGCCGACCTGATGGACTCGTGGCGAGCATTGCCCTACATCCGTCTGAACGACCAGGAGGGAGAAACCAACTTCTGTGTACAGGCCAACATAGGCGACAACGTGACTTTCGGTCTTCGTCCACGTAACGAAGGCGAAAGGACTTATTTCAAACTGACAGCACCCGACGGCACGACATTGGTTCGTAACTGGAGGGAGGATGACTACACGCTGTCGTCCATCGATTTGTCAGACAAAGGATTGTACACGGTCAGTTCCCGCTGTATCATCGACGGCCGCTCCTACCTCCAGACCTACACCTTCATCGTTGACGTTCTGGAACGTCAGGGCGAATACTTCGACTGGGATGCCGACGGACCCTACTGGAGTTACGACTTCCGCGACGAATACGATGCCATTCCTGCTCCCACGAAGATTCACAGTTTCACGCAGAAAAACGGCAAGGCCGCCAATGCGGTACACGGCGACTGGTGGAGCATCTTCTGGGGCGACAACCTCAACCCCAAATGTGGCGACGCAACCGTGGCCAAGAAGACGATGGAGAACGCCATCAAGAAGTATGAGACCGACTTTGCCTATATCCGCGACGAAATGGGATGGCCGCCCGACATCAACGCACGCCAAGGCTGGAAATCCTTCGTCTATGTGCTCGGTTCGGGACTGTCGAACGACAACACCGGTCAGGACGAAGAAGGTGGCTGGCAGGGCACGGAATATGCTGACGGACGCAGTTGGCCCTGCGTGACAGCCACTTGGGCCCCGATGGCTCGCTTCCGCGACGATGCCTCAAGCATCTATAGCGACGTCGCCTACCAGACAGACGCCATGATTCACGAAGGCATCCATGCCATCTTTGCCGACTACCCTGGCTGTAAGTCTTCGGCTTGGTTCCAAGAGGCAGGCAACGTGTGGCTGCAAGGTGCTATGAATGCCAAGCGCGGACTGGGTGCCCAGGTGAGCGGCTGGCTTGGTGTCGGCAACCTCATTTGCCCGTTCATGCCCATCGAGTGCTACTCGGGATGGCTGCAGGACGGTTCGTTCGGCGGACCTGCTGCCGAGGGTGTCAACATGTACAATGGTAGTCAGCAGATTTGTACCTGGCGCAACCTCATCGGCGGCGTGCAATACGGCGAGACCTTCCCCATCTTCCTCGGACTCAACGTTGGTCAGGGCAGTGTGCCTTGGATTTGGCGCTATTGCACCGACTACGTGCTGAAAGGTATTGCACTGGGTAATCCTGATGAAGGCGTCGAGGGTATCGGCGATGAAGGCATGCGCCAACTCATCATGCACTATCGTGCCAAACTCGCTACGATTGACTTCAAGGAGAGTAGCAACGGAATGCGCAGCCTGATGGACGGCGCATGGGGCACGGTCGTCAGACCGGAATGGGAACCCCACTGGATTGACTGCGCTCCCTTCACGCTCACTCCCTACCAGACCCTCTCACTCAACGACGCCGACGGATGGATGGCTCCCGACCCGCTCACCAATCCTGGATGGAGCGGTGGCAACATCATCCCTGTCCATGTAGGCAAGAATGGTTGTGAAATTTTCTTCCGTCCCGAAGATGACAACATGCGCTGCCAACTCTGCTATCGTACCCGCGACGGACGCACCTTCTACAGCCAGCCTGTTCTTTGCGGCAAGATGGTGCTCAACTGGGACGACACGAACCAGCCAGCCAACGGTGTGATTTTCGTCGTACCTTGCAACACCGACTACATCTATGAAGGCGATGCTCAGCGCAAAAAGCACTGGGACTATCGCATCAAACTGGGACGTGGTGCATACGCCGTTGCAGACATCTACCAGAAGTGGTATTTCTACGAGAGAACCATTACCGACCCGACTTACGACGAAAGCATTGCAACGGGTGTGGAAGAGACGGTGCAGACGGCTCCTGCCAACAAGGAAGGCGGATTCCGCATCCTCAGCAGCATCCTGAAGGGTGGGCGGAAGGTACAACTCGACCTGGGTGGCGTTCCTGCCAACGAGGTGAAGGCTCACCTTGTCGGACTTGCGGGTGTTGTGATTGACGAGCAGACCGTTGCCAACGACGGCACCATACAAATGCCTGCCCACCTTAACCGAGGAATGTATGTCCTCGCCCTCAACCACAACGGCAAGATTCAGTCGTTCAAAGTGTTTGCAGAATGATACAAGAAGGCACAGCCACTCCCTCGAGGGAAGTTGGCTGTGCCTTCTTCACTAAAGCATAAAACAATTAACCAATCACAAAACAATGGAAAACAATGCAATGGGATTGAAGGTTCGGCTCACGCTGCTGAACTTTCTGGAGTTTGCCGTTTGGGGTGCCTATCTGACCTCGATGGGAACCTATTTGGCTGGTGTAGGACTGGCGTCAAACATCGGCTGGTTTTATTCTGTGCAGGGCGTGGTGAGTATCTTCATGCCCGCTCTGATGGGTATCGTTGCCGACCGCTGGATTGAGGGACAACGTGTACTGAGCCTATGCCATGTGCTCGCTGGCGGCTTCATGATTGGAGCCTCTGTCTATGCCTATCAGGCAGGCGATTCGGTTCAGTTTGCTCCGCTCTTCACGCTCTACACCCTCAGTGTTGCCTTCTTTATGCCGACCATTGCACTGGGCTACTCGGTGGCCTATGCTGCCCTCGAAGGTGCTGGTCTCGACAGCGTGAAAGCCTTCCCGCCCATCCGTGTGTGGGGCACCGTCGGCTTCATCGTACTGATGTGGGTCGTTGACCTCTGCGGTCTGCAGGCCACACCAGGACAGTGGATGGTGAGCGGTGCGCTGAGTCTTGTCATGGCAGCCTATTCGTTGACCATGCCGCGTATGCCGATTAAGAAGGACGCTGCCCAGAAGTCGTTGGCCGAAGCCCTCGGACTCAATGCCTTCAAACTTTTCCTCAATCCGCGCATGGCCATGTTCTTCATCTTCGCCATGCTGCTAGGCGTCTGCCTGCAGATTACAAACGGCTTTGCCAACCCCTTTATCACTTCGTTTGGTGACATTCCGCAGTATGCCGATACGTTTGGTGTTCAGCACGCCAACATTCTCATCTCGCTGTCTCAGATCAGTGAGACGCTATGCATCCTGCTCATTCCCTTCTTCCTTTCTCGCTTCGGCATCAAGAAAGTTGTCCTGATGGCATTGTTTGCATGGGTGCTGCGTTTCGGACTCTTTGGCCTCGGCGACCCAGGCAACGGAGTGTGGCTGTTCATCCTGTCAATGATTGTCTATGGCGTAGCCTTCGACTTCTTCAACATCAGCGGTTCACTCTTTGTCAATCAGGAGACAGACGAGAGTATGCGCAGCAGTGCACAGGGCTTGTTCATGATGATGACCAACGGTCTCGGCGCTTTCATTGGTACCATCATCGCCCAGCAGATCATCAACCATTATGTGAACGACCCACAGGCGGCTGGTGCGACACCCATCCAGGTGATGGAAGGCTGGCAGACCTGCTGGTACATCTTTGCAGCATACGCATTAGTCGTTGCCGTCTTGTTTGCGGTATTCTTCAAGTATAAGCACAATCCTGAGAAGATGGGGCCAATCACACACTAAATTCTTTCCACACATGAAGAAAATTCTCTATTTTGCCTTGCCGCTCTTGCTGTGCATGTCCTGCGAATGGGGCACGACAACGAACGTTGGCAATGATGACAGCCTTGAAGTGGACAGTGTCGTTGACAGTACGATGGTCTATGAAGTGCGCGGCATTGCAGGTGACGGTACGAGCATGAACGTCCTCGAACTCATCACCGACCGTCTTGACACGCTCGACATCGAGATTCCCGTCAGTATGATTGCCGGCGGTGTCGAGGCTGGTGACGAAGTCGATGTCCTCTACAGTAAGACCGACGACGGCTATATGGCCAACATCGCCATCAACACCACCGCCCTGCAGCACTTGTGGACACAGCCTTGCAGCACAGGCGGCACGCAGAGCCTCGAGATTTCGCCCGAAGGTCATGCCTCGACCTACGACATGCCTGGCGTCGATTATGACGCATGGAGCATCCTCAACGGCCAACTGCTCCTCCATTCGCCGCGCAAGGCAGCCGTCGAGTCGTCGGGCTACACCGACACCTTCGACATTCTGCTGCTCACCGCCGACACTCTTGTCTTGGGCAACAACGATACCCACAGTGTGTTCTGGTGCGAGAACTAAATCTGCATAGCAGACCCACCCCCTTGCCCCTCCCTGCGAGGGAGGCGAGCATATACAAACAAGCAAACAAGACGATATGAACAAGTATTTTTTATTGTTGATAGGATTCATTCTACTCCCCTCTCTTACAGGGAGGGGTGAGGGGGTGGGTCTGTCAAAGAAAACTCCTTCCGACCGCGAGGTCTGGGTCGATATCATGTATCAGATGGCAGAGCCCGTGCTGCGCAACATGGCTGAAGGCAAACTTCAGCAGAACATGACGCTGGAGAACGGTGGTCTGGAAATCTCGCCGACCTGGGACGGTCGCGACAAGAAAGTCTCCTACATGGAGTGCTTCGCCCGTCTCATGGCAGGTTTGGCACCGTGGTTGTCCCTGCCCGACGACGATACCGCCGAAGGAGCGAAGCGCCGTCAACTGCGTGAGTGGGCGCTGAAGGCCTACGCCAACGCCGTCAATCCTGCCTCGCCCGACTACCTCGGCTGGACCTCTGGCGGACAGACGCTCGTCGATGCCGCCTACCTCGTCGAAAGTCTCTACCGTGGTTACGATGCCCTTTGGAAACCCCTCGACGACCTCACCAAGCAACGCTACATCAAAGAGATTCAGGGCTTGCGTCGCTACGATCCTCCCTACACCAACTGGCTGCTCTTTGTAGCCATGGAGGAAAGTTTCCTCATGTACGTTGGTGCCGACTACGATGCCTACCGCATCAAGATGGCCCTGGCGAAGGTCGAGGAATGGTACATCGGCGACGGCCTCTACAGCGACGGTCCTTCGTTCGCTTTCGACTACTACAACGCCTACGTCATCCATCCCATGTATGTGGAGGCTTTGGAGATGATTGCAGCCAAGCAGCCCAACAACAGTTACCTCATCTTCAGCAAGACCGACGGTCAGCGTCGCGGTGCGAAGAACCGCCTCGAGGAAGTCCGTAAGCGTATGCAGAAGTACAGCATCATCCTCGAGCGTTTCATCTCGCCCGAAGGCACCTACCCCGTGGTGGGCCGTAGCATTCCCTACCGCATGGCCGTCTTCCAGCCGCTGGCCCAGTTGGCTTGGCGCAAGCAGTTGCCCAAAGAACTCACCAACGGACAGGTCCGTGCAGGCATCACCGCCGTGGCCCGCAACATGTTCTGCCGTCCAGGCGTCACCAACTTCAATAAGCAGGGCTTCCTCACCATCGGCTTCATCGGCAACCATCCCAACGTTGCCGACTGGTACACCAACAACGGTTCGCTTTACATGACCAGCCTCGCCTTCTTGCCCCTCGGCCTTCCTGCCGACGACGCCTTCTGGACCGACCCAGCCGAGAAGTGGACGTCGAAGAAAGCCTGGGACGGCGACGACTTCCCCAAAGACCACAAGTGGGACATCAACAGTCAACGACTTTATTGGGAGTAAGATATGCAGAAAATCATCATTCTCGACTTCGGTTCGCAGACCACCCAACTCATCGGACGTCGTGTCCGTGAGTTGGACACCTTCTGCGAGATTTTACCTTATAACAAATTTCCAAAGGACGACCCTGATGTCATCGGTGTGATACTCAGCGGAAGTCCTTTGTCCGTTTATGCACCCGATGCCTTCCACATCGACTTCTCTGACATCGTGGGACGCTATCCCGTGCTCGGCATCTGCTACGGAGCACAACTGATGGCGCAGGCTTTCGGCGGGCGTGTCGAGCCCGAAGGCACACGTGAGTACGGACGTGCCCAACTCACCCGTGTCGATGCCGAAAGTCCCCTTTTCAAGAGCATCGACGTGGGCAGCCAGGTGTGGATGTCGCATGGCGACACCATCACCCTCTTGCCCGACGGAGCAAAGTGCATCGCTTCGACCGACAGTGTTCGGTATGCCGCCTATCAGTTGACCACAGAGGAGCAGGGGAGAGATGTGTTTGCCGTCCAGTTCCATCCCGAAGTTTTCCATTCCGAGTGTGGCACCCAACTGCTCCGCAACTTCGTCGTCGGCATCTGTGGCAGTCGGCAGGAGTGGAGCGCAGCCTCCTTCATCGATACCACCGTCGCTGAACTCCAACAGCAACTCGGCTCCGACCGCGTCATCCTCGGACTCTCCGGCGGCGTCGATTCCAGTGTCTGTGCCGTCCTGCTCAACCGAGCCATCGGCGACCGTCTCACCTGTATCTTCGTCGATCACGGAATGCTCCGCAAGAATGAGTTCCAACAAGTCCTCGACGACTATCGTTGCCTCGGTCTCAACGTCATCGGTGTCGATGCCTCCGCACGTTTCTTTGCCGACCTTGCCGGTGTGACCGAACCAGAGCAGAAGCGCAAAATCATCGGCCGCGACTTCATCGAAACCTTTAATGCTGAAATTCAGCGTCTGGTTGCATCCTCTCCCTCGGGGGAGACAGAGGGGGGCTATCATTGGTTGGCTCAGGGAACCATCTATCCCGACCGCATCGAGAGCCTGAACATCACGGGCAAGGTCATTAAGAGCCATCACAACGTCGGTGGACTGCCTGAGCGCATGAACCTCCGCCTGTGCGAACCTCTCCGCTGGCTGTTCAAGGACGAGGTGCGACGTGTCGGTCGTCAACTCGGTATGCCCGAGCATCTCATCTCGCGCCATCCTTTCCCAGGACCAGGCCTCGCCGTCCGCATCCTCGGCGAAATCACTCCCGAGCGCGTCCGCATCCTGCAGGATGCCGACGACATCTTCATCCGCGGACTTCGCGACAGCGGGCTTTACGATCAGGTTTGGCAGGCAGGAGCCATCCTCCTTGCCGAGGTACGCAGCGTCGGCGTGATGGGCGACGAGCGCACCTATGAGCATCCCGTCGCCCTCCGAGCCGTCACCTCCACCGATGCCATGACTGCCGACTGGGCTCACCTGCCTTACGACTTCCTCGCCCGTGTCTCCAACGACATCATCCGTCAGGTCCGTGGCGTCAACCGCGTCTGCTACGACATCTCCTCCAAGCCACCTGCAACGATTGAGTGGGAGTAGAAGAAGGCCCATCAGACCCACCCCCAACAGACCCACCCCCTCACCCCTCCCAAGGGAGGGGAGTAGTTACTCCTATACTAATTATAATATAAAGACCTCTATACCCAATCAAGGTACAGAGGTCTCTTACTATCTACTCCCCTCCCTTGGGAGGGGTGAGGGGGTGGGTCTGTCATTGGCTTGTTTTGAAATGCCAATTTATACCCTTCTTCGGCGGCTTGTTCCAGCCCTTCGCTGAGCAGGCACGCCTTGCGTCCGTTCTCCACCTCCGCCATCGCCACGACGATGCTCACCCACAGGCGGTGCACCTCTTCGCGTCGCAGTTCTGAGCAGTCCTTTGGACGGGGCGAGAGCAACGGGGTCGAGGCATAGTAGGTGATGCCCATGCGCTCGCTCACCCGCTTGCATACACTGACGATGTATGCCCCCGTGTCGTTGCTTGCATCCGTCGGTGGGCACCACCGCATGATGATGTCGCCCAGCGTCCTTTTTCCGTAGATTTTCCAGTACGTCCACAGCAGTCGGTAGGCGGCACGGAAGCCCCACTTCATCTCTTCAAACTCGCAGAACTGCACGTCCTGCACCATTTCCTTGCTACCCATCCAGCGAGAGCGTCCGCGTCGGATGTTCAGGGGGTTATTGTTTCTCAGTCCCCTCGGCATCGTTGTCTTGTTCATCATAATCCTCCTTTTTTTTTGACTACGAATTATGCGAATTACACGAATTTTTTTATTCCTCGTTCAAACAAAGAATTCGTTAAATTAGATAAATTCGTAGTTGAAAAAAACTTGTCGAAAAAATAATGTCATTTGTGGTTCACCAGTCTGAAGATTACGTTCTTTCGGTCCTGTCGGTCGCGGCACGTACACGGCCCCAGTTCCGACAGTTCTGTACAGGCCACGTGGCGGAAAGCACAGCAACTGCACGCCTCGTAACTCGCGTTGACCACTCTTGTATCGCCAAAGCCGGCGACCATGAACCGCGCACCCACACGCCGTTCCTCGATTCTCATCTTTTTCATAGTTAGTAGTGTTTTTTCTGTCACGAATGAGCGATTTTTCCTTGTAGGGACGACCCGTGGGGCGTCCCGATTGTTTTTCCTGTCCAACATGGACGCCCCACGGGTCGTCCCTACACCAAATCATTTGTTTCGTGCTGCAAAGGTACAGCATCCCTGCTGCACGCCTCACGCCCTTTCTCCCCAGGCTCCCGAAGTCGCTCCTGTCTGGTGTGTTTTTCACTTGAAGATGCTCCTGCGTCCCCTACAAATGTTCACTGAACCAGCGTGCCGCCTGCTCGTAGGGCACTTCGTGACGGTGCTCGCCACCCTTCGACACACCCTTGTAGTCGAATCCCACACGCACGTCGGGAAACCACTGCTTCATCTGGCGGCAGAAGTGAGCCAGGCCATGCCGTCCGCCGCCGATCCATCCGCGCTGTTCCAGTTCGCGCCACAGCGCATACCACTGATACTTATACTGCATCAGGTGGCGCACCCCGTAACGGGCCGTCACCTCCAGTGCCTCGCCGACCACTTGTCGCAGCAGCCGTTCGTCACAACCTTCGCGCAGATACACGTTCGGCTCCCCCTCATCGTCGTCGTTTCCAGTCGATTCCTCACTGCAGACTGTCACCAGCGTGCTCAGCACGTCGGCGATTCCCTTAAACATCTCTGCCCACTGTTGGGCTTGGCGCATTGTCGTCGCCATCTTCTTGTCATTCATGGTTTGTTGGTTGTTGATTCAGTTTGGGGTTGTTATCAATTCGTGTGCAAAGTTAAGTGAAACCGCTGTCAACCTATGACAATAAACAAAATGAAATCTCGGCCAAACGTCCACATTTTCGGTCCTTTCCGTTAAACTTTCCTAACCCCAGGGGTAACACGTTGATAGTCAAGACAAATAAGACATGTGCCGTCTGTGTATTTATTTCACGCAGAAACTTACTCTGCGTCCTCGCGCACGGTTTCCGTGCGCTTCTCTGCGCAGAATTATAATAATAAAAATCACTCTGAGCCCTCTGCGTCTCTGCGTGAAATAAAGTTCCCTCGATGCCATGCGTGTTTGATATTTCACGCAATTGGGCAGAGACGCACACGTTTCGCGCGCGCGATACATTATTATATAGTTGGCTGTGCAATCATGGAACGAAGGGCCTCTGTGGATGCCTGAGAGTTTCACCGCAGTGAAACAGTTGTACCACCGCAGTGAAACAGTTGTACCACCGCGGTGAAACAGTTGTACCACTGCGGTGAAACTTTCACCAAACCAGTGCGCCACTGTCTCGGTTCTTCCAACCCTTATGGGGACGGCCCGTGGGGCGTCCATGACGGAAAAAGAAATAACACCAATCGGGACGCCCCACGGGTCGTCCCTACAATTTACACGATTTATATTTCAACATTTTTTTTACACCTCAACCTTCGAGAATCATAACATCAATCTTTAGGAATAATTATTTTTTCATCTTTTTTGAAAAAAAATTTGTAGAAAAGAAGGAAAAAACCTAACTTTGTGCCGAAAACTATAAAAACGCATTTGAGAGAACGAGAACACAACAGATATTCACGGAAATAAAACGGAATACACAGAAATAACTTTTCAGGTTTTTCCGTTCTTTCCGAGTTTTTCCGTTGTAGCATCATAATTAACAGATTTAATTCACTTTATTTATTAACTAACTTAACAAAAACAGTCATGAAGAAAAGTTTACTTCTTCTCGGCGCAGCGCTGTTGATGACAGCCAGCGCCATGGCGCAGACCTATACGAACACCCGTTCGAAGGCTGCACCTCCGGCTTTCTCCGACCCCAACAGTTACAACTATGCTGCTGCTGAGGGCGGTGATACGCTCTACCTCTGGAACGTCATGTATGGCGGCTTCTACGCCAACCACCGTGACGAAGCCCATCACGACAATTGGCCGTACATGACCCGTGCCAGTGTCAACGACACCATCGGTTCGAAGGTCATCTTCACACGGATTAACCCCGCCGGTGGCGACACACAGGCAGAAGACGATGCCTTCTTTAATGAAAACCCCGATGCCTACCTGCTCGTCAGTTATGTGAGCAAGTTCGGTGACTACCGCTGCACCTTTGTCGATTGGTTCGACGGCATCTGGACCGACAACAACACCACGAACAACCGCTATCTCGTGCCTTTCGTTGCCGGCAACTATCTTCGCATTCACCCCACGGGTAACATCCGCAATGAGTTGCCCGCCGACTGGGACACGTACAACTTCTGCGTACGCGGAGCCGATGTCGATCCCTGGCGTTGTGTATTCTTCAATCTTCCCGAATATGAGGAAGTGAATACCGAGACGGGCGAGACGACGAAGATCGGTATCCCCACCACTGAGGAAGTCGGCGAAGACTGGGGTATCGTCTCACCTACCGTCTATGACGTATGGATTGTTAATGCCAAGGAGCAGAACACCCTCTATGCCCTCGGTAACCAACTGGCCGACGTCCTGAACAAGGCTGTGGCCGACACCGACGACGGCATCCGTCCGATGCTCGACACGCAGATTCAGATTCTCAACGACGCAAGTTCTACAGCTGAGCAGCTGCAGGGTGCCATCGATGCCATTCCTGACATCATTGTCGAGTACAAAGCCTCTACTGTTACTCCTGACAACCCGGGCAACTTCACCTCCAAGATCATCAACCCCGATTTCACCGGCGGTAACCTCAGTGGATGGTCCGGTTCGGGCTGGGGACGTGCTGGTGTCGTAGATGACGCAGCCGAGCGCTACCACATGAACTTCGATACCTATCAGGACATCAATGACCTGCCTGTCGGTGTGTACAAGGTGGTGGTCGATGGCTTCTGCCGTTCGGGCGAAGCACAGGAGGACTACAATGCAATGAAGGCTGGAACTATTCCGAACCCGAAACTCTACGTTGGTTGCACCACATTCGGCGAATTTGAGACCTCGATGCACCACGCTTCCGACGCAGCCTTGACGAGCGATCCTGGTTACGACAACTCTTCTTCTGTTATTTGGGAAGGCACGACCTACTTCATCCCGAACTCGATGAAGGCATTCGTAGGCTATGTGACCGACTCTAAGACTCTCGGCCTCGGCGACCGTCCATACGGAATCGCAGCCTATGGTGCACTTGCTGAAGGCGAAGCCCTCCGCATCGGTGCCCGCGATACGAACGGTGGCAACGACTGGGTCATTGTCGACAACTTCGAACTCTGGTACCTCGGCAACACGCTGGCCGCTTACCTGAAGTGGGCTGAAGGTGCTGCAGCCAGTCTGCCGACCTTCAACTGGGACGAGATTTACTATGGCGCTCCCGACAAGGCATTCTACGATGCTGTGAAGAATAACCTGACCAACGCCACCACGAAGGAAGATGTGATGGATGCCGTGAAGAACGTAGGACTTGCAGCCGACACCATCGCAGCAAGTGTTGAAATCTACAATCGCTTTGTTGCCGAAGTGACCGGTTTCGACCAATGGACAGCAGAATCTGGCGTAGGTGATTCCGAATATCTCGAAAAACTGGAACTTTACATGGATAAGACCGAGATTGACGGTCCGAGCGATGACTATCCTAACGGTACCGCTGCCTACATCCTCGACTACTACAATGGCGCACACGCCGGTACGCTGTCTGTTGAAGAGATGAAGGCCGAACTCGAATTCATCCAGCAGATGAAGAACGATGCTCTTGAGCATGGTATGACGAAGAATACCGACCTCTCTCACCTCATCCAGAACCCGCGCTTCGAAGGACTCAACGGTGGCCAGGTTCCCAACTGGACAGCCGACGGTGGTCTGACAGCCACCCGTGTTCCTCAGGCAGAGTTCTTCAACCACAACTTCGACTTCTATCAGGACATCAACAGCGACGTCATCATGCCAGGTCTCTACGAAGTGTCCGTGCAGGCATTCTACCGCACGGCTTCCAACGCCAATGCATGGGCCGCTTATCAGGCTGACCCAGCAATGCAGGGCGAGGCCAAGGTACATACCTACGTCTATCTCAACGAGTTTGCAACACCTGTGAAGAACGTGATGGAAATCGCCTTCGACTCCAACCTGGCTAACAACTGCTACAGCCGCTCTGACGGTAAGTACACCCTCGACGGTATGGCATCGGCTGCAGTTGCTTTCGCTTATCCTGAAGAAGAACGCAACTTCACGCAGCACACCTATGGCCTCGTAACGGAAGAAGAGGCTGGTCACATCCGCCTCGGTATCCGCAACCAGACAGGTAAGAACGACGCTCGCTGGACACTCTTCGGCAACTTCGGCTTCCGCTACATGGGCAAGGACGCTGAAGGCCTGAAGCAGGTTATTCAGAACTACCTCGACCGCGAGGACAACCTCGACCTGCTCGAAGTCCTCGACGGCGACTATGAAACATGGGCTGGCGAGATGGATGCTACTGCCGGCTACGAAGAAATCGAAGGCGATGCCAACGGCGACAGCGACGAACTCTTCCAGATGTTGATCAGACTGGTTAAGGCCTACAACGATGTTGCCAATTCGCCGGAACTGGTGAGCGAGTTGACCAGTGCTCTTGAAGACCTCGACAACTTCATCGCCGACCACGACGGAGAACTCGATCCAGATAAAACGGGCAGCATCCAAGACTGGATGGATGCTCGCTGGGATGACCTTGGCGAAGGCGACGTCGCTCCGCACGGAACGAGTGAGGAGTACAGAGGCTACATCCAGTTGGCTCAGGAGTTCCTCGAGCAACTGAGGGAATCGTTGATTGACTTCACCAAACTGCCTGTTGACCTGACATCGTTCATCGTGAACCCCGACTATGAGGAAGGGAATGGTGGCTGGAGCACACAGCCTGCTGTGGACTATGGTGCAGCCGAACACTACAACATGACCTTTGACCATAACCAGACCATCAAACTGCCGAAGGACGGTTACTATCTCCTGACAGTACGTGCATTCGACCGTATCGGTGGTGCCACAAACGACTGGTCAATCTTCTCGAATGGTACCTACGCAGACAACGTACAGGCTGCCATGTATGCAAAGGTGGGTGATGCTATCTACGAGCACCACATCTGCCAGCCTTCAAAGCACGCTGTCACACAGGCCGGAGAGGCTGACTGGGCTCCCACACAGACCGCTCCAGGTCCGTGGGCACAAGGTGCTGAGGGTGTGGATATTTATCTGCCGAACAACATGAATATCGCTGACCTCATGTTCACATGGTACAGAACCGACGAGAGCAACCTGAGAGAGAATACTGAAGGCGAGATGGAGGTCATCGACCAGACGGCCGGCTACTTCTACAACCAACTCTTCTTCAAAGCCCAGAAGGGTGATGCAACCATCGGTCTGAGCAAGACCAAGAACGTTGGTAGCAGTTGGTGTATCTGGGATGACTGGAAACTCTGGTATCTCGGTGAAGAAGTGCCCGTCGGCATCAACGACATCCAGAACAGCAACCTCGTTGCCGCACCTGTTCAGCAGAGCATCTACACGCTCGGCGGTGCTAAGGTTCAGAAACTGCAGCGTGGCTTCAACATCGTCCGCTCGGTTGATGGCGAAGGCAACGTGAAGGTTCAGAAGATCTTCGTTAAGTAATCACGACGTAAAGTCATAAACCACGAGAGGGCTGACGCTTCTGCGCCAGCCCTCTTTTTTGTTTTTAATCACGATTCCTTGTAGGGACGCCCCGTGGGGCGTCCCGATTGGCATTTCGCTTTTCCGACATGGACGCCCCACGGGGCGTCCCTACATGGAGAAACTCCTTCGGGGAGATAAATCTCCCGTCACCCTCTTCGTCTCTGCGTGCAAACACCCTCGGTGCCATGCATGATTTTTCAGTGTTTTTCCGTTGTTCGTTGGTGCTAAATTTTGCTACCTCAAAAATTTGTTGTTACTTTGCAGAATAATTGTAACTCAACCCAATAACAAAGCATGGACTACAACTTCAGAGAGATTGAAAAGAAATGGCAAGAAAGGTGGGCAGAACAACAAACCTACCGAGTGACCGAAGACAAGTCGAAACCCAAATACTATGTGCTCAACATGTTCCCGTACCCCAGCGGTGCAGGACTCCATGTGGGACACCCCCTCGGCTACATCGCCAGCGACATCTATGCACGCTACAAGCGACAGAAAGGCTTCAACGTGCTCAATCCGATGGGCTACGACGCCTACGGACTGCCTGCCGAACAATATGCCATCCAGACCGGACAACACCCCGAGGTGACGACCAACGAAAACATTGCCCGCTATCGCGAACAACTCGACAAAATCGGCTTCTGCTTCGACTGGAGCCGAGAAGTACGCACCTGCTCGCCCGACTACTACCACTGGACACAGTGGGCCTTTGAGCGCATGTTTGAGGCGTTCTATAGCGACGCCCCCCTCCCAACCTCCCCCGAGGGGGAGGAGAATCGCCCCAAGGCTCGTCCGATTGAGCAGTTGGTGGCTTATTTCGAAAAGTTTGGCACGGAAGGTCTCGACCAGTATGGCGTGGCTGGTTCCTCCCCCTCGGGGGAGACAGAGGGGGGCTTCCTCTTCACCGCTGCCGAATGGAAAGCCATGGACGCGAAGCAGAAGAGCGACACGCTGATGAACTGGCGCATCGCCTACCTCGGCGACACGATGGTGAACTGGTGTCCCAAACTGGGCACCGTGCTTGCCAACGACGAGGTCGTCGATGGCGTGAGCGTGCGTGGCGGCTACCCCGTGGTTCAGAAGCAGATGCGCCAATGGTGTCTGCGCGTCTCAGCCTACGCACAAAGACTGCTCGACGGACTGGAGACCATCGACTGGACCGACTCCATCAAGGACGCACAGCGCAACTGGATCGGACGCAGCGAAGGTGCAGAAATCGTGTTTCAGGTGGCTGGAACAGACCAGTCGTTCACCATCTTCACCACACGTGCCGACACGATGTTTGGCGTCACCTTTATGGTGCTGGCTCCTGAGAGCGAACTCGTCGGTCAACTGACGACGGCTGCGCAGAAAGCCGACGTGGAGGCTTATCTGGAGAAGGTGAAGGCACGCACGGAGCGTGAACGCATGATTGACAAGAAAGTCACAGGCGTCTTCACAGGCTCGTATGCCGTCAACCCCTTCACTGGCGAACAGGTGCCCATCTGGGTCAGCGACTATGTGCTGAGCGGCTATGGCACAGGTGCCATCATGGCCGTGCCAGCCCACGACAGCCGCGACTATGCCTTTGCCAAGCACTTCGACCTGCCCATCATCCCGCTCATCGAGGGTGCGGACGTGAGCGAGGAGAGTTACGATGCCAAGGAAGGCATCGTCTGCAACTCGCAGGGTAAGGACTTCAGCCTGAACGGACTGACGGTCAAGGAGGCCATCGCCGCCACCAAGAAATATGTGAGCGAGAAAGGCATCGGCCGCGTCAAGGTGAACTACCGTCTGCGCGACGCCATCTTCTCCCGCCAACGCTACTGGGGCGAACCCTTCCCCGTCTATTATAAGAATGGCATCCCCACGATGATTCCCGAGGAATGCCTGCCCCTGCTTCTGCCCGAAGTGGATAAGTTCCTGCCTACGGAAACAGGCGAGCCGCCCCTCGGCAATGCCAAGTGTTGGGCATGGAACGAGCAGCAGCGTCAGGTGGTCGATGTGGCTGACATCGACAACGAGAACGTGTTCCCGCTGGAACTCTATACGATGCCAGGTTTTGCTGGTTCGTCGGCCTACTATCTCCGCTACATGGACCCGCACAACTCGCAGGCGCTCGTCAGCCGCGAAGCCGACGAATACTGGCAGAACGTCGATCTCTACGTGGGAGGAACGGAACATGCCACGGGTCACCTTATCTACTCGCGCTTCTGGAATAAGTTCCTCTTCGACTTCGGCTACAGCGTGAAGGAAGAGCCGTTCCAGAAACTCATCAACCAGGGCATGATTCAAGGCCGCTCGAACTTTGTGTATAGAATAAAGGACACGAACACGTTCGTCAGTTACGGTCTGCGCGAGCAGTACGACACGACGCCCATCCATGTCGATGTGAACATCGTGCAGAACGACGTGCTCGACGTCGAGGCCTTCAAGCAGTGGCGTCCTGAATACAACTCGGCTGAGTTCATCCTCGAGGATGGCAAGTATGTGTGTGGCTGGGCGATTGAGAAGATGTCGAAGTCGATGTTCAACGTCGTCAATCCCGACATGATTGTCGAGCGCTTCGGTGCCGACACGCTGCGCCTGTACGAGATGTTCCTCGGACCTGTGGAGCAGTCGAAGCCGTGGGACACGAACGGTATCGACGGCTGTCACCGTTTCCTCCGCAAGTTGTGGATGTATGCCTTCGACAAGGACGGACAACTGCGTGGCGAGGCTGGCGCTGCACCCTCGAAGGAAGAACAGAAGAGCGTGCATAAACTCATCAAGAAGGTGACACAGGACATCGAGGCTTTCTCCTACAACACGAGCATCTCGGCCTTCATGATTTGCCTGAACGAACTGAACCAACTGAAGAGTGCCAACCGTGAGGTGCTGAAGACCCTTGTGAGCCTCTTGGCACCATTCTGTCCGCATCTCTGCGAAGAACTCTGGGAGGCCCTGGGCGAGACAGGCAGCGTCTGCGATGCGCCCTGGCCGACATGGAACGAGGACTACCTCAAGGAGGACAGCGTGAGTCTGACCATCAGTTTCAACGGCAAGGCCCGCTTCCAGATGGAGTTCCCTGCCGATGCCGACAATGCCGCCATCGAAAAGGCCGTGCTTGAAAATGCACAGTCGGCCAAGTATATGGAAGGCTGGCAGCATGTGAAGACCATCATCGTCCCGAAGAAGATTGTCAACATCGTACTGAAAAAATGACACAGCCGCAGATACCCTTTGTCCCTCAGACCGTTCAGCAGGAAGTGCGTGACTATGTGATGATCACCGTAGGTCTGATCATCTACTCCTTCGCCCTTACCTGTTTCATGCTGCCGCACGAGATTACGACCGGCGGCATGGCTGGTGTGGCTTCCATCATCTACTATGTAACCCATTTCGAGGTGCAATACACCTACCTTTTCATCAATGTGGTGTTCCTCATTGCAGCCGTCATCGAACTGGGTTGGAAGTTTTGCTTCAAGACCATCTACGCCGTGCTCATGCTCACGTTCATCCTGTGGGTCATGCAGCGTGTGATTGAGATGCAGCCAGGCGTCACCCCTGGTGTGCTGCCTAAAATGATGCCCGACCGATTTATGTCGTGCGTTATCGGTGGTCTGCTCGAAGGTTTCGCTTTGGCCATCTGCTTCCTCAATAACGGTTCGACAGGCGGTACAGACATCATCGCTGCCATCGTCAACAAGTACAAGAACCTGAGTCTGGGCAACGTCATCCTGATTTGCGATATTCTCATCATATCGTCGAGTTATTTTGTCTTCAAGGGCGATTCCGACAGTTGGCAACGTGTGATTTGCGGCTATGTCACCCTAAGCATCTCGGCCGTCACGCTTGACTATGTCATGAACCGTCGCCGCCAGTCGGTGCAGTTCATGATTTTCTCGCGCAACTACTCCAAGATTGCCGACGCCATCAACAAGACCGGTCGTGGCGTCACTGTGCTCGACGGCATGGGCTGGTACACCAAGACCGAGCGCAAGGTGGTTGTCTGCCTGGCCAAGAAGAGCGAGAGCATCAACATCTTCCGCATGATCAAGAGCATCGACCCCTACTGCTTCGTGTCGATGGGACAGGTGCACGGCGTGTTCGGCGAAGGCTTCGACCAAATCAAGGCGAAGAGCACGAGCAACAAGCGCACGCTGGTCTTTGCCACCAACAACCAGCACAAGTTGGAGGAGGTGCGCTCCATTCTGGGTGAAGACTTTGAGGTGCGCAGTCTTGAAGACGTCGGGTGTCGTACTGACATCCCAGAGACGGGAACTACGTTCCGCGAGAATGCACTGCAGAAAGCACAGTTTGTCAAGAAGTTCTACGGTTTCGACTGCTTTGCCGACGACAGCGGACTGGAGGTCGAAGCGCTCGGCGGTGCGCCAGGTGTGCATTCCGCCCGTTATGCCAGTGAAGAAGGGCATGACAGCGAGGCAAACATGGCCAAACTGCTCACCGAACTCGACGGCGTCGAAAACCGTCGCGCCAACTTCCGCACGGTCATTGCCTTCGTCACCGACGACAGTGTCCACTACTTCGAAGGCAAGGTCGATGGCAAGATTCTCGCCGAGCGACGTGGTGAGGGCGGCTTTGGCTACGACCCGCTGTTCCTGCCCGACGGCTACGACAAGACCTTTGCCGAGATGTCGGCCGACGAGAAGAACAGCATCAGTCATCGCGGTCAGGCCGTCGAGAAACTGGTGGCTTTCCTGAAGAAATAAATCCATAAAACATCATACGATATGAAACGTTATATTCTCCTGTTCGTACTGGCAGCCCTCCAGAGTGTGTCTCTCCATGCCATCGACGGCGACTGGCACATCTATTCTGCCTATCATGATGCACAAAAGACGGTTTACATGCACGGCAAGGCATACGTTCTCAGCGATGGCAGTCTCTACAGTTACGACCCCGAAGATACGAGTGTGGAGACCTATGACAAGACGAACGTGCTCAGTGACTTCGACATCTACACCATTCTGGGTTGTGAGAAGACGAACGAACTGGTCATTGTCTATAGGAACGGTAATATCGACATGATGAATGCACAGGGCGACGTGTTCAACCTGCCCGATTTGAAATTGAAGTTACACAGCGACAAGACCGTTAACGACGTTCTCCTCATTGATGGCACAATGTACATGTCAACAGTCTCAGGCGTGGTTTGTGTGAATGTGGAGCGTCATCTGTTCGGCGATTTCTACTCGTTCAGCGACGGAGCCATGTCCATCATTCGCTATGGAGAATACTTCTACGTCGCTACCAGTAAGGAAATCTACAAAGGGAAGGTGAGTGACAATCTGCTCGACCCTGCCAGTTGGACGTTTGTGCGTAATGCTACATGGGTCACAAAGTTGCGCGTGTTCAACGACCAGATCTATTGTATGCAACCCAGCGCCATCGTCCACATTACAGACATAGAGAAGTTTTACGTCCGTTCCTTCCTTCCCCAGAAGTGTACCCAATGGACTGAGACCAATGGACGTCTTTTCATCTTTTTGACCAATGGGGGTGTGTATGAAGTGACAGACGTCGAGGAAGCCGTGAAGATTGAAGGCTCGGATTCTGTCTTCAGCCTGTTCTTTAGCAATGGAAAGTATTGGGCAGCCTGTGGCACACAGGGCCTGAAGGCATACACCCTTGATGACAGTCGTGTGCTGACCGACGTGATGTCTTCCGTCATCCCCAACAGTCCCCAGCGTAACTACTCTTACCGTTTGAATATGGCGCCCAACCAGCGTCTGCTTGTGGCAGGTGGTGCGTTCAACTATCCGGGTGTGACGCAGGCCGGTACCGTGATGAAGTACGAGAACAACACATGGACGACCTTCGACGAAGAAGTTCCGTTGGCAGAGGTGGGCAGCAACACCTACATCAACGTCACAGACGTCGTGCAAGACCCGCTCGACAGCGAGCACCACTGGGTTTCGCTGGCACGCAGCGGACTCTATGAGTTCCGCAACTACAAACTTGTGAACCATTATACCTATGATAATTCTCCCCTCGAGACGATTCTGCCCGACGATGCCAACCCGCAAAACTTTGTTCGCGTCACCGCACTTGCCTTCGACAGCCAGAACAACCTGTGGATGTGCAACAACGAGGTCGAGAACATCTTCCACATCCTGCTGAAGAATGGCACGTGGACCTCGTACGACATTCCCGATATCAAGTATTTCACGACCTTCGACCGCACCATCTTCGACCGTCGTGGCTGGGCCTGGACCAATTCGCGCCGTACTGCACCCACGTCATGGGGAAGAACCTTGTCTGGTTTTGTCGTGATTAATACCAACGGAAACCCAGGCAATCCCAGCGGATTCACCCACCGATTCGTTTCGTCGCTCACCAATCAGGACAGCAAGGTCTATTCTCCGTCGTTCTTCTATTGCATCACCGAAGACCTTGACGGCGCGATGTGGTTTGGCAGCGAGTCAGGTCTGTTTATGACGGCAACCCCCACAGAAGTCTTCAACAGCGACTTCCGTGTGACGCAAATCAAGGTGCCGCGCAACGACGGTTCGAATCTTGCCGACTACCTGCTCAGCGAGGTTCCAGTCAAGTGTATCGCCATCGACGGCGGCAATCGCAAGTGGATCGGTACGAACGGTCAGGGAGTCTATCTGATCAGTGCCGACGGCCTGGAGCAGTTGGCGCATTTCACAACTGCCAACTCACCGCTCATCAGCGACGGCATCTACGACATTGCCATCGACGGAAAGACCGGCGAGGTCTATTTTGCCACGGGCGCAGGCTTAGTGTCCTACCACGGCGATGCCACTGACCCAGCAGCCAGTCTGGAAGAAGACAATGTGAAAGTCTATCCCAATCCCGTTCGTCCTGAGTTCAACGGCAACATCGTCATCACAGGACTTGCCTACAACACGAACGTCAAGATTGTGAATGCTTCCGGACGCCTTGTCAACGAAGGCACCAGTGTCGGTGGCGAATATCGTTGGAACGGTTGTCTGTCGTCTGGACAGCGTTGTGCCAGCGGCATCTACTATGTGATGGCGACCGACGAGAGCGGCAACAAAGGCGTCGTTTCCAAGTTCCTCATGGTGAAGGAGTGAGTATAAAGAATAAAGTATAGCCACTCATTATCTTCTGAGAGCGATGCGGACCAAAGCGTTCATCTCTTTCTTGTGTATCCTCCTCGCCGTCCTCACGGGCTGCGGGGAGCGTGCCCGTGTATCCGCGCGTCTCGATGCGCTCGACTCGCTGCTGTCGCTGCCGCCCTCCATTGCCGAGCCGTCGGCCGACTTCGACAGTATTCTCACGCAACTCGACACGCTGATGTACGACGTCGTCGGCGACGATGCGCTGGAAGCCCGCTGGAATCTTCTCTACGCGATGACGGAGGACAAGGCCGACCGTCCCCTGCTGTTCGATACCCACGTCCGTCCCGCCTACGACTACTACAGGGACGCGACGCAGGACGGCACGCGCGGCGACAGCACGCTGCTCCACCGTTTCGCGCAGAGTTGCTTCTACCTGGGCGTCCACTACTACCACAGCGACAGCACCGCCCTGATGGAGCAGATGATGCAGAAGTCGGCCGATGTCGCCAAGTCGTGCGGCGACCACTATACGGCATACCTGGCATTGAACTACCTGAGTTGGCAGATAAGACTTGACAGCCCGGCTGAAGCCATCCGAATGGCAGAAGAAGCCTTGCGGGAGTTTAACTTGTCAAGTCATCAGAATGTATATAACGAAATATGCATGTTGCTGAATGCCGGAGGTGTCTGGATTCATGCTTCTGACAAGTCCAGGGCCCTGGAGCACTATGAAAAGGCTTTGAATTGTTCCCTTGCCACACCCGACTCTCTCTTCTATGGTTATATTCTCGCCAGCATGGCCTCATACTATGATTTGACAGGAAATCCACAAACGGCTTTATCCTATATGAATGAAGCCACCCGCCATCTTCTCGAGACCGACAACTCGTGGAATCTGATATTTTCGCAGATATATCTTCACAATGATATTCTTGATAAGGCAGAAGTGCTACTAACTCGTAGCAATCCCCTTTCTTCTATAGAAAAGTTCCATTGGCTAAAATTCATGCAGATGGTGAAGATACGCCAGCACGACGAGGAGGGCTCCTTGCAATTGAATGATTCCCTCTCTTTCTATTCCAACAGGTCGTACCTGGATGCCCTGGCACAGAAAAATGCCTACTTTCAAGAGAACCTCAACAAGGAGAAACTCCTGCATTTACATCAGCAGCGTACCGAAAGGATGAAGATGATATATGTCGTAAGTGTTGGCGTCATCTTTCTCATCGTCACCCTCATCTTGTTGTGGCTTCGTTATCGGCACAGAGCGAAAATGCTCGAGGCTGCTCATTTGAAACGTCAGGCCGAACTGGAAACACACCAGCAGAAACTGATTAACCGCAAGAACCTGGAGAAAATCTCGCTGTTGAAAAGACAGTTGGAAAGGCAGTCCTCCATCATGGAACACTTCAAGGCTGTGGACGACACAGGTTCACGGATGATGCACATGTCGAACGACGACTGGCAAAATTTGGAAGTGACCCTTGACGACACCTATCAGCAGTTCGTAACCCGTCTGCGTCAGCAGTTCCCAAAAATGAACGAAGACGGAATCCGCCTCTGTATGTTGGGAAAATTGGGACTGACAACACGTCAGATATCTAATATATTCAGTATATCACCCCTGTCCGTAACCAAACGAAAGCAGCGTCTGAGAAAAGATTATCTTTCCGTCATCGAAGATGGGAAAACTTTCGACGAAATTATAGAAAATATGTAAAAAGTGCCATTCCATCGAGACTTTTGGCACTTTTTCTTCGCGTAGCCTCTAAGTGAATTGTCCACTTGGAGGCCTTTTTTGTCCACATGGAAACCTTGCGCCTGACATTATCTTGCCGTAAATTTGCAGGCGAGAAATCCATATTTTTGTTTCACTAAAAAACTAATACAACATGAAAAAGAAACTCTTCTTGACCATGACGCTGCTTTTGATAGCATGCTGTGGAATCAATGCACAAACAGTAATTCTATTTCCTCCTCCTCCACCCAAGCCCAAGAGCCTGACGGAAATGCCTGAGGTGAAGGCGTATTACACAAGCGATACGCTTACGGTAAGCATCACGGGCTACTACGGCGACGTGGAAGTGACCGTCGAGGATGCAGCAACTAACACCATCCAGACCACACAGACGGAGTACGTCTTCGGACAGGGCACCGTCGTGACCGACATCACTAGCCTCACATCGGGCTACTACGTCCTCTACATCCGCCTTGACGACGATGAAGAGTACGTCGGCTATTTCAGTAAATAACAGTATTCATCCTTAAAAAATAGTATTATGAAAAAACTGAGTTTATTATTTGTGTTGCTGGCATCAGCCATGCTGTCGTGCACCGATGCCATGCAGGAAGATTATGAAAGCGAGAAGTTTGATTTATCCTTTCAAGGCATTGATGAATCGAACAGGGTTACGATGGATAATGTCGTAGCCTTGAGCACGGTTCCGACAGACTCTACCCGCACCTCCGCGGATGAGGTAACATTTGACTGTATCAAAGGCACCGACAACGATACGCTTCTGTATGTTTGCAATAAAAGAGGGGGCGGTTGGACGCTCTATTCGTCCGACAGGCGCACGCCTCCCATTGTGGCCCAGAGCGACCACGGCTCGTTTGAAGAACTCATGCAGATAGACGCTGCCAAGGCCTGGGTTCAGGGCATGGCGGAAGACATCAAGGTCATCAAGACGCTTGCCGACAATCAACTGAACTTCACGAGCGCGGAGATAGAAGCCAACAAGAACTTCTGGAGGTCAGTTTCCGACCCCGACGACTTTGTCAAGAATGTCATGGGTGTGAATCCAACAAGAGGATTTGGCGATGACCCCCGTATTCCGACAGGACATTATGAATTAAGCGGCACCAGCACTCAATATGAAGAATGGGATTCTATTGGCAGATTAACCCAGACAGATTGGGATCAAGGCTCAATATTTACTAATTACAACTATTATTGTCCCTTAAAATCCAACAGTAACAATGAACATGCTCCTGCAGGTTGTGTTGCCATTGCAGGTGCACAAATGCTGTACTTTTTGCATTATAAATTTGGTGTTCCTGAAACCGCACCTTCGGAGGCAAGTTGTTCTGGGAATATCCTTAATTATACTATGTGGCAGGGCAATTATACTTCTACTATATGGAGTACAATGAACACGAATGACATAGATGCGGCTCCATTAGTTGCAGATGTTGGGGAACTAGTAGGCATGGCCTATGGAAATGACGCTTCTAGTGCAAATACATCCAATTTAGTATATGCGTTTGCTAACTATGGCATCAGTTGCATTTATGATGATTACAATGCCGGTACAGTTAGTACAAGTTTGTCTAATGGGATTCCCGTTATTCTAAGAGCACAAGGGGCAGGACAATCTTCGGGACATGCTTTTATTACAGACCGATATAAAAGGGCGCGTCCTGTTATTGTAACTGGTTATGAGTGGGTGTGGGATTCTCCGCCACCACTTGGTATGCTCTTGCCTTATAATCCTCCGATAGTGGAATATACATATCTTTCTCCTGTTATTCGTTGGATTGGTATGAATTGGGGATGGGGTTCTAATTATTATAATCCCAATGAATGGTATGTGTTGACGGGTGATTGGATAAAGGACGGAACAAATTATAACACCAACCGCCACATGATATACGGATTTCAGCCCATACAACAATAAACATAACATCGTACATCAATGATTGTTTAATCGGTAACCCAAAATGAAATGCTTATGAAACGTAGTTTATTTATTTTAGTTTGCAGTGTGCTCTGCATGGCACTTGTTTCGTGCAACAATGACGACGATAACGTCTTGGTTCCAGACACTCCAACCGACAGATTGTACAAAGACGGTATCGGAATGCTTTTGGATGCTGAAAGCATCTCCAAAGTTGGTTTCTACTGTATAGAAAAGAATCCGTCAGCGCCTACGGGTGCATGGCTCGATTATTATCCCAAGACGAAGACTTTTTCCGACTATAGCGAGATGGAATTCTGCCTGTGGCTTCACGAACCCAATGGCGCTTCCTACTGGGAGAATACGATAGAGAACAATTACATCTTCGACCCGCTGCTTCGGGATTACTTCAAGAGTAAGACCTCGTTCATTGTCGCTGCGATGGAAAAGTACTTTAAGGAGACTCCGGAAGAAGAGGCGGTGAGAACAGTGGAATGGCCGGACCTTTGTTCTGCCTATATCAACGGAGAGATCACGCTGACATGTGACAAGACGCTGTGGGGTGAAGCCCCTGGCACCAACCTGAGCAAGTATCTCAGAAAATACGGCTTCCTGCCCTGTCTGGTCGTAGGCGTCGAAAGTCCGCGTCTTCCTTATAAGTTCGGCGAAATGCCTGATGCTATGAACGAACTACTTCCACAGGAGGCGTGGCTTTATTACAAGTCATACTGGGAATTTCAGACTCCCCCTTCGGAGAAATACGATGAGTTGACGTTCACGCTGACGATGCCCGTGCTCAAGGAACATTGCAGGAAGTACGTATATTATCAGTACAAGGGTATGACGCTCGACTCGAAGTATTCGGAACAGACCTTCACAGCCAGTTGCACGATGCGGTTTGACTGGCCCTGAGTAGGGTGGAACTCCTCTTATGACACATATTCCCCGTTCTTTTTTCGGCGGTGTCGTCACCTGTTTTGGGGCGACACTGCGTTTTCCCCACCGTCCCTCCCGAGCCAGCGCGTGGCATGTACATCAGGGACGGTCGGAAGTACCTGAGGTGAAGGCGTATTACACAAGCGATACGCTCACGGTAAGCACACGGGTTACTACGGTGACGTGGAAGTGACCGTCGAGGATGCAGCAACTAACAGCGTCCAGACCACACAGACGGAGTACGTCTTCGGACAGGGCACCGTCTTGACCGACATCACTAGCCTCACATCGGGCTACTACGTCCTCTACATCCGTCTCGACAACGACGACGAGTATGTCGGCTATTTCAGTAAATAATCAATATATTAACCCATAAAACAAAAAGGGAACATGAAAAAGTATTTGATTCTTTCATGCCTATTGAGCATGACGAGCGTGTGCGCGATGGCGCAATCAACCGCAGTAGAGAACAACAGTGTATATTTGATATTTGCACAAAGTCAGTATTATGGTTCCTGTGATGATTTTGTGGAATGGAAAAGACAGAAGGGATTTCAGGTACATGATTTGTATGATGACTGGAGCGAACAGTCAATTCTGAACACCATCAGCGATTATGATGCAAACGGCGATTCCGTGAAATATGTCTTGTTGGTTGGGAACGATGTTCCTGGTCATCAGGTCACCCGACGTTTGAATACGTATGCCTATGAAGACAGCCTGACTACGTACTATTATTTAATCGGGTACAACTACACGTACAATTCTGACTACTATTATGAATGTAGGGGTGACACCAGTTCTTCGGCAGTCCCTGCAATTCGTTGTGGACGCATACCTGTGGATTCAGGATATGAAGCAGAACATGTTCTTGCAAAAATAATAGACTATGAACAGAATCCCACAAGTGACGCTTCCTTCTATAAGACCTTTGTCAGCTGTGCGGCATTCGATGCGCACGGACCGTACGAATGGTTCCATGGTTCAGAAAGGGGAAGGTGTATTCGTTCCTCAGAGAACATCTGCAACTACATGAGTACGAAGATTGACAGTCTGAAAGTGAAGAAAATATATTTGCACACGGTGTTAAGTTCGTCGCAGATTCCTTCAACATGGACATACAATCGCGACGTGTTCGACGATAGCACGTCGTTTCCTGTTGCATTGCAGAATGAGGACTTATGGTATGGAGATACTGATGCCATCAACGACAGCATCAATGCAGGCACTTTTCTGATGACCTATCTGGGGGATGGATTCAGTGAGACTTGGGAACAGAGGCAAGTAGCATTTGCCCCCAATACCGTACTCTATTCAGCGGATGATACCGTGGATCTGGTAAATAATCACAAGTATCCAGTGCTCCTGAGCATGAGCAAGAAGTCGGGTAAATATGATGAGACCGCCGATTGTCCGGCAGAGTTTTTCCTTAAAAAAGAAAATGGAGGTGCTGTGGCAGTTATTGCACCTTCGGAAGAGGCTTATCCTGGCTATAAGGAATACCTTGCCGAAGGATTCGTCAATGCCATCTGGCCCAGCCCTGGCATTAACAACCTGCACGCCATGAGCAACACCTCCTATGAACTGGGCGACCTGTTGGCAGCCAGCAAGGAATGGATACAGTACATGAATTTCTATAATCTGCGTAGACATGAGCCCACATTCGGAACCTATGGTGTGAAATGCCCGGATTACTACCAGTACCATAAAGAAGTGTTCCATCTGTATGGTGATCCCTCCATGATGATATACACAGAAAAACCCACAGCGTTTACCAATGTTTCTGTAAGTATTGTCGGTGAAGATATTGTAGTGAATACGGGTGATGCAAATACAAAAATCACCTTTTATACCCCGGAATGTGAGTGGTATGGTGAACAATCTGTAGAGTCCTTCGTAGGCTCAAGTGCAACGCACTGGTTTGACGACTATTATGAAAGAGTGATCGTCTGTGTGGACAAGCATAATAAGATTCCCTATGTAACTGAAATTCTGTGGGAGGATGTGTATGATGTGAGGGGTTCTAATAATACGGCACGCAGCAAGAAGGGCAAAGCAAGGTGTGTTTCCCGTCAAGGATATAAGAGCATCACATCTGTTCCAGAAGTGTCTTTTAAGCAGCAAGATGCCATTTATGACCTCACAGGCCGCCGTATTGACTGTGAGCCTGCGCGTGGCATGTACATCCGTAACGGACGTATTTACAGAAAATAAAAAGGTGATAGTAGTTGGCACAGTCGTGGAATATCCTTAACTTTGCGTCGTGCCTTTTTTATGACAATGTAATATGAATCGTACAGGATTTATCAAGA
>JAIKWU010000018.1 GCA_024684455.1 Bacteroidaceae bacterium | reverse complement strand
TGGTGGCGTCCGCCTTCGAAGTCGGTGGCGAAGAACTCGTCCATGATGCGGCGCGCCATGTCGTTGTCGATGAAACGGCCAGGCATGACGAGCACGTTGGCGTCGTTGTGCTGGCGGATGAGGTGTGCGATTTCGGGAATCCAGCAGAGACCGGCACGGATGCCCTGGTGCTTGTTCAGCGTCATCGAGATGCCTTCGCCCGAGCCGCACATGGCGATGCCAGGATAGACTTCGCCGCTCTCCACGCCCTCAGCCAGCAGGTGGCCGTAGGTGGCATAGTTGCACGACTCCTCGGTGTAGGTGCCGTAGTCCTTGTACGGAATACCTTTTTCTTCGAGATACTGTTTCACGAATTGCTTCAGAGGAAAGGCAGCGTGGTCGCTCGCAATTCCGACGGTTTTGATGTTCATCATACGATTTAGATATTTAAAGATTTACGGATTTACTCTATAACGATGTCCAGAAGTCAACATATTGCTGGGCCACTTTCACATAGTCGTGATGGCGTCGCACATATTCCACGCTTTGGCGTTTCAGTTCAGGCAGCCGCTCGGGGTGCAGGACGAGGTCTTCGAGTTTGCGGAACACGTCCTCTTCGTCGGGCAGGACGTTGATGATGGGCCGCAGTTCCGTCTCGCCCAGGATGTCGTAGTTCTCGGGTTCGCCTCCGCCGACGACCACCAGTCCCTGTGACATGGCCACGAGCGCATTCATGGCGGGCGTGTAACTGTAGAGTTGGTCGAGCAGCACGTCGCACTCCGACATCATCCGCTTGTACTCGTCGAACGGCACCGACTCCACCTTCACAATCTTGCAGCGCTCAGGGTATTTCGCCTTGACACGTTCCAATGCCCGAAGCATCACATCCGTACCCTTGTAGGCAGAGCGTCCCTGCTGGATGCCGAGGAAGAAACGAAGAAGAGACCCAGACCCTCCCCCATGCCCCTCCCTGTGAGGGCGGGGAGTGGTCACACCATCCGGATGGTCATTATACTCCCTCCCATTCAGGGGAGGGCAGGGGGAGGGGTCTGGGCTGGGTTGTGTTGGCATGGGAATATACCTTGTCTTCTCTGGAAACCACTGGTCGTACACAACCTTATATTCATACAGTCCAGCCACGATGGCGTCGCAGTCCTGTGCCACACGTTGGCAGAGGCGGCCTTTCTCGCCGTTCAGCCATTCGTCGATGAGTTGACGGTTCTGCGGCTCGTCGGCACGGCTGTGGCTCCCGATGTTGAAATCGCTGTAGCGGAAGGTTTGGCAGTCCATGCAGGTCTTCACCCAGTAGTAATCCATGCCGAACGCCCCCATGACCATCTTGCCGTTGTGCTTTCTAAGGTAGCGGTAGAAGGGCCAGATGCGCTCGGGCTTGAAGTCGAGGAACAGCGGGTTGATCAGTTGCACCACGTCGTACCCTTTCAGTCGGGGCATCAGGCGCACGCAGTCCCAGAGGTAGCGCAGGGTGTCCCGCTTGCCCAGCGACCGCCGTCGCAGGTTCACGTCGCGGCGATACCCTTTCCAGTAGTCGCCGTCGCTCACCACCGTCGCCTCGTGTCCGAGTTTCCGTAGTCCCTCGGCCAGTGTCCAGTGTACGTTGCTATAGTCGCCCAAAAGCAGGATGCGCATATTCTCTCGTTTGGTCTGCGAATTTACGGACTTTTCGTTGCAAATCCAAATCCGTTTCGTTTTTTCTTTTGAAACCCCTGCTTTTTACATATCAAGAGCCTCCTCAGGACTTAAGCACTGCAAAGTTACGAATTTTCATAAACACGTTGACAAATCGTAGGTAACAATTATGGTAGTCAGGGGTGCATGTGTCTTGTCGTAGGTTCAGATTGATATTTCCTCCACAGTGCATCGCCAACTCGTCCACAGTCCGTGTCGGCACCGTCCACAGTCGGCATTCGGACGAAACGCAGTGCATTTCAAATCGCAGCGCCAATGGATTGCTTGTAGGGACGACCCGCGGGGCGTCCCGATTGTTTCCTGTTCATCATGGACGTCCCACGGGCCGTCCCTACATGCGCCGTGTATGGCGCGAAGAACTATGCGTGCCGACCGATGCAATGTTATCTTCAAGAAAGTTTTACCATAAATTATCTTTTTGCCTTTTGCCTTTTGCCTTTTTGCCTTTTACTCCTAAAAAATACCCCTATTATAGTATTATAATAAATTATAATATATAATAGAAATTAAATAACTATAAATTTATATTTTAGAAATTGAAAATGATAAAAGGCAAAAAGGCAAAAAGACAAAAGACAAAACGATGGAAACTCCAGTAAAATACAATGGTCCAGCGCGAGTGACAGTTTTATGGCAACAATGACGTATATGCGAGCATTCCTTCGTGTGTATCTTCTGGATACTTACGGATTGTTAGCAAAAATGAGTAGTTTGAGGGTGAACCTCGTTCCAAATGTGTCGGACGATGCGCGAGACACTGAAAAATAACGTGCTGGCGTGATGGTAAGCATCTTTTTTCATCATGGCTTTAATCCACCTCCCCAGTCAGCACCGCTCTTGAATATTTAAGATAATTTAACATGAAATTGTAAGAATTTTTAGCCTTCGCCATACAAACCGCCGTTTTGCTATGTGGAGATGGCGACGACGTATTTAGGACAATATAGCTGTGAGCACCGAAATATACTTGTTTTTTCACGTCAATCTCAAGAAATATATGTAATTAAGCACGCATCCTATTCATCATGGACGCCCCACGGGGCGTCCATCATTGCCGTGCAGTATTGGTAGAAAAACCTTTCGGCTTCGAGCCTCATGTTTTCTTTGGGCAGGCATGGAAACCTGCCCCTACTTTGACTTTACGCGATGTGATATGTCAACTGATAAATATTTGCCAATATTTATTTCTCAAGATTGACGTCAGGATTTCAGCAGATTTACGTGTAAAAATGAATTCTACTTGCTTTATCGTACCACGACCTTCTTCCCGTCGTTGCTGATGTAGATGCCTGGCTGGAGGGGGGAGGTGCCGAGGGCGCGTCCTTGCAGGTCGTACCAGACGTGCGGATGGTCAGATGGCAGGGGCGCATGGATGGCGGTGGGGACATCGGATGCCTGGACCTCGAACTCAGCAGGTTGGGCCTTGTCGGAGTAGATGAAGGAACCAGGGGTGTGATGGTCGAAGTTGAAGTACTGTATGCCACGCAGGGCGCTGCGCAGACGGATGATGTCTCCGTCTGACTGCTCGACGAGAAGCCACTGGGCGTGATCGGTGAGGTCGGTGGTGGGAGTGGCGTTGACGTGCCATTCGCTCACGGTGACGCTCTGACGGGGCGCGAGGGTGTGCAAGCCGTAGTAGGCCGTGTAACCCTGAATGCGGTCGAAGTGGAAGAGGAAGGTGCTGTCGCTTGGCACAAATTCGTCGAGACAGAAATTGCTCTCACCCCGACTGTCGGGAGTGTAGTGGAGGTAAAGTCCCGAGGCGGTGTGTCGCAGTAGATGGCAGGCGGTGGTGGCTGTGCTGATGGCTGCTTGTGGCACGGTGGGACTGCTGACGGTTCCATTGGCGACGATGCCCAGTTCGGCGGCCGAGACATAGCCGTGGTTGTCGTGGGTGGAGGTAGCGATGAGACGCAGGTAGTGACCTTGGCTGCCTTCGGGCAGGGGAACCTGCTGGACGGAAGCGTCGTTCGTCAGGGTGCCTGTGGCGACAGGTGCTCCCCAGACGGTGGGGCTGTTGGAGAGATAGAGTTCATAGTCACGGATGCGTCCGTGGTCGTTGTCGGCACGCCCCTGATAGTTGAAGGCACTGATGTCGTAGCAACGGCGCATGTTGAGGACGATTTCGTGGGGCAGCGGCGGAGTGGGGTCGTAGTGTGTGTGCCAGATGGTCGATGGGTTGTCGTCGAGCACATTGCTGGCGACTTCCCAGCCTCCTTGTTCGCTGCTGGTGCTGTAAACGCTCCATGTGCTGCGGTCGATGTAGAGCGGGATGAGTTCTTCGCTGACAGGACCGTCGAGGCGTCCGTCGGCAGTACTAAAAGCGCGGATAAGTCCGCCGTTTTTCAGACTGAAAGGGCGTGTGTAAGTTCGCTGGTTACTACCGTCGATGCTGTAATGGATGGTGGCGGTTGGGTCGTCGCAGGTAAGGGTGACGATGCCTTTCGCGGCTGTGATGGTGACGGGCAGAGAGCGTGGTGAAGCGATGCGTGCACGCTGGGCGAGTTCGGCATCTGTGTGTGCTGAGGTGAGTGGCAGTAAGATGAGTGTCTGACGTGCCTTGTCGCTGAGGATTTGGTAGGGCTCGATGACGTCGTCGCCGCAACTGGCATTGCCGAGCGCACGGTTGTAGATGTCGAAGTGGACGACGGTGGTCTGGCAGAATGGCACTTGATGGGGGTGCATCTTGCGGTTGCCAGCGTCGGTGTAGAGGTCTTCGGCGCGCCAATGCCCTGCACTGGCAGCCATCATCTGGGGTGAAACGACGAGCAGTCCTGTGCCATTGGTGTTGGTCAGAGCCATCCAGCGCACCTCTTCCTTGTTGCCTTGTTCCTGTGGTTTGACGTAGTTGGTCCACTGCTCGCTGACGGTGGAGTGCCAGAGGCCGACATGGGCATACTCGTCGCGGTCGCGGTAGTTGTCCCAAGGACCACGTCCGAGCCAGCAGAGATTTTCGTAGGCTCGGGGCATCTCGGCAGAGAGCCCGAGGCGTGGCAGTTGGATGCCTGTCGGACTGGGCAGGACACTCCAATCGACGATGACGGCACCATCGGCGAGTACGGTGAAGGAATGGTGAACGCTGAAAGAGCAGTTGGCACCTCGGTACTGGTTAGTGATGTCGAGGGTGACGCTTTGTCTGTCGTCAGTCGTGGTGATGCTCCATGTACCAGGTGTCAGCGTGAGGTTGCGCAGGTCGAGGTGGTCGTATTCGGCAGCACGTCCGCTTTCGTTGTCGGTGGGCACACGGAATGCCTTGAACGTGAGGGGGGTGCTGAGCATCGAGCGACCATCGACGACATATCGGAAGAGTTCGCCATTGGCAAACTGGGCATAGAAGTTGTCGCCCTGGATTTTATAGCCCGAAGTGAGGGTGTTGACGGTCAGCCCAGCGGCGGCGTCGGCCTGATAGGGCTGGCGGTCGGTGGCTGCACGCAGACGGAACTGCTCGGAGGCCACCTCGAATCCTGCCTCGGCCCATTCGGTCGCGTTGCGCTGACGGGCACTGAAACGGATGAAGTATTCTGCATCGGGGTTCGTAGGTCGGGTGACCAGACGCTGGGCTTCAGCAATCTGCACGTCACGAGTGGCTCCGACGGCCATAACGACGTCGTCGATGGTGCCACGTCCGACCTCGATGCCGTCTTCGAGCAGAGTGTAACTGACATCAAGGTCGTCAAGGGTGCGCTGCTGCAGTTTGCTCTTGAGGGTGAAGATGCCCGCGAGGCTGTCTTTCACGGCAAAGTCGAGCGGCTGATAGATTTTCTTCATCGAATAACTCTTGGCGGTGGGTGAACCGTCGGCCAAAACGACGCCGTTGCAGCAGAAGTTGCCGTCGTTGGGCTGGTCGTTGAAGTCGCCTCCGTAGGCCCAGTATTCGCCCTTGCTGATGTTGAGCGACGAGGTGATGTCGGTGCGGTGGCCGAGTCCATAGACGGGGAAGGTGAGGGCCTGACCTGTAGCGCTCCTGCGGATGCCCTGGTCTTTCCAGTCCCAGACAAACTCGCCAGCCATGGCAGGGAAGTTTTCGTAGATGTCGAAATACTCGCGCTGATTGCCCATCGAGTTGCCCATGGCGTGGGTATTCTCGCACTGGACATGGGGACGTATGCCCGTCTTGCCGCCGCGGTAGTCGTTGAGACGTTCCTCGCCGATGCTGCGCATCCATCCCAGACTGCCGTACATCGTACTGGTCACGCTGCTCCACTGGCTGTTGCCCTCGTAGTGTGTCAGTCGGGTGGGGTCGAGGCGTGCGATGCTGTCCATGACGGTTTGGAAGTTGTTGCCTGGTCCGCTCTCGTTGCCAGCACTCCAGATGACGATGCAGGCGTGGTTGCGCAGGGTCAGGACATGACGCACGGAGCGTTCGGTCATGGGCTGACGGAAGGCCTCTACGCTCGACAGGCCCCAGTTGGCATGACACTCGACATCGGCTTCGGCCAGCACATAGAGTCCGAGGCGGTCGCACAGGTCATAAAGATAGGGATTGTTGGGATAGTGAGAGGTGCGGATGGCGTTGACGTTGAGACGTTTCATCTGCAGCAGGTCCTGCTCGATTTCTGCCTTTGTCAGGGTGCGACCTCCTTGCTCACTGAAGTCGTGGCGGTTGACACCATGGAAGATGATGCGGCGTCCGTTGACCAGCAGCGCCCCGTCGGCTCGCACACCGACTGTGCGGAATCCGATTTTCTGGACACGAATATCGCTGACGTTGTTGCCTTGTTTCAAAGTCAGTACAAGGTCGTACAATTGTGGTTGCTCGGCACTCCAAGGCGTGATGCCGCTGATGTGAGAGAATTGCAAGTCGTAGTCGCCAGTATGCCCCACAGCCGTCGTCTGCTCGGTTAGTACGTGATTGCCGTCGCGCAGCGAGGCGGTCAGTGTGGCTTGTTGCGGTGTCTGCCCTGCGATGCTTACGGTGAGCGTGGCATCGGCTGCGGTACCTTCCGTATTGAGTGAGGTGGTGCGGAAGAAGGTGTCGTGAATGCGTGTCTTTGGCGCACTCCACAGATAGACGTCGCGGGTGATGCCTGTGAGGCGCCAGTAGTCCTGACACTCGAGGAACGAACCGCTGGTGAAGCGATAGACTCGCACCGACACGTTGTTCACACCCCGTCGCACCTTGTCCGTCACCCGCCATTCGCTCGGTAAATAACTGTCTTCCGCATAGCCGACATACTGGCCGTTCACCCAGACGTAGTAACCGTGGCCCGCACCGTTGAAGCGCAGGAAGACATCGCGGCCGTTCCACGAGTCGGGCAGCGTGAACGTGCGGCGATACGACCCGACGGGATTCATCCAGTCACCTTTGTAGGTGTACCACCATGGACGTTCTGCCATGACGCTCCAAGTGGCTTCGTCGTAGGCAAACGGATAGCGCGTATTCACATAGAGCGGCCAGTCCCACGACTTGCCGTGACGTTCGCCGTACACCTGCCATGTTGAGGGTACGTCGATGTCGTCCCATGCCGATGCGTCGAATCCGTCTTGCCAGAAACTGTTGTTGGCCTGCTCGGGGCGGCCTACCCACTGAAACTTCCAAGTGCCATTGAGACTCAGGAAGTAGGGTGACGACTCGAGTGCATGGGTCGGTGTGTAAGCCGACATGGCATCTGCTGCCGATGTTACGGGAATCTCCAAAGTGTGGGCACGTTCGCGGTTCACACCCGTCACCGATACATCGTCCCACTCTCTCATCGTCTGTGCCGTCATGCTTGTCACCACCAGCGAAAGGACGACCATCAACATCTTCTTGTTCATCTTTTCTAAATTTTATTGGCAAAGGTAAACAAAAATACAAAAACAATGTATCAGATTTCCGCCATTTTATTACAAATAACATTCAAAATACAAAAAGGGAAACGGAACGGAAAATGAACAATGAACATGAAAGGAATTTATAGGGACCGCGCGAAATCGTAGCGCGGTCCCTATAAATTCATGTGGAACAAATGTTCAATGTTCAGGTCAGAGCCATTTGTTGCGGCGGAACCACCAGAGGGCTGCGACGGTGGAGAGCACCGAGAGGACGATGGCAATGATGAACCCCCAGCGCCACGTTTCCATGCCGTTGATGAGGTTCATGCCGAAGAGTGAGGCGATGAGCGTCGGGAACATGATAATCATGTTGAGCGACGTGAGCAGACGCATCACTCGGTTCATATTATTGTTGATGACGTTGGCGTAGGTGTCCATCGTCGAGTCGAGAATGTTGGAGTAGATGCTGGTGGTCTCGCGGGCCTGCTGCATTTCGATGTTCACATCCTCGATGAGTTCCGCGTCGAGTTCATCAACAGGCAGACGGAACTTCAGTTTCGAGAGCAGGTTCTCGTTGCCACGGATAGAGGTGGCGAAGTAGGTGAGCGAGTCTTGCAGGCGGCTGAGGTTCATCAGGTCCTGGTTGTCGATGTGCTCGTTCATGTTACGCTTAGCCTTCTCAATCAGTCCGTTCACCTGTTTCAGGTATTTCAGATACCACACCGATGCACTGAGGAAGAGACGGAACACGAGGTCGGCTGCATCGGAGAACCCTTCGGCACGTCGCTGCTGGTGGTTGATGAAGTCAATCATCATGCGGGTCTCCTGGTCGCAGATGGTGACGACAACATCGCCCTTCAGCACCACACCGAGCGGGATGGTGGTGTAGGGAGCACGTGAGTTGATGCTCTTGAGGTGAGGAATACGCAGGATGATCATGAGCCATCCCTCGTCCATGTCGTAACGGGCACGCTCGTCGGCGTCGGCTACGTCGGTAATGAAATAATCGGGCATGTGGAGTTCATCGGTAAGGAACTTCACGTCATCTTCGACTGGGCACGTCACCTGTACCCAGCACCCTGGCTGCCACTGTTCCAGTGGCGCAATTCCGTTATTGGTGTTCCAATATGAACGCATAGAATTCTTGTTGTTTAGAAGTCGCTTTGCTTTGTTTTGTTACACGATAATTTGCGGCAAAGGCTTCTGACCAGAATCCTTAAACCGCCGTCTGTTTATTCGCCGGATAGTCGTCCATGTGGAAAGTTAAAAATTAAAAGTTAAATAATAATTGAAAATGAAAAACCTCTTTTCAGCGTGCAAAGGTACGGATAAGTGAGCGAAATACAAAATGAAACTTAAAAAAAGTTGCATTTTTATTTCCGAACGGAAGTACTTTCGGCATAGCCAAAGGTACAATAAAAAGTACAAAGTACAAAAAAATTACAGTGTGTCTGCTATTTTCTTGCAGAAAGCCTCATGGCGGTGGTTAATCCAACAAGCCAGGAGAGTCATGCCGATGCCCTCCCATAGGAAGTTCAGGACAGGCAAGTCTATCAGCGTGAACACGACGAGCGAGAGCGTGCGGAAGTTGAAGGTCAACAGCGAATTCCACGGAATAATCTTCAGTGAATGGTCGTGCAGCGACTGTCGCACCTCGGCAGGCATGTTGCTGGCCTTTCCGAACTTCTCCTTCAACAGGCGCATCAGCCGTTGGAACTGAGGCGTGCGCCCCTCCTGCTTCTGTGTATAATCCACGTAGGACTTCTGGAACACCTTCTCCACCGTGCTTACTTTCGGGTCGTGCCTCATCTCGTCGTAGATTTCCTGCTGACGGATGGAGTTGTCCAGTTCGCTGCCCTTCTCACCCTTCAGGAAGAAGAGGTGAATCTGAATGTAATAGTCGGCCAGACGTTGTTGAGGACCGATGCCGCCCAGACCCGACCAGAGAGCCAACGCCAGCACGACGGCCGTGGCAATCAGCGTATTGGTCGTCGTGTCTTCGATGCCGAGCCACCCGAATTCGATTTCGTGGTGGAAGAAGAAACGGACAACCAGCGCCGTGTAGATGGGGATGTACCACGTATAGCCGGCGATGCCGTCGAGAATGCGCCCCATGCGGCTCTTCTTGCCCGTCATACGAGCCAACTGGCCGTCTGTGCAGTCGAGCAAGTCGGCAATAATCAGCAGGCCGATGCCGCCGAGGTTCCACAGCAGCCCCGACCAACCATTATAGTAGAGGCAGCCGTGAGCAAAGAAGAGGCAACTGGCAGCCCCCACAATCATCGACCAGATAGTCACAGTGTTGGGATGCACGTCGAAGCGTGCAAACGCCCTGGTCATATAGTAACTGATGGGGCGCACAATGTGATAATCCACCCAGTCCTCCGTTTCAACGGACTTCAACGTCTTCAGTATTTTTTCGTTCATCTTTCTACGTTTTTTCAGCAAATCGGCTGCAAAGGTACAATAAAAAGTGCAAAGTACAAAGGTAAAATAAAAAGTTTCTTCTCAATCATCCTTGCTTTGCCAGCCGCAGAGTCGTGTGAATTTGCACCATTTGCAGGACTGCTCTGTGCTGTCTTGCGTGAAGGGGACGGCAGGGTCGAATATCTCGGCGAGGGTGTCGGTGAGCCGGTCACGGAACACGTCGCGCCACTGGGCTGCAAAGTCTGTCACGGGCTCTCTCTTTGCGTCGGTCCCAAGGCTGATTACGCTGTTCTTGAGGTTCTGTGGGTCGGTGGCTCGTGCCTGTTTGATGTACATGATAGAGGGTGCGACAGGTGAGTGTGGGTGCTGTAGGGTGTAGATGTAGGCATAGTAGAACGCCTGGAGGATGTATCCGGCTCGGTCTTTCTTGGTGGGGTCGAACAGGCTTTCGATGTCGTTGGCTTTTTCGGATGTGCTGCTGGTCTTGTAATCGACGATGCGCTGATAGGGACGGCCGTCGATGGTGACGCGGTCGATGCGGTCGATGATGCCGCTGAGGGGGATGGATAGCGTGGGGTGTGGATGCCCGTGAGGTGTCGGCAGGTCGAGGGTGGTGGGTTGTAGCGTGGCTTCGACGTCGATGACGGTCATGGGGCACAGTTTGGCGTCGTAGGCGAGTTGGTCGTGAACGTAACTGACAATGACTTCACGATTGAGGAGTTGCTCTCCGTTGTAGTGTGGAGGACGGTTCTTTTCGCTCTGGGACCGCTTGAAAAATTCGACGTTGAAGGCTTCATCGACGAGACGTTTGATGCCTGCTTTGTTGTTGGCCATGCTGATGAGTTCGTGGGCCTGTATTTCCCGATTCAGCCCGATGCGATGGCGGTAGATGTATTCCATGCAGTAGTGGAAGATGGTGCCGAAGACGTCGTTGCCTACATCTTCGTTCATCTCGTCTTTGTTGGTGAGCCCTGCCACGTACTGGAGGTAGAACTGGAGCGGACACTTGAGGTATTGGTTGATGGCTGAGGGTGAGAGGCTGTGTTTGGTGCCTGTGAAGCGGGCAATGAGTTTCTCCATCACGGCTGGCGTCTTTTCGACGGTGAGGGTGCGTTTGGGCTGTGGCAAGTAGTCGGAGGTGAGGTGGTACTGGGTGATGGGACTTGTCTTGCCGCTTGTGAGCATCTGCATCATGAAGCGTGACATCTCGCCCCGCAACATTCCGTCGGTCGAGTTGTTGTAGTAGATCCATACGTTTTCGGCTCGCCCAAGCAGGCGCCAGAAGTGGTAGGCGTAGAGGCTGGTGCTCTGTTCGATGGTGGTCATGCCGTAGGCATTACGGAGGTTGTAGGGGATGAAGGAGTTCTTGTGCGTCTGCTTGGGCAGGGTGCCTTCGTTGCAGGAAAGGAGGAACACGTTGCGGAAGTCGAGGTTTCGCGTTTCGAGAAAGCCCATTACCTGCAGGCCAACGGCTGGTTCGCCGTGGAAGGGTATGGTCTTCTGTTTGATGAGTTGGAGCAGCAGACGTTGGAGTGTGATGGGCTGGATGTCGAGCAGTCCTTGCTCGTGAATGCGCTGGAGGCGGCAAAGCATGGTGTAGGCATTGAAGACGGACTCTGTGCCGAGGGGTGCCTCTGTGATTTTGCGGCCAATCTGTTCGACGATTGTGATGAGCCAAGCGAGCAGGTCGGCTGTGTTCTGTTGGGGTTCGAACAGCCGGAAAAGGAAGTGCTGATGCTGGAACATCGAACGGGTGGGGAAGTGGATGTTGTGCTTCATCAGCGTGTCGAGGGTCTGCAAACTATCATCGTCTGTCATCAGGCAGACGTAGGGATGTTTCAGCAGCGGTGCGACTGTGCTGTATCGCCAGATGTCGCGGCTGCCGCCCTTGCCTCTCAACTGCAGTTCCATCAGTGACATGAGCAGGTTACTGACGGGGGTGCCTGTCATGGGGAAGCCCATCGTGATGTTCACCTCGGATGCAGACGGCAGTGCGTGAAGCATCGGCTGGAGGAGTGCTTCGTTGCATAGTACGACGGCGGTGTCGGCCGACGGGGGCAGGTCTTTGAGAATGGTTCCGACATGGCGTGTCTGTGCATTTTCAGTGGGCGAGGCGAAGAATTGGATGCGCTTAGGCTTTGAGAGGTTGTCGTAGATGTCTGCGCCGTCAAGCGCATTGCCGAACTTGCGTATGTTTTCTTCGATGAAGTGTCCTGCCTCGTCCTTGATGTACATCGTGTCGTAGTCCCAGTAGAAGAGGGTCTGGGTGTTCTCTTTGAGGTGGCGGAAAAGCCGGTGTTCCGCCTCGTTGAGCACGTTGAAACCGATGATGACGTAGGTTTGTTGGCCGTTGAGCGTAGGAAGGCTCTCGGCGACCTGCCGCTTCATCATTCCTTCGTAGGCCATGTGCTCCTGCCAGAGCATCGAGCGGAAGCGCTCGTAGGTGGGTAGCAGGCGTTTCCATACGCTGAGGAATCGCTTCTTCAGTTCGGTCGCTTCGTGGAAATCGGGGAAGAAACGTCGGATGGCGTCAATTTGCTCCGGCGTGAGGTAGTCGGTGTGGGTGAGGTCGTCGAGGTCCGATATGTTGGTAAACAGACGGCGGGCGTCAACGAGGTTGTTGTCGATGTCGTCGAAGTCGGACAACATCAGTTCGCCCCACGACCAGAACTGGTCGAGCGTTTCCAGGTCAGTGCCGTCGCCCGTCTGCTGGTAGGCCTGATAGAGCATACTGACGAGTTGAATCGGGTCGGCGACAGTGAGGTTGGAGAGCGACTGGAACAGTTCGCTGATGGTCATGTACTGCGGAGCCCACAGCGGTTTGCCGGCGATGTCGATGAGATGTTGGTTGAAGAACAGGCTGGCACGTTTGTTTGGGAACAGCACCGTCACATGCTCGAACTGTCCGCCGAAGCGACGGTAGAGGTCATCTGCGATATGGTTGAGGAAAGACTTCATCAGGTGTCTTTTTTTGAGGTGGATGATTCTTGTTTTGACTATGTCGTTTGAGAGCGTCGGAGTGCTTGGAATTTTCACGTCAAGTGCTTAGCGTGATGACGCCAAGTGCTTAGCGTGACGACGCCAAGTGCTTGGAGGGGTAAAAAAACTATGTCACGGGGACGATGTCGCCACGGCGGATGTACCACACGAATCCGCTGACGTTCGGATAGTTCATCGCCCGCAGTTGATCCATGTAGAATTGTACTTGCTTCACGTGTTCTTCGTCCTGACGTCCGGTCTTGTAGTCGATGACGATGGTCTCCGCGCCGTCGGTGACAACGCGGTCGGGACGGCGTTGACGGACGGTGCCTTCGTCGTCGCGGTAGAGAATGTTGCACTCGTTGATGACCTGCCAATGGGTGTCGAACCATCGGCTGGCTTGGGTCTGCTGGAACGCACGCTCGACGAGTTGCATTACCTCTTGTCGGTAAAGTGCATTGTCGAAGTATCCCTCGAAGTCCATGCGGCGGATGGCGGCAGGCAGGTCGTCGGGAGTCTGTATCATGGAGAGCAGTTGGTGGAACAGTACGCCCTCGTTGAGGTAGCGTCGATGCTCGTCGTCGGGCTCGTTGTCGCCTTGTGCGAACTGTGTGGCACGGTTCGATTGGCGGAACTCTGCCACGACGGGCTGTGTGACGAAGCGGACGGACGTGGGGGCAGGGGCGACGGTCAGCACGTTCTGTTCCATGTTCTCCACAGGTTCGTCTTTCTTCTCATCCTTCTGGTCCGACGGAACGATGCTGCCGCTGCTGAATGTCTCTGCCGTGTCGGTTTTGTCGTTTGTCTCCATCGGAGGCATACTGGCATGGAGCACCTGACTGACGTTTTCGCCGTTTTTGTCCGTCTTGATGTCGGCGAAGACGATGAGGTTCTTCACGGCACGTGTGAATGCCACATACATCAGGTTGAGGTTGTCGACGTAGCATTTTAGTTTTTCATCTGCAACGTCATCCTTGAAACAGGAGTTGCTGCTTGTCTTGTCCATGTCGATGGGCAGCAGGTCGAGCCCTTGGAACAGTTCGTCCTTCGGCTTCACCCACACCATCGGCGTGTGTCCCATGGTGAATGTCCATTCGCAGTACGGGATGATGATGGTGTGAAACTCCAGCCCTTTCGACTTGTGGATACTGAGGATGCGGATGCCGTTCACCTCGCCTACAGGAATGGTCACGGAACACAGCGTGTCGTCCCAGTAGCGGAGGAACGTGTCGAGGTCGCTGGGACGTTCGGCCAGAAACGCCATTACCTTGTCGAAGAAGGAGAAGAGATAGGCATCCTGTCCCTTCAGATTTTGCAATGAGAACAGGTCGTAGATGCGTTCGGCGAGTTCATACAGGGGCAGGGTCGGCAGCGTGGCCTCCTGCTCCCTGAACGTCTCGGGCAGCAGTTGGCGCAGGTCGTCGTCAGACAGCAGGAAGGTGCGGTTGATGTCGGTGAAGGTCCCGTCGTTCAGCACACAGGAGCGGTATTCATACGTAAGAGTCGAGAGCAGGTAGCGATTCTGTGGATTGGCCACGACTCGCATAGCCAGGATGATGAAGTTGAGCGCAGGCGATGAGTCCAGACGGAAAGCCTCGTCGCTCACGATGTTGACCTCCGGCAGGCGTTGTGCAAACGCTGCTGTGATGTTGGGGATATAGTTCTTTTTCCGCACGAGGATGCACATGTCCTGCACCCTCACACCCCGTCCGCGGAGCATCTGCACGGTTTCGACGATGCGGTCTGGTTGGGGCGTACCTTCTTGGCACTTCTTCAGCATCTCCACATAGACGAAACCATGCCCGTCGTTCTTCGGCACCACTTCCTGCACGACGTCCTTGTACGCATCGGCGATGTCGGTCGTGTTGCGCTGTGTCACGTTGGCATACATCGTTTGCAAGGTCTGTGCAGCACGGCCGAAAAATTCATTGTTGAAGCGTACGACACAGCCTGCGCTGCGGTAGTTCGTGTGCATCGGCTGCATCTCCACGTAGGGATGGAGCGTCGCGTCCTTCTCCAAGTCCTTCAGAATGCCCCAGTCCCCGTTGCGCCATCGGTAGATGCTTTGTTTCACATCGCCCACGATGAGGCAAAGGCTGTCCGTCGCCATGCTGTTGAGCAGGAGCGGAATGAAATTCTTCCACTGTAAAGCCGACGTGTCCTGAAACTCGTCAATCATAATATGGGTGAAGCGGACCCCGCTCCGTTCGTAGATGAACGGCACATCCTGCCCCTTTACCAACTGCCACAGCATATACGCCGTGTCGGCAAGCAGAAAACGGTTCTCGTCGGCGTTCAACTGACGTACCTTGCTGTCGATTGCGTTCAGCAGCGTCAACTGTCCCAGATGTTTGCGAGCCGCCTCTATCGAGTTGAGCAGACGACGCAAATCCATCACCTCACTCAGCAACGGCATGAATTCACACGCTGCCAGTTCCTTGACTTCAGGATGCTTCTTCGAAGGCCACGCAGACGGGTTGTCCAGACATCCCGCCACCGTATCTGATACATTGGGCAGTGGGAGAGAACCCTCAGCCGTCTTCTTCAGGAAATTCCAGACACCCTTGCTGCCTTGGACGAAACAGGTGCTGTCCAGCCCCCTCTTCTCACAAGCCTGCATGAAAGTCCTCCCCGCTTGCTGCATACATTGCAGCGTGTGAGACTTCAAGCCCTTTAGGTGACGCCTGAACGCTTCTACATCCTGCACCGACGTGATGTCACCATTGTTCTTGTTCTCCAGAAAACGTTCGTTGAAGATGTTCATGCCGAATTTAGTCACATCATCCTCCATGTGCCAGTTGCGGCTGTCGTCGATTCGCTCCTCCACCACACCCAGAACCGTCCGGAGCATAGCCCCGTCAGTCGCCAGCGAGTTCAGCAGTTCTTTTACAGCCGTGCGCACCACCTCGTTTGCCTCCAAATCCACACGAAGACCGTTCGTCAGATGCAGTTCGCGAGCCAGTTCGCGCACAAGACTCTGGAAGAAAGAGTCGATGGTCTCGATACGGAAGCGACTGTAGTCGTGCATCATCCCCTCAAGAGCCGTCAGAGCCCGCCGACGCAACTGCTCGTCGCTCAGACCAAGGCTCGCCACACCGGCATCCTGCTTGACAGCCTCAAGATAGCCCTCCGACGACTTCAGATCATGTCCGATGCCGTAGAGTTGGCTGAGAATGCGCAGTTTCATTTCCGTTGTCGCCTTGTTCGTAAACGTTACCGCCAGAATGTTACGGTAACACGTAGGGTCATTCATCAGCAGTTTGATGTACTCCACCGCCAGCCTGAACGTCTTGCCGCTCCCTGCCGAAGCCCTATATACCTTCAGAGATTTTTTCACTTTTTTAACTTGTAGGGTCAATGAAAAAAAGTTTATGAACATGCAAAAATAGGTAAAAAACACGAGATTTTCAAGCCCTTTGTCAATAAATTCACTGATTATTCGTAACTTTGGGGCTGGAACATTAAAATAACTTCCCATGAAGCCCTTAGCAGAACGCTTGCGTCCGCAGACATTGGACGAATACATCGGACAGGAGCACCTCGTCGGCGAGGGTGCCGTCGTCCGTCGCATGATTGAGCAGCGGCATGTCAGTTCGTTTATCCTGTGGGGTCCTCCTGGTGTCGGAAAGACTACGCTGGCCAACATTATTGCACGGACGCTCGAAGTGCCGTTCTACACGCTGTCGGCAGTGACGAGCGGCGTCAGGGAGGTGCGCGAGGTGATTGAAAGGGCGAAGACGAATGCGGGCCTGTTTCAGGGAAACGGAAATCCTATCCTCTTCATCGACGAAATCCACCGCTTCTCCAAATCGCAGCAGGACTCGCTGCTGGGTGCTGTCGAGCAGGGTGTCGTAACACTTATCGGTGCTACGACGGAGAATCCCTCGTTTGAGGTGATTCGTCCGTTGCTTAGCCGCTGTCAGGTCTATGTGCTCCGGTCGCTCGGCGTCGGTGATCTCAAGCGACTGCTCGACCGTGCGCTGAAGGAGGATATTTACCTGAAGGAAAGGAATATCGTGGTGAAGGAGTCGGGGGCTCTGCTGCGTCAGAGCGGTGGCGATGCGAGGAAATTGTTGAACATTCTGGAACTGTCGGTTGAAAGTCAGAACGACGCAAAGAAAATTGTGCTGACCGATAAGGTTGTGATGGAGGCTATTCAGCAAAATCCGCTGGCTTATGACAAGGACGGCGAGATGCACTATGACATCATTTCCGCCTTCATCAAGAGTATGCGGGGCAGCGACCCCGACGCCGCCCTCTATTATCTGGCACGGATGATTGAGGCGGGTGAGGATCCTGTGTTCATTGCCCGCCGCATTGTCATCTGTGCCTGCGAGGATGTGGGTCTCGCCAACCCTAACGCCTTGCTTCTGGCTAACGCCTGCTTCGACACTGTGCAGAAAATCGGAATGCCCGAGGGTCGCATCCCATTGGCGGAGGCTGCCGTCTATGTCGCCACGAGCCCCAAGAGCAACAGTGCCTATTTGGGCATTGACTCAGCCCTCAGTTATGTCCGCCAGACGGGCAATCTGTCCGTACCACTTCACCTGCGCAACGCTCCGACAAGTCTGATGAAGGACCTCGGTTACAGCGACGGCTATCAATATGCCCACGACTATCCCGACCACTTCGTCCGTCAGCAGTTCCTGCCCGACGAGGCACAGGAGGCCCGTTTCTGGCATCCCCAGCCGCATACGCCGGCGGAAGCAAAACTGTGGGAACGCATGAAACAATGTTGGGGAGAGAGATTTGACACTTGACAATGAATAATGAACAATGAACAATTTGAAAGGAAGTTACAGGGAACTCTGTAGGGACGACCCGCGGGGCGTCCCGATTGGTGTTAGTTCCCTTTTGTCATGGACGCCCCACGGGTCGTCCCTACAGACTACTCCATAACTTCAAAATATAACAATGAACAATTAACAATGAAACGAACTGTTTTTCTCTGTTTACTCAGTCTGTGCTGTATTTTATATGTGCAGGCGCAGCAACATGACCTCGACACCAAGTATGCTACAGAACTTATCAAGAAAGGGACTGCCGCACCCAACTTTACGCTCAAGACTCCCCAAAGTACGAAGATACAGTTGGCCAAAATCTCCAAAGGACACTATACCGTGCTGGACTTCTGGGCTTCCTGGTGTCCTGATTGTCGCAAAGACCTGCCCAACTTGCAGCGCATTTACAAACGCTTTGCGCCCTATGGCGTAGAATTTGTCGGCGTTTCGTTCGACACTAACAAGGAGGCTTGGCAAAACGCGATTGATAAGTACGACATACGCTACACACAGGTGAGCGACCTCAAGAATATGCGCGAGTCGCAGGTGGTTGCCGACTATGGTGTGAAGTGGATTCCCTCGATGGTGTTGCTCGACCCCGAAGGCAAGGTAGTGCTCTCCACGGTTCTCTCCGACAAACTGGAGAAGACGCTCTACGAATTGATTCCCGAAACCTACGAAGTGGAGTCGGAACGTGAAACCGTCAGCATCGACGGCGACCACGGTCAACTCTCGGCAGTCATACAGCGTCCTCCGATGCAGGCTGGTGAGCAGTGCCCGATGGTTATCCTCTGCCACGGCTTCGGAGGCAACAAGGAAGGACAGATGTTCGACCTCATTGCCGACACGCTCTGCCGCCACGGCATCGCCAGCATTCGTTTCGACTTCAACGGTCACGGAGAGAGCGACGGAGAGTTTCAGCAGATGACCATTCCCAACGAAGTGGTCGATGCACGCAAGGTTTATGAATATGTACGCGACCTACGCTATGTCAGCAAGGTTGGCATTGTTGGTCATTCGCAGGGAGGAGTTGTCACCGCCATGCTGGCAGGCCAACTCAGTGAGCAGGCTGGGGCTGAGCCTTCGCCGTTGAGTGCCGTTGTCCTGCTGGCACCTGCCGGCACTATCCGCAACGACTGCATCCGAGGCAGTTTCTTTGGACAGTCGTTCGACCCCCTCGACCCGCCAGCCTATCTTCCGCTTTTTGGTGACCGTATGCGCCTTGGGCAGGACTACATCAAGACGGCATTCCGTCTGCCTATTTACGAAACCGCCGCCCACTATCACGGCCCTGCTGCCATTATCCACGGCACAGCCGACCGCCTCGTTCCCTACACTTATGGCTTGCGCTTCCATCAGCAGTGGACGGGTTCTGAATACTACGAACTCGACGGACAGGACCACGGCTTCACGCAGAACCTCTACCACGCGACGAACCTCGCCTCCGACTTTCTTGTGCGGACACTAAAGTGATTTATTGAACATTGCAGGCTTTCATCAGACCTTGAATTGATTGACGACGTCGGCGACATAGCGGACGTCGTCATCATTCATGGCAGGATTGCATGGCAGGCTCAGTTCGGTGGCTGCGATGCTTTCGCTGACAGGCAGCGAAAGGGTGGCAAAGGCGGCGTAGCAGCGTTGACGATGCGGAGGGATGGGGTAGTGGACGAGGGTCTCTACTCCTTTCTCGAAGAGATATTGCTGCAGTCGGTCGCGCTCGGTGCAGAGGACGGGGAAGATGTGCCAGACGCTGTCGCGGTCGGTACGTGGCAGTGTGATGAGCGGATGGTCGATGTGTGTGTGGTAATAGTGGGCTATCTGCTTGCGCCGACGGTTGCCATCGTCGAGCAGGGGGAGGAGACGGCGCAGGACGGCGGCTTGTACTTCGTCGATACGGCTGTTGCGGCCTACGTAGTCGCAGACGTATTTGCGGCTGCTGCCGTAGTTGCCGAGACTGCGCACGGTGGCGGCCAGTTCGTCGTCGTCGGTGGTGATGCAGCCTGCGTCGCCCATCGCTCCGAGGTTTTTGCCTGGATAGAAACTGTGACCGGCTGCATCGCCGAGCGAACCTGTACGTTTGACATTCGACGTCGGACTTTCATAGCGGCAGCCATGAGCCTGTGCGTTGTCCTCGATGAGGAGCAGGTGGTGGCGGTGGCAGAGGTCGGCGATGTGTTCGCTGTAGGCACACGTTCCGTACAGATGGACTAGCAAGATGGCGCGGGTGCGAGGGGTGATGGCCTGCTCGATGAGGCGGTCGTCGATTTGCATCGTCGTAGGGTCGGCATCGACGAACAAGGGCTTGAGGCGGTTTTCCGTGACAGACAGTGGAGTGGCGATGAAGGTGTGGGCAGGCACGATGACCTCGTCGCCCTCGTGGAGGCGTCCCAGTTGGATGTAAGCGCGGAGGATGAGGGTGAGGGCATCGAGTCCGTTTCCACAGCCGATGCAGTGTTTCGTACCGATATAGGCGGCGTATTCTTGCTCAAACAGACGTGTCTCGTCGCCCAGCAGGTAGCGTCCGCTCTGCAGGGCAGCGGTGGCTGCTTCGAGCCAGCGTGCTTGGCTGGCATGGAGCCGCTGAAGGTCTAAGTATCTGATCATAGTGCAATTTCGTAGGTGTCGTAGCATATGCCTCGTGCTCCGAATCCTTCTTTCTGGAAAATTAGTCCTTCGTTGAGCACATGGCCGCCTTGTTCGGTGGAGATGCCAAACTCGTAGTAGGCAGGATTGTGTGCATCGTGTCGGGCATAGAGGTCGAGCAGCGTGGCAGTCAGCCAGTCGTTGACACCGTGTTCACGGGCTTCGTCGTTGGCAGCCATGTACTGCACATGGACGACAGGGCCGCAGAGGAACAGCCATGCGCCGGCTACGATTTCTCCGTCGGCATGACGTACGAGCATGAGGCGAATGTTATGGGGAAAACGGTCGGTCAGCAGTTTGATTTCGTCGGCAGAGTGGACGGGCTCGACTCCGTGACGACGCACGAGTCCGCTGCGCAGAATCGACCAGAACTGCAGGATGTCGCTGCTGTCGGTCGAGGCTGTGAGCCTGACGCCCCAATCCTCAGCCTTTCCGACACCACGTCGGCGGAGACGAACGAAGGGGAGTGCACCATTGAGAGGAATGGCCGACGAAAGTCCGCGGGCTGTGAGCCGAGCCTCGTGACGAAAGAGGGCATAGAGCGGCTCCTCCGACGGATACCTATTATATATATAAGGCACCGCACGATATACCATGCGCGTGGCTCCCAGTTCGTTCCTATAGAAGTCACAGGCTGCGTCCATCATCCCCATCACCTCCACAGCCGTGGCATTCACAGGCAGGATGAGCCCGCCGTAGGTGAGGCCCTGATGGCTATAGACAGTGCCTTCATCCTCAACAAAATTGGCCGGCAGCCCACCGACCACCTTTCCCTCCTTCACAAAGAGCAACGAACAGTCGCAAAAACGATTGCTGTGATAGTCCATGAAACGGCGGTCGAAGAGAAACGTGCCGTTCTTCGACGTAGCGACCAGACGGTTCCACGCCGCCTCGTGTTCAGGAGTATAGCGTACAACATTCATCTTTTCTGACGTTGACAGAATTCTTCGTAGTCGTTGACGTAGCCTTCGGGGTCATAGTCCTCGGAGGCAACGACCACACAGATGGTGCCAGGCGCAAAGCCGCTCAGTTCGCACCATACGTTCGGACCGATGTAGATGCCCGTGTCGGGGCGGTCCATGTGAAACGTGTGTCGCCCTGTTCCGTCATCGGCCGTCATGTCGAAACTGCCGCTCACGGGAAACACCACCTCTGCACATGTGGCATGGCTGTGACCTCCACGCTGTGCCCCTTCGGGCACGCCGAAAATCCAGAACACCCGTTTCGGAGTGAACGGCAGATGCTCCCACTCGGCAACACACAGGCAACCACGCACATCGTCGTGCTGCGGCACTTTCACCAGTGAGAACGACTCAGGAAGATGCGCTTGCATAGTTTTCTCTTAACTGTATTTTTCTGCAAAAATACTGATTATAAACGGAAAATCAACGTCCCATCGTGTTTTTTTGTTAAAAAATTTCGTTTTGAATACGAAAAATCTGTATCTTTGCGTGAAAAGAGAGAGAGATGATCACTTTTAATTATTAACTTTTAACTTAGTTTACCATGGCAAACTACAAAATTGTTGACATTCAGGGCGTAGGCGAAGTCTATGCCGAGAAACTCATCGCTGCTGGCATCAACGACACCGACGCCCTGCTCGCAAAGTGTGCAAAACCCGCTGGACGTAAGGCACTGGCAGAGGAGACAGGCATCAGCCCCAAACTCATCCTTACCTGGACCAACCACGTAGATCTCTATCGCATTCAGGGCATCGGTCCCCAGTTTGCAGAACTGCTCGAAGCCGCTGGCGTCGATACTGTGAAGGAACTGAAACACCGTGTGCCCGAGAACCTGCAGGCAAAACTCGAGGAAGTCAATGCGCAGAAGAACCTGACCAACCGCGTGCCTGCCGTCAAGGAAGTGGAGAAGATGATTGAGCAGGCAAAGGAACTTCCCGCCGCAGTGGAATACTAATCCCGACACTGCTGTAACGCACCTGTTTCAAGGTACATCCCAACACATGCCAAGCACTTGGAATTTTCACTCCAAGTGCTTGGCGTTTTTACGCCAAGTGCTTAGCGTGCGAACGCTAAGCACTTGGACGTAGTAGTAAGGTGTGTTATGGAAGTTTCACCACGGCACCCTCGTTGATGTTGTTCGGGTCTTTGAATTTGTTGGCGCGGATGATGGCGCGGACAGAGTCTTTGGTACCGTAATACTGTAGGGAGATTTTGGTGAGCGTGTCGCCGCGACGTATCTTGTGTGTCTTCGGACGGGCTGGCTCGGCGGGCTTCTCTGGTTTCGGTTCGGCAGCAGGCGTCGGCTTTGCAGGCACTGAAGTTGTCGGCGAGGGGGTGTCGGTGCTGCCAGTGGCGGGTGGCGTGAGGGTCTCGACGACGATGGTGTCCTTAGGCTCGGGCTTTGCGACAGGCTTCGGTTTGGTGGTCTGTTGCGGCGTTTCTGTGGCAGGTGTTTCCTGTCCTGCGAGGTTCAACCATCGGAGTGGCTGTTGGGGATTGAACGCCACGAAATAGCAGATGGCTCCGACGACCGACAGTATCAACAGGATGAGCGGAATGCGCCACCAAGGTGTATTCTCTGTGTCTTCGTTCGGATGCTTGTCTATGGGAGAAGTGTCCGAATCGTCGGTTGAGGTTGTATTTTCTTCCTGCGTGCTCTCTTCGACTGGGGGTATGGGCGAATCGTCGTTGTCGGACGTTCCGACGGCCTGTGGCTCTTCTTCCTCTGTCGGGGGAAGTGGGGTGGAGGCGATTTCTGTGGGTCGGTTGCTCTCAACATTCTCAATGAGTTGCAGAATGCGCTCCACTTCGGCGCGTTGTTCTTCGGCTCGTTGCTGAGCAGTTGCCACTCCCGCTTCGGCCTGCTGTGCCTGTGCCTTGGCTTCGTCGAGGCGATTCTGTGCGAGGTGGACTGCCTTGTCGGCTTCGGACTGCTGCTGTCTAGCCTCTGCCAGCCGGTCGTGCAGTTCTTCCAGGCTTTCGGGCGTGGCGATGAGGACGTCTATTCCCGAGAATTCGTCGCTGGGCGTCTCTTCTACGGTTTTGTAGTTTTGCTGTTTTACGGTTTCTGGTTTTTCAGCCGTTTCTGCTTCTTGAATGACGGAGAAGAACTCCTCGACGGTCGGCACTTCGACGGGCTCATGGCCCTCCTCCGTCTCCCCCGAGGGGGAGTGTGTGGGGGGCTGCTGGGTGTCGGTGCCGGATATGCGGTCGGTGACGCTGTCTTCTGGTGTGAATGCCAATTTACGAAAACTGGGGATGACGATGCGCTCGCCTGTGCTGACACTGACGCTCTCTCGGCTGTCAACATTGACGATGCGGAAGGTGCCGAGGCCTTTCACCTTGACGATGCCGTCGGTGTCGAGACCTTCGATGATGGTGTCACAGAAGGCGTGCATGAACAGGTCGGCCACCTTCTTCGGAAACGTCAGTTTCGTAGCCAGTGCGTCGGCAATGTTGACGGCGGTAATCTTTTGGTTCATAGCGTGTTCTCTCCGTTTAGTTTATCTTTGTAAGTGGGGCTTGGTCGGAAGCCGAGCGTCTGTCGGGCAGGGATGGTCTTGTATTCCTTCGTGGTGGGATTGTAGATTTTTCGCTCCTGCTTTTCCTTTGGCTCAAACGTGCCCAGCCCTGTGAACATGACGGTGTTGCCTTCGGCCACTTGCTGCACAATCATGTCGGTACAGGCGGCCTGCAGTTCTGCAATCTCGATGCTGCTCAGGTTGGTCTTGGCAATGAGTTGCTTGGTGAATTCTTTGTTCGTCATCGTTGTTTATGCTTTTGTGCCGTAGAGGTCGAACTCGTCGGCATCGGTGATACGTATGTTGTAGAAGCATCCACGACGGAGCGTTCCTTCCTTGGCGGGAATGAGCACCTCGGGATCTACTTCTGGACTGTCGAACTGGGTGCGGCCTACGTAGTAGTCGCCTTCACGGCGGTCGATGATGACTCGCAGGGTCAGTCCCACTTTCTGTGCCTGCACTTCGGTCGAGATGCGCTGCTGCAGTCGCATGAGTTCTGAAAGACGCTGCTGCTTCACCTCGTCGGCGATGTTGTCCTTGAAGTGGCGTGCTGCATACGTGCCTTCTTCCTCACTATATGCAAAGGCGCCCATACGTTCGAAGCGTGCCCAACTGACAAACTCTTTCAACTCGGCAAAGGCCTGATCGTCTTCGCCAGGGAAGCCGACCATGAGGGTGGTGCGGAGGTGGATGCCAGGGACTTCGCGGCGGACACGTTCGATGAACTGGTAGGTCTCTTCGCGGGTGATGTGGCGGCGCATGTTTGTCAGCACCTGGGTGTTGATGTGCTGCAGTGCGATGTCGAGGTATTTGCAGACGTTCTTCCGACGGCTCATCACTTCGAGCAGTTCCCATGGGAAGTGGGTCGGGTAGGCATAGTGCAGGCGAATCCAGCGCACTCCCTTCACCTGGCTGATGCGCTCCACGAGTTCGGCGATGCGCTGCTTCCCATAGAGGTCGATGCCGTAGTAGGTGAGTTCCTGTGCAATCACCTGAAACTCACGGACGCCCTGTGACACGAGATGCTCCACTTCGGCGACGATTTCCTCCATCGGTCGTGACTGATGACGTCCTGTGATGAGCGGAATGGCGCAGTAGGCGCACTTCCTGTCGCAGCCTTCCGAAATCTTCAGGTAGGCATAGTGGGGTGGGGTGGTAAGCCTTCTCTCCCACGTCGGGATGGTGGGGGTGGCTTTGCCGAGGTCGTGCAGCAGTTCTGTCCAGTTGAATTTGCCGTAGAACTTATCGACCTCGGGCAGTTCCTTGCCCAGTGCTTTGAGGTAGCGCTCGCTGAGACAGCCCATGACATAGAGACGGCGCAACTGTCCTTCCTGCTTGCGTTGGCAGAATTGCAGAATCATGTCGATGCTTTCTTCCTTGGCATCGCCGATGAAACCGCAGGTGTTGACCACGGCAATCTCTCCCCTGGGGTGATCGCTGTCGTGTGTGACGCGGTAGCCAGCCTCTTCGAGTTGGCGTATCAGGCGTTCGCTATCGACGAGATTCTTCGAACAGCCCATCGTCACGATGTCAATGACATTCTTTCTCATTCTTTGTCAAGGATTATCAGGATTTTTATGGATTTTATTTTGTATCAATATAATCCTTTACATCCTTGATAATTATTTCTTATTGACCAAACAGTGACTCTACAAAGGCGCGGCGGTTGAAGGGTTGCAGGTCTTCCATGCCTTCGCCCAGACCGATATACTTGACTGGTATCTTGAATTCGTTGCTGATGCCGATGACGACGCCGCCTTTTGCCGTGCCGTCGAGTTTGGTGATGGCCATCGCCGTCACTTCCGTTGCTTTCGTAAACTGGCGTGCCTGCTCAAAGGCGTTTTGGCCTGTGCTGCCGTCGAGTACCAGCAGGACTTCGTCGGCGCCGGTGGGCACCACCTTCGAGATGACGTTGCGTATCTTCGTCAGTTCGTTCATCAGTCCCACTTTGTTGTGAAGACGGCCAGCCGTGTCGATGATGACGACGTCGGCACCGTTTGCCACTGCGCTCTGTACCGTGTCATACGCCACAGAGGCGGGGTCGCTGCCCATTTTCTGTTTCACGACTGGTACGCCGACTCGTTCACCCCAGATGCACAACTGCTCGACGGCGGCGGCTCGGAACGTGTCGGCTGCTCCGAGCACCACCTTCTTACCAGCCTGCTTCCATTGCCAGGCCAGTTTGCCGATGGTCGTCGTCTTGCCGACTCCATTCACACCGACAACGAGAACGATGTAGGGCTTTTGGCCGACAGGCAGGTCGAAGCCCTCCGTGTCGTCGGTATGGTTTTCGGTGAGCAAAGCGGCGATTTCTTCACGCAGGATATTGTTCAGTTCGCTGGTGTTGACATACTTGTCGCGTGCCACGCGCTCTTCGATGCGGCGGATAATCTCCAGCGTCGTTTCAACGCCCACGTCCGACGTGATGAGCACCTCCTCCAGATTGTCCAGCACGTCGTCATCGACTTTCGACTTGCCGGCAATGGCGCGTGTCAGTTTCCCTAAAACAGTCTCTTTGGTTTTAGCCAGACCCTCGTCCAGCGTCTCTTTCTTCTTCTTGCTGAAAATGTCAAAAAATCCCATAATACTTATTTTGATACTGCAAAGATACGATTAAGTGAGCGGAATACAAAATGAAAGACAAAGTTTTTAATTTTTATTCCCGAGCGAGAGTATCTTCGGGCTAACCCAAAGATACGATTAAGTGAGTAAAAAACCAAACTTTGGAGCAGCGAGTGTAAAAAAACAATAAAATTGTTTGTTTACTGAGTCGTGACAAAGTTGTCTTTAGACAAACTTGTTTGAGTTTTTTCGAGCGTGAGTATCTTCGGCGCAGCCAAAGATACGATTAACGGAGTAAAACGCCAAATATAAGATACAGTTTTTCGCTTTTACTGCTAAGCACTTGAAAAAAACACGCCAAGCATTTGGCGTAAAGTTTCCAAGTGCTTGGCGTGAAATTTCCAAGTGCTTGGCGCGATGATGCCAAGCACTGGGTGTAAATCCTTTACTTCACTACGATTTTGGCTACTTTTCCTCCCGCGTGGACGATATAGACGCCAGGCGTCTGAGTGGCGTTCGAGGCAGCCCTCGTTCCGCCGACGGTAAAGAGGTCGAACTGTGGGTATCCATCGACGTAGATGATGCGGTTTACGACACGAACGTTCAGTTCGTTGCCCGTATAGGTGGATTCCACGACAGGTCCGCCGATGGCTGTGGGCGGAGTCGTCGCATTGGTGTGGAGGGCCATCCAGCCCACCTGGTCGGCTGTGCCGGCAGCGGCGGTGTTGATGCCTGATGTGACACTCTCGTCAACCACGCGGCGAACTCTGAAGCCTGTGGTAAACGTGGTCTCTTCCTGTGTGTCGGGATCAGTATCCTTCACTGTGATGTTGCCGCGTGAGCGAAGAACGACAGGAGTGGGCAGGTTCTTCGTCTGGTTGTCGCAGAAGACGATGGGGTCGATGAGGCGCAGGGTGTCTGGTTCGACCTCGGGGTCGTCGGAGGATTTCAGGAAGTATTGCTCCGATGCTTCGGCTCCGACCACGTCGTTCTGTCCGAATCCAACAGCCAGCCATGTGCCGGCTTCACTGTCGATGCAGACGTCGCCTGGGGTTGCAGCGATGTAGGCGAGTGTCTGGTTGACGGAGGGAACGATGTGGTTGCCCTTGCTGTTGACGAATCCGTCTTCATACATGACGATGCAGCGGAAACCGGTGTTGGTGATGTCCCACACCTTGTGCATGATGGCGTGTGTGTTGTTGGTGGCACCGACCACGGTGGCGACGACGACGGGTGTCACGCCTTCGGGGAAGGCCTCCTTGAAGGTGACATCGACGGTGTCTTTGAGGGCAACACTTCCCACCTCGACATCCATGCCGTCGAAGTGGTAGTTACCATATGCGATGGCCATGAAGGGCCACTCTTCGCTGGCTGTGAACGTGCCAGTGCGCTTCTGGTGCTGCCATGCGATAGGGGTGAACTTGAAGTTCGACGCTGTGACGGCTGTACTTCTCATGTAGGGAGTCATAACCAAGTTGCGGTTGTTGTAGGTGGACAGTCCGAAGAAGATGGCTGGCTTGGCGGACATGGTGTAGTCGTAGGTAATCGTCTTCTCAGCCGCGTCGGCCATGATGATGTTGCCATATTGCAGGAACGAACTGCCGCGTGTGCCGGTCACGGTGATGCTGGCCTCGCCGCTCAGACGCTGCTGACGGTCGCTGTCGTAGTTGCGGATACGGTAGGAGACAAGCCCGTCGATGCCTTGTAGTTGGTCCTGGAACGTAAGAATAGAACTTCTGGGCTGCTCGATTTTGCCGATGGTCGTCCAGTTCTTTTCACCTCTCACCTTGCGTTCGATGCGGAGGGAGTCGGTCTGCTTTCCATTCACTTGCGACCAGGTGAGGTTGGCACGCTTTTCGTTGGCGATGTATGTGACTTTCAGGTCTGTGGGGGCCTTGTGGTTCCAGGTCATGAAGTATTCGTTCTTGTCGTCGTAGGCGAAGGTGGAGTTATAGGCTTTGTAGATTTTGCCGCCTTCGCTGATGGCGCCGTTCGTCCACACTTCGCGCTTGACCTCGACTGCGTTATAGACTGCCAGGCGTTCCAGCCATGCGTTTTCAGGACGGTCGGCACGTGCCAGCACGGCAGTAAGCCATTCGCCGTTCTTCTTGCTGTCGTTGCCGCTGCCCCACGTGTACCATCCCTCGCTTTCAGTTGTGAATCCGCTCTCGCCCGACCAGTTGGCACCGTTGTTCCACTCCGTGACCCACACGGGCAGGCCAGTGACGTTGTAGAGCGGCCAGAGGCGGTCGATGCAGCCCTGTGGACTTTGTCCGCCGATGTAGTAGTGTGTGGCAACGAAATCGACGCGGATGTTGTTCTCGCGACACCAGTCTACGTATTCTCTTACCCAGCCGGTGTTGGGGTTGCAGCAGGCGAAAGTACCGATGCGCTTACCGCTGTAGAGGAATTCGGCTGCGTGGTCAACGAGCGTAGTGGTGGCACATTTTTCACGCGGATCCTCAGGTTGGGTCACGTAGGTATAGACTTCTTTTGCGCCGCTAGTGTTGTCGGGCTCGTTCTGACCGAGCACGTGGGTACAGGTTCCGTCGCTGGCGTTGATGTTATCCCAACTTTCCCAGGCTCCTTTCCAGCCGTCTCCGTTGGATTCTCCAGCCTCGTGGTGTCGCTGTGGCACATATTCGTAGTTGGTGCCCGATGTGCGTCCGGCTCCCCAGTTGTAGTGCCAGGTGGCATTGAAGTCGTCGGGGCCAACGTCGCACGTTCCCTTCTTCGACGGCCACTGCCAACGGAAGATGCGGAAGAATCCGACTTTGCCAGCCAGTTCTGCACGCAGTTGCACCTCGATGTCCTTGTGGTTGGCGATGTAGCAGTGGCTGTATCCTGTGCCGTTGGGCATGTTGGCCACGGTGAGCATGTAGCCGCGCTTGAGTTTGAACGAGCGCATGGTGTCAACCCAGGGGCCGGTGGTCTGACGTGCGTCACCGTTGTACTGGTAACTTTCGCCAGTGAAGTTGTCGCCCGTATAGACGGTCAGCGGATAGAAGGCTGTGCCGTCGGGGTTCTTCGTGTCGCTGTGCGGCATGACGATTGCACCTTGCAGATAGATGCTCACCCGGCAGTTGGAGTTGTTTGTCAGTGTCACGCCGTTTGCCTTTACTTTCTTCAGATAACTGCTGATGACAACCGACGGGCGGATGTTCTTAAAGATGACGGTAGCATCGGGGTTCTGGATGTCGATGCTGCCAGCAGTAGTGAAAGGTGTGGTGCTGGTGATGACATAGTCAATCGGCTCGGTAAGCGTGACAGCCTCCGTCACCTGGTCAACCGTCAGGATCGTGTTTTGTGCCCAAAGCACAGGTGTGCATAGAACTGCCATGAGCCATGCACACAGGTGTTTTTTCAGTTGTTGTGTCATAATGTGTGTGGTTTAGTTATCGTTCGTATATGATTGTCTGTAAGTTTTTGATTAGGTCTATTCGGGGCAAAGTTACGATTAAGTGAGCGAAAAACAAAACAAAAGACAAAGTTTTTTGCTTTTTATTTACTGACTGTGAGTATCTTTGCACTGTTATATTGTGGTGGAAAACGAGGAAATCCTGACTGGGGAGATGAAAAAAATGCCATTGCAGTAGGTGTAAAATAGGTCGGAAATGTGGCAGTAATGTCGCTTTTGTTGCGACAACGTTAAAAAAAATGGGGTTTTCAATGGATTTTTTGCATACTTTTGTTAACTTTGCAGTCGATTATGGATTTTTCCTAAATCGTCATTCGTTAATTGTAAATCATAAATATCGTGACTTTTACTGCTGAACAGATTGCTGCCTACGTGGGCGGCACAGTGGAGGGGAACAAGGATGCTGTGGTAACGACCTTCGCAAAAATCGAGGAAGGAGTGCCTGGTGCCATTTCGTTCCTGGCCAACCTCAAGTATGAGCCGTATTTGTATGAAACCCAGTCGAGCGTCGTGCTCGTCAGCCGTGACTTCCAGCCCTCGCAGCCCGTCAGTGCGACCCTGGTGCGTGTGGACAATCCGTATGAGACGGTAGCCAAGTTGCTGCAGATGTACGACAGCATGAAGCAGAAGCGCGAGGGCATCTCGTCGCTGGCCTTCATCGACGAAACCGCCAAGGTGGGCGAGAACTGCTACATCGGTCCGTTCGTTGCTATCGGCGAGAATGTCGTCATCGGCGACAACGTCATCCTGCATCCCCATGTGACCATCGGCAAGAATGCGAAGGTAGGTTCCAACACCGAAATCTACTCCAATGCCGTCATCTATCACGACTGCCAGGTAGGTCAGCGCTGCATCCTCCATGCCGGTTGTGTCATCGGTGCCGACGGTTTCGGCTTTGCTCCTACGCCCGATGGCTACGAGAAGATTCCGCAAATCGGTATCGTCGTCGTGGAAGACGATGTGGAGATTGGCGCCAACACCTGTGTGGACCGCTCGACCATGGGACAGACCACCATCCATCGTGGAGTGAAACTCGACAATCTGGTGCAGGTGGCCCACAACTGCGAAATAGGCAGCCATACCGTCATGTCGGCACAAGTCGGTGTGGCAGGCAGCACGAAGGTAGGCGAGTGGTGTATGTTCGGCGGACAAGTCGGCATCGCAGGCCATATCACCGTGGGCGACAAGACCAACGTCGGCGCTCAGTCAGGCATTACGGGCGGTAATCTGGCTGCTCGTGGCGGAGCCGTCATGATGGGCAGTCCTGCCATCGACCACCGTCTGTGGTCACGTCAGATGATTGCGCAAAAGTCACTGCCCGAGATGCTGCGTGACATTGCGCAGTTGAAGAAAGAAATTGAAGAACTTAAAAAGAAATAAATGCAAAAGCAACTTACTCTAAAGGAGCAGTTCACCGTGCAGGGCAAAGGACTGCACACGGGCCAGTTCATCACGGCCACGTTCATGCCTGCTCCCGAGAATCATGGTTATAAAATCCAGCGTATCGACTTGGCTGAACAGCCCGTGATAGAATGTATCGCCGAGAATGTCAGCGACACACAGCGCGGTACAGTGTTGTTGAAAGACGGCGTGAAAGTCTCGACCATCGAACACGCCATGGCAGCCCTCTATGCCTCACGCATCGACAACTGCCTCATCCAACTCGACGGTCCCGAAATGCCCATCCTTGACGGCTCGGCACTCATTTTCGTCAAGGAAATCGAGCGCGTCGGCATCGTCGAGCAGAACGCCAACAAAGACTATTACATCGTCAAGCACAAGATAGAAATCAAGGGCGAGAACGGCGAACACCTGCTCCTGCTGCCCGACGAGGAATTCAGTGCCACGACGATGATTGCTTTTCAGTCCAAGATACTCGCCTCACAGTTTGCCACGCTTAACCATGTGAGCGAATTTGCCACCGAAGTAGCCTCGGCACGCACCTTCGTCTTCGTCCGTGAAATAGAGCCGCTGCTCGGTGCTGGACTTATCAAGGGCGGCGACCTCGACAATGCCATCGTCATCTACGAGAACGAACTGCCGCAGGAACGCTACGACGCCCTGGCCGACCAGATAGGCATCCCACATCGCGACGCCACACAACTCGGCTACATCCAAAACCGTCCGCTCACATGGCCCAACGAGACGGCACGCCACAAACTGCTCGACATCATCGGCGACCTCGCCCTCGTCGGCAAACCCATCAAGGGACGTGTCATCGCCACCAAGCCAGGCCATACAATAAATAATAAGTTCGCGCGCGAGATACGCCGCGACATCCGCAAGCACGAGGTCCAGTGCCCCAACTACGACCCCAATGCCGAACCCGTCATGGATGTCAACCGCATCCGTCAACTGCTTCCCCACCGCTATCCGATGCAACTCGTCGATAAAATCATCGCCATCGACGAGAACTACATCGTCGGTGTGAAGAACGTCACCAGCAACGAACCCTTCTTCATGGGCCACTTCCCCCAGGAACCCGTCATGCCCGGCGTGCTGCTCATCGAAGCCATGGCACAGGCAGGCGGTCTGCTCGTGCTCAACACGCTCGAAGAACCCGAACGCTGGTCCACCTACTTCATGAAGATTGACAACGTCAAGTTCCGCCGCAAGGTAGTACCCGGCGACACCCTCATCTTCAAAGTCAAACTCCTGGCACCCGTCCGTCGTGGCATCTCGTCGATGAAAGGACTCATCTTCGTTGGCGACAACCTCGTGGCCGAGGCCGAGTTCACCGCACAGATTATTAAGAACAAATAAAAGAGCAGACCCACCCCCTTACCCCTCCCAAGTGAGGGGAGTGGTCACTTTGAACAATCCTATCCAGTAGAATATCTCCCCCACAAAACATTCTACTCCCTCCCCTTGGGGAGGGCAGGGGGAGGGGTCTCCATTATGGCAAAAATCAGTCCCTTAGCATTCATAGATCCTGAAGCCAAAATCGGTGAAAACTGCGAAATCGGTCCGTTCTGCTTCATCGACAAGAACGTCGAAATCGGCGACAACAACGTCCTCATGAACAGCGTCACCCTGCTCAGCGGCACCCGTATGGGCAACGAGAACACCCTGTTCCCCGGAGCCGTCATCGGCGCCATACCCCAGGACCTCAAGTTCAAGGGCGAAGACTCCATCGTCGTCATCGGCAATGGCAACCGCATCCGTGAGAACGTCACCATCCACCGAGGCACCGCATCGAAGGGAAAGACCCTCGTCGGCAACAACAACCTCATCATGGAGAACGCCCACATCGCCCACGACTGCGAGTTCGGCAGCGGCATCATCATGGGCAACTCCACCAAGTTGGCAGGCGAAGTCATCGTCGATGACAACGCCATCATCTCGGCCGTCGTCCTCGTCCATCAGTTCTGCCACATCGCAGGCTACACCATGGTACAAGGCGGATGCCGCACCAGTCAGGACATACCGCCCTTCGTCATTGCAGCCCGCGAGCCCATTGCCTATGCAGGACTCAACATCGTCGGACTTCGTCGTCGCCAGTTCGACCCCGAAATCATCCGACGCATCCACGACGCCTACCGACTCATCTACAACTCCAACCTCACCGTCAAGGAAGCCGTCGAGCAAATCCAGTACAGCATTCCCATGACCAAGGAAATCCAGTACATCGTCGATTTCGTCTCAGCGTCGCAGCGCGGCATCATCCGTTAGACCCTCCCCCTTACCCCTCCCAAGGGAGGGGAGTGGTCACATTATTAATATAAAGTAGAATATCTCCCCCACAAATCATTCTACTCCCTCCCATACAGGGGAGGGCAGGGGGAGGGGTCTTTTTTATGCTTTACCGTTTCATTCTCATATCCGACGAAGTCGAAGACTTCATGCGTGAAATCCAAATCGACGCCGACGCCACGTTCCTCGACTTCCACAAAGCCATCCTCGAGACCTGCCACTATCCCGACGACCAGATGACCTCGTTCACCATCTGCGAAAACGGTTGGGAACGAGTCCAGGAAATCACCCTCGAAGACATGTCCACGTCAGCCGACGAAGACACCTACATCATGGCCAAGACACGCCTCAGCGACTTCCTCGAAGAAGAGAAGCAACACCTCCTCTACACCTTCGACCCCCTCGGCGGCCGTGTCTTCTTCATCGAACTCTCAGAAATCATCACAGGCAAGTCGCTCAAGACCCCGACAGTCACACGCTCCGTCGGCGAGCCCCCCGTTCAGCAACTCGACTTCGACGAACTCTTCGCCCGCAACCCCGTACAAGTCACCAACGACGGCAGCGGCATCATGGACGATGACGACATGTTCGGCGACGGCATCGACGACGAAGACATCTCCCTCGAAGGCCTCGACATCAGCGACGGCGAACCCTACTAAAGACCCACCCCCAACCCCTCCCGTGTAGGGAGGGGAGTAGTAAGATGAGTGTTTCTTTCAATCCCTCCGAAGTAACTGCTCCCCTCCCTCCACGTGAGGGGCAGGGGGAGGGTCTTCTACTTGTCCTGCTCGGCCCCACCGCCGTAGGCAAAACAGCGCTTAGTCTGACGTTGGCTAAGCGCTTGTCGTGTCCGATCATCTCCGCCGACTCACGCCAGATGTACCGAGGCATGAACATCGGCACCGCAGCACCCACTGAACAAGAACTGCAAGAAGTCACGCACTACTTCGTCCACACCCTCGACCTCGACCAGTACTACAGCGCCGCCCAGTACGAAGCCGACGTGCTGAAACTTCTGGACGATTTGAACTCTCCCCCTCACGGGGGGAGTTGGAGGGGGGTCTTGTCCGGTGGCAGCATGATGTATATCGACGCCGTCTGTAACGGCATCGACGACATCCCCACCATCCGCGACGACGTGCGCACCACCATTCGCCAACGACTGGAACGCGAAGGCCTCGACGTGCTGTGTCAGGAACTCCGGCTGCTCGACCCCCAGTACTACGCCCAGGCCGACCCGAAAAACACACAACGCATCGTCCATGCCCTCGAAGTCTGCTACCAGACAGGCCGCACCTACACCTCCTTCCGCACAGGCCAGCGCAAGCAGCGCCCCTTCCGCATCGTCAAGATAGGCCTGCGACGCAGCCGTCCGAACCTCTTCCAGCGCATCAACCAGCGCGTGGACCAGATGATGGCCGACGGCTTCCTCGACGAAGTCTGCAACCTCTATCCCTACCGCCATCTCAACTCCCTCAACACCGTCGGCTACAAGGAACTCTTCCAAGTCCTCGACGGCAACTGGCCCCTCCCCATGGCCGTCGAACGCATCAAGAAGAACACCCGCGTCTATGCCAAGAAACAGATGACATGGTTCCAGCGCGACAACGACATCCACTGGCTTGACCTCGACACCCTCACCACCGACGAAGCCGTGGCCCGAGTGATGGAATTGTTGTGAATTGTAGGGACGACCCATGGGGCGTCCCGATTGTTGTTTCCTGTCCGACATGGACGCCCCACGGGTCGTCCCTACAAAAAGCATCCAGACGCCATCGCTGACGCCTGGACACCCCTGTCACGGAGAGGCAGGCACTTTTTAAGGCTCTTCCTCCTCCTTCGGCGTCACATCCTCCAGCGCGACAACGACATCCACTGGCTCGACCTCGACACGATGACCACCGACGAAGCCGTACAGAAGATTCTCAATCTTTTATGACGCGTTGCAAAACCAGTTGCGATGTCTGGTTCTCGTGTTCGTAATCCATTCCGTAGCCTTCGATATAGGTGATGCTCTCGTAGGGGATTGAAAGGTCGAGCATGAGATTCTGTCCTCCGCTGAGGTCTGTGAAGATGAGACGTTTGTCTTCCACATGTCCCAAAAGCGGAATTTGCACGTTGTAGTTGATGTTGGTGTAGATGGCGTTTTTTACTTCTCCGTTCTCGATGGTGAATTCCAGTTGGCATTTCTGCGGAACACCCTGTCCCTTCCACTCGCCCGTGTAAACGAAGGTTCCGTCGTTCAGAACGTCGTTTTTGGGAGAGCCCGTGTTGATATATACTTGATTGCAGGTGGCACTTTTGGATCGTGTTGAAACGAGAGCAATGCCTGTCACCATGAGCAAAGCCAGGGCTGCAAACGCAACGATAAGCCATAGGTTGTTCCGACGGTCGCGCCTGTAGCGTTCAGCCTCGATGTCTTGCTCTTTTTTCGTTACGGTTGCAATAGCGGCTTTTTCTGCATTGGGCATCGGCTTTTCTTCATTGCTGCTATGATGTTCCCACAATGATCTTTGCTTTTTCTCGTACCAGAGCGGTTTTTCATCTTCGTCAGCCTCTTTCCATTTCCATACGCGGTTAAGGACGAAGTAGAGGAGGCTACTCAGTATGATGGCTCCCCATTTGAAAATGAATCTATACTCGCCTGTAGGGTGCCACCAGAAGATGAGTGGCAGAATGATGGCAACGATGATTAGTTGTAAAATCAGGTCTTTCTTAGTTTTTGCTCTCATAATGAAGAATGTTTGGATGTTTTTCAGATGTCGGTGATGCCTGCCAATCTTTCATCAGGACAAAAAGAAAGCGCAGACTTGTTCCATTCCCTGAACAGGCCTGCGACAGCCTCAATACATTATGGAGCAGTCTGCGCTACAATGAACGCATACTCCAAATGTATTGTCTGCTCGTAAAGTCTCCTTGATTGAGGTCGCAGTTCGTTCAGGGACAGGTGAGCAAAAAAATCCGTGTTCTCAGAACACGCTGCAAAGGTAGCGATAAATCATCAAATCGCCAAATTCCCTCAAAGAAATTTGGAAAGTTGATTTTTGAAGTCATCGCCATGTCTTCTTGGAGTCTCTGGATTATCCCAAGTTTGTGTGTTCCAATGTGCTGAGCCGAAATGCTTGGAGATATCACGCCAAGTGCTTAGCGTGATTACGCCAAGTGCTTAGCGTGATTACGCCAAGTGCTTAGCGTGTTATTTCCAAGTGCTTGGATGGAAAATCGGGCAAAGGTTTTGCAGTGTCGTAGGTTTTGCGTACCTTCGCACAAAACTAAGATTATGGAAGAACTGAAGATTGCACAGGGAACGAAGGCAGAACGCTACAAGTTGCTGCTGGAGCAGGTGAAGTGCGTCGTGGAGGGCGAGACGGACCTGATTGCCAACATGGCGAACGTGGCGGCGATGATTCACGAGACATTCGGCTTCTGGTGGACGGGATTCTACCGCGTCGAGGGTGACGAACTGGTGCTCGGACCGTTCCAAGGTCCGCTGGCTTGCACACGCATCAAAAGGGGTAGGGGTGTGTGCGGTACGGCTTGGGCTCAAAACGAAACGATTGTCGTGCCCGACGTGGAGCAGTTCCCCGGCCACATCGCTTGCAGCAGCGCGAGCCGCAGCGAGATTGTCGTGCCGCTCCGTGACGGCAAGGGGGATGTGTTTGCGGTGCTGGATATCGACTCGGCCGAACTGAACACGTTTGATGCAGACGACCGTCGGTGGCTGGAGCGGATTGTGGCGGCGATGCCGTTGGCGTGCTGTCGGTAAAAAAAGTGGACTTTGCCCTCCTTTTCATGCAATAAAACGACGGGGGTGCCGTTTAATGGATGAAGGACGTCTGGAAGCCTCTTCGGAGACTTTCCTGTCCATGAGACCTTAAAGAATAGTAATACCCTGATTATGAACAATAACCACTACTGCGTCATTCTGGCGGGTGGTATCGGGTCACGACTGTGGCCCTCGAGCCGCCAACAGCGACCGAAGCAGTTTATAGATTTCTTTGGCTGCGGCGAGACGTTGCTGCAATCCACTTACAAGCGTTTTTCAAAATTCATCCATCCTCGCAACATCATTGTCATGTCGCAGCAGGTGTATGCCGACCTTGTGCATGAACAGTTGCCGGATTTGCCTGCCGAAAACCTGCTGCTCGAACCGATGCGCCGCAACACGGTGCCGAGCGTGGCGTGGGCGAGTATTGAAATCATGCATCGCAATGCTGATGCGTGTATGGTGGTCACGCCGAGCGACCAGGTGATTTACCGTCAAGAGGTGTTTGAGCAGGACATCGTTAGTGGCATGGACTATGTGGCCTGTCACGATCGTCTGCTCGCACTGGGCATCCAGCCGACACGCCCTGCCGTCAACTATGGTTACATCCAGATGGGCGACCGTCAGAGTGAAAACATCTTCGGCGTGCAGTCGTTTTCCGAAAAGCCCGAGGCGGAGTTTGCACAGATGTTTATCGACAGCCAGGAGTTTCTGTGGAATACGGGTCTGTTCATCGCCAGGGCATCTACCTTCATCAGCAAGGTGGAGCAGCGTGCCAACCCGTTTGTCGAGTTGCTGGAAGATGCCGAGACGGAGTTGAAGCATGGGGGTAATGCGATGCCCAAGGTCGAGGAGTCGTTCTCGAAGTGTCCGAACGTCAGCCTGGAGCAGGGTATCCTCGAAAAGACCGAGGGGGTGGATGTCATGCTCTGCCGCTTCGGCTGGAACGACATCGGTACGTGGGATGCGCTCTACGACGTTCTGCCCAAAGCCACCGAGGGCAATGTCGTCATGGCTCAGCAGGCTATGCTGTACGACTGCAAGGACTGCATCGTCCGTCTGCCAGCAGGAAAGGTGGCTGTGGTGCAGGGGCTTGATGACTACATGATCATCGAGGAGGGCAATGTGCTCGTCATCTGCAAGAAAGACGACCAGAGTGCCATCCGCAAGTTTGTGAACGATGTTCAGATGAATGTCGGCGAGGAGTTTGTGTAAGGCGGCCTCGTCCCTCACAGTAGTTTTTGCAGTTCTTCTTCCAGATTGGTGATGTTTTCGCTGCGACTGACGATTTCGTTGTCGCGGTTGATGAGGAAGAAGGTCGGCAGTGTGTTGACGGCATAGGAGCGTGTGGCACGTCCGTCTGTCTCATGGACGCATACCCAAGGCAGGTTTTCGCAGGAGAATTTCCAGAAATGTATGTCGTCGTCGAGCGAAATCTGATAGATTTCCAGTCCGCGCTCATGGTACTTATTATATAATTCGCGCATGACGCGCGTGCGTGCTAACGACTCTTTGGCACCGTACATGGTGAAGTCCATCAGCACGACGTGGCCTTTGAGGTCGGACAGACGGCGCTGCTTGCCATCGACGTCGGGGAGTTCGACGTCGATAATTCCTGTTTCCGTAATTTTTTCGGTGGGTAATTCGATGGTGCGGCTTTGGGCGGGTGCCGTGTTTTCCATGCCTTTGACGGCCATGTTGCAGAGTTGGACGGTGCGGTCGGCATCGGGCCAGCGTCCGTCCCAGACGGTGGCAATCGAGGCATAGCATTTCACGTCGTCGCGCTGGCTGACGGGGTCGAACAACTGGAAGGTGGAATAGCGGTAGGTGATGGACTGGCAAACGGCAAAGTAGGCGCTGGCCCGCTCGGGATGCTTGAAGATGTAGTCGCGCTTCATGTGCTCCTTATAGTCGGTAATGAGCGTATGAATCGTGTCGTAGTTCTCTCCGAGGATGACTTCGTCGAACTCCAGTGCGTGTATCTGCTCTTGCAACTTCTGTTGTGCCAGGCTGATGTCATGGATGTCCTGAGCGCTTTCCGAACCGCTCACTGTGGAAGTCTGCACCAAGTCGGGCCACTGGGATGTGAACGTCAGGGTCTCCGTCGAGTCGATGCTGAAGGGGAGGCGCTGCTGCCCTATGCGCAGATTGTAGAACTCGGGATTCTCTACGGTCTTGGATGCCGTGAAGGTAAAATGTCCGTCGGAGGCCAGACGGACGGAATCCATCTGTACGATGCCTTCGAGGGTGATGGCTTCCAGATAGAGCATCTCGCCTTCGGCTCCTTCGATGGTTCCTGTCACCTGAAACTTCGGGCTTTGGCTGCAGGCTGCCAGTAGGAATAATGCGGCGGAAATAATTAGAATTTTCTTCATGATGTTAAAAAGTTTGTGCAAAGTTACGAAAAGTCAGCGAGTTTTTGTAACTTTGCACCTCGAAATAAATTAAAAGATATTATTCCTAAGCAAAATGAACATTACATTTCAGGCGTCTGACAAGGTGAACGGCACACTGACCGCTGTGATTGAACCTGCAGACTATCAAGAGAAACTGGCTAAGTCAATCAAGGATTACAGTAAGAAGTTGAATCTCCCAGGATTCCGTCCTGGAAAGGTGCCTGCAGGACTGGTGAAGAAGCAGTTCGGGCAGAGCCTGTTGGCCGAAGAGGTCAACAAACTGTTGCAAGAGAAACTGTACGACTATATCCGTGACGAGAAAATCAATATGCTGGGCGAACCCTTGCCGACGGAGGAGAACAACAAGAACACCTTCATGGACGGCGACACATTCACCTTTACGTTTGACATCGCCATTGCACCAGAGTTCAAGGTCAGCCTCACGAAGAAGGACAAGGTTGACTATTACAACGTGACCGTGAGCGACGAGATGGTACAGAACCAGGTGCAGATGTACCGTCAGCGTGGCGGCAGTTACGAGAAGGTGGATTCCTACGAGGATAACGACATGATTAAGGGTGTCATCACCGAACTCGACGCAACGGGCAACGTGGTGGAAGGCGGCGTGACTGCCGAAGGCGTGGTGATGCTGCCGAAGTATTTCCGTGGCGACGAGCAGCAGAAGAAACTGTTTGAAGGGGCCAAGGTGAACGACGTGATTCGGTTCAACCCTGCCAAGGCCTATGACAACAGCGAGGCCGAGTTGGCAAGCCTGCTGAAGGTGGAGAAGGAGAAGGCTACTGAGTACAAGAACGACTTCAACTTCCAGATAACGGAAATCACGCGCTATATGCCAGGGCCACTTAATCAGGACCTCTTCGATCAGGTGTTCCCGAAGGGCACGGTGACGACAGCCGAGGACTTCGCTGCCAAAATCAAGGAACAGATTGAGCAGCAGTTTAAGAAAGACGCTGACTATCGCTTCCTGCTCGACCTCCGCAAGCATGTCACCGAGAAGGTGGGCAAGTTGGAGTTCCCCGACGAGAAACTCAAGCGCATCATGCTGGCCAATGCCAAGGGCGACCAAAAGAAGGTGGACGACAATTATGACAAGAGTGTGGAAGAACTCACCTGGCACCTCGTCAAGGAACAACTCGTGGAAATGACGGGTGTGAAGGTGGAGGACGGTGATGTGCTCGAAATGGCCCGCGAAGTGACACGAATGCAGTTTGCTCAGTACGGAATGCTGAACATTCCCGACGAGTATATTGAAAACTCCGTCACAGAAATGCTCAAGAAGCGTGAAACGGTTGACAACCTTATCGACCGCTGCATCGAGGTGAAACTCGGTACGGCTCTGAAGGAGAAGATTTCGCTGAACGAGAAGAGTGTCACAGCCGAGGAGTTCAACAAACTCTTTGAAAATTAAAAGTTGAAAATTAAGCGTTAAAATACGAGGTAAAAATGATGATTCAAGATTTTAAGAAGTTTGCGACAGGCAGCATGGGCATCAGCAGCCAGGTGCTCGATGACGTGTTAAAGACACAGGCCAATTATCTCAACCCCTATATCTTGGAGGAACGCCAACTGAATGTGACACAGTTGGACGTGTTCTCACGTCTGATGATGGACCGCATCATCTTCCTCGGTACTGAAATCAACGACTACACCGCCAATGTGTTGCAGGCACAGATGCTCTACCTCGACTCCGCCGATTCGGGTAAGGACATCAGCATCTACATCAACTCGCCAGGCGGAAGCGTCTATGCAGGACTGGGCATCTACGACACGATGCAGTTCATCAACAGCGACGTACAGACCATCTGCACTGGCATGGCTGCCTCGATGGCTGCAGTGCTGCTTGTCTCGGGAACGAAGGGTAAGCGTCAGGCTTTGCCGCATAGCCGTGTGATGATTCACCAGCCGATGGGTGGTGCTCATGGACAGGCAAGTGACATCGAAATCACGGCCCGTGAGATTCAGAAACTGAAAAAGGAACTCTACACCATCATCGCCGACCATTCAGGCCAGCCCTTCGAAAAGGTATGGGAAGACTCCGACCGCGACCACTGGATGACCGCACAGGAAGCCTGCGACTACGGAATGATTGACCAAGTACTCAGCCGGAAGAAGAATGGCTAAACTACGGACATGCTCCTTTTGCGGACGGACGGAGAAAGAAGTGGGGTTCCTCATCACGGGACTCAATGGCAACATCTGTGACGAATGTGCAGAACAGGCACACGAAATCATCGTCGAGAACAAACGGGCCACACAGAAGCGCCCAGCCATGCCCGACCTCAAGCAACTGCCCAAACCCGCTGAAATCAAAGCCTACCTCGACCAGTACGTCATCGGACAGGACGAAGCAAAAAAGTCTCTCTCCGTCGCTGTCTATAACCACTACAAACGGTTGCAGCAAATGGGCCGAAAGGGAGAGGAAGACGTCGAACTCGAGAAGTCGAACATCATCATGGTTGGCAGTACGGGTACAGGAAAGACCCTCCTCGCCAAGACCATTGCCAAGATGCTCGTGGTTCCCTTCACCATCGTAGATGCCACCGTGCTGACTGAGGCCGGTTACGTCGGCGAAGACGTTGAGAGCCTGCTTTCCCGACTCCTGCAAGAATGCGACTACGACCCCAAGCGTGCCGAACAGGGCATCGTCTTTATCGACGAAATAGACAAGATAGCCCGCAAGAGCGACAATCCCAGCATCACACGCGACGTGAGTGGCGAAGGTGTGCAACAAGGATTGCTTAAACTGCTCGAAGGCTCCGTCGTCAATGTCCCTCCCTATGGTGGACGTAAGCATCCCGAGCAACAGTTTGTACAAGTCGATACGAAGAACATCCTCTTCATCTGCGGTGGAGCCTTCGACGGCATCGAACGGCGCATAGCCCAACGACTCAACACCCACGTCGTCGGCTTCGACGCCGTGCAGAACGTCACGAAAATCGACAAGTCGAACCTCATGCAGTATATTGCACCGATGGACCTCAAGTCGTTCGGACTCATTCCTGAAATTGTAGGCCGTCTGCCCATCCTCACCCATCTCGAACCGCTTGGTCGTGAAGCCCTGCGCAGCATCCTGACTGAACCCAAGAACGCCATCGTCCGGCAATACACTTATTTGTTCCAACTCGACGGCGTCCGTCTGACCTTCGACGAGGCGGTTCTCGACTATGTCGTCGACAAAGCCATCGAGTTCAAGTTGGGAGCCCGCGGACTCCGTTCCATCGTCGAGGCTATCATGATGGATGCCATGTTCGAGATACCCTCGAAACACACCGACACGTTTCATGTCACACTCGAATTTGCCAAGTCGCAGATGGCAAAGACGAATATGAACGTGCTGAAAGAACGACAGGAATAGGAATCAACAATAAGTCGGCAGTCATCCAAGACTGCCGATTTTTGTTTTTTGCCTCTTTGCCAATTTTTTTCTCCCGAAAATTTGCAGGATTCATTTTTTCGTTCTAATTTTGTGAAATCAAACAGACGGTGGCCATGAAGAAGAAGGAAAGAACCCTGACGGAAGCCCTGAAGTATTATTTTGGTTTTGACACGTTCAAGGGCGACCAGGAAGCGATTATCGAGAATCTGATGAGCGGCAATGACACGTTTGTGCTCATGCCTACGGGGGGTGGTAAGTCAATGTGCTACCAGTTACCCGCCTTGCTGATGGAGGGTACTGCGATTGTGATTTCACCCCTGATTGCCTTGATGAAGAATCAGGTGGATGCTATTAAGCATTATAGTGAGGAGGACTCGGTGGCTCATTTCCTCAACTCGTCGCTCAACCGACAGAGCATCGAGCAGGTGAAGCAGGACGTGACCGAGGGAAAGACCAAACTGCTCTATGTGGCTCCCGAATCGCTGACGAAGGATGAGTATGTAGAGTTCCTGAAGTCGGTGAAGATTTCCTTCTATGCAGTCGATGAGGCACACTGCATCTCCGAGTGGGGGCATGACTTCCGCCCCGAATACCGTCGCATCCGTCCCATTGTGAATGAGATTGGCAGGGCTCCTGTCATTGCACTGACGGCGACAGCGACCGACAAGGTGCGCACTGACATCAAGAAGAGCCTGGGCATTGTGGGCGCGAAGGAATTCAAGTCGTCGTTCAACCGCCCCAACCTTTATTATGAGGTGCGTCCGAAGACGAAGGACGTGGATAGGGACATCATCCGCTTTATCCGTCAGAACGAGGGGAAGAGCGGCATCATCTACTGCCTGAGCCGTAAGCGTGTGGAGGAACTGGCGGAAGTGCTCAAGGCCAATAACATCAAGGCGGCAGCCTATCATGCGGGGCTGGACAGCCAGGTGCGCAGCGAGACGCAGGATGACTTTATCATGGAGCGTATCGACGTAATCGTGGCGACGATTGCCTTCGGCATGGGGATAGACAAGCCTGACGTCCGTTTTGTTATCCATTATGACATCCCCAAGAGTCTTGAGGGTTATTATCAGGAGACGGGGCGTGCAGGCCGTGACGGCGGCGAGGGCCGTTGCATCGCTTTCTTCACACGCAAGGATTTGCAGAAGTTGGAGAAGTTTATGGAGGGCAAACCTGTTGCAGAGCAGGACATCGGCCGCCAGTTGCTCAGGGAGACGGCCAACTATTGCGAATCGTCTGTTTGCCGACGCAAGTTACTGCTCCATTACTTCGGTGAGAAGTACGAGCCCAACAACTGTGAGAACTGTGACAACTGTCTGCACCCGAAGACGAAGGTGGATGCACGGGAGCAGTTGCTGCTCGTGCTGAAGACGGTACAGTTGGTGAAGGAGAATTTCAAGGCAGACTACATCATCGACTTGTTGCGGGGCAACGAAACTGAAACAGTGCTGGCTCACAAGCATGAGCAGTTGGAGACGTTTGGCGAGGGTGCCGACGTGGAAGAGACGCTCTGGACGGCGATTCTCAATGAGGCGATGTTGTCAGAATACCTGAAGAAGGATGTGGAGAACTATGGGCTGCTCAAACTGACGAAGGAGGGAAAGAAGTACATGAAGAATCCTACGACTTTCATGGTGATGGAGGATAATGACTTTGACGATGAAAGTCCAGATGCTACGCCAGAAGGTATTGTGGCTGGCGGTGCAGACCAGGAACTGCACGCGATGCTGCTGGATTTGCGCAAGTCGCTTGCCCGTAGGTTCAACGTGCCTCCCTATGTTATCTTCCAGGACAATTCGATCGACTCGATGACGACGCTGTATCCCGTCACGCTGGAGGAACTGCAGAACCTGCCTGGGGTGGGGGCTGGCAAGGCGAAACGTTATGGCAAGGAGTTCTGCGAACTAATCAAGAAATACTGCGACGAGAACGAGATCGAACGCCCAACCGACATGCGTGTCCGTACCGTGGCGAACAAGTCGAAACTGAAGGTCAGCATCATCCAGAGCATTGACCGTCAGGTGGCTCTCGACGATATTGCAGTGATGAATGGCATGGACTTCGGTGAACTGCTCGATGAGATAGAGTCCATCGTCTATAGCGGAACCCGCCTGAACATCGACTACTTCCTTGAAGAGGTGATGGATGAGGATCGTGTGGAGGACATCTTTGAGTATTTCCGTGAGAGTGAAACCGATGACTTGGATACGGCACTTGACAATCTCGACGAGGACTATACGGAAGAGGATGTCCGGTTGGTTCGCATCAAGTTCATGTCAGAAATGGCGAACTGACGATTCATGAGAGTCTGCTCCCTTTTCATAGCACTGGTATGGGTGTCGGCCGAAGCATTTTCTGCTCGGCGTGACACCCTTTATGTTTATCTCTCTCCCGAGAGGCTCGATGTGTATCCGATGAAACTGGTGAAGGAAGTGAGCGAAAATACGGAGACGATGACGCTGACTACGATTGATGACGAACAGCACGTCTATCGTTTTTCGCTGATTGATTCCGTTTCTGAGTATGCCCCAGACAGTTTGCCGCGACTAACGCTGTTTAAGTTCAACAATAAGTACAACGACCAGGTCTTTACGGATGTCGTTGCCGACATACGTGGCGACACGGTCGTGACTGCCGTTGTGCCTTCTATCGGCAAATGGCTTACACCCTCCTTCCAACTGTCCGACACACTGGCACGGGCCTATGTTGACCAGATAGAACAACAGTCCAAACGGTCGCGCCAGTGCTTCTGCGAGCCTATACACTATACCGTGGCACGCCCTGGATTTCAGGTGCTTGTGCAGTACGCTGTCTCCACCGAACTGCAATGGGAGCCTTACGGAAGAACTTACGATGTGAATGTCACTTTCCCCACAGATACAGCAACATCCATTCCTCTTCTCCATATTGCTACTGAAGATGGGGAACTCCCCTGTAGCAAGACCGTTTATGTGGATGCCACATTGCACATCAATGGCCAGGGCATTTGGCCCGACATGCCTGAGGTGGCACTACAAATCAAGGGACGTGGCAACACGAGTTGGTCCTCAGACCCCACGGCCAAAAATCCCTATCGTCTGAAGTTCCCTTCGGGCCTGAAACCCTTCGGATTGACACGCGGCAAAAACTGGGTGCTGCTTGCCAATGCACAGAGAGGCTCAATGATGACGGGTTCTATTGGCATGAAAGCCGCCCATCTTATGGGCTGTGCCGCTGCTAATCATATCGTTCCTGTCGAACTTTATTTCAACGGAAACTACCGTGGCAGTTACACTTTTACGGAGAAAATAGGGATACACAACAACAGCATCGAACTCGATGATGAAAGTCGTGCCGTTCTCCTTGAACTCGACACCTATTCCGACTCCACCAAGTTCCGTACGTCGGCTTACTACATGCCCGTCAACATCAAGGAACCTGAGTTTGACAATCAGTCTGCCACTACGACTTTGACTCGACAGGAGATTATTGACGATGTCAATGACTTTATGCAAGCAGTAAGCGATGGGGAGGACATCACCGACCTTGTTGATGTCAAACGTCTTGCAGCCTATCTGTCTCTCAACGAATTGATTGGCAACTACGAACTTATGCACCCCAAGAGCGTCTTCCTTTACAAAGAGGACCTACTTGCTGGAAGTCCCTACGTATTTGGTCCTGTCTGGGACTTCGATTGGGCGTATGGCTATGCCGACCGCATTACCTATTACACCTCTGGCTACACTGATAATTTCTATACTTCACCCACCCATACTTATAGTGGTGGAGCCAATGCCCATGCCACCGACCAGTTCTGGAAACGATTGCGTTATGGCAGCGAAGCCATCGACCGTGCCTGTTATGCGCTTTGGACACGCTTTATGCAGCAGGGCGGACTTGACGAACTGCTTGATTACGTTGATGACTATTACCAGTTTGCGGCCTCGTCTTTTACGAACAATGCCACTTTGTGGCGAGACGGACAGAACTATGCTACGTCGTCCAATCAGGCCAAGACATGGTTGCGCCGACGTGCCATCTATATTTACAGCAAGTTGACACCCTACGAATTGACGGCTGACGAACTGGAGGAGCCCATTGTTTGGCAACCTTCCGTCGCATCTACCGACACTTATCCTACTGATATCCCCTCCTTTATTGAAGAAGAACCTGTCGAGGGACGATGGAGTGGTTCTGTCTTTACGTTGCAAGGCATTTGTGTTAAGCGCAATGCATCGTTCAATACTTGGCGTGAAGGATTGGCTCGTGGCATCTACATCGTGAATGGACATCGTGTACTGGTACCTTGACCTTGAAACATTATAATACGACAATAACCCATGATGAACTTCTTTGCAATAGACCTTGGCGCGACGAGTGGGCGCACAATCCTCGGGACGCTGGAGAATGGACGTCTCACCCAGCGCGAATTGACTCGTTTCCAGAACCCCATCATCCAAACTTGCGGTCATTGTCATTGGGACCTCCTTTCGCTCTATCGCGAAATTTTGGAGGGGTTGAAACTGGTGGCCAGGGAAGGTATTGCGATTCAGAGCATAGGCATTGACACGTGGGGGTGCGACTTTGCCTTGTTCGGTAAGGACGGCGGTTTGTTGCGCCAACCCTATTGCTATCGTGACCCACACACGGAGGGCGCGATGGAGGCCTTCTTCGAACGTATGCCTCGTGAAAAGGTATATGACAAGACGGGCATCCAGTTCATGCCCTTCAACTCGCTCTTCCAACTCGACACCCTGCGCCGAAACCACGATTCCGCCATGGAGGTGGCCGACAAGATACTCTTCATACCCGATGCCCTCATCTACATGTTGACGGGCGAGCAGGTATGCGAATACACCGTGCTCTCCACGAGCCAGATGCTCGACCCACGCACGAAGCGCATGGACGACGAACTCTTGCAAGCCATATGCTTGGACGAAACCCGTTTCGGACGCTATGTACAACCAGGCGAACAAGTGGGTGTGTTGAGTGACGAGGTACAACGTCTGACAGGGCTTGGTGCCATACCCGTCGTGGCCGTGGCGGGACACGACACGGGAAGTGCCGTAGCGGCCGTACCCGCCGAGAACGAACGCTTTGCATACCTGAGTTGCGGCACATGGTCGTTGCTCGGTATCGAGGTGCCTGACGCCATCATCAACGAGAAGAGTTTTGCCTATAACTTCACGAACGAAGGTGGCATCGAGGGCACCACACGCTTCCTCAAGAACATTTGCGGCATG